>JBARVV010000013.1:0-28524 GCA_049646445.1 Nodosilinea sp. | reverse complement strand
GATTTGCGGGCCTTAACCCGGTATCTGTATTTCGATAGTTGGGACCACCTGCTTACTTTCATGCTTCAAGGGTTGGAGCTAGATATCCCTTCCGATACCAGTTGAATTTCCATAATGAGAATTGCTGGATTGTACCCGCTTGAGCCAGTCACGTAGCTGGCTTTCGCCCTTGGGCACCGGGGGATTGAGGATGGGGGGCAGATCGGGGACGGAGCCGCTATTTTGCTGCGCCCACGCGGCTTGGAGCTGCTCTATGGGGAGGGGAGTATCGCCGAAGCCGAGGGATTTTTGCAGCGTTAGGCGCTCGGCCTGGCTCAGGGTTTGCACCACAAAGTCGTAGCTGCCCGCCTTGTGCAGCACCCCAGCTAGAGCCTGGATGTAGGCCCGGCTGTTGTCTACTCTGGGCGTTGGCAGGGTGAGGCGCTGCCCCAGTCTGCGGTTGAAGGCCAGCAGCGCGATCAGGGTGACGACCAGCGCCTGGGCCGCGAGGATTACCAAGGGCGTGCGGGCCATGTAGCTGAGCCAGCTGTCGCCACCGATTTCCGCCGCGATCGCAGCCTCATCCCTGTACCCGTGCAGGTACTCATCAACCCAGACGCGATCGCCCTCACCCGTCACCAGCTCGGTCAACAGCGCAAAATTACCGGGCTGGTTCAGGTAAGCATTGGCTCCCAAGTGGGGCGTTGCCACCATCGTCACCAGCCCCGGCCCCAACGACTCTTGCCAAACTACCGCGCCATACTCATCGGCTAGCTCAACGCCCAGCCTTGGCCCAGCCTTGTAGCGACGGCGGGTGCCGACTTGCACCGGGCCAACCTGGCTCGATAGGGTTTGCGAAAAAGGGGCCGCCGTTGCTGGAGTCTTGACGCCCAAGATCACCAGCCGATGACCTGCCTCGATCCAATCGGGCATCCAGGGCAGCAGAGCGGGCAGCTCTGCCTCGTCGATAAACCCAGGCAGCACGGCTACCAGGATTTCTGAGCTAATCGAAGGGCTTTGAATTAGGGTAACGGTGGCATCTTCTACCTCGCCCAGCTGTTCGAGCAGGGCCTCCACCGGGCGCTGCCACCGCTGCACCGCAATGTCTTGCTGCTCTAATGACTCGTACCAGGCGCTATAGCCCGCTGGGCCACGGTGCCAGGTCGAGCCGCTCTCCAGGCGGCTGGTGGCTGGAGAGCTAAATAGCATCAGGCCCAGTAGCAGGGCCAGGGCTAGTAGTCCCAACGTGAGGGTGCGGCGGTTGAAGGGCAGCGATCGCGTCACGACTGGGCGATCTCCTGATAGGCGCGGCGGCAGCGCTGGTAGGTTTCCTCCGTGGCCAGGGCCTCGCCAAAGGTAATGCGCTCGTGGGTGCGAATCAGCAGCTCGTAGGGGCGGCTGGGGTGAGTGGCCATACAGTCTAGATATTCGCCATCGGTGCGGCTGGGTCGGTAGAGTACGGTTTCAGTATCGTTGAGCCGCGCCAAACCGGCCATATAGAGCGCCTTGCAGGCGGCGGTGTAGTCACCCTGCTGGGCCAGACGCTGGGCCTCGCGCCACCAGAATGCCGCCTGCTTGAGGGCGGCTTCTGAGGGGGCGGTTTTCTGCCTTACACCTGTTTCTCTGAGCTGGCGCTGGTTCAGGTAGGCGGTAATGCCCTGGTATACCAGCCAGCCAACCCAAAGGGCTAGAGATGCGATCGTGAACCAAAATAGCCCCCGTACCAGGGGTTCTAGCCAGGGCCAGCGGGGCAGTTCTGGCGTATCTACATCAACCCGAGAAAACTGGTACTCAAACCATTCCCCCAGGTTTTGCCACCCCTGACGAAACTGCCAGGCCAGGGAATTAGCGCGGTGAGGGAGGTTGGACATTCAACAAATCGGCCTAAAGCTGGCCCCATTATGGCTCAGGACTGGGGCGATCGCTCTCTCGTAGGCCGGATCATGCTCAGCAAAGCTCAGCACCACCACCCGCCGGGGAGCCGGAGCGTCAAAATACCATTGGTAGCGCTTTGGGTGACTTTTCGAATAGGTTCTTAGGGTGCTTTGACTGAGCGTTATTGGATCTTCTCCTGCTCTAGATCAATTTTGAGGGTGAGCTTCAACGGCAAGCAGAGTCGCCAGCGAATGGCGATCGCCCGCATGGCAAAGATCGCCCCCATCGCAATCAAACGAATTACGGGAGAAGACACCAGCTGAATCAGCAGCACGTAGAGTATGCCGCCCAGCAAAATCGGCGTGGCGTAGAACTCGCGCGACAGCAGCAGCGTGGGTCGATTGGTCACCACGTCGCGAATAATGCCCCCGGCAATGCTGGTCATCAGGCCCATGAGCACCGCCACCGTAGCGGGGTAGCCCAGGGCCAGGGTTTGATCGATCGCCTGCACCGAAAACAGCGCCACACCCATGGCATCTAGGTAAGACAGCAGGCGCAGCGGCAGCTTGAGAATGAAGCGAATGCCAACAAACGTGGTGAATGAGGCCGCCATCGCCACCCAAAAGGTGGTCAGGTCTACCAGCCAAAATACGGGCACATCTAAAATCATGTCCCGCAGGGTGCCGCCGCCAACGGCGGTGAGCAACCCCACCACCACAATGCTAAAAATATCGAGGCGCTGGCGGGTCGCAGACAGCACGCCGGACATGGCGAAAACGGCTATCCCCACCTGGGCGAGAACGTATTCCATCGGGGTGACTCTGGCCAAGCTAGGTGAACGCCACCAATTATCCCCCACTGCCCCGGTCTGGCTCGGCCCCTGTGGAGTGGTGAATAAACAGACGACCGGCTGCGATCGCCTCCTCACTGCTGGCATAGATTTCACCATCGTTGAGCACGGCCATCTCTGAGTTGATTACCCAGCAGCGGTACCCTAGGCCCTGGTGGTAGGTTACCCCCGCCACCCAGCCTGGGAAAACCGCAACGTGAATTAAACGATCTGTATCCATCGGGATTCCTCCTTCAGCCCTGGGACTCAACCTGTACCTAACTCGGTCTGTACCTGACTGCGGCCAGCCCAAGCCCGCGCCAAACTCGCTTAGCTGACCCGGCAGAGCACCAAAACCTGCCGGTACCCTATTCCTCAAAGACTACTCAATTTGGTTCAAGCGTACTATAATGATCTCACCAAGGCAATGTGCCGTCAGCCAATATCGAAGGCCCGCCAATGGGAAGGACGTTTGGCTGCTGTTTCCCGACCAGTTTTCCTCAGGGGTGAGTACATTTCTAGACTGAGGTGGGGTTTACTAAGGGCATCCTTCCGGCTGTTGCTCATGCCACTCTCCCTGACCAGATTTATTCGGCGAATTTACCCGCAACCCTGCGCACCCTTATCACCCAAGACATTCACCTAGACCCAGGCAGCTATGGCATCTAAACGCAGCGACGTTACCGAAAAGCAAAAGGCGCTTTCCCTGGTGCTCAACCAGATTGAGCGCAACTTTGGCAAAGGGGCGATCATGCGCCTGGGAGAAGCCAGCCGCATGACGGTCGAAACGATTCCCACTGGGGCTTTAACCCTGGATCTCGCTTTGGGAGGTGGCTTGCCCAAGGGGCGCGTGATCGAAATCTACGGCCCCGAAAGCTCGGGAAAAACCACTGTGGCCCTCCACGCGCTGGCGGAGGTGCAAAAGGCAGGCGGAGTCGCCGCCTTTGTCGATGCCGAACACGCCCTCGACCCGGTCTACGCCAAGGCTTTGGGAGTCAATATTGACGAATTGCTGGTGTCGCAGCCCGACACGGGCGAAATGGGCCTGGAAATCGTCGATCAGCTGGTGCGATCGGCGGCGGTCGATGTGGTGGTGATTGATTCGGTGGCGGCCCTGGTGCCCCGCGCCGAAATTGAAGGCGAAATGGGTGATACCCACGTAGGGCTTCAGGCCCGGTTAATGAGTCAGGCGCTGCGAAAAATTACCGGCAGTATCGGCAAGTCGCACTGCACGGTTATTTTTCTCAACCAGCTGCGGCAAAAAATTGGTATCTCCTACGGCAACCCGGAGGTGACCACTGGCGGTAATGCGCTCAAGTTCTATGCCTCGGTGCGGCTCGATATTCGCCGCATTCAAACGCTCAAAAAAGGCACCGAAGAGTACGGCATTCGGGCCAAGGTCAAGGTGGCAAAAAATAAAGTGGCCCCGCCCTTCCGCATTGCCGAGTTCGACATTCTCTTTGGCCAGGGCATTTCGACCATGGGCTGCCTGGTTGACTTGGCCGAGCAAACAGAGGTCATTACCCGCCGAGGGGCCTGGTACAGCTATGAGGGCGACAACATTGGCCAGGGCCGCGACAATACCGTGCAGCGCCTGATCGAAGATGCCGCCTTTGCCGCCAAGGTCGAAGCCCAGGTCCGCGAGAAACTGGTTATCAATGGAGCACCGGTCGCCGTCGAAGACCCGGATAAGGCTGTGGATGACGTTCTCGATGAGGATGAAGCCTAGGAAAGGCTATGACTATGGGCAGTAGCGCTTTGGCCCCAGGCAGGGGAGGATAGGACTACGCCTATCATGCTGCCCTATGGATACGTCCAATCACCGTTCTGGTTCTGGCCTGGGTTTGTCGATCGCCACCGCGATCGCCATTGTGGCTGCGGTGGTGTTTAACACGCTGTTTAACCGGTTTCCCCCCGGTGGGCAGAACGTCGGCGAGATCGCCAATACGGTACTGGCTGGGGTACGAATTACGCCGGCCAACTACGCTTTTGCGATCTGGGGCATCATTTATATCGGAATATTTGCCTACGGCTTCTACCAGTTTCACGCTGAGCGGCGGCGAGACCCAGACATTCAGCGAGTAAATATGCTGTTGATTGTGGCTAGCATCGCCCAGACAATCTGGATTCTGCTGTTTACGGTGCAGCAGTTTGGCTGGTCGGTGGTGGCCATGCTGGTGCTGCTAGCGGCCTTGATCGGTAGTTATCTAACCCTCAATATTGGTCGTGGGCGGGTGTCTCGGCGGCGACGCTGGATGGCGCATATTCCCTTTAGCCTATACCTGGGCTGGATAGCGGTGGCCACCATTGTCAATATCGCATCGGCCCTCTACGCATCGGATTGGGGCGGCTGGGGCCTTGCGCCGGTTACCTGGACAATGGTGATGATTGGGGTGGCGGCCCTAGTGGCAGCTGTGGTGATTTACGAGCGGGGAGATATGGCCTTCACGCTCGTATTTGTCTGGGCCTTGGTGGCGATCGCCCAGCGGCAGAGCGAGATTGCTGCGATTCGATGGCCGGCCTTAATTGCCTCGGCGTTGCTGCTGGGGTGGTTGGGGTTGGTGAAAACAGGGCTGGTAAAACAGCATTAGCCCTCACTCCCCGGCCGTGAACGGCGGCTGGGAATCAAATCCAGTGGAATAATTAGGAGACATGGCCCTTTGCCTGCCTGCCTTTCGCTGCTGACCTTTTATCACCTTCCCATGACCCCTGAACCCGACTCGACCCGGCCCTGGCTGTCTATCAAACGCCTGATCTTAATTATTTTGACGGCCCTGGTGGGGCTAGTGGTGGTGCAATCGCTGCTAAGCAGCTGGAAAGAGCCCCAGGTGGCCAGTCGGCTGCAGCTGTACCAAACTGACCTGCTGCTAGAGAGCAGCGCCTGGGATGGGGAGGGTCTGCCCACCGACCAGTGGCCCATGCTGCGCGAGGGGCTACTGGGCCAAGACCCCGTTGCCACCGCCCAAAAACAGTACGAAGAGGTGCGTCAACAGGCCGCTGAAGGCATGGCCGAGAGGCGATCGCTCAGGGTCGAAGCAGCTGAGCCCTCCAACAGTTCCCTCGCCGACGAAGCCAACGCAGGTAAGCCCCTGGCCCGGCGACTTCAAAATGCCCTCAACCAGCAGGAGCTACTGATCAATCGGCTGGATATTCGTCTGGGTTTGATGGAGGCCTACCAGGGTAAGCCCGAGGCCGCGATCGATCGCTGGCAGCAGGTGCGCGACAGCGAGGCCGCGACGGCCCCAGCCCTGCGCACCGCTGACACCCTGATGCGGCTGTGGCAAGACAACCAGACCGCTCCAGGGGATGATGTGTGGCTGCAAGAGTCGCTAGATGGCTGGTTTGAGTACCGCGCCCTTGAGCAGGTCTACGAGATTCAGGCCCAGGCGGGCGATAGTTCTAGCGCTGACCGTCTCGCTCAGCTGCAGGCCCAGGAGCAGGCTGCCGCCGAGAGCCAATTGGTCAAGCTGGTTTTGCTGAGCACGGTGCCTGCCCTGGGGGCAGTCATTGGCATCGGGCTACTGATCTGGGTGGCGGCGCAGCGGGTGCTGCGGGGCAGCCAGTCGGTGCTGCAACACAATGCCGGACGCGGCTGGGAGGTGCCCTGGACAGCCGAAACTATTTGGCAGGTCTTAATCGCCGGGTTTTTCTTTGTAGGTCAAATTTTGCTGCCCCTGGTGCTGGGGGGCCTGGGTCTAGGCGGGGCTGCACTCAGCAGTCGGGGCAAGGCGATTTTTTCGCTGGTGTATTACCTGCTGATGGCGGCGGGGTCGTTGGGCGTGCTGTGGTGGTCCATTCGTTCCTACCGGCCCATCCCCAAAGATATGTTTCGGATCAAAGCCTCGGGGTCGGGGCTGCTGTGGGGGCTGGGCGGCTATTTTGTCGCCCTGCCGCTGATGCTGGGCGTTGCCCTGATAAACCAAAAAATTTGGCAGGGCCAGGGGGGCAGTAACCCGCTGCTGCAAACGGTGCTGGCAGAGCAGGATGGTGTAGCCCTGCTGGTGTTCTTTGTAACGGCGGCGATCGCGGCTCCCCTGTTCGAAGAAGTCTTGTTTCGCGGCTTTTTGCTGCCCTCGCTAACCCGCTACCTGTCGGCGGGCTGGGCGATCGCCCTCAGCGCATTTATTTTTGCCGCTGCCCACCTGAGTCTGTCGGAGGTGCTGCCGCTGACCGTGCTGGGGGCGATACTGGGGTTTGTGTATACGCGATCGCGCAACCTGCTCTCCCCTATGGTGCTGCACAGCGCCTGGAACAGCGCCACCATGCTGGGCCTATTTATTTTGGGTGGCTAGATCGCTTGAACTAGGCGCTATCATGGCACCATGATCACCCTCCTCCACCTGTCCGACATCCACATGGGCAGCGGGTTTGCCCACGGTCGGATCAACCCTGAAACCGGCCTCAACACCCGCCTGGAAGACTTCATTGCCGCCCTCACCCGCTGCATCGATCGAGCCCTAGCTGAGTCGGTCGATCTGGTGCTGTTTGGCGGCGATGCCTTTCCCGATGCCACCCCGCCGCCCCTAGTGCAGCAGGCTCTGGCCAGCCAATTTTGTCGGCTGTCAGCGGTGGGCATTCCTGCCGTGCTGCTGGTGGGCAACCACGACCAACATGCCCAGGGGTTGGGGGGAGCCAGTCTTTCGATCTATAGAACGCTGGGCGTGCCGAATATCGTGGTGGGCGATCGCCTCGAAACCCACCGCATCGACACCCGCAGCGGCCCGGTGCAGGTGATCACCCTGCCCTGGCTGACCAAATCGACCCTGCTCACCCGACCTGAAACCGAGGGTCTATCGATGACCCAGGTGAACGAACTGCTACTAGATCGCCTGCGAGTCGCCCTGGAGGGTGAAATTCGCCGCCTCGACCCCAACCTGCCCGCCATTCTTTTGGCCCACGCCATGGTCGACACCGCCAGCTACGGGGCCGAGCGGTTTTTGGCCACCGGGCGCGGCTTTACCATTCCCATGGCTATGCTGGCCCGGCCCTGCTTCGACTACGTTGCCCTGGGCCACGTCCACCGCCATCAGGTGCTCTGCGAGCAGCCGCTGATGATCTACCCCGGCAGCATCGAGCGGGTCGATTTTAGCGAAGAGACCGAGGCCAAGGGCTACCTGCTGGTGCGGGTCGCTAAAGGCCAGGCCCAGGCCGAATTTTGCCCCCTGCCTGTGCGCCCGTTCAAAACCATAGAGGTTGATTTAACCGGGGCCGATGTGCCCCAAACCCGGCTAGAGCAAGCCATTGCCAAGGCCGATATTGCCGATGCCGTGGTGCGCTGCCTCTACACCCTGCGGCCCGACCAGGTCGATCACATCGACCAGACCGGCCTAGAAACCGCCCTGGCCGCCGCCCACTCCTACAGCCTGCAGCCCGAGATCAAGGCTCAAACCAGCCGCAGCCGATTACCAGAACTAGGCACCGACAGCAGCCTCGACCCCCGCACCGCCCTGGCCGCCTACCTGGCCAACCGCGACGACCTGAGCGACATTGCCGAGGGCATGATGACCGCCGCCACCGTACTGATGGCCGACGACAGCGATGTTGAACTGCCCCTAGAAGACGTTGATCTGTCGCTCGACGCTATTGAAAGCCTTGCCCTCGAAGAAACTGCTCAGCAACTGCGTCTGCTGTAACTGCCTGCGGCATCGTCCTGTGCAGTACCATTGAGCCCAGACCTTGAGCCCGGTGGAACCCTAACGGCCCATGAACGAGGGCGAGTATCAACGCCGCATTAGCTATCGCCTGCTGCTAACGACCCTGTGGGCTACCCTGCTGCTGCTGGCTGTGGAGGCGATTGGGGGATGGGCCAACCAGTCGCTGACCCTGCTGGCGGAGTCGCTGCACACTCTGGTAGACGGCTTTAGTACCGTACTCAGCCTGGTCGCCGTTACGTCGCCGCAGCGCCAGATGGGCCGCGAGGTGTGGGGCCACGGGCGGGCCGAGGTAGCGGGCACCCTAGTGCTGTGCGCCTTTTTGGGCTTTACCGGGGTCAGCCTGCTGTTCATTGCCCTGGGGCAACTATTCAGCGCTCTTACAGGGGGCGAGACCCCGTTTCCGGTCGCGATCGACCCTCGGGTACTGCGGTTTACGGCCGCCATGGTCATTCTCAACGTAGCCCTGGGCATCTACGCCAGTTACCAGGCCCGCAGCCTCAGCAGCCAGGCCCTAAAGCTAAATACCAAACACTTTTTGGCCGATGCCTGGTTGAGCATTGTCATGGTGGGGGTGCTGCTGGCGATCTGGCAAAACCAGCGCTGGCTCGACCCGGCCTTTGCCCTGGTGCTGCTGCCCCTGGTGGCCCGCAGCCTGTGGCGCGTGCTAAATGAACAACTGCCGATGCTGCTGCGCCCGACCGCGATCGCCCCCGAAGCCATTTCCCACCTTGCCACCCAGGTAGAAGGCGTCACCCGCTGCACCCGAATTCGATCGCGGGGCATGGTCGGTCGCCAGGTCTGGATCGAAATTCACCTGGTGCTGCACCCTGAATTTGTCGAGTCGGCAGAGACGATCGGCGAGCAGATCGACGCCTTGCTGCGCCAGCGCTACGGCCCCCTACGCACCCAGGTTTGGGTCGAACCCGCCCGCATTTACCAGGACGCGTTTTCGGAACCGGGTATGCCGGACTATTTACCACCCTCGTCGGGGAATGGTGAAGATTGGGCTTAATGCAGAAGCCTCTCTACTAGAATGCATTACTGTACTTTGGCCTCGCCTAGCATTATGCATCCTACGGGTGTTGCAGCAAAAAATCTGTTAGAAAGGGGGGAATAAAAAGAACTCTAGAAAATTTTTAAGTCCTACAAGGTTGAATTGATGACAGATCCAGTGACGATTACAGCAGCGGTGATTGTGGGATTAGCGGTCACAAAATTTACCGAGGGCGCAGCAGGTGAGGCCGGGAAGAAGCTGGTGAATCAGCTCTGGGAGACCATGGCCGCCCGGTTTAAGGGACGAAAGAAAGCCGAGGCAGCCATCGCCCAACTTGAGGCCAACCGGGGACAGGCGGAAGAGGCCCAGGCTAACCTGGTGCGGGTGCTGGATGGGGAGCTGTTTGAGGATGACGGCTTTCGAGTCGAGCTAGAGCAGCTCGTCAAACAAATTCAGGCTGAGGCACCTGTGCGAGTGCAGGACGTTTTGGTGGGCGTGAAGGCGCGCAACATTCGCGCCCAGGATGTGACGGCAGAGGCAGAGGCCGGATCAGCGGTTCAACAGCGGGTGGCTGCCGATTTAGAAGCCACTGAGGATGTAGATCTGGGTAATGTGTCGGCTAAGCAGTAAGAAAAGTCGATGGTAACCCCCGACCAATCTCAGGACGTTCTTAAGAATCTGAAGGCAGGCGGAGATATCTCCGTGGGAGATGTCTCGGTTGCGATGAACTTGTCCACTGGCCCGCAGGAAATTATTGTGGCCGGGGTGGGGGAGTCGCCACCCAATTTTGCGGCAACCTGGGTGAGCCGAGAGGCAGTACAGAGCGAATTGCGCGATCGCATCTCCCGTGACCCAGTAACAGAAATCGTGGCGGTAGGCGGCTTTGGCAAGTCGTGGCTGGCGGCCTGGGGCTATGCCGAGCTGGCAACAGACTTTGACAAACGGCTGTGGGTCAACTTTCGGCGAGAGCTGTGGCAAGCCTACGGCTTTGATCGCTTTGCTCGCTGGGTACTGCAAGAAATTGGCTTTCCTCAAAAAGACCCCAACGCCAAAGAAGACCTGCTGCTGCGGGAGCTGACCTATCGGCTCAACGACCAGAACCGCCCGGTAAAGACCCTGGTGGTGATGGACAATTTGGAATCGCTGCGGCAGACCACCGACTGGCACTGGTTTGAGCAGTTTTTGCAAACCTGGGCCGCCCAGGGGCAGCGCAGCCGCATGTTAGTGACTACGCGACCAGATGGGGTCACGGCAGCCCCACTGGAACTGGGTGGGCTGTCGCTGGCGGAGGGCACAACCTTTTTGCAGCGGGAAGGACTAGCGGGAAACCGATTTGCCGAGCTGATTGGGCTGGCCGAGGGCCACCCCCTGCTGCTTAATCTGGCCGCGACCTGGGTGCGACAAACCAGCAGGACGACCGTGGATGAGCGAGCGATTGACTTTTTTAGGCACCTGTTTAGGCCCTATCGGGGAAATGCGGCCAGCCTGGCTGAGGCCAAGGTCGAGCTGATTTTTGGGCAAGTGTTTGAGGCATTATCTCAACCCTGGCAAGACCTGCTGTTGAGGGTGTCGGTGTATCGGGAGCCCTTTGACCTGGCCATGGCCCAGGCCATGGGAAAAACCGTGACGGCAGAAGATTTACAGGGTTTGGTAGCACGGGCGCTTTTGGTGGCGGAAGAAGAGCGGTTTACGCTCCATGCCCTGATTGCAGACTTGGTACAGCATCGCGTTTCGGAGGTTGTGCGCAGGGAAGCCCACGAACAGGCGATCGCCTACTACCAGGCCAACTACCGACCCTGGGATGGCACCATGGCCAGTTGCCAGGAAGCATTAGAAGCCTTTCACCATGCCTGTGAACTAGGACAGTATGGCCGGGCCTATAAAATTCTCGGTCGCTGTGTTAATTTGCTAGACAGGGCAGGATATTGGCGTGATCTGTTGCCCCTTTACCAGACCCTAACCCAGCATTGGCAAGCCGTTGATGACGAGGAAACCCAGAATTTGGGCTGGGCCTGGAATAAATTGGCGGGTTTGCATTCGCAATTGGGGGATTATCAACCAGCCATCGACACCTGTCAGCAAGCCAAAGCCTTATTTTCATCCATTGATTTTCTCAAAGGTGAAGCGGTCTCCCTGGGCAATCTTGGCCTCGTCTACCATTCACTGGGACAATACCAGCGGGCGATTGAGTTTCAACAGCAGGCCCTCAACATTGCGAAGGAAATTGGCGATCGCCGTGGCGAATCAGACTCCCTGGGAGGGCTGGGCATTGCCTACTGCGCACTAGGGCAATACCAGCGGGCGATTGAGTTCCAGCAGCAGGCCCTCAACATTGCGAAGGAAATTGGCGATCGTCGTGGTGAATCAGACTCCCTGGAAAGTTTGGGCATTGCCTACGGTTCATTAGGGCAATACCAGCGTGCAATTGAGTTCCACTACCAGTCTCTCAATATCACGAGGGAAATTAGCGATCGTCGTGGCGAATCAGACTCCCTGGAAAGTTTGGGCAATGCCTACGGTTCACTAGATCAGTATCAGCGGGCGATTAAGTTCTACCAACAGTCCCTCAACATCGCGCAGGAAATTGGCGATCGTCGTGGCGAAGCGGCCTCTTTGGGAGGACTGGGCAGTGCCTACTCTTCACTGGGGCAATACCAGCGGGCGATTGAGTTCTACCAACAGTCCCTCAACATCGCGCAGGAAATTGGCGATCGCGGTGGCGAAGCGGCCTCTTTGGGAGGGCTGGGCAATACCTACCGTTCTCTGGGGCAATACCAGCGGGCGATTGAGTTCCACCAGCAGTCCCTCAATATCAAGCGGGAGATTAGCGATCACGGTGGCGAAGCGGACTCCCTCGGCAATCTGGGCGCTGCCTACTATTCTCTAGGGCAATACCAGCGGGCGATTGAATTCTACCAGCAGTCCCTCAATATCAAGCAGGAGATTAGCGATCACGGTGGCGAAGCGGACTCCCTCGGCAGTCTGGGCCTTGTCTACCGTTCTCTGGGGCAATACCAGCGGGCGATTGAGTTCCACCAGCAGTCCCTCGACATTGCGCGGGAGATTGGCGATCGCAGTGGCGAAGCCGCCTCCCTGGGCAATCTGGGCCTTGCCTACCGTTCTCTGGGGCAATGCCAGCGGGCGATTGAGTTCCACCAGCAGCACCTCGACATTGCGCGGGAGATTGGCGATCGCGGTGGCGAAGCAAACTCCCATTGGAGTTTAGCCAATACCCACCAGCAGCGCGGTCGGCTCCAGCTTGCCATGCACCATCGACACCAGGCCTATCGCATCTGGCATGATATGCAGCTACCCCTGGCCGCAGCCCCCCTTCCTGCCAGGGCAAAAAACATGAGTCAAAGCCTGGGGGATGACTGGGCCGAACAACTAATTGCCAGCGAAAAAATGATGGCGTGGTTGTTTCTGCTACTGGGCTATTGCGACTTCATTCTCCGCACGGTGTTTTCACCGCTTACCCAGCTTCAGCAGCGTTTGAAACTTCATCCCCTGGCGTTCTGGTTCATTCTGGGTATTGTTCTCGTTTTGCTGGTGGCCTGGCTGCGATAATCAGAGGCTGCATGGGTTGGGTATGCGTAATGCTCCTACCCCCCGTCTACCTCATCTTCCTAACATCCCCCCTCTACTCCGCCACTTGCGGCCCACTCTGCATTGGCCCCAGGTAGCGGGTCAAGTAGGGCGAAAAGACTTCGTAAATCAGCGTCAGGGGTTTGCCCCGATGCCAAAACAGATAGTGGCGGCCCCAAAACGGCCCAGCTTGGCCAAAGGCGTCTTCCAGCACTTTGGAATCGCCGTAGTAGAGGCCCTGAATATCGCGGTATAGCTCGGTGCGTAGGCGACCCAGGCTGGCCCAAATCGGCAGCGATTTGTTTTGCAGGTACTCATCGACATGGCTGGCCTCCCACCAGGAGGCAGCGTAGGCGAGGCGCTGACCCGAGGCAGTGCGCAGCCACACCTGGCGGCGCAGCCGGGGGCCAGGCACCACTCGAATGATGTCTGGGGCACCGTCGAGATCGAGGCCCACGGGCGACATATCGATCACGTCGACTTCGGTGCGATCGCGCGTTAGCAGCTGTAGGTGGCGCGTCGGCGAGCCGTCCCCCAGCAGCAAAATTTGCCAGGCGGGGGCCAGCTGGTCGTGGGGTAGCCCCTTTTGCACGGTGGGCTGTCCGGCCTGCCAGCGAGGACGGAGGGCGTGCCAGCCGCAGGGCACCGCTGGATCAATAAGGGGCTGTAGGGCAGAGGCCAAGGGTGTTACAAAAATTCACGTCTTACCCCTATGCTATCGCGACAGCATAATCCTTTCCAGCCGAATCTAAAGAACTCGTACTACGCCTGAAGCAAAGCGATGCCAACCTCCCGCCAGAGCCCTTTACTCTACCGTTAGCAAGTAGCGCCCGCGCTCGCCTCGCTGATAGCTGTTGACCAGCACGCTGTAGGTGCCGTCGCGCGGTAGCTGAACGGCAAGCTGCGAGTTGGTGGTGTCGGGGCTAGCATCGTCGTTTTCGCCCACGCGGTTGCGGGCGTCATCGACCAAAATCAGGTAGGTATCAAAGTCGGGGCTTTCCAGGCGAATCTGCACGGTTTGCCCGGCCCGGCCCTGGAAGGTAATTTCTTGGTAGTAGGAGCCATCTTGCAGGGTGCGATCGCCCGCCCCCAGATTACCCTGCTGCCGCAGGCCGACGCCGCTGGGCCGAGACAAGGTCGGAGCCTGCCCACTACCGCCCTGGCTCAGGCGCAGCTGGTAGTCACCCGATTCGCCTTCGGCCACGGTATTGGCCAAAATCAGGTACGACCCGGTGTAGGGCAACTGCGTGGAGATGCGAGCGTTGAGGCTGCCGCCGCTGTCGTCATCCTGAATAGAAAAATCGTCGTGATCGGGGGCCAGCAAAATCAGGTAGGAGTCTACATCCTGGCTGCTCATGTCGATGGTAACGGTTTGTCCCGCCTGCCCCTCAAAGCGGTAGGGGTTGTAGAAGCTGCCGTCGGGCAGCACGTTGCTGCTGTCGTCGAGCTGGCCCTGTACCGCCGCGCCCGGTGCGATCGCAGCAGGCTCACGGTTGATGCGACTGCTGGGAACCGAGGCCGTGGCCGTGCCCGACCGCACCGAAGCCAAGAACGTCTGCACCGCATCTGTTGGTATGGCAAAGCCAATCCCCACGTTGCCGCCGCTGTTGCCGGTGGTAAAAATCGAGGTATTCACCCCAATCAGCTGGCCGCTGCTGTTGAGCAGTGGCCCGCCCGAGTTGCCGGGGTTGATAGCGGCATCGGTTTGAAGCACGTTGCGCTCGGTATCAATGCGGCTAATAATGCCCACCGTCAGCGTGCCCTGGAGGCCGAAAGGGCTGCCAATCGCAAAGGCGCTCTGCCCCACCCGCACCGAGTTGAGCGGCGCAATGGGCACAGTGGGCAGCCCAGTGGGGTTGCCCCGCAGTCGCACCGCCGCCAGGTCAAGACGGTTCTGGCCGTAGCCTACAACGTCGCCCTCAAAGGTACGCCCGTCGGCCAAGCGCACGGTAACTACCCGCTCTCGGCCCACCACGTGGGCATTGGTCAAAATTAACCCGCTGGCATCGACAATGCTGCCGCTGCCGCCGCCAGTGCGCGTGTTGATAGCCACCACCGCCGGGCTGGCCTGATCGTATACCCGAATCGTGGTGGCTTCATCCACCGTGGCCTGGGCCTGGGCCGGGGATAGCCCTAAATTAAGGCCGCTGGACGGGGCGATCGCGGCCATCCCGGCCAGCAGTGCCCCTACCATCAACGAACCCGATGTCAACCGCTTGAGTACCGCCTGTGCCATATCGCTTCTAAAATACCTTGTAAACACGCACTACCGAGTTGGCTTGTGGTAGTACCGGATACCTACTATCTACCTAGCCTTCCCCTACCGTCAGGATATCTCTTGGATATTAGAAGGAACTGAACGGCTGACCACTTTTAGCGCAGGCACCCCATGAATGCCAGCTCACCAGCCTGGGGTTAATGATCTGTTTCAGAGACCATAAAAAGCACCCCCAAGGGCACACCTCAGGGGTACTTTGGATAGTGCCGCTATAAACACTACTGGCTGACCGGAGGAGCCTTGAGCACCGGCAGTGCGGCAAGCGGTACAGCAGCTTCGGTACTGGCGCTGCTAACAAACACCTGGCCCAGTCGCGCGGTGAGCCTCTGGGTCGTAGCGTCATAAATTTGGGTCAGCATCTTGGGGTAGAAGCCAAAACCAATGATCGGCACTAGCAGACAGGCGATGATAAACACCTCGCGGGGCTCGGCATCGGCCAGCACCTCGTGTTCGATCAGCTCCTTGTTCTCGGGGCCGTAGAAAATCTCTCGCAGCATCGACAGCAGGTAGATCGGCGTGAGAATCACCCCGATCGCCATAAAGATGACGGCAATCAGCCTGAAGGTCAAGCTGTAGGCCTCGCTGGTGGCAAAGCCGACAAACACCATCAGCTCGGCCACAAAACCGCTCATGCCCGGCAGTGCCAGCGAGGCCAGCGAGCAGGTGGTAAACATGGCAAAGATCCTGGGCATCTTTTTGCCCACGCCGCCCATCTCATCCAGAATCAGGGTGTGGGTGCGATCGTAGGTGGCCCCTACCAAAAAGAACAGACTGGCCCCAATCAGCCCGTGGGAGATCATTTGCAGCACCGCGCCGCTCAGGCCCAGGTTGGTAAACGAGGCAATGCCAATCAGCACAAAGCCCATGTGCGAAATTGACGAGTAGGCAATCTTGCGCTTGAGGTTGCGCTGGGCAAAGGAGGTCAGCGCCGCATAGATGATATTCACGCAGCCCAGAATCACCAGAATGGGGGCAAAGTAGGTGTGGGCATCGGGCAGCATGCCCAGGTTCATGCGAATTAGCGCGTAGCCCCCCATCTTCAGCAGAATGCCCGCCAGCAGCATGTGTACCGGGGCCGTCGCCTCGCCGTGGGCATCAGGGAGCCAGGTGTGCAGCGGAATAATTGGCAGCTTGACGGCGTAGGCGATCAAAAACGCGCCGTAGAGCAACAGCTGTAGCCGCAGCGGATACACCTTTTCCGCCAGCAGCTGCATATCAAAGGTGATGGTGTCGCCGTAGAAGGCCATCGCCAGCGCCGCCACCAGAATAAACAGCGACCCGCCCGCCGTGTAGAGAATAAACTTGGTCGCCGCATAGAGCCGCTTTTTGCCGCCCCAAATTGACAGCAGCAGGTATACCGGAATCAGCTCTAGCTCCCAAAACAGGAAGAACAGCAGCATATCCTGCACGGCAAACACGCCGAGCTGGCCGCTGTACATAGCCAGCAGCAAAAAGTAAAAGAACTTGGGCTTGAGCGTCACCGGCCAGGCGGCTAGGGTAGCCAGGGTGGTGATAAAGCCGGTCAGCAGCACCAGAGGCATTGAGAGACCATCGACCCCCAGCGACCACTTGAGGTCGAGCTGGGGCACCCAGGTGTAGCTCTCTACCAGCTGTAGACCGGGCTGACTAAAGTCGTAGTTGAGGTAAAAGGCGGTCACAATCAACACAAAGTCGATCAGGCCTACCGATAGGGCATACCAGCGCACCGTCTTACCGTTGTCGTCGGGCAGAAAGGGTATAGCCACGCAGGCTAGCAGCGGCAGCAGCGTAACGGTAGTTAGCCAAGGAAATGTCGCGAAGTCCATAGCGTCGTTTCTCGTCGCGTTCTATTAAAGAGCTGGGGCAGGCTTTAGAAGGTCTTAGTGTGCGACTCCTGGATGACTCTAAAAGGGAGTCATGCAGAGCAAGGGAGAATGCAAGAGAATTTTGTACGAAGAAAAGAAAAGCTAAAGGAGGCATGAGCATGGGGTGGATGGGTAGGGGTTAGGTGAGGCGCAGAGCATCAAGCAGGGCGGCACCAGAACTCATCTACCCATCTACCCTTATACCCTTATGTCACGCCGGACAACAGCACTAGCCCTAGCACCGCGCCAAACACGATCAGGGCGTAAAACTGAGCACGGCCATTTTCCAGATACTTCAGCCCTTCCCCAGTAACCAGAGTGACAAAACCGGCCAGATTAACAATGCCATCGACGATGCGAATATCGACTTCGAGCACCTGCTTGGCTAGCTTGCGGCTGCCCTGAACAAAGAGCACCTCGTAGATGTCGTCGGTATACCACTTATTCAGCGACAGGTTGTAGAGGAAGGGAATCTTGGCGGCGATCGCCTTTGGATCAATCACCTTAGTCCGGTACATCAGCACCGCGATAATAATGCCGGCGACCGCGATCGCAACCGAACTGCCCGCCATCAGCACAAACTCGTTCCAGTCGAAGGCTTCTGCCGCCTCTAGAGCTTCTACCGCTTCCCCAGGGGGATGGATAAAGGCCTCGAAGTAGTTGGCAAAGGGCGTACCCACCAGACCAATCAGCACCGAGGGCACCGCCAGCGCCATTAGCGGAAAGGTCATCGACAGGGGCGACTCGTGGGGCTCGTGGGCGTGGTGCCCATGCTCGCTATGATCGTCCTGGTCGGTATCTAGGGTGAGTTCCTGGGGGTTCATCGCTCCAGGACCGAGAGACATGCCCATTTTCTGAAACTGCTGCCGCTTCAGGTCGCGGCGAATGCCTTCGTCATTACCGCGGAACGTGCCTTCAAAGGTGGAAAAGTACATGCGGAACATGTAGAAAGCGGTAATGCCCGCCGTCAGCCAGCCCACCGCCCACAGTACCGGGCTAACCGCAAAGGTAGATCCCAGAATCTCATCCTTCGACCAGAAGCCCGCAAAGGGAGGAATGCCGCAGATGGCCAACGTGCCGATCAAAAAGGTGATGGCTGTAACGGGCATGTACTTTCGCAAACCGCCCATCAGGCGCATGTCCTGCGCCAGGGCGGGGTCGTGGCCGACTACCGCCTCCATGCCGTGGATGACCGAGCCAGATCCGAGAAAGAGCATGGCTTTAAAGTAGGCGTGGGTCATCAGGTGAAACAGCCCGGCGCTGTAGGCTCCTACGCCCATCGCCATCACCATATAGCCCAGCTGCGACATGGTCGAAAAGGCCAGCCCTTTCTTGATGTCGTTTTGAGTAAGCGCGATCGTGGCCCCCATAAAGGCGGTAAACGCCCCGGTATAGGAAATCACGGTCATCACCGTGGGGATGTGCTCGAACACGGGGTACATACGCGCCACCAGGAATACCCCCGCCGCCACCATCGTCGCCGCGTGAATCAGCGCCGAGATTGGGGTGGGGCCTTCCATGGCGTCGGGCAGCCACACGTGGAGCGGAAACTGGGCCGACTTGGCTACCGGGCCGAGGAACACCAAAATGGCCAAAATAGCGGCAACGCTGGCGGGTAGGCTGCCAATGTTGACCAGATCGGTCAACCGTTCGCCCATAATCTCGAAATCAAAGCTGCCCGTGGCCCAGAACAGTCCCAAAATCCCTAGCAGCAGGCCAAAGTCGCCGACTCGGTTGGTCACAAAGGCTTTTTGACAGGCCTCAGCGGCAGGCTTGCGGTTGTACCAGAAGCCAATTAGCAGGTACGAGCACATGCCCACCAGCTCCCAAAACACATACACCTGGAGCAGGTTGGGGCTAATTACTAGGCCCAGCATCGAGGAGCTAAACAGGCTGAGGTAGGCATAGAACCGCACGTAGCCTGGGTCGTGGGCCATGTAGCCGTCGGTGTAAATCATTACCAGGAAGGCGACGGTGGTGACCACTACCAGCATCAGCGCCGCCAGGTGGTCGATGGTATAGCCCATCTCAATGCGGAAATCGCCCGCCGAGGCCCACTCAAACATGGCCGTGTAGGGGGCATGCCCCTGCCACTGGCTCCAGAAAATTAAAAATGACAATACCATCGCCGCCCCGGTGAGGGAGACAATGAGCGCGGCTGAGGGCTGCCTGAGCTTACTGGTGGCCTCGCCGTAGGAAATTAATCCCACACCGACGATGGTCGCCCCGATTAGCGGCAGCACTGGTATCAGCCAGGCGTATTGATAAAGCGTGTCTACAGAATCCATCTTAACTGCCTACTCCAAGAGCTTGAGTGAGTTGGCAAAAAACCGCTTACATTCTGACATATCGTTTCACAGGGAAAAGTCGGCTTGATAGCAAAGTTGAGGCCCAAAAAGCGCGATCGCCGCTCAAACGGCCCTCTCCGCAGACCACCAGAGCAATGGCCAAACGCTGCCAAAGGCTTGCTATAGGGACAGTCTGGCGATCCGAGAGCTAGGAGCACCTATTCTTAAGAAAGATGTCCAATTCTGGCGGCGATTGAGGCGTGGCGGCAAAATTCAGCCCTTAGGTCATAGTTGATCTGCCCTTCGACCTACTGCTATCTATATAGGATCTATATAGATAGTCCAATAGCTGACCTATAAACAATTTATTGCGGTCGGCCTAGCGAACCTATTGTTTGGCTGCTATGAAGCTTTGGCTAGTTTGCTTTTTAATTTTGTTCTTTGGAGCCGAAACTGCCCAGTGGTTGGGGCACCTGCCCTGGCTAGGCAGCATCGAGCTATCGCTGCCGCTGACCGTTGTAGGGGGTGTTGGTTTGGCGATCGCCTCTAACTACCGCCACTGGCTCAGCTTGGGCAGCTTGGCCCCCAAGCCAGTGCGATCGCCCCCGTCAGCGACGACACCCTCCCCCAGCCCAGCGGTTTCGTCTCCGGTCAAGATCCCTACAGCCAGCCGCAAGCCCACAGCCAGCCGCAAGGCAGACACAATTTCCTTTGAGATTAAAAAACCGCAGCGGGGAGGGTAGGGGAGCAGGCGATGTAGAGGCGGAGCAGCTGTTTACAGGGTGAAGAGCTGGGGTTTGCCCTTCCTCACCATCTCAGCGTTCTCACCGACCCATACTCCGCTTCAGCTCCTCTAGCTCTGTTTCTGTCTCCCACCGCTGAAACGACTCCTCTATCGGATCCATAGGGTCGCGGCCAACCCCCTCAAAGGGCGGCTTAGCCCAGCCGGCATCCCAACTGGTGCGCTGAGCGGTTCGCTGGGCCTGGGTCTCGGCGATTTTGGCCTTGAGTTCGCGGCGGCGATCGTGAATATCTTTTTGCAGCGCGCGGGTTTGCGTCATCTGGTCTTTAACCCCCTTGAGCTGGCCCCAGTACTGGTTGCCCTGGCGCAGCAGAGCCGCCTCGCGTTCTTGGGCGGCTTTTACCAAATCGATTCGATTGGCGGTCTGGGCTTTTTGCATGCGGCTGTGCCAGCGCTGAATATCTTGAGCCGTAGCGAGAATGCTGTCTTCAAGCTGCTTTTCGCGGCGCTTGAGATCGCCCAACAGACGAATAGTATCTTGCTCCTGGCCGCGCAGCTGGTCTTCTAGGCCCCACAGCTCCAGGTGAGGGTTGGCCTTGAGAAATTCGTCGAGCCGGGTTTCGAGAAATCGGCTCAGATCTTCAAAGAGGCCCATGGTTCACTCCTGCCGCAATAGCTTGTCTTTTCAGAATAGCGGTTCCCTGGGGTCAACCAATTCATGCATAGGCAGATGGGGCTTGGCCTTCGTCGTCTTAGCATTCGCCCTGCGAGACAGGCACGGGCTTGCCCTAGCCCCGCGAATACCATTCAGAGCGATCAAGCGATCGCACGTTTTGTCAGAGACCCATCACTTTTGCGAACTATTGCAAGAAATGAATTTTAGTGAATTTAGGCCACGACTTTCCGGGGTTTTCTCAGGCTCGTTGCGAGTTCGCTAGCCGCTCTGGGCTTAATATGACTTTAAACCGCCGTTTCCAGTTCTCTAACGTCGTTGTGTGTTCCCATGTCAATAGACTGCTCGGTATCAAGCAGCTCAAAGGCTGGCCTTTTAGAGAAAGTTGATGTTCCAGACAAGTCTAGCGTTGTATCGCTTTCAGAAGTTTGGGCTAAAAAATATGTTAGAAACCTGTATCGTCAGGATCAGGCACTGCTGACGCTCGAGCAAAGCCGAACCAAGCCAGACATCGCCCAAAAACTCATGGATGTCTTGCGCTCTATTAGTGCCCGAGCCTGGAATAAAACAGAAATGTTGCTGTCCCATGAGCTCAGACGGCATCAAATTAGCCCTAATTTAATCGACCCCTGGACCATTTCGAAAGATGTTCATCTCGTCTACCAGAACGCTCTAACCGCCTACGCCAACGGGGTCACGCCTCAGAGGTTTTCAGTAGCGGCCTCCAAGCATTTAGGTCTTATTCGCCAAAACCATACGGCGATCGATCCGAGGGTGATTGGGTTTGTCAGTATGCAGTTTCACTACTGCGGCCAAATGCTGTTGGCAGAGGTGGCTGAATCAGAGCAAACCCCGCTGCAAAGCTACTTTAAAGTAGTTGATGATTTGCTGTATATGCCGCTGCACCGGGCCTATACCGCTGCTGCAAAGTATAACTACCATGACCCTCGCCTAGAAACAGTACGGCTGGCCTTGCCCGCGACCAGCCGCATCGCACACAGCATCGTAAATCAGGTCATTAACCTGTGCCCCGACTATGCGAGCCATAGCGGCCCACTTAGCAACCCTATCGTGCGCACCTCCAGCGTCCGAGATGTGGAGATGTTTCAAATCTACCTGTGGACCTGCATGCTCGAAAACAATATCTCGGCGATCGCGCAAGAACTTTTCCCACTGTGCGTCATGTTGTACCCCACGCTAAAGGTGAACTGGAGCCTGGTGCGGCTGATGGTCAACCTGCTCGACCAAGAGCTATCTGCCTGTGTAGGATCGATCAATGTTCAGTACTACGAACCCTCCTACAGCGCAATGCTGAAGATGTTCTCACCATCTCTTTTCCCAGATCCGGTTTAAGCTTTGCCCATTGCTGCGCTAAGGCATCCTGGGCAGACCCTAAAAATTAAGCTTGACGGAACATTAGGCCGCGACTGAAATCGGCACTAGGCTATACCCCTCCGGTGCCCACTGCCACAGGGCTTTTAGCTCTACGGCGTTGGGGTGCTGGCCCAGCCCCAGTCGGGCCAAAATCACCCGCATAATCACCTGGCTAAACTGTTGGGGGAACCGATGCTGTTCCTGGGCGTGGTCTAAAAAAAATGTCTTGTAGTAGGTTTTTAAGGTGCTTTCAAGCCGAGAAATTTTCTCCAGAAAGCCCTTAACTTCGCTCAGTCGATGGCTATGACAGGTGAGCAGCACCTCGGCGGCATTGCTAAAGTGCATACCCTCATCTCTCACTAAGTGATGCCCGATTCGCTCGATGCTTTGGCCAAAATGCCGATAGTATTCCGCTAAGTCGCGTCGGTAGGAATAGACCGAACCAATCTCATCGAACATCATAGTGACAAGCAGCGTAAATTCATCCGCTAGGACTGTTTGAATCGGCTCAAACTCATGCGATCGCGCCGCAAAGCGGCCATCCATATCCGCAAAACTCACCCCCGTCAGACAATGATAGGTTCGCCGCAGGGCTTCATAATGCTTCAGCTCATCGGCTAGCCAGATCTTTAGCATCGCCAGGAACGGCGCGGACATTTCGCCCTTGCGAGCCATGACATAGTCGTACAGGGGCTGAGCATCCCCCTCGGAGTAAACGTCTCGGCTCAGCAGGCTAGAAAAGTTCCGAAATACACCATCAGGGGCCTCGGTCAAATAGCGCTCTGGAATGTGGTGATCTAAGGGCAAGACATCATCTAGAACCCAATGATTCTGCCTTAATTTAGGAGTGAATGCCATCCTGATCGACCTCGTAATTCATGATCTGCGCCTGCCGTTTTGCCTAACCTAACCCGGCAATAAAGAGGCCATCGTCAGAGACAATGTGGGGAATAATTAGGCAGTGACGCCCGGTAATCCGTGAGGTATCGCCTCGAATAATGAGGCCTGCCGCTTCGTCGTTGATCACCCAGCTGCCAACCATATAGTGATAGTCAAATGCGGTGGGCAGCTCAATGTAGTCCTGAATGACAAACCCTTCGGAACCATAGCCAAAGGTTTCTCGTTTTTCCAGTTCGCCCACGCCGGTTTCAATGGAGGTGCCTACGCCCTCTAGGCCTAGCATGGGCTTTTTAATGTGCATTCCCAAGATCAGTTTTGTAGCGTCGGGGGAAATGTCGCTATCGAAGTAGGTTTCTAACAAATAGGGCCGGTAGCTGGAGGTTTTGAACTGATCCCACATCATCGCCATGGCCCCTTTATTAGAGAGCACCTGTTTCCAAAGGGGCTCAAGAATTTTCACATCCCCCACCTCCAATCGACGGGCTAGGGTTTGGGTCGATCCGGCCTTGGCCATGTCATTTTGCAGATCGGACCAGTCGTATATTTTCCAGAGCACCGGAATGCGATCGTTGACGTGGTCAACAAAGTAGCCGTCCTCATCGAGGCCGATTCCCCGCTGGATCTCGTTCCCCTGCTCGTCTTTAAGCCCGCGCAGGTAGACAATCTGGGTGTAGATGTCGCTATCGACCTCGTCCTGGAGAATTTGGATCAGCTGCATCGCCATCTCCAAATCTTCCTCCAAATTCTCATCCACCAGGAAGGAAATGCCCGTTTGCTTGAGGTCATAGGCCTCGACGATTCGCCGCCACTGGCCGGCTATCATGTCCCAAAAATCGTTAAACTGGCTGGCGTCAGTGGGCAGAGGACATTGACCAGTCTGGTAATTGCGTTTGTAGTCCACAAACCAGTTCCACTGGTAGATGGTTTCGGCCCCAAGCAGCGGTGTTTCCCCGTTTATTTCGATCAGCTTAATGTGGCCGTCTTCGGTAACGACCAGATCAAATCGGGTGCATAGCGATAGATCTTCCACAGGATCCGTGCGATCCCAGCTGTTTTTAATTGCCTGCCAATACTCCGGGCGAATTTTTAGCTTAGCCAAGCGCTGATCGACGTCACCAGCGTCATGGTCGGTGAAGAACCAGTCCAGAAACTCGACACACATCTGCCAGAGCTGTTCGGTGGCCTCTGCGATCGCGGCTTCTTCCCGCGTGTCAAACTGAACGGCAAATGGCTGGGGCAGCGCTTCGATCCAGTACTTTTGCTGGGGATCGCTCAACACATCGGTCTGGTAGGCATTGTCTTGGATGTGGCGCTGCCAGTTGCGACGCCGAACGACTTTAAATGGTCTCATAGGCTGCTATTTTCCACCTCTACCGGTGCCTTTGAAGGTTGACCCAAAGCCCTGGCTGCTGCGGCCTGTAATGGTGCCTCGGGCAGCGGTGCCGGTGGGACGGGGTGGCGCGACCTGGCTGGCAGAGCGGGGCACCGTCACCTGCCCCGGTTGGGTGCGGCTGACGGTTTGCCCGTAGGGAGTAACCACCTGTCCCGGATTGCTGCTCTTGTAAACGGTGTAGGGCTGATAGACGCTGCGGGTGGCACCGCCTAAATTGAGGTAGACAAAGCTGGGCAGACCGTAGGGGTAGAGGAAGGTGCCACCATAGGCCGGGCGATACCCCGAGGTTTGAGCATCGGTCGGGGCTGGCTCACACTCCACCCCCTCAGACTTACAATCCTCCAGGGAGGAATAGACCGGGGCACTGCGATCGTGCTCCTGCATAGCCGCCAGCATTTGCGGTTCGCAGTCTTCCACTTTCATCACTGGGGCGGTGGGCGGCTGGGCCAGTTGTCCCTGCTCTTGAGCCTTGAGCAAGACCTCATATTCTTGCTGCTGCTTGGCCATGTCGGCTTCACACTGCTCGGTGGTTTCGTAAAAAACACCCTCAATCTGGTCGTCGGCACTTTGGTCGGTCTGGCTCGATGTAGGCGTGCTAGTCGACGGTTGGTTGGCGTTCCCACCACACCCGGCTACAAGGGTGGCTAGCAGAGCCGCCATGACTAAACTCGCTTGCAGCTGC
Organism: Nodosilinea sp.; assembly: GCA_049646445.1. Classification (GTDB taxonomy): domain Bacteria; phylum Cyanobacteriota; class Cyanobacteriia; order Phormidesmidales; family Phormidesmidaceae; genus Nodosilinea. The sequence goes on along the minus strand of JBARVV010000013.1, from coordinate 3,434 downwards.
TGCCGACGAATGGGACGGATATAGAGGGACTGGGGATCAGTCTTTTTCTGTGCCATAGGTGTCGCCAGGGCCGATAGTGGATGTTTCTACTATACCTAGCTTAGGAAGCATCTCCGAAGGGGCAGGGTGGGTCAGCTGTTTTTTGCCCAACTTGATCCGAGCTAAATACTGTGGACTATTTCGGTTCAGTGAGTACAGCTTTCATCCTTATCTTTAGAGCCAGAGCTATACTGCAATTGCAGCAGACAACTACTTACAGAAATTAGCAGAATGGAAAGAGGAATGTAAATTAAATCGTTAGCCTTAGATACTTGCAAGCTCAAATTTTTCCTAAAAAATAAACCGAAAATTAGAACAACGGTAATAACTTACACCGATTTATTTTTCAGTTCTTCTAAATGTTTCACTTTACAATATTTTTATATCCGTGTGCTGTAATATGATATCAATCTTAGAAATAAAGGTCTCGTAAATGTCAAAGCTAAAAATCAACAAAAAATACCGATCAATAATAATAAACGCCGCCAATAACGCAGGAAAAATTTTAGTCGCAGTCTCTCCCTCTGGATCGAAAAAGTCGAGCTTTAGATGAAACCCTGTGACAATTTTGAATGTGCCGATCGTAAAGAATTGAACAGCGCTCAATAGGCCAAAAATAAGGGTGCATCCCAGTCTTGTATGACTGGGATGCACCCAGATAACCCGTTGATAATGCCAGATTTTAAGTCGGTTTAGGGGGTGGTGCTCACGGCAGCATCCCTTGGGTCTTGAGACGAGCAAGTGTTTGCAATGGTATCAAGTCTGCGTGGGGCGGCTCAGTAGCGTAGCCATTTAGTGAGGACGCGCATGGGTCTGCCGGTATTGGGGTCAATTTGGGGTTTGCTCCACGCTCTGGCTTCGGCAAAGCCGAGGCGATGGAGAATTTTGACTACTAGGTCGATGCCTGTGGCAGAGCCGATGATGGTGATGTGGATGGGTTCGCGGCTGGGCTGGGTGGGGGCAGGGCTGCCGGGTGGGGCACTGTAGATTTCGCTGTTGGGGATGAATTCTTTTGACATGGGGGTGTCCTCGATGTTGTCTTTGGCGACCACAAAAAGAACTATAGCGAATGTTGTCGATATAGACAACATTTACCCTTCTGCCATCCTTTGGGACGATCAGAGGCATGGGAAGGGCAAATCAGGCATTGAAGCAGGTTTTAGAGGCATACGGTATCAGCCAAAATAAACTGGCGGTTGCCTTGGGCATTGATCGTTCTGCGGTGTTTAAGTGGGTGCACGACCAGCGAGAGCCGTCTTCGGAGACGATTGTTGAGATTACTCAGGTACTTAAAACCCTGAACCCCTTGGCAGCTAAGGAGTTTGTGAGGCTCTACCTGGGAACTATCGTTGAGGATTAGCTAAACGGTTTATGGGGATGTTATGGCAGAGGATGCCTATTTTGAGGTCACAACGCCTTTGGGTCGGCATGTTCGCCTTACGGCTGCCTATTGGGATGTAATTGTCACCCTGAAGCATCCAATTATGCAGGATAAGGAGGCTCTGGTTCAGCAGGCGTTGCAAATACCTATCGAAATTCGGCAAAGTAGAAGTGACCCGTCGGTCTACTTGCATTACGGAGTCGAGCCACCTTACTTAATCTGTGTGGTGGTCAGATACCTCAACGGCGACGGCTTTATCATCACGGCGTACCGCACCAGCAAAATTAAAGAAGGAACGGTTGTATGGACACCTTAAAAATCTATTACGACGAGGTCGGTAAAACGCTGACGGTCTGGTTTAGCGACCCCGCTGAGGAGTTTATCGCTGAGGAAACGGGTGAAGAGGTGCTGCTAATTAAAGACCAGGCGGGCACGGTAATTGGGTTTGAGCGGTTGAACTACGAGCTAACGTCAGGGAATAGTCCTGTTGTTGAATTGATTAAAGCTTAGTAAAGGTCAAACGCAGGTTTTCTACCCTAGCTAGTACCCATTCCCTATGCAATACCAAGACATCATCACCATTGAACCTAGCAAGCGTGGTGGCAAGCCCTGTATTCGGGGTATGCGCATCACGGTTTACGATGTGTTGGAATACTTGGCTTCTGGCATGACTTATGAGGAAATTCTGGAAGATTTTCCCTACCTTACCAAGATCGATATTCTGGCTTGTCTGAGTTTTGCAGCTAATCGCGATCGCATGATGGTATTTATTACCTCATGAAGCTGCTGTTAGATCACAACTTAGATTAGACTTCATAAATTTCCCCCCAAGAAATGGAACATACATTAGAGTATCTAATTCGTTTTTCGGCGACTCCCTTTTTCTCAGTTTTTACGGCATCTTTAGCAGGAATTGCAGGTGCTGGGCTTACTTTATTTATTACAGGTCGTCGCAGTCGGATACAAGAGAGAAAACTGAAAGAGGCCTCTACTAAACTTATTTTGTTGGAGGTAGAGAACAATTTGTATGAAATAAAAGTATTGAGAGATGCTCTTATAGGATATTTGACTGAGAGAGGTAAAGCCTTGGGGAGGCCACACTTGGAATATCTTAAAGAGGATAATATAAAACAAGATTTAGAAGGGTATGAATCTACACAGGAAGCATCATACAGAAGCTTTAACGACATCATCAACTCACAATATCCGGCTATACAATGTAAAGCATATGATTGGGGCTTACCATTTCTGTATGGCACTCTTTCCCCCGAAGAATTGACACATCTGTTTAAATTCTATGCGCTTTTAATGAGAATACTGGAACTCCCTAAAAAGCCGCAAATAAAAAGGAATACAAACTTCTGGGAGCCGAATTATACGCAGTCTGAAGAGATACACATGGCTATAGATTTTGTAGGAACTTTAGATAGGACAATAGATGCAGGGAAAAATATCAACAAATTGCTCTAATATCAATCAAGAAGGATGAATGGTTATTATTTCAGAAGAGTTGAGTTCCTTTCCCGGATTTCGATGCTCACTTTCTGTACGCCAAGCAATCAACTATTGGAGAGGAGTCGCTATCAAAGGTAGGTGTTTCAGGGATGCGATCGGGTGTGATCATCCTTCTTTCCCAGCCTCAGCCTCACTACAGAACAAATTTTTGCGGCTAGTCAGCAGTCGCTTTTTAAAGAGCACCAGATTGAGAGTAATAAGCCTGAATATCTGCCTTTTCCAGTGTTAGTAAGACCAGAATTTTCCCCGACTCAGCCACAAACTCCAACTCAAACGCCTGTACATGCGCGTAGCAATGAACGCCTGCATCCCGACTAACTTTCGGTAAGCCATATCCAGGAATCTGGCGGGTTAGTATCCCAACCTCTAGTTCCTTAGTGGTGCAGAAAACTCTGTAGCAGTCTCAGAATGAGAATGAAACGACCTTGGAGAACTCAATGCGGCAGTCTAGAGTGTCTCGTTTGGACTGAGAGGCGCAGGCAGGCGGTGGATTGCACTT
>JBARVV010000012.1:0-22412 GCA_049646445.1 Nodosilinea sp. | reverse complement strand
GTTTCCATGAGCCTGGCCTTGAGTTGGGGAATTCAAGCCTCTCATGAAATGCCCCGCTTTATCCACACTGTCTCATTTGAGACTCCTTGCACAGCAACCCTTTCAGAACTTTTCTGCACCACTAAGGTTAGAGTCCATGCGATACTAGCGACTAAACCTTGCTCAGTACCTCATGGCCTTTAGCTTTAGTCTCGGGGGCGATCGCCGGTACGCGATTGATTCCAGGCAGCAAATTCTCCACCATGGCATGGCTTTCTTCGAGCAGGTAGTTCAAAAACGTCTGGGAGACTACCGAGAGCTGCTTGCCCGCCAGGTGAGCCACATACCAGTGGCGATCGATAGGGAAGTGATCGACATCGAGAATGGCAAACTCGCCCTTAGTGCCCTCAGAGATAATGGTGTGCAGCGACAGCACCGAGATGCCCAATCCGCCCGCGATCGCCTGCTTGATCGCCTCGTTGCTGCCTAGCTCTAGGCGCACCTTGACGTCAATATCATGCTCGTCAAACAGCTTTTGCACTGCCTGGCGGGTGCCCGACCCTGGCTCGCGCATGATGAACTGTTCGCCGTTAAGGGCACTAATGGGCGATCGCGGCTTGCCCACCAGAGGGTGATCTTGGGGGCCAAGTACCACCAGCGGGTTTTCGAGAAAGGGGTAAATCTTTAGGTCGGGCTGCTCAGGCGGCGTGCTAATGATGTAGAGATCGTCGTCGTTGTTGGCCATGCGCTCTTGAATTTGCTGGTGGTTGGTCACCTTCAGCGAAATATCAATGCCGGGAAAGCGATGGCAAAACGGCCCCAGCAGCCGGGGCACAAAATATTTAGCCGTAGTAATCACCGCCAAACGCAGCTGACCCTGCTTCAGACCTTTAAGGTCAGACACCGCCATTTCGAACTGGTCGAGGCCGTCAAAGATTTCTTGGCAGGTTTCCAGCAGCTTTTGCCCCGCCTGGGTCAGGTAGAGGCGCTTGCCGATTTGCTCAAACAAAGGCAGACCAACGGCTTTGGTTAGCTGCTTGACCTGAATTGACACCGTGGGCTGGGTCAGGTAAAGCTCTTCGGCAGCGCGAGTAAAGCTGCCGTGGCGGGCAGTCGCTTCAAAAACCTTGAGCTGGTGCAGCGTGGCGTGAATCAACGAATGACCTCCCCGGTGAGCAACGGAGCATTTTACATAGACGCTATTCTATCAAATCGTAATGACTTAGTGTCATTTTTCTATGAATCCAGCGGAAAGATTGGCTCAGGATGCGATCGCAGCACCGCCCTGCATTCCATCTAGACCCACTGATCTAGACCCACTGATACCGAACTTGACTCACAGAATTCTGGTGCGAGACCGCGACTCGGTAGGGGGCATTGCAGTGCAATGCTCCCTACGAATTCTCCTCCCAGAACACCTTTGCGCCGCCCCCTAGCCAGGACGCTGGAGAACATAGAACCTGTGCCCTACCCGCCAGTTTTAATGGTGTCAATTTTGCGCACAAACAGGTCAGAGAAGATGGTGATAACGCGTCGGGGCCGGGTTTTGATGTTGGCGCTCAGCGACATGCCCGACTGTAGCTGCACCGGCTTGCCGTCGATGGTAATTAGCTGATCGCTGAGGGTCACCTCCGCCGGAAAGCGGTAGGCGGGGTTGATTTGATCGGGGGGCAGCGCGTCGGAGCCAATCTGGGTGAGGGTGCCCTGCACATCGCCAAACTCGCTGTACGGGAACGAGTCGATGCGCACATCTACAGTCATGCCCTCGCGCACAAAGCCAATGTCGCGGTTGGTAATAAACACCCGCGCCACCAGGGCGTCGGTAGGCACAATTTCGAGAATGGGCTCGGTGGAGTTGGCCACGTAGCCCGCCTGGTTAGCTTTCAGGTTAAACACGGTGCCGCTGACTGGGGCGCGCAGCTCTTGATAGGTCAGGGTTTGCTGCAGCTGGGCCAGCTGGCTGTCTAGCTCTTGCAGCTGTTTATCGTTTTCGAGAATGGTTTTGGTCAGCTGGCTGTCGATGGTGGCAATCTGGTTGTCGTTGGCGGCAATGCGCTGCTGCAACTCGTCCTGGGAGGCGATCGAGGTATTGCGAAACTGCTCTTGGGCCTGGGCAATTTGTAGCTCTAAGCGCTGCTCTTCTTCGACTAGGCGGTTGACCTCGGTCTGGCGATTGTTCACCTCCTGCTCCTGCTGCAGGTACTGAATTTCGCCAATCCCCCCCGCCTCAAACAGCGGTTTAATGCGATCGAGAATATTTTGGTTGACCCGCAGAGCATCGCCGGCGTTGGTGAGCTGGGCCTGGGTCTGGGTCAGCTGGCGGCGCAGCTGGTCAACCTCTAAATTGGCGATGCTGAGGCGCGAGTTAAGTTCGGCGGTGGCGGCTCGCAGGCGATCGCGCTGGGCTGGTGGCAGGCTCTCGCCGGTCGCATCGCCCGCTAGCTGGGCGCGGTAGAGGGCAGTTTCAGCCACTAGGGCAGCGCGGTTGCTGGTCAACTGCACCAGCCCAGGGGCAATATCCACCGGGGCGCTGGCATCAATGTTGTCGGCTAGCTGCGCCTTGTAGTAGGCATTTTCTTCCTGGAGCTTGGTGCGAATAGTCTCTATCGATGTGAGCTGGGCCTGGGTCGTCTCGGGGTCAAACCGCAGCAGCGGGTCGCCCTTCTCCACCGCTTGCCCCTCAGCGACCAGCACCTGCTCCACCACGCCTCCCACCGGAGCCTGCACCGGCTGCACCATCCCCTTTGGCTCCAGCTTGCCCTGGGCCGGAATTGCCTCCTCAAACGTAGCTAAACAGGCCCAGCCCAAAGTAAACGTCGTAACCCCCACCAACGTCCACACCACCGCCCGTGACCAGCGAGGCGACTGGCGGAGAATGACAGACTTATCGAACTGAGTCCGCTGCCGCGACGGCTGATTGGCGAGCACGGCATCACCGTTTTGGTCAGCGCTAGAGGTTTGGTTGGGGGGAAGGCTATTGATACGAACCATAGTTGGATGAGTGAGTGGGTGTGTAGTCGGACACAGGTCATAAATCAACGTTTCCCTAAACGCCGCTGAGCTGCTGTTGGTAGAGGGTAAAGTAGCGTCCCTGAAGTTCCATCAGTTCGGCATAGGTGCCTAGCTCTACCGCCGAGCCCTGATCCATCACCAGAATTTGGTCAGCCTGCTGAATGGTATTCAGCCGGTGGGTAATGAAGAACACCGTGCGGCCCTTAGCCCAGGCATTGAGGTTCAGTGAGACCTGATGCTCGGTGTCGTAGTCGAGGGCGCTGGTGGCTTCATCTAAGATCAGCAGGCGGGGGTTTTGCAGAATGGTACGGGCGATCGCGATTCTTTGCCGCTGCCCCCCCGAAAGGGTCGAGCCACGCTCGCCGACGCGAGTGTTATAGCCCAGGGGCAAATCCATAATGAAGTCGTGGCAGCAGGCGGTTTTGGCCGCCTCAATAATTACGCCAGCCTCCGCGTCGGGGTTAGTGAGCGCAATATTTTCCTGAATGGTGCCGTCAAACAGCAGGCTATCCTGAGGCACAATGCCGATTTGCCGCCGCAGTGAGTGCAGCTCGACCTTGCTGATATCGTAGTGGTCAATCAGAATGCGGCCCGAATCTAGCTCGTAGAGGCGGGGCAGCATCTTCATCAGGGTGCTCTTACCCGAGCCGCTCTGGCCCACCACGCCAATAAAAATACCGGCCGGGAACTCCAGACTCACGTTGGCCAGCTGCAGCGGTCCCGAGGGCGCAAAGCGAAAGGCCACATTCTCGAAAGTGACCTGCCCGGTAATTTCCGGCATCGGAATCTGGTTAGCCTCGTCGGCTTCGGTCTCCTGCGGGTGGTCGATAATGTCGGACAGCCGTTCTAGAGACAGGGCCGTTTCCTGAAAGTTTTGCCACAGCTGGGCCAGGCGCAAAATCGGCGCGGTCACGTAGCCCGAAATAATTCGAAAGGCGATTAGCTGGCCCAGGGTGAGCTGCCCATCCAGCACCAGCCAGGCCCCCACCCACAGCACCAGCAGCGCCGAGAGCTTGTTTAAAAAGCTGCTGGCGGAGTTGGCGGTGGTGGAGGTCAGCACCGTGTTAAACCCGGCGCTGACGTACTGAGCGTAGCGCTCCTGCCACTTCCAGCGGGTGCGCAGCTCAATATTTTGCGCTTTCACGGTTTGAATGCCTGACAGAGACTCGACCAAGAGCGACTGGGTCGAGGCATTGCGCTCGGCTTTGACCCGCAGCTGCTTGCGCACCACGGGGGCCGCCAGCACCGTCACCAGCACAAACAGCGGAATTGTCGCCAGCGCCACCAGGGTCAGCAGCCAGCTATAGATGAACATCACAATGATGTACAACACTGAAAATATGGCATCGAGTACCACCGTCAGGGCCGTACCGGTGAGAAAAGAGCGAATGTTCTCTAGCTCGTTGATGCGACTGGAGAGTTCGCCCACGGGGCGCTTGTCGAAGTAGCGCAGGGGCAGCCGAAACAGGTGGTCGATAATTTCTGACCCCAGGGCCATGTCGATACGGTTGGTGGTATCGACAAAGAGGTAGGTTCGCAGGCTGGTGAGCACGGCCTCAAAAATGGCCACCACTACTAGGAAAACGCCCAGCACTTGCAGGGTATCGACGCTGTTTTGCACGATCACGCGATCGATGATCAGCTGCACCATCAGTGGGTTGGCCAGGCCAAACAGCTGCACAAAGAACGAGGCCACAAACACCTCGATCAGCACCCAGCGGTACTGTTTGATGGAGGGCCAAAACCACTGCAGGCCAAATTTTTGCTGGGGTGTTTCGCGGGTGGGTTCTAGCAGCAGCACTTCACCCCCACTGCCGTCACCAGCATCCCAGACCTCGGCAAAGCTCTCGGGGGTGCGGCGAATGATGCCTACCTCTGGGTCGCCCAAAATGTAGGCTTTCTCGGTAGTCTCGTAGACGACTGCAAAGCTCTCCTGCCAGCGAATCAGGCAGGGGGTGTTGAGCCGACCAAAGGCCCCGACGGGCACCCGTACCAGCTGGGTTTTGAGGCCCATCATCTCGCTTACCGAGCCGCAGATCGGCAGCGAGAGCTGACCCATGCGCTCGTGCTGGCTGGCCAAAATGCGGCGAATCACATCTTTGCGAAAGGGCATGGAAAAGTGCTGGCTGAGCATATCGAAGCAGGCCAGGGCACCATCGACCTCGCCCCGACCTCGCGCAAAGGGATAGCTGCGGCTGGGCGATTTTTCTGCCGCTGAAGGGTCTTGGGCGCGCGGGGCCAGATCGGCTTCGGTGGCGTAGGGAATATTGTTGACATCGAGCACCTCTACGGGGCGCGCCACGGCCTCAGGCTCTGACACAGGTTCTGGCAGCGTTTCAGCTAGCACCGCTGGGGTCATACCCAGCACCCTCGCCCCCTGGGGGCTAAGCACTTCGACCGGGCGATCGCGCGCCAGCGTAGAGCCGACTGGAGTATTCAGCACTGTGCCGCCGCTGAGTACCCAGGTGAGAGTGGTATCTAACTGGCTCAGGTCGTTGGGGCCGCTGGGCAGGGTGACAATCGCAGATTCGTCACAGACCGTTTGGGCCTTGGCCTTGAGGTTGCCAACGTCGAGGGCGTGGGCTTTGGCGTGCTCGGCCACCAGGTCAAAGGCTTCGATCGCATAGACGCGATCGCGCACCGCACCGCCAAACTCTGGGTACTCATCGAGTAAACTCAAAAACGTGTACGAGGGCAGGGTGAGGGCCAGCACCTCGGTCGAGGCAATCACCGTTTCGCAGGGCACCCCGCGAATCAGGCTAATCACCCCCAGCATTTCACCGCGACCAAAACGTCCTAGGGTAAGCGGCTGCTGGGTACGCGGATCGTAGCCCAGTAGCCGGGTCTGCCCTTCGAGCAGCACAATCACCTGCTGGGTTAGCACCTCTCGCCGCAGCAGTGGCTGCCCTAGCCGGTACTTGAGGGGCTGGGCGTTTTGCAGCAGCTGTTGCAAGGCGCTGGTGGGCAGCCGATCAAAGGGGTCTAGGGTTTCAAAGGTCTGTTGAATCGAAAGCGACGTTTGGGTCATGGCCAGGGGGTATGGACGCACGGTAGGGGCAGCCGGGCATATCTACATGCCAAAGCAGGATCCTAGTATTCACCAGGTTTAATCAATACGCTCAGTGAACGATAGACAGATGCACTAAATCGATACACAACGTAATCTAAGTTCGGCATTGGCCTCTGCATCTAAGTTAGGCGACGGTTTGACGACCTTTCGCAGCCTGCCCTATGGTAAGCCCTTGGGTGATCTCGACCAGATAACCTCGGGTTAAGGTGACCAACTTTTTATCGGACGGCAAAGCCAGTGCCTTAGAAACGCGCTGCTACAGCGAGAAACAGCTCATTCGGTGACCGTTCTCCTGTGCCACTTTCATCCCTTGCCGCCTGCCATAGCCGTTCTACACCAGACACTGGTAGCGTCTATAGACGGATCATCGAATAGACGGATCATCGAACAGATCACATTTGGATATACTCAGCTGTTGCTATGCCCACGTTGACTTCTCCGTTCTCGCTGCCTCGCTGGCTTCAGGCTGGCACCCTGGCCCTGGGTTTGGGTCTGGCCGGGTGCGACAACTACCCCGCCACGGGCGATACCGTGACCACCGGCACCTACGAAGCCACCGCCACCGTCACCCAGACCTGGCGGGCCGAGTATGCTCGCAGCTTCGATCGCCGCCAGACCATTCACATGGAAACCTTTGACTCCAACACCCTCGTCAACCGCAACGGGGTGCGCCCCGAAGGGGCTGCTACTGGCCCTGACGACGACGGACTGTATTGGCCGTCGCTGCCCCCGCGCCCCACCGCCGACGAGTTAGAAGCCCGCAAGCGCGAGCCGATCGAGCAGCGCACTGACCCCGCGATTCTCCGCGAAGTTGACTATGCTATCACCTTCGACTACAACGGTCAGCGACGCACTCTGCCTACCACCCGCACGGTCTACCGCGAGGCATCGCAAGCCTTTGCCGACCAGCAGGCCCTGGAGGTCACCTTTGGCCCCGGCGAGCAGAGCGTGGGCGCGGCGCGACGAATTGCTAACTTCGATCGCTAAAAGGGTAAATGGGTGATGGGGTTGATGGGTAAGTCTGAGAGCGTTGGCCTAGCCATCGCGGGGTTAGACCAGCCCAACAAGCCATCGCCGAAAGCCGTTATCGACCGTATGGTGGGCATTGCCCACCATGGCACTAAGCTTGTAGATAAGTGTCCTAGCTATCAACCCAATAGACCTGGCTCAGCAGGTCGTCTACGGTTTGGCTCAGGGACCAGCGATTGGGAAAGGTGACTTTGGCATAGTCTTCGCGAACTTCGGCCAGGGCGATCGCATAGGCCGCCTCAAACACCTCTGCAAAGTAGCCTCGCAGGCTAGGAGACTGCTCCAGCAGTAGCGTTAGCTCTTTACGCTGTTCGCGGATCGTAATTTCCCAGCCTCGATTGTCGTAAGCACTGTCAATGTAAAGGCGTTTGAGCAGATGGGCCAGCAGCGTCACCAGACGACTTTTGATTTCTTTCTTGTCTGAGCGACCTAATGCTTCAACTTCCTCCACCAGGTTGTCAATATCAAGCTGGTCAAAGTCGCGCGATCGCAGCTTGGCCGCCACATCCTCCAGCCAGAGGGCAAAGTCGCCTTCATAAAGAGATACCAGTCGCGAAGTCTGAGGCATGGCGCTTGATTCTCTCAGCGGCGTCTACTTTAGGATAGCCCTAAACCTCAGCCCGTCCGTAAATGCGGGCGGCCTGCTCGGGGCTGAGGCGGTTGGCTCCCGGCCAGTGAGGCTGTGCTGGCTCAGAAAAGGTTGGCAGGGCCACCGAGGGGGCACCGGCACCGGCACCGGGCTGCATCGTATCGCTGGATGCTCGGGATAGACCACCGGGCTTGAGCACCTTGGCCGCTTTTTGATCGGCCTGAATTTTGCTGTGGGGCGGCACAAACGACTTAGACTCCTCATCGTAGGCCAGCAGCTGGGCTGTTTCGAGCTGGTAGATCCAGCCGTGAATATCTAAGGTGCCCGCGTGTAGTTTGGAGCGCACCGAAGGATAGGTTTGCAAATTGTCGATCTGAGTCAGCACGTTTTGGGCTACCAGCAGGTCGAGCTTATCTTTCTTCCCAAGCTGGCTGTAGTGGTCTTCGACTAGTTTGCGGGTGGCCTCGGTGTGGTGCAGCCAGTTGTACACCAGGGGCATTTTTTCCTCCAGGTCGCCAATTTGCAGCAGCCCCTTCATGGCCCCGCACTGAGTGTGGCCGCAGACAATCACCTGACCGATATCCAGCGCCTCCATGGCGTACTCAATGGTGGCCCCTTCACCGCCGTTGGTGGCCTCGTAGGGCGGGATAATATTGCCCGCGTTGCGAATCACAAATAGGTCGCCAATCTCAGCCTGCGTAATGATGGTGGGGTCAACCCGCGAGTCAGAGCAGCCGATAAAGAGCACGCGAGGGTTCTGCCCCTTGGCCAACTGCTGAATGAGTTCCTCGCGTCCGGGAATGTAGTTTTCCTGAAACTCACGCAGACCTTGGAGCAGCTTTTCCATAGGGCAACCAAACAATGAAACATCTCAGGAGCAGATCGCCGCCTGCACCCACATCTATTGTTATCTCATATCCAAGGCTCCGGCATTACAAAGATTTCCTTATCACAGCAATCACCGCGGCTTCTGAGCGGCCACCGCAGGACTAAAAATGCCAAGGCTGGCCCCAAGGCCGAACCAAATCCCGATTTCGGCGCAATAATGGGCATAACGTTACAGCTCAGACCATGCGCAACCCTTTTTGGCGGCTCAAGTCGTTGCCCTGGGTCATTTTGCTTCAGGTGGCTTTGGCGGCAGTGGCGATCGCAACCCTGGCCGACCTGCTGCTGGCCCAGGGGCTAGCCCTGCTACTCGCCAACGTTGGCAGCGGCCTGATGCCGCTGATGCAGCTGTTGTTTTTGGTGCTGCCCATTGTTGCCGGTTTTGCGATCGGGGCCTTGGCCCTCACTGTTTTAGAGCGCTGGTTTAGCAGCCGCGTTTATATCGACACGGGGGTACTGTGGGCGCTGGTGGCCTGTGTCGCCCTGGTACTGTTTGTGAAAGGATTTTTGCCGATTCCGGCGGCGCTGGTCTCAATGTCTTATCCGCTGGTCGTCGGGGTGCTGCTGGGCATTTTTGTGGTGGGCAAACGCCACTGGCGACGCTGGTAGCGGCAGAATCTACCGGGGCATGCTGAGCAAACCACGTAATAAGTAGTATCACCAAGATATAGATACCGTTGATGAAAGCTATCTTAAAAAGTCTGCTGATTTGTAGCCTGGTTACCCTGGGTCTGCCCGCCCTGGCCGAAAACCCTCGCATCGAGATTGACTATGAAACCGAATCGCTGACCAATCGAGCGATCGAGCAGGGACCTATTCGCGTGGTCGCCAGCTACACGCCTATCGACTACGACGCCGAAGAAATTGGCGACAACCTGACGCTTCAGCTATTTTATAACGACGAACTCAGGCTGACGGCTACCGACACCGCCGCCATGTTTGCAGGCATTGAACTCATGGACCTCGACAGCGACGGTACGCCTGAGGTAGTGGTGCAAACCTTTACCGGCGGTGCCCACTGCTGCCTGGCCATTACCACCTACACCTGGCAAGACGAGCAGTTTACCCCCACCTACTTTGGCTACCTCGACGGCGGCGGCGGTGAGTTCATAGACCTCAACAGCGATGGGCTAATGGAGTTTGTCACTCTCGACAACGCCTTTTTCTACACCTTTAGCTCCTACGCCGGGTCGTACCCGCCCAGCGTCATTCTCACCTACGACAATGGTGAGTACCGCGACACCACACCCCAGTTCACCAACTACCTGGAGGACATGGCGGCTGGCATGCGCTTCACCATCGAAGACCCGGAGTTTGCCGATCGCGGCGACAAAAATGGTGTGTTGGCGGGCTACGTAGCCCAAAGCATTCGTCTTGGAGACTATCGAGACGCCTGGCTGTACATGCTGGCCCACTACGATCGCCAAGATGACCGGGGCCTCCAGAGCTATGACGACAACGGCGATGTCGCGCAGCAGTACGCCAACTTTCCTACGGCACTGTATGCTTTTCTAAAAGACCTGGGCTATCTAGACGCTAATGGCAGACCCCAGCCCCAAATCGATCGCGCTCCCGTTGTGCCCGAGCAAAATAGTTTTTAATTTCAGGCTCTGATTGACTGCTTCCAGTGGGACTAAAAATTTGACTAAAAAAAGGATAGGCCGCTGCGACCTACCCTTCAACGATTAAAACAGGTCAAGCGGTTTAGAAGCCGGTGCGACGGTAGTTGCCGCCGTTACCGCCGCCTGCGCTGCTGCGGGCATCATCGCGGGGGCGAGCTTTGTTGACCCGCATTTCGCGACCCATCCACTCAGCCCCATCGAGAGATTCAATGACGGTTTCTTCCTGAGTTTCTGCGGCCATATCGACAAAGGCAAAGCCGCGTGGACGGCCAGTTTCGCGATCTGTAGGCAGGCTTACCCGCTTAACGTCGCCGTATTCAGCGAAAACCCGCTCTAGGTCATCGCGAGTGACGTCGTAGGACAGGTTACCAATGTAGAGTGACATAGGGTTTGTCTCCTTACTGTACAAGTGCAGCGAGTAAACGGAGACAAAGCTGTATCTGAAATCAAAATGAAATGAAACAAGCGAAATCTACCGAAAACTAACCTCGATCATTTTAACACTCTAATCTACCCGTGGGGGAGCTGGGTGAGTTGAGAAAATCGTCCCTAGGTGTCGTATATTAGGCCTTCGGGTGCGTCGGGGTTATCTTCTAGGTACTGATCAAAGCGGGTTTTCTGGGGCTTTTGGTGCTGGTGCGACACCTCAGCCCGCATTTCTTCTACCACATCCCAAGCAGCAGCGGCCTCAGAGGATGTTTCACCTTTTTCGGTCGTGATCTGGTGGGCGTAGTCGATCGCTTTTTGCAGCTCGTTTTGAAAATCTTTGCTGTCAACGCTCATAGTGATTTTCCCCGTCGTCGATCAATCTTTGAGATGGATAAGCTTATTTTACCCGCCCCGCGATCGCAGTCGTGCCCTGAACTATTGATCTCTGAGCGGAGTTGAGGAGGGATGCTCCTCAATGCTCAAAAACATTCTGGTACTGAAGCAAGTCAAGGGCGACAAAGGTGGGCAAACAGCGAAAACAGTCTTCGGCTAGCTCCCACCGGCCTTCGCGCTTGAGCATGCCAGTTAGGGTCTGCTGAATGCTGTGCAGATAGAGCACATCGTTGGCGGCGTAGCGTAGCTGCTCCTCTGAGAGGTTCATGGCGTTGCCCCAGTCGGAGCTTTGGGCAGTTTTGTCGAGTTCGATGCCTTCCAGCTCTTTGACCAACTCTTTGAGGCCGTGGCGGGGGCTGTAGGTGCGGCTCAGCTTACTGGCAATTTTGCTGCAAAACACCGGCGCTACGGTAACGCCCAGGTTGTGTTTTAGCGTGGCCAAATCAAAGCGGGCAAAGTGAAAAAGCTTGAGAATGCCCGGCGCTTCTAGCAGTTCTTTGAGCAAAGGCGCTTGAGTTTGGCCCAGCTCAATGCGCACCACCGCCACGTAGCCGTCGGGATCGGCGAGCTGCACCAGACAGAGGCGATCGCGCAGAGGCAGCAGTCCCATGGTCTCGGTATCGCAGGCGATCGCACTGGACTGCTTATAGCGGGCCAGTAGATCTGGGGTGAGGTCGCGATCGCAGATTTCAAATCCGTCGGCCATAGTGCTCCTAGTTGATAGTGTCTGAGTCCAGAGCTGGTAGTCCTGGTCGTAGAGCGACTTGGGCTGAACGTTGGTGTCTGCGCTCATCTGCAATCCTTCCCTAGATTTGGACAACCCAACCAGTGGAGGCTACTCTAGCCCGCCCAACGCCTTGGCCACTGTGTTCACATCCTTATCGCCCCGACCCGAGGAATTGATCACAATGCGAGGATTGCCCGTCAGCTGAGGGCAGAGCGTCTCTAAATAGGCAAAGGCGTGGGCCGTCTCCAACGCGGGAATAATGCCCTCCAGGCGCGACACCTGCTGAAACGCGTCGAGCGCTTCCTGGTCGGTAACGCTGTAGTACTCGGCCCGGCCCGCATCCTTCAAAAAGCTGTGCTCAGGGCCAACGCCGGGGTAGTCGAGGCCAGCGCTGATCGAGTGGGCCTCGATTACCTGACCGTCGCCATCTTGCAGCAGGTAGCTCATCGCGCCGTGCAGCACACCCACGCGCCCGGCTGTCAGCGTCGCCGCGTGCTTGCCAGTGTCTACACCGCTGCCCGCCGCCTCAATGCCGATCATTCGCACCGAGGGCTCGTTGACAAACTCGTGGAACAGGCCCATGGCGTTCGAACCGCCGCCCACGCAGGCCATCAGAATATCGGGCAGGCCATCCCATTTCTCCCGGCACTGGGAGCGGGTCTCTTCACCAATAATGGCGTGAAAGTCGCGCACCATCATCGGGTAGGGGTGCGGCCCGGCCACCGAACCGAGAATGTAGTGGGTGGTTTCGACATTGGTTACCCAGTCGCGAATCGCCTCGGAGGTGGCGTCTTTGAGAGTGCCTGTGCCCGCCGTCACGCCGCGCACCTCGGCCCCCATTAGCCGCATGCGAAACACATTTAGCGACTGACGCTCCATGTCTTGAACGCCCATATAAATGACGCACTGCAGGCCAAAGCGAGCGCACACCGTGGCGGTGGCTACCCCGTGCTGCCCGGCCCCGGTTTCGGCAATGATCCGCTGTTTGCCCATGCGCTTGGCCAGCAGCACCTGCCCCAGGGCGTTGTTAATTTTGTGCGCGCCCGTGTGGTTGAGGTCTTCGCGCTTGAGGTAGATATCTGGGCCGCTGCCGTCGGGGCGACGGTAGTGGGCGGTCAGCCGTTCGGCAAAATAAAGCGGTGTGGCCCGACCGACGTAGTCTTTTAGCAACCCGTTTAGCTCGGCCTTGAAGCCTGATTCGTCGCGGTACTGATAAAACGCCTGCTCTAGCTCAAAGAGCGCGGGCATCAGGGTTTCGGGCACGTACTTGCCGCCAAATTGGCCAAAGCGGCCCAGGGCATCGGGGCGAAGATCGGTTACAGCAGGGCGAGGCGAAAGCGGCGTTTGGGTCACGGGGTTGGCGGGGGTGAAGGGTCAGAATGTGCCCTCATTATAGAGAATGCCTCGGCATTATAGGCAACGCCCCGCCTGACGTTAGGCCGTGCGGCGCAGCGGAGTCAGGGTCTGTCGCCGCTGTAGCGAATGAATGTGATGAAATAGCTCCCAGCAGTATTGCTCTGGCAGCCCGCAGGTGGCCGCCCCCCGCATCACCACGCTGGAGTACCACTCGTTGGGGGCAATTTCTGCGTGGGTCTTGCTAATCACAGAGTAAGTGCGGGTTTGGTCGTAGGTTTGACCATTGCAGTTGACGCTAACTGACTCATGGCAGTAGCCCTCTTCGCGCCGATCTAGCGCGGGGCTAAGCCGCCGGGGCAGGCTATACAGCACCCCCTGCACGGAAGATCCAGGCTTGGCGACTATATCGAGTACGCCGCAGTCGCGCAGTCGCGATCGCCGAAAGAAGCCCAGCCGATAGCCCTCCAGCGTGGCGGGGCCAATCACATAGGCGTGAGTGCTCTCGCCCAGCGATCGCTTCAAATCGACCGGGCACATGCAGGAGCCGTAGGCAAAGTAGTAGAAGCGATCGCTGAAATCAGTTTTGGGGATGTTGAGCGGGATGGGGCTTTCCATGGCAAGTCGTTGAGAGCGAGGGTTGAGAGCTGTAAGGAGCCGCCTTAAGCAGCAGATCTACTGCGAACGTAAGTGACGAGGCCAAAGTACCTACATACTTAATCTACGGTTTTCCGGTCGAGTTATCGAGGATTGTCACTGTTACCTTCGTTTATATCACTCTATTTTTAAAGCAGAAAGGCTTCTCGATGAAGCCTTGATAAGTCTTTAAAAATGCCTGGTAGATTGAGCATTGCTTAACTAAAGCTCTAGATACTGGCTTAGATAACCCCATTAGATAGGTTATTTTACGGCGGAGAGCTTTTGGGCCAACATCACTTATCCTCGAAGCTGCTCACCGATCGATTGTGGTTGGCGCGGCCTGGCTACAAGGCCATCGGAGCTTTCGCCCTGGACTAGAAACTTGCTGTGTAATCGGCTCAAATCCTTAACATTGAAGGTAAACAAAGCCCTGTCCGGTTGGGTTGGCCAGCCTAGCTGTTCATGTCAGAATAGCCCAGACAATTAACGTCTGCGACAGTAATAGCGTCTACTCCGACAGCTTGAACGCCTTTTTCGCTGTACTCCAGGGAGCCATTATTCTACTGGTGCTTCAGGCTGGTCTGGCTCAGCTGTGCGGGACTGGAGCAAAGCCTCACGACTTATGCAATTTTGGCTGTCGTACTCTATCTCTACAACAATTTCATGCAGGGTGTTGATGGCGATCGCATTCTCGTCTTCTGTTGTATTTGCCTGCCGCTGCAGATCTTGTAGGGCTTGTTCAGCCGCCTGGTTTAAAAAGGGATAGCCCGTACTCTTAAGCACTGCTGTCCAAAGGTTGAGGCCTTCAGACTCATCGGGTACACCCACAACACCCAGCAATCCATCAGTAGGTTCTGGTTCTAGGCATAGCCGACCGCTGTAGGGCACTTCAATGGTGATAGGTTCAGGGGCTTCAGCAACGGTATCGCCTAGCTTGGCTTTGACCGATTGCAGCCAGGCGGCTTTCGCAGTTTCGACCTCCGCTGCGCTGGTTTGATCGTCGCTAAATTCAACGCGAGCCAGCAGGTCATTGGCTTGCTCAGTTTCTGAGGTGTTGGGGTCAGAAAGGGGGGCAGAGGAGGAGGTAGAAGGAGTGCTGCTCGCGATATTCTCCTGATCGTCGTCTTGACGCAATTCTAAATCAGCGGCCCCAGGCATGTTAGCGTCTTCTGGAGCTGTAGCCGTAGGCGTCGAAGCGGCTGGGGACGTAGACTCCTGAGCAGAGTCTTCAGATCGTCGCCCGAGGGCACGGCCACTGGGTAAAGAGGGTGAGTTAGATCGACCAGGAGACATCCTGATAATAGAACGCCCAGGCGATGTATAGGGAGAAATACCGGTTGGAGCGGAGCTAGAGGGGAGCTGAGGAGTTGGTATTTTGACGGACGCACCAAAATCGGAGCCTGGATTGAGGGGCAGACTACTCCCTGAGGGTGGAAACAGGCTGAATAAATCGTCGTCGCTGCCCGGCAGTAACGAGTAGGTGGAGGCAGAAAAGTCTGGAAGACGGCCCTGTTCTTCAGGCGTAAGCTCAATTAGCGGTACTCGGCGCTCTTCTAATTCTGAGCTACTGCTTCCTAGGTTAGTCTCGTTTAGGCTAGAAAAAGAAGGGCCTGCCGCAAATAAAGCGCCGTGAACTCCCAGCGATACAATGACTGCAATCCATTGGGGCTGGCGCAAGGTGGTGAGTACCTGGTTGAACCTGGATGACGTAAGTGGATTCATGCCGAGTGCGCGTCTGCTGTGGACGTAGTGTGTTGACTTAACCCCATAGGCTTGGGTTCCTGCTCTTTGTCTAGGGTAGCGGATTTGCGCTCGACCTAATGACCATCAAGGAGAAGTAGGGCAAATCGAGATCGGGATAAGGCGTGAGGGGTCGATAAATGATCTGGTTGGGTTGGGTGGCGTTGACGATGACCCAGCTTTGCTCCAGCAGCTGCCGCTGTTTTAGGAGCTGCCATACCTGGCTGTATACCGATCCCACTTTAAGTAGCACTATCACATCGGCCCAGTTCAGAGCAGATTCGAGGTCGGCAACGGCGTAGATTGCCGGAAGCACTACAAGCTTGTCGGATTGTACGGTGAGGGGAAGTCCTAGAGCGCTAACCGCCGCCATAGGTGAGCAAATGCCTGGAACGCGATGTACTCTTACCGCTGGGTAGCGCCGTTCTAAGTCAAGAGCTAAATAGTTAAAGGTACCGTAGAAGCTCAGGTCTCCTTCGCAGGCAAACACTACATTTTGCCCTTGGCGGAGGTGCTGCCAGACGCGATCGCCCGCCTGCCGCCAGGCATCTGAGAGCTGGTGCTGATCGAGGACATAGGGAAAATCTAGGGGCAGCCGCTGCTGTTGGCCTAAGTGCGGCGCGACAATGCGCTCTGCTAACCCCGGCTGGCCGTTACGCCCCTGAGGGAACGCAACAACATCGGCGCTTTGTAGGCACTTTAAGGCTTTGAGTGTCAGCAGGTCAGGGTCGCCGGGGCCGACGCCAATGCCAGTAAGGGTGCCTAGCTGAGGGGAAGGAGCAGATAGAGACGCCATACAGGTGAATAAAACTACGCAGCCAGCCCATCTGGAGCTGAGAAGTCAACTTAGCCTAGCGGGAAAGTGCCCCCATTTACCCTTGGCGCTACCCTTGGCGATCGCAGGCGATTAGCCTAGGCGTCAGTGACCGCCGAAGCCCCATCCTTGGGAATATCCTTGGAAATATTCTTAGGACTTTGCGGGGCTGGGCCAGCCGGTGTTGCTGGAGTAGCCCCGTTGGCAGCCGCTGCCACATTGGGAAAAATGGTGGCTAGGGCTTCAGTTTCTGGCAGGGGGGCTTTGGGTTGCAGCGGCACCGCCTCAACAGCTGCTATAGTTTCCAGGGTCAGGCGAGTGGGTTGAATACCGCCCGCCAACTGCTTAAGCAGCTTGGGTTTAGAGTCGTGCCACAGGTAAATAATGCGATCGCCTACCTCCCACGTCTCTTGCCCCGGCATCACTCGCAGCGCATCATCGCGCTCAACTAGCAGAGGCACCATGCTGCCGTGCTGCACGAGTGTGGCTAGATGAGCCTTTTGCCGGTCAATGTTCTCCTGCCGCAGCTGGGTTTCACCCAGGCGCACCTCACCGTCGGTGAGGTAGGTGTTCCACTGCTTCAGTGAGAGACGGGGGGTTTGGGCACCCTTCAGCTTTCCCTTATCAGGTAGTTCACCTAGGCTTTTATCCTGGGGTACTACAGCAATGACTCGGGCAGGCTGAAAATCCTCTAAAGCGCGCTGGGCGACTACCGCATTGACCTCGCCATTTTTGGTAATGGCCAAAAAGGTGCCGGCCTTATCTAGCCCAGCTTTCTCTAATACATCGCTATCGAGGGCACTGCTGATCAACAGCTCAATGCCTTCCTTCTCAGCGGCTGCGCTAGTGGACTCGTTCGTGTCGATCATCACCACTGGGTCGCCATACTCTTTGATGAGACGGGCAATTAGCAGGCTCAAGGGACTGCATCCCACAATTACTGCGCCTACGGCATCGGCTTTAGTAATACCAAGCCAGCCAGCGACTAGCCGTGCCGTTAGCCCCTGCAACATCACGGTCAAAATAATGGTAAGAAATACCAGAGCTTTAATGGCATCGCCGCCGCTAATGCCTCGCTCGGTAAGCAAAATTGCGAAAAGGGACGCTACCGAAGCAGAGACAATACCACGGGGGGCTACCCAGCCCAAAAACAGCTTCTGTCGCCAGTTCAAGTCACTAGATCGAGTACACAGCCAAATGTTGATCGGGCGTACTACCACCATCAGCACCAGTACCGTCAACACCGCCCCTCGGCCCAGGGCAAACACACTAGCAATTGATAGATCAGCAGCCAGCAAAATAAACAGTACCGATACCGCCAGTACGGTTAGCTGTCCTTTAAAACGTCGCAGTAGCCGCTCGTCGGGCACCGACAGCCAGCGCACCATCATGCCTGCTACTACTGTGGCCATTAGCCCTGACTCGCTGCGAATGCTCTGGGCCAGCCCAAACAGCCCCCATAGACCGGCTAACACCACTAGATTGCGCAGATCTTCGCCCAAAAAGTTGGCTCGCTTAAGCAAAAGACCGATTAGTCCACCACCCACTACCCCAATCAACGTGCCGATTCCCAGCCGCAAAATTAGCCCGCCGACTACCGTTACGGGGTCGGCATCGCCGTTGAGAATAATATCGAGCACTACCACGGCCAGAATGGCCCCGACGGGGTCAATCAGTACTCCCTCCCCTTCTAGCAGGGTGGCTACCTTGCTATCGACCTCCACCTGACGCAGCAGAGGGCTAATCACCGTAGGCCCCGTAACTACCACCAAAGAAGCATAGAGAAAGGCCAGAGACCAGGGAAACTCCCCTAGCCAATGGGCCGCCATACCGCCACCGACAAGCGTAATAAAAATACCGATGGTGACTAGATTCCGCAGGCTATTTGACACCTGGCCCAGTTCACTCAGCTCCAGGCTCAGCCCCCCCTCAAAGAGAATCAGGGCTACACTGAGGGCCACAATCACCTCTAGCCCTACCCCCAAGTCTTGGGGATGGAGCAGCCCAATGCCGTCTGGCCCTAGGCCAATACCAAACAGCAGCAGAAAAATAATGCTGGGAACCCTGGCTATTTCCCCAATGACCTGTGCCGTGACCCCGGCCAACACCGTGATCACTATCTGTATGGTGAGGGCAAAGGAATTATCCATAGGCGTATAGGGTAACACCCCTACTGTGGCAGACCAGGGCAATTATCGCCACGTCAGCGTTGTGCGCTTAGGGGCGCAACAGCAGGTAATACAAGCGCCCTGAGGTATTAATGCGCCCAGCTAGCTCCCCTGCCTGGGAGCCAGACCCTACAAATAGGTCGACTCGCCCCGCGCCTAGAATAGCGCCTCCAGTGTCTTGGTCGAGCACTAGGCGAGTAGTGGGCTGGCTGCTCCAGGTGCCCTGGGGGGTCTGCTGAGGTAACGGTACCTGGATGGCCGCGATCGCCCCTGGGGGCAGCAGCGCCTTATCGGTGGCAATCGAGTAACCGGCAGTTACTGGCACACTGAGGCTGCCCGTAGGTGGCCCACCATCGCCCTCGCGAAAGAAAATAAATCGCTCGTTTTGGGGCAAATATCGGTCTAGCGCTTCGGGATAGGCCTCGAAGTAGGCGATCAGATTGGGCAATGACAGATTTTCTGGATCAATTTTGCCGTCGTTGACCAGGGCACGACCAATGCTGGTGTAGGGGTACTCGGTGCGGCCCGCGTAGCCTACCGACATACTTTGACCATTGGTGAGCTGGAGCTTGGCTGATCCCTGCACCTGCACTAAAAATGCTTCTAGGCGGCTGGCCAGCCACACCAGCTCTAGCCCGGCCAGAGGTCCCTGACTACCGGCTAACCCGTCGGCCCCCTCTAGCTCTAAGCGGGTGGGGTGGGGCTGGGGCCAGGTTTCTAGCGTGGGTGGCCGACGGTAGAGGGGGTAACGATGTTCGGCGGTGGGCACGGCACTAGCCCGGTACTGCGGCTCAAAGTAGCCGGTGTAAGCGACGGTGCCGTCGCCGTCAGAGCCAACGGAGGCGTAGAGCACAAACTCTCGGCGCAGGGCGGTTTGGAAGGCCTGGTTGTTGGGGCTAGTGGCCACCAGCTGACGCAGGCGCTGTAGACTATGCCACACGCGATCGCGCGTAATTCCCGGCACCGGGTAATTTTGATAATCCTCGGCGGCTTTAGGGGTAGCCAGGTAGGTAAAGCTGTGATTGATCGCCTGTATCAAGGCTTGGCGATCGTCGGGCAAGCCCAGGCTAGGCCAGACCGCTTCGGCTGCCGCCACCGATAGGGGGCGTAGCGGCAGTTCCGCTATGGCTTCACTGTCAGGAGCAATCTCTGCCACCAGCGACCCCTGCGGCTCGACTATCCCAGCCACTGCCAGTGAGGGCTGAGCCAGTTTGAGCGCGGCTAGAGATGCCAGCACTCCACAGCCCGCCACCAGCCGCCAAGTATTTGCGCTGAACCTCAATCGATCGCCCATTAAAACCGTTCAACACTAGAGCTAAAGACCGGTTCAACCCGAATGGCGCTGAGGCGAGAGGGACGAATCACCATGTATTCGCCAGGGTTTACTTTAGGTAAGGGCACGGCAATAAATTCCTCAGAGGTGGCTTTGGGCATCAATTCGCCGCTGTACCACTTCTGAAAATCTTGAATGGAGGAAAAGCGCACTTCTTCGTGATGGCCGCCGTCAAACAGCATGTGAACGATGTACTCACTGGGCGTTCTTGGCATGGGAGATTGCGATCCTTCAGTTCACCGCCCCTATTATGGGCTGTTTGGCTCTAAAAACTACCACTGTTTGGGGAATTTTCTGTTTGCTACCCAAGCCGGTTCCTCCAGATAACGCAGATAGCTTAGGGGATAGGAGTCGTGTTTAGCAGGTCAGCCACCAGCTGCTGAGGTCGATGGTGCCCAGCAGGGATCAGCCGGTGAGCCAGCACGTGGGGAGCTAGCTTCTTCACGTCATCAGGGATGGCGTAGCTACGGCCTTCTAGATAGGCAAGCGCCTGAATCGCCCGATGAAAAGCAACCGACCCTCGCGGGCTGACCCCCAGGGTGATTTCGCTGTGAGTACGGGTCGATCTGACCAGGTCTAGGATGTATCGCTGTAGTGAGTCTTCTACCGTTACCTGGGCACAGGCTTGCCGCAGCGCCATCACCTCATCGAGGGTAATGCAGGGTTGAATATCCTGGGAAGCCCTGCTGCCCCCCAGCCGCTGCAGCATGCTGAGTTCTTCGTCTGAGGTGGGGTAGCCGAGGCTAAAAGACAGCGCGAATCGATCCATCTGGGCTTCGGGCAGTGGAAAGGTGCCCTGATATTCCACTGGATTCTGAGTGGCAATGACAAAAAATGGATCGGGCACCAGGCGCGATCGCCCATCTAGAGTGACCTGATTTTCCTCCATCACCTCCAGCAGTGCCGACTGGGTACGAGGGGTAGCCCGGTTAATTTCATCGGCCAGCAAAATGTTGGCGAAGACTGGCCCCGGCATAAACTGAAACTCGCCGCTGCTTGGGTTCCAAATATTGGTACCGGTAACATCGGTGGGCAGCAGGTCGGGGGTGCACTGAATGCGCTGAAACTTGCCGTCGATGCAGCGAGCTAAAGATTTAGCCAGCAGCGTTTTGCCGACCCCCGGCACGTCTTCAAGCAGGGCATGCCCACCCGAAAACAGGGCCACCAGCACGAGCCGAATCGAATCTGACTTACCGACAATGGTCTTATTTAAGTTTTGGACGAGTGTTTCAATGCGATCGCGCATGCTGTTGACCCCTGCTATACCAAGTCCAGGTTAATATCTGTAGCTGCCCACAGGCGATCTTCCGCAGCTGGACTTAGACGTAATGTGTGTAGGCCTATGATGCCCCGATCGCACCCCAACTGCCTACTGACGGTGGTTAATAGCGGGTCTAGTAGGACGATCGCGCCAGTTCTTCCAGCGCTTGCTGACAGTCGCGCTGAATTTGAGCCTTTAGGTTGGCGAGGGAATCAAACTTTTGCTCTGGTCGCAAGAATTTGTGCAGATGAACGTCAAGGGTTTTGCCGTAGAGGTTGCCCGTCCAGTTCAGCAAATGAACTTCGGCGGTTAGGGCTAAACCTTTTACCGTTGGTCGGGTGCCCAAGTTCATTACCGCTGGCACCTGGGTGTAAGGCGTTTGGGCTGCCCCCTGCACCCAAACGCTGTAGACCCCAGTTTGGGGCAAGAATTTCTCGACTGGCAGCAGCAGGTTCGCAGTCGGAAAGCCCAGGGTGCGCCCCAGCTGCTGTCCCTGCACTACCCGGCCAGTAAGGCTATAGGGCCTGCCTAGTAGCGCCCTGACCGTTTCTAAATCGGCTGTTGCTAAGGCCTGACGAATGCGCGAGCTGCTAATGCGCTCTGTGCCCAAGCAGGTCAGCGGCGTGATGTGCACCTGCACGCCGTGGCGTGCAGCCAGGTTTTTCAGATCATCAACACTGCCCTGACGCCGCTGACCAAAGCAAAAATCTTTGCCCACGCTAATGCTGGTGACCCGCAGCTGGTTGATCAACAGCGATTCCACAAAATCTTCGGGGGAAAGGTTAGCCAGGTGCTGGTCAAAGGGAAGCAGCACAAGTTGCTCAATACCCAAACAACTAATCTGGGTCGCTTTTTCCGGTAAGGGCGTTAGCAGCGGGCGGGCCTGCCCTGAAAAGAACTCCTGGGGGTGAGGCAAGAATGTCATCACCGTAGGGACAGGCGTTACCGCTGCCGCCGCTGCCTGAGCAGACATGCTCACGCCACCAGACTGAACTCGCCGAAGATTGCTCAAGCCCCGTAGGGCAGCCCCGGTCTGATCGGGAATAGCGTTGCTAAACGGCTGCACAGATTGGCCTGCAGTCGGTACAACTGAGCCGATTACCGCCTGGTGGCCCAAGTGAACACCATCAAAATTTCCCAGGGCAATCGCCGTTGGGGTAATAGCTGTCGCAAGAGAAGACGTGATCCACACACTTTACATTTTTACACAAACTGATGCCCCTGCACGGGCATCATGCTTTTCGGCTTAACGGGTGACAAGGGCAGTCAACAACATACGGTACCAGGGTTTGAGACAATGGAGGGGCAAAAAAAAAGGGAGCTTCAGTGCAACTCCCCCTCATCAATATGTTTCCTGCATTCTACCAAA
>JBARVV010000011.1:0-1897 GCA_049646445.1 Nodosilinea sp. | reverse complement strand
ATTATGGGCCGACTGGGCGCTCCAACTGATAGCACTTAAACCCCACAAACAGCGCTATTTTCAGCGAGGTTTCTATGCTCTATCTCTGATGCAGCAAGCGCTTTAGGTGCGTTGTCACCCGTTAAGGGTATTCCGTGAATTAAACTTTTGAAAGCTAATCACGCTGATATTCCCGGTATTGTGCATGCAGATCCTAGAGCAAACACCCAAAAAGCTTATTTTTAGGACTAGTTGTCCGCGACCCTGGAAGTCATATGTGATTGAACTGATTCTCTATGGCCCGTCGATAGCAATAGGACTAGCCTTGCTGCGACTTGGCATCCACACCAATGACATGGGTTTCCTGGGATCTGGTTTACTCTTCATCCTAATTTGTGCGCCTTTCGTTGGCTATACTTGTTATAAACATCTCACATCTTTACGAAGATACGCCCTAGATAGTCAATTACAGGAGTTTCGCATTTGGGGTTGGCAGCCATCAAACAACAACGCCAACCTAGCCTGGCTGAAATTTACGCTTCGCCGTTTTCCGCTTGAACCAGTCAGAGTAGAGG
Source organism: Nodosilinea sp. (assembly GCA_049646445.1). Classification (GTDB taxonomy): domain Bacteria; phylum Cyanobacteriota; class Cyanobacteriia; order Phormidesmidales; family Phormidesmidaceae; genus Nodosilinea. The sequence goes on along the minus strand of JBARVV010000011.1, from coordinate 1,343 downwards.
AACCCTATTCTGTCTCTAAAAGCTCTGGCTCATACGGGAAAACATATTTCATTTGGAAATTGCCTCTGATTTATGGTCAAACACGTCTGTATGGGGACTTACGCCTAACGTTTGAATACAGAAATATTCAGTCAGCAAATGCAACAAAAGAACTGATTCTAGGTTATCTACGTTAGAGATATAGCGATGCGATCGCAGTCCTGGGCAACCCGCCGCATATCCAAAATAAAATTGCCACTGGCGCGAAATTCAGGCATGGCGACACCCTTGAATAAGAAACTGTCGGGTAGCAGGTGAGGATTCCTGGGTAATCACGTCAGCAGGCTCACCAGCATTGAAAGCATCAAGCCCACGCAGATGATAGAGCAGCAGGAACCGCTCATCCTCCGTCAGCTCAAACCAGCGTTTGCCCTCAAATCGGTCGGCAATGAATTGGCGAATCACGTCCATAGACCAGCCCATGCTCCTAATCTGGGTTTGAATCTGCTCATGCAGGTCTGGGTCATAAGCCGCAGGCTCAACCTCCTGTGGAAAAGATGACTCATCCCCCCGCACCCCCCTTTCCGGAGTAAAAGATTTTAAATCCGACCCCAAATCATCGGCGCAGAGCGCCTTACCCTTCATAGTTTTTCCCGAGGGGTGTAATTCCTTGATTTGCAAGGGTTCTGGCGATTTAGGGATCGCTTCAGAAATCGCCTCTTCTGGGGCTGAAAAGCTTGCCAGTTGGGCTATTACACCCTGTTGATGCTCGGGGTGCCAGAGGCTGAGGTGCTTGTAGAGGGTCTGCTGGCTGACGTTGGCGGCTCGGGCAATCGCCTTAGCTCTTGCCGTGATCTGCTCAGGCAGTTCTCCCGCCTGCTCTAGCTCGGCGTAGGCGGCGCGGATACGATTCTGGGAGTCTTCGGATTGCTGCTGGTTGAAGGGCACCAGATTGCTTTGGGGATGGCTGGTGTCGCGGCTGGGGGTGGTGCCCAGGGGCCAGTAGTAGCCTTCGACGGCTCTGGCCCAGGCGGTGACTTTGCGCTCGATGTCGTGCTGGTGGCGGCAGTATTGTTCGTAGCCGGGGCAATGGAGAGCGATGCGCAGGGTGTAGTCGATCAGGGCCTGGCCCTCAAGGCCCTCAAAGACGCGGCCGTAGCAGGCGATGGTTTTGAGCAGGTGGTTAGTCTGGCCGTAGTCGGTCCAGCCTTCGGTGATTTCGAGGTCCAGATCTTGCCGCCAGCTCTCGACGGGGTGGCTGCGGCGTTTGGGCTTTTTGCGGTGGTTGTCACGGCCAATTTTCATCGCATGGAGCAGGGCATCCATGTCTTGGTGGCCCGCTGCGCCATCCCAGAGCCCGAAGA
>JBARVV010000010.1:0-103103 GCA_049646445.1 Nodosilinea sp. | reverse complement strand
CTCGGGGGTTTGCTGCCACGCTGCTGTCTTGACTGTAAGCATAGAACGCATGAACTGTAAAACGAGCTTCCTTAAGTTTAGTTCCGCTGCCCTGAAAACTCCAGTTCTCAAGATGGACGAGGTTTAGTGCAGACGCAGTGGCAATATTTCTCCAAAACTCATCTGGAAAACGATAAATAGAACAGCGAAGTTCTGTTCTTTTTCTCCTTCTGTTAAAAGAATCTTCTAGGTCTTTCCTGAACTGATCTAGCGAGATATCTTTATCATTGCGAATAGATTCGCTAAAATTAATCATTCTGACTTTACCAACAGGAAGGCCAGAGCTTTCAAGGCGAAACAAATAGTATTTTTCCCAAGAAGCTCTAAGCTCTAAACCATTTTTAATACGCTCTTCTGATTGAAAACTTTGTTTTCCCTCTCGAAATCTCTTCTCTGAAATTATATTAACTTCAGACGTAATAACCTCCTTGACCGTATCAAAACCCACAGTGATTAGGAGCATTGCCATAATAGCCGAAAGACTTGTTTCTAGAAACTTGTCTTCCTTTAAAGTTGAATAAAAAATGTAAAAAAGAAGGAAGGTTAAGGTAGTGAGTAAAACGCAAAAGAGAAAAAAGACTACTAGTTTATAAACTACTTCTTGTTCTGATTTAGATGTCGACAAATAACCAATCCTACGAAGAATATGTAGCTTAGGCTTGGTGAGAGCACTATTGAATTTCGACTTTGGCCTTAATGGCAACATGCTTCAAGTCCCTAATTCTATCAGAATTGAAAGAATGAATAGTGTGTGAAGTACTAGTAGGTTGGGCAGTGCCTACCATTAACTATTAAGCAGCAGAAGGTTTGGGCAGGGGCAACCCGTCTTCCTCCAGCAAAAGCTGCAAAACCTCTTGGCCATTTCGAGCAGCTTCTTCATAGCTGTTGCCATGGGTGCGGTAGGTCTGTTCAGGAAAATCGGGCAGATGCACCAGAAAGCAATCATCTTCCTCTGACCAGACAATTACCATTTCATAACGAAGGGTGATCTTTACCCCTGATCCCATTGTTGCATCACTATTCTAATCGCTTCAGCTACTTCCTTAGGTACAGTGCTAAGCTGCCTTTGCCAGCTTGGCCCGTAATCCAATTACCGTTAACCCAACAACTTCCTGAGTTGCTTCGTCGTAGCGCAGCACCACGCCATCGCCAATATCGACACCAACCGCAGGACGCAGTTCACCCACCGATAGGTACAAGACATCCGCTTCGTCGTCATAATCCCAGTTGGCCTGGTCGGATGCTTGTAAAATTTTCAGCGTGTCCATAAAACCTCTCTTTGTTGCGATGGGCGACGAGTCAAGTAAGCCGTCAAAATAAAACCATCGGTAGCATTGATTTCTCGATAAGCAACTACAACATACTTGCGTCCTAGCTGGGTTGCCTCATACAGCCGAATAGCGAGCAGTTCACCAGAATCACCTGCCTGAATGAAGTCGGGTTCAGCGATTGTCTCAATAACCAGGCTTCGAGAGCCTTTCATTTCTGGATGTCGCCGGACAATGTGGCTCCATCGCTCATTTGAGAAACGAATTGGAACTCCATTGTGCGATGTTGATACCTCCATTATCTTCTTATTGTAGAACTACCGCATATTACTAACAAAGATAATGAAGAGTGCTCATTTGACTGAGGCAGCATATTTATGGCAAGAAAAGCTACTCGTCTCAGTGCTGTTCGTCTCAATGTTGAACTTCCGAGACGTATGTAGTACATTACGATTTGCGGGGAATGGTTTAGACGGGTTGTGAGAGAGCTGGTACCTCTCTCACAACCCTAATCATTCCGGACTTATCTCAGCTAAGCCGAAATGCCTAAACCTATTTTAGGTCAAGCCTTCGGTACGGCACCCTTGCGGGATGCTCTAGGCGGTTCCCCGTTTTCTTTACCGAAGGTGAACACCCATGACTTACGAATTTCAGCTGCCTGCGCGTAACCAAGAACTGGTGCGCCTGATCGCGATCGGCGACCACGGTGCCGTGCGCGACACCATCCACCAGCTTGGTGCCCTCGGCTATGCCGACCCCGATCGCTGGTCTAGGCTCATGCCCACAGGCCGCGAGGGCGAATATCTCTCCATCCACACCCGCCGCTACGCCCCAGCGGTAGAGTAAACACACAAAAGCCCCGGAGTAACGTTGCTCCGGGGTTTTTGTTGAACCAAGGCTTAACTAAATTGACAGGCCCAGGCGCAGGCCTAAAAAGGCGTGCACAAACATCACCGCCAGAGCCACGCTGCCCAGGTAGGCGTGGGCCGTGCGCAGAGAGGCTTTGCCGCCGCCAAACTTGGTGATCGAAATTGCGCCATTGAGAGCCAGCAGGCCAATCACCAGGCCGCCCGTCCAAAAGTGGGGGCTTTGAAAGATGTCTTTTTCTTGCATGACCAGCGACAGCACGCCGCCGGTATAGCCCAGGCTAATAAAGGTAAACATCCAGAGGGCCAGACGCTTGTGGGTGTGGCGGTTTTCGGCTTTTTTCTGGGGGTCGTCGTTGCCGATGCGGCCCTTCCAGCCCATGTAGGCGGTAAAGCTACCCATGACAAACACCACAATGCCCATCATGGCCGGGTGGCCCCAGTGCACAATCGGCTCGGGGGTGCCAAACCTGGCAAAGAAATCGGCAATGGGCTGTAGGTAGCCGCGAATTGTAGAAACCATAGATCCTCTCCCAACAGAGCAGTGAAAAGCGCCATTCCTAAGGTGCCACATTTTCTCTACCGAAAGGCGTAGATGGGGTTTGGGATTTGGTGCAAGGGCACAAGACGTTACAGCGAAGACCCCTGTAGGGGCATTGCATGCAATACCCCTACAGAAATATTAAGATACCATAGGAAATTCTTGATTTTGGGTTGTTTTTGTAAGATCAAAATCCTTTTGCGACTATTAAAGTAAGGTCATGGAACTCGATGACCTTGATATCAAAACTTTGTCGCTGCTCTGCCAGCGAGGCCGCATGACCTGGGCTGAGCTGGCGGGGCAGTTGGGGTTGTCGGCCCCAGCTACTGCCGATCGCGTCAAACGACTCGAAGAACGCGGCATGATCACGGGCTACAGCGCCCTGCTCGATGCCGAGGCTCTGGGGCTAAATCTGACGGCGTTTATCTCAGTGACGCTCGACCAGCCCCACCATCGGGAGGGCTTTTTGGCGGCGGTGCAGGCTGCTGCCGAAATTTTGGAGTGCCACCACGTTACGGGCGACGACGACTACCTGCTCAAGGTGCGCTGTCGCCACACTCGTGCCCTAGAAGCGCTGATTACCGATCGCTTAAAGGCGATCGCGGGGGTAGTCAAAACCCGCACCGTGATTGTGCTCTCAACGGTGAAAGAGACCCAGGTGCCATCGCTGGATCATTTGCGCGAGCCTTGAGGAGGGACTATGGAAGGTTGGGCGTTACTAAAAGGGATGGGACTGGGGCTGGCGATCGCAGCCCCCGTCGGCCCCATTGGGCTGCTCTGCATTCGGCGATCGCTCACCCAGGGCCAGCTGATGGGGCTGGTGACGGGGTTAGGCGCTGCTACCGCTGACGGATTGTATGGCTGCATTGCTGGGTTTGGCCTGACTGCCGTAGCGGATCTCCTGGTTAGTCAGGCCCAGGCCATGCAGCTCATTGGCGGCCTGTTCCTTTGTTACTTAGGCGTCACCACGCTGCGGGCCGACCCCGCCAGCGAGGCCGCCAAGATTTCCAGCCGAGGGCTGTGGGGGGCCTACGCCTCGACCCTGGTCTTGACGTTGACCAACCCCGCGACTATTCTTTCCTTCATTGCGATTTTTGCTGGGCTAGGGCTAGTGGGCAGTAGCCAGTCGTGGTCAGCCTCAATCGCCCTGATCATCGGGGTGTTTTTGGGGTCGGCCCTGTGGTGGCTGGGGCTAAGCTGGGGTGTTACGCTTTTTAGCCAAAGGCTGACACCAGCCCGGCTGAAGTGGTTAAATCGGCTGGCCGGTGCGGCTATTTTTGCCTTTGGGGTGGTTGCGCTTGCGCTCACTTTCAGGGGCTAGGCTCCAAACTCCACACGCCAGGTACTGCCTGTGACCATGCTGCAAATACATCGGTTTTCGTCTGTATCGCCCCGAGGGCCGGTGGCCTGGAGACGGTGGCTGAGCGCGGTGCTGGCCCTGCTGCTGGTGAGCTGGCTGGGCACAACGGCGGTAGCTCATGCCCAGGCGGCCCCCCCCGACCTGGTGGCCCAGTCGATAGAAGATCTGCAAAACAAGCAAAAAACGCTCGAACAGCAGCGCAACCAGCTTCAGCAGCAGCGAGACGCCGTCCAGAGCCGCCAGGCCGATTCTGAAACTAATTTGCAAAGCCTGGAAAAGAATATTGTCTACACCGCCAACCAAATTAGCGAAACCGAGTACCAGCTCAGCCAGGCCGAAAAAGAACTTAAGGACTTCGAGGCCCAGCTCGAAAAGGCCGAAGCCGACTACGAAAACGTCCGCACCGGCACCGTAGCCCGGCTGCAGTATTTGCAGCGGCAGCAGGGCAGTGAGGGCTGGGCGGTGCTGCTGCAAAGCCAAAACTTTAACGAATTTCTCGATCGCCGGTATCAGCTCAAGCGGGTTTATGGTGCCGATCGCCAGGTGCTGGCCGACCTCAAGGCCCAGGCCGAAGCCATTCAAATGCAAAAGGCTGCGGTCGAAGAAAAGCGTAACCAGGTCGCTCTGCTGAGGCAGCAGTTCCTCTCCCAAAAGCAGCAGTACGAGGCCGAAGCCAGCGCAGAAAAGCAGCTGATCTCCCGCCTCCAAGACCAGCGCGGTGCCTTAGAAGCCGCCGAAACCCAGCTGGCGCGCGATTCAGAGCAGATTGCCGGTCTGATTCGCCAAAAAATTGCCGCCAGTACCGGGGTCATTCGCGGGACGGGGCGGTTTGTCTTCCCAGCCAATGGCAGCATATCCAGCGGCTTTGGCAACCGTCGCCACCCGATTCTGGGCTATGGCCGGTTCCACGCCGGCATCGACTTTGCCGCCAGCCAGGGTACTCCAATCTACGCCGCCGACTCGGGTCGCGTTATCTTCTCTGGCTGGTACGGCGGCTACGGTCAGACGGTCATCGTTGACCACGGCGACGGGCTGAGTACCCTCTACGCCCACACCAGTCGCCTGCTGGTCAGCGAGGGGCAGGCGGTGCAGCAGGGGCAGGCGATCGCTGCCGTGGGCTCCACCGGCCTCTCTACCGGCCCCCACCTGCACTTTGAGGTGCGCCAAAACGGCAATCCGGTAAATCCGACCGCCTATCTATAGGTGCAACTGGGATTGGGAGAGGCGGCGATCGCCACCTCTCCCAATGCCTTCTACCTAGCCCAAACTCTTCTTGACATGCTCCATAATCTTCATCTTGCGGGGGTCATTGCCCTTGACTGGGACGATGTTGTCGAATTTGATTTTGGTGGTTAAAGCAATATGCTGCTTAATTTGGTCTTTACTGGCCACGGAGATACCTCAGGGTTTAGGAACGACAGGAAAAGCTTGAATTTATGAGGGTTTGGCCCTGATAAATTAGCCTTGGAATGGGCATTCCAAAATTATTCTCCCTGTAGACAATTTAGTACATGTGCCCAGGGTTACTGCAAGTCCTTACAATCAATGGCTGTATAGCAGTAGTTGGAGTCGGCGTTGTGGCTGTCCCTAGCTGGCACCTACCTGGAGAGACTCTGGAGAGATATGGTGTTTAATCTGCGTACTGTTCTATTTGCTTTCGTCTTGCTGGCGCTGCTGCTGCTGCTCGGGCGCTATCTCAAGCAGCGCATTCAGTGGTTTCAGCGACTTTATCTGCCCGCTTCAATTTTGGCCGGAGCACTAGCACTGCTGCTGGGGCCAGAGGCGCTAGGGGCGATCGCAACGGCACTGTTTGGCCCCGATTCTTTGCTGGCGGGCGGTCTGTTCGCCGAAGATATCCGCGCGGTGTGGTCCCAGGCCCCGGGAGTATTCATTAACGTTGTGTTTGCGGCCCTGTTTTTGGGCGAAACGATTCCGCCGCCGCGCGATATTTGGCGCAAGGCTGCCCCCCAGGTGGTCTTTGGTCAAACTCTGGCCTGGGGGCAGTATGTGGTGGGCTGCTTGGCCACCCTGCTAATTTTGATTCCGCTGTTTAATGTCAACCCCATTGCCGCCGCCCTAATTGAAATTGGCTTTGAGGGGGGCCACGGCACCGCTGGGGGCATGGCCGACACCCTTGTCGACCTAGGCTTTACTGACGGGGCCGACCTAGCCATTGGTCTGGCGACAGTGGGCATTGTCGCTGGTATTATTTGCGGCACCGCCCTAGCCGACTGGGGTCGCCGCAAGGGCCATGTCGATACCGTTGCCCGCCGGGTGCTTGAGCCAGAAGAAATTCCTGACCTCAACGTGGTGGCTGAAACGCCAGAACTACGGCAAGAGCGGGCGCGGCTGCTGCGCAACCTGCTGGTTGACCCATTGTCGATTAACTTTGCCATTGTCGGGCTGGCGATCGCGATCGGCTGGCTAATTCTCGAAGCGATGAAGTGGGTCGAGGCCGCGACCTGGGGCGGTGAGGGCGGCTTTGCCCTGTTTACCTATGTACCTCTGTTTCCCCTGGCGCTGATTGGCGGCATCATCACGCAGTCGATTCTGAACCGGCTGGGGCTAGGATCGCTAGTGATTCGGCCAATGGTGCAGAATATTGCTGGGGTGGCGCTAGATGTAGTGGTCATTTCTGCGATCGCCACCATTTCTCTCAGCGTCATCGGCGGCAACCTGGGCGTCTTTCTCGTGCTCAGCACTGTCGGTATTTTGTGGAACGTGCTGATCTTTTTGTGGTGGGCACCGCGCATTTTCCCCAGCTATTGGTTTGAAAAAGGCATTGGCGATATGGGCCAGTCCATGGGCGTTACCGCCACGGGCATTTTGCTACTGCGTATGGTCGACCCCGACAACAGCACTGGTGCCTTCGAGGGCTTTGCCTACAAACAGCTCTTTTTTGAACCCATCGTCGGCGGCGGGTTGTTTACTGCTGCGGCTCCAGCCCTAATTGCCCGTCTGGGCCTGCTGCCCGTACTGGCCATTACCGGCGGGCTGCTCATCTTCTGGCTTGCTGTGGGCTACCTACTGATTCAGCAAGAACGTCGCCGCCCCTCGGCCAGCAGCGTGTAGATCCAGCAGCCTATAGAACTAGAAAGGAATAGTCGCGACACCCCCACCTACCGGCTATTCCTCCATTAAGCTGGCAGGATCCTTGATTACATCGAGAAAAATTAATACTTCTCATAAGTATTTCTAATGAAAAGCATAGATAATTTATGAGCTAAATTTCCCTTAATCTGAAGGTCTAAAGGTAGAATTTAGCTTGATTTTAGCTTTGGACGGCACTATGTATCATGGCAGACTCTGGAACTTCTCCGATTAGCGAAAACTTTGATTCTCTACCGCGCGAGGTTAGGGTTGATAACCTCCGCAACGTGCTCGAAACGCTTCAAATTGCCGATGAAATCGCTAAGCAGGGTTATTTGATCACCAGTTCAGAACTTGCCGATTTGATGGATGTGAATGCTAGCGCCGTTACCAGTCGGGGCGAATTTTGGGCCTGGCGCAACTGGTCAGTATCGCGAGTGCGGCGAGAAGGAAACCAAATCCTTTGGCAAATCGAGCGCATTGATTAAACATTTTTGAACGTTTCAGCGCGCGCTGAAACGTTCAAAAATGTCAAAGGCTTGAAGTTGATAGCCACTCCCGCAGCACTGGTAGCACTGGGCAGGGGGTTGCTGCCTGCACATTCTCAGGCTTGCTCCAGGTAAAGGGAGCCTGCTGGGCTGCCGACATCCACAGCAGTCGCTTGGCGCGGGTCATGGCGACGTAGAGCAGTCGATACTCTTCGGCGGCTTTGAGGTATTTGGCCTGCTCCCAGGCGGTAATAATATCGGGAATTTCATCCCGTTTCGGTTCGGTATCGGCGTGGGCGTAGGTGCGAATTTGGGCGCGGGCCACCTCTGCCAAGGTAAAGTCGCCCAGAAACTCGCCCTGGGGCGGTACCCACAGGGTGCCGGGGATCGTTTTATCGTGCAGGAAGGGTAAAAATACGACATCCCAATCGAGTCCCTTGGCCTTGTGCATCGTAATCAGCGTCAGCTGGCCGGGGCGGGTATAGAGCGAGTCGGTGTCTTCGGTGTCTACAGCGGTGAAGCGCTCAGAGCCGACGATGTCTTGCAGCACGGCGATCGCAGCCCCCAGCGTATTGTCGTTGCGAATTTGCTGGCTGACGCGGGCGGCCAGCTTGTCGGCGGTGGCTAGCTCGCTCTGGTTGTATCCCAAGGTCAACCCAATAAAGGAAAACAAGCTGTAGGGCGGCAGTTCGAGGCGCGATCGCAGCAGCCCGGCACAGTAGCGCCGCGCTGTCCTCGCCGCCTCGGTATCGGGTGGGGCATCGAGCGGGCCGGGGTAGAGAAACTGCTCAGGTGCTTTGGCTAGGGCGTTGAGGTCTTGGGTGGGCACCCGCTTGCGATCGACTAGCACCCGCAGCGCTCCCTTGAGCATGTCTGGCGAATGGGGCCGCTCGATAAACCTCAGCAGGGCGAGCATTTCTTCGGGCACTTTGGTCTGGCGGTCTTGCTCGCCCACGTCGTAGAACCTTAGCCCCATCGCGGCCAGGTCTACCCCACCCACCAGGTCAGGGGCGCGCAGCCGATTGCCAACAAACTGACTTTGGCGACCTTCCCGCACCAAAATGGCGAAGCTGGTGTCGGGGTTCTCGGTGTAGAGATCTCGCACCCGCTCGGCCATAAGCCGCACAGTATCTAGCGTAGTGGGCGGCGAGAGAATGTCTAGACCAACCCCCAGCGGTTCAGGGTTTGCGCCCGCTTGGGGATCGTTGGCGGGTACGGGGGCGATCGCCTGGTCGCGAAAGGGTATCTCTGGCCCCGCCACCCGCGCCTGGTTGACCCAGGCCAGCATTTGGTTGGCCGCCGCCATAATAATCCCGCTGCTGCGCCCGGCCTGATCCATCGTCACCAGACGATCTTGGCGGCGGCAGTCGTCGCAAAACTGGTTAAAGAATACCGGGTCTGCCGGGGTAAACGTCGAGTTGATCGCCTGGTTGGGGTCGCCTACCCGCACTAGGTTTGGTTCACCATCCGGGTCGTAAGGGTTGGCCGCCAGCAAGGTCAACAGTCGCGTCTGCAACGGCGAAGAATCTTGCGCTTCATCTTCAAACACCGCAAAGGTGCGCCCCTGCCAAAATCGGCGGCTGTCAGGATCCTCCAGGGTGCGTAGGGCACCCAAGATCATGTCGTCGTAGTCGATCCAGCCCCGCTGCGAGAGCAGGGCTTGGTAGCGATCGTAGAGGCCCGCCGCAATGGTCAGCACGTCGTAGTCTTCGACATCCTCGGGCAGATTGTGGTTGACCCGTTGGGCTAGCTCTATCAGGTCAGCGGGCATCAGCCCCGAACTTTTGGCCTCGCGAATTACGGTATGCGCCAGGCTGGGCAGCACCTCGGTTCGCAGCACCGACTGCCGCCTCAGCTGCTCAGTTTCCTCGCCGTCGAACTGTCGCCCTTCGATCAAACGGTGGTAGAGGTCGGAGTTGGCGACAATCCACTGCTCCACACAGGTTCGCAGCAGTCGGTTGTTCTGGGCTGGAGAAACCAGCGTTAGGTTTTCCAGGTTCAAATTAGACAGTTCTGGGTTGCGGGTGGCAATAGTAAGCGCCAGCCCGTGCAGGGTAGAAACGGTGAAGCTAGTTTGAGGCAGGCCCAGATTTTTCAGGTGGCCGCGCACCTTGGCCTTAAGATTCGCCGCCGCCGATCGCGTAAACGTAACCAGCACCAGCTGACGGTTGAGGTGCAGCTGGTGACGGGCGATCGCGATCGCCGCCGCCGCCGCCATCCCTGTCGATTTGCCCGACCCTGGCACTGCCGACACCGCTAGCCGTCCACTCTCCCAGTCAGCCAGCGCCTGCTGTCCTCGCCGCAGCCCAGCGCGAATTTCCTGTAGCGCCGCCTCTCGATCGACTAGTGCTGCCACCATAGGTTTTACCAGGTCGTGGGCTGAAAGGTCGGGTTGTTGGCAATGGTGACTGTATCGCCGGTTTGCTTAATCACAAACAATCCCCGCTGGTAGGCAAAGCGGTCTACCCCTTCATCGACTTCAATACCGGCTACGGCACCGTAGATGGCGTAGTCGGCATAGTGGGGAAATGACTGTTTGAACCGCTCTAGACGCTCTAAAAAGTACTCCACGTCCTGGCGAGACAGCCGCGATTTGACCTCCACCGCAACGGCACTATCACCATTCACCGCAAAGATGTCGATTTCCATCTCAGCGCCAGGGCGTTGCGATCGCATGCGGCGAGTAACCTCCTGCACATCAATGCCCCGTTCCTGAAATAGCCGTAGCACGGCAGGTTCGACCAAGTTTTCGACAAACTTGCCCCAGCGAGTCGTGAGCCCATCTACCGCGCGGGTGGTGTTGTCAACAAGACGCCTGAGCTCTGCCATCGAGCGGGCCGCTTCGGCAGCACGCCGCTCGTCTGCGGCCTTAGATTCAGCCATCTGAAGGTCAAATTCCGCTGCACGGCGATCGGCCTCAGCTTTGGATTCCGCTGCACGGCGATCGACTTCAGCCTTGGATTCCGCTGCACGGCGATCGGCTTCAGTGAAGCGGCGATCGGCCTCGGCCTGAGAGGTTTGGAATAGGGCGTAAATGTCGTCAAGGGTAATTGGGTCTGCCATCGCCTGCATCCTGCCGCTGCATTCTCACTTCCATTATGCGCCAGCCTCAGACCGCCGCTCAATTCCGTTAGTTCCACTTTCCCACCTACCTACCGCCTCACCCGCTCTCGAATCCGCGCCGCTAGCTGCTTCGTCTCGGGTATCGGCAGCAAAAATGCTCCAATCGTGAAGATCAGCAGCCCCACACCGCCAGGGATCAACAGTTGCAGCAACAGCACGCCAATGCCTTCGGTACCGAACTGGGTTTCTAGCCACCGCAGGGTGCCCCAGGCGGCGGTGCCAGATATAAAGCTAAGTAGGGTGAGTAAGGCGATCGCCCCGCCCCATTCCTGCAAGGGCAGCCCCCGCAGCCGCCGATGCAAAATTACCGTCAGCGCCAGTGTCGAAAACACATTTACTCCAATGGTAGACAGCACCAGACCCGGTGCCCCCAGCCAGCGAATGAACCAAAAATCCAGCACCCCGTTCAGCACAATATTGATCAAGCTAATGCGAAAAGGCGTCTGCCCATCGCCCAGGGCGTAAAACACCCGCACCAGCACGTCGCGAGCCAGGTACACAAACATGCCCAGGCCGTAGACCATCAGCACCGAGGTCACCAGGTTTGAAGCCTCCTGGTCAAAAGCTCCACGCTCGTAGACCACCCGCACAATGGGCCGGGCCAGTACCACAAATAGCGCCCCCAGCGGCAGCATGGTCAGCGCTGTAAATAGCAGACTCTGGCGAATGCGGGTCTTGAGTTCGGGCCAGTGTTCAGGAGCCGCCAGCCGCGCAAACAGCGGCAAAAACGGCACCAAAATCACGTTCGAGATAATGCCCAGTGGGGTTTGCACCAGCAGATTCGCGTAGCTCAGCGCCGCCGCCGTACCGGCAATAAACGAGGCAAAGAATAAATCCGTAAATAAATTAATTTGCAGCATTCCCGACGACAGGGTGGCCGGTACCAGCACCCGAAACACCTCCTTCACCCCCGGAATTGACCAGTCAAACCGCAGCCGCAGTCGCCCCAGCCCCGATCGCCACAGGGCCGGAATTTGGGCCAGCCACTGCAACACTGCACCGCTGAGCGTGCTAGCCGCCAGCACCGCCCCACCCACCAGATAAAACTCTGGGCTAGTAATATCGCCGCCAAGCCTGGCATAGAGCAGCCCTAGCCCCACCAGCACCGCCCCGCTAGAGAAAATCGGGCTAATCGACGGCAGCCAAAACTGACTGTCGGCATTCAGCGCCCCAAAGCCAATGCCAATCAGCCCCGCCAGCATCGCCATCGGCGACATAATGCGGAGCTGCAGCACAGCGATATCCCGCGCTGCCGAGTCAGCTAGGGCCAGTCCAGGGGCAATGGTGTCAATAATCGGCCCAGCCAGTCCAAACAGCAGTATCGACACCCCCAGCAGCATTAGCCCTACCAGGGTGTTGATCGCCTCGATTAGAGTAGCCGTATCTTTGCGGTCCTGCCGCGCCACCACGCTGACGATCGCGCTGTGAAACGGCCCGTTGATGCCCCCCAGCAAAATTAGCAAAAAGCCAGGAATAATGTAGGCAAAGCTGTAGGCATCGGCCACCGGCCCCACCGCAAAGGCGGCCCCGATCGCCTGCTGACGAAATAGCCCGGCAAACTTGCTAATGATGGTGGCCACAGCCACAATGCCCGCAATGTTGGCGAGAGAACGGGAAGGTTTTGCGTCTGACACAGGGCCTCGCAGGGGATGAGCAGTGGAGCCACAGTGGGCCTCCAGAATCATCCCCTATTTAACTGCATAATTGAACCAGCTCAGATCTAAGAAGAAATAACTCTGCGTAAGGGTATGCGCCGCTGGGCCTTACACAATATTAAATGGCCGCTTCTCGCGGTCTAGTGGAGTGGAGTTAAGCTAAGGAGTAGATCCACTCCACCGAGGCTGACAGGGTACCCGCTAGTAGGATGGGATAGGTATTTAAGCAACGCTATGTTCCACACTAGGCTGATGCTCCAACCCTCGTTTGCGAATTACCTTGGCGGGTACACCTGCCGCAATCGAAAAAGGCGGAATATCTTTGGTGACGACGGCACCCGCACCAATAACGCTGCCGCGGCCAATCGTTACACCATCTAGAACTCTAACACCAGAACCAAGCCAGCATCCTTCCTCAATGTGAATGCCTTTGCAGGTAAACCCTTGGGAGTTAATCGGTATATCGAGATCGTCAAAATTGTGGTTGTTAGCGATTATTGTGGAATGCGAAGCAATCATGCAGTCGCGATCAATCTGAACTTTCCCAGGCCCACCAATAAAAACAAAGGGAGCAATGTAAGAGTTTTCGCCAATTTCAACAGATCCGCCATAACCGCTAAAAACTCTAATGTCGACGTAGCGATCGATTGAAACGTTATCCCTGAAAATGATTTTGTTTCCTCTGCTATCGATGCAGGTTCCCTTGCGTATACGAGTTCCTTTGCTAATTTGGATATTTTTAGTGCCAACCATTCGGACATCAGGCTGAATAAATATAGGTAGCTTACTAGATTCTAAAATAGGGTAGTAAGCAATATTGCGTAGAATCATGCCGATAGGACTAGGAATACCTCCAAAAAAGCCGGTAACCACGTATCCCAAGGCATAATCTTTTATGAAAGACAATTTTTCTGCTAGTCTCATTGTCTCGATTTCCTCTGTCTTTGAGCTTTGTAGATTGTTGGCTTAAGCTTTTAGATCAACCTTTCCTAAAGTTTTTTCAAGTAGGTCTGAATCGAGCAAGTTGTTGTCTTGTGGCGATCGCAAGCAAGGTGCATCCCAAAATTCCTGATAGACTCTTGCAAGAGCAAGAATTTATCGATTATCTAAGAAGTTCTGAAGCATCTCTCACTCGGATCTGTACAGGACATCTGTCCAAGGCTATACGTTCCGAGACTACTCTCAACTGAGGTATGCCTCATGAGTTGAGGAGCAAGCTATAGCTAGTGAGAAGATAACTTGTTTGATGCCAGCAAGATATGACAGACTAGAGCGCGAAAAGAATGGCCAATCAAGGCGATTCTTGCCGTAGTCAATGAAGTGGCACTAAGCCTCTACCGGACTAAGGTGGACTTAGCATAGATAAGGTAGAAGCAGTTAGAGTCATTTTACTTAAACTTAGACGATCCTTGGCAGCCAGAAAATCTTTTCTCAGCACTTTAAGCGTTTAGAATTAACGATATTTAATCGCTGAGAAGCTTCTAAATATTTGAATCGTACTACTACAAAGTATAATATTAATGTCCAAATAAAGCTTTTGCTAAGGCAAGCCTTTAAAAGCAAGGGTTTAAGGCCTTGCTAAACTTGGCTTGTCACTAAATCCTTAAAGTTGTTGATTAAAAACCATCGGACATGACCCACTCTGGGACTTGTTTTAATTTCTTTAGCCATGGAGACTATACCATGAGTCTTCTAAGACTTGAAGGAAGACAAGACTGAGCTTATAGAATCTTCTTGATTTTGAATTTTGTGTGAAAGGAGTCTGCATTCTATGACTGAGTAAACATTGTTTGCCCTCATTTCTTGCCTTCATTTCTTGCCCACTGATCAAGCGCTTAGGTCTTAATAAAGCCATTCTGCATATAGTACAAGGTGTCTTAAGCTTGGATTTGCTCCAAAATTTTAGGGTCTTTCCAGCTATCCACCAGGAGTTGGAAGCAGGTACAGGGGCGATCGCCGCCCAACCCAGCACGCTGCGATAATTTTTGGCTGGCCATGGGGTAGCCTATCTCGATAGACCCGCGGACTCATCTTCGATTCATTGATGCCACTCATTATCCAAAAACCGAAGCCAAAGCGTCGCTTGCTAACCGCCCTCATTGTGGGCGGTGTGTTGGTGGTCAGCTTTCCTTTTTTGGTGGTGGGAGGTCTGCTGGCCCAAACAAACTGGAAGGAGTGGCAACACTGCCGTGGCTATACCCAGTTCAACTCCGCCCGGTGGAACGACCTAACGCTTAGATCTAGCCCCAGCTATGTCCGCCTCTGCATGGTGGATGACCTAGTGGCAAAATTTATTCTATTGGGCAGGACTCAGGCTGGCGTGATTGAGCTACTGGGCACCCCAGACCCCCAAAACGGCTTTGCAGACTACGACATGGTCTACGCGCTGGGGCCAGAGCGCAGCTTCATTAGCATCGATTATGAATGGCTGGTGATTAAGCTCGATGTGGCAGGCCACGTGGAATCAGCCGAGATTGTTACCGATTAAAGTGCTGACCCAGGTTTGCCCTAGCCTTGCTTTCGCTCAGTGAACAGACTACACGCTGTTCTGGCGAAGGGCGGCTGTATCCCAGGCCTGATCAATTTCGTGGGGCAAGTCGTAGCTATCGGACTGGAGAACGGTTTTTAGGTCGGCGGAGAGCTGCTGCGACCTGGCCACTAGGGTAGGCATATCTCCCTGTAGCTCGGCCATCTCGCGCATAGCCTTAACGTCGTGATGGCGAAAGATGCGGGCGGCCCGGTGGGCCTGGTAAGCCCGAAAACCCAGCAGTTTCAGCGCCTCAGCGCCCGTATTCAGGGCCGAATCAAAGGTTTCTCGCTCCACTACGGCCACATTCCGGCGCAATAGCTCGTAGGCGTGGCGGCGATCGATCGCCCGCGCCAAAATCTTCAGGTGGGGAAAGTGCTTTTGCACCATATCAATGGTTTGCAGCGCCCGCTCTGCATCGTCGATCGCCATCACAAACAGCTTGGCCTCGGCGGCCCCCGCCGCGTGGAGCAGCTCAATTCGCGACGAGTCGCCGTAGAATACCTTGTGGCCAAACTGACGCAGTTGATCGATAGTGGCCGGGTCGTGGTCTAGCACCGTGGTCCGAAACCCGTTGGCAATCAGCAGGCGACCGACAACCTGGCCAAAGCGGCCAAAGCCCGCAATAATGACTGGGGTTTCGCCATCGTCAATGGTGTCGGCTTCCCGCTCTTCACCGCGCGCGGAAAAGCGGGGCTGCACCAGCCGCTCATTAGCCATCATTACCAGGGGCGTCAGGGCCATTGAGAGGGCCACCACCACTACCAGCGGCGCAGTCAGCGACGACGGCAGCACCCGGCTCTGCTCAGCAAAGGAAAACAGCACAAAGCAAAACTCGCCCCCCTGGGCCAGGGCCAGGGCAAACAGCAGATTTTGACTCAGCGACTGTTTAAAGAACCGGCCCAGGGCAAACAGCACCAGCCCCTTGAGCAGCATTAGCCCCGCCACCAGGCCCAAAATCAGCAGCGGCTGACGGGCCAGCACGTTGAAATCAATGCTCGCCCCCACCGAGATAAAAAACAGGCCTAGCAGCAGGCCCTTAAAGGGCTCAATATCGGTTTCTAGCTCGTGGCGATACTCGTTGTCGGCCAGCACTACCCCGGCCACAAAGGTTCCCAGGGCGGGCGATAGCCCCACCATTTGCATGATCAGGGTAATGCCAATCACCAGCAGCAGGGCCGTGGCCGTAAACATCTCCCGCAGGCGCGTATCGGCAATGAAGCGAAACACCGGCTGCATCAAAAATCGCCCGGCCACAATAATGCCCCCCACCGCCCCCATCACCAGCAGGGTTTGCTGCCAGCCCGGCAGGCCTTCACTGGCTTCGGCGGTGGCGACAAACACGACTGCGCCAGAATTTGCGGCGGTGTGCCCCATCGCCAGCAGCGGCAGCAGGGCCAGCATCGGAATTACCGCAATATCTTGAAACAGCAGCACCGAGAAGGCGGCCTGCCCCGCCTCGGTTTTCATCAGCCTTTTTTCATTTAGGGTTTGCAGCACGATCGCCGTTGAAGACAGCGCCAAAATCATGCCGATCGCCAGGGCCATGGTCCAGGGCAGGCCCACCAGCAGAGCGATCGCCGCGATCGCCCCGGTAGTCACTACCACCTGCAACCCGCCCAGCCCCAAAATTGGCCCCCGCAGCTGCCACAGCAGCGAAGGCCGCAGCTCCAGGCCGATCAAAAACAGCATCATTACCACGCCAAACTCGGCGAAGTGCATAACGTCGTCCTGCTGTTCTCCGCCCACCAGGCCCAGCACAAAGGGGCCAATAATCACCCCCGCAATCAAGTACCCCAGCACCGACCCCAGCCCCAGCCGTTTGGCCACGGGCACCGACAGCACCGCCGCCATGAGGTAGATAAACGCCTGAAAGAAAAAGCTGTCGCTATGCATGGGGGGCCACCTCGGGGGAAAGCAATACCTGGCTCAAGTCGTGGTTGATCTGGCTGAGGCCGGATAGGGCCGCCCAGTTGATCTGGTTGTCGCGCAGGGCGTGAATCAGGGTGCGGTATTGCTGGGCGCGATCGCCGATCTGGGCACTGTCGCTCAGCTGGTGGGTACCGTGGACAATAAACGGCGGCAGATAGTCCATGCCGCACAGCCGCGCGGTTTGGGCAAAGGGGGCCAGCAGCTCGGCAATGGTGTAGTAGTTGTAGCCCTCGCGCCGATAGGCCTCGGGGGTGCCGCCAGTGGTAATGGCGGAGAGGCATTTTTTGCCGTGCAGGGCCGCGCCCTCGTGACCGTAGGCAAAACCGTACTCTAGCACCAGGTCTTGCCACTCTTTAAGAATGGCGGGGCTGCTGTACCAGTAAAACGGGTGCTGCCACACCACAATGTCGTGGTCGATAAGCAACTGCTGCTCACGCTTTACGTCGATATGAAAATCGGGGTACTCCTCGTAGAGGTCGTGGAGGGTGACCCCTTCAAGATCGGCGATCGCCCGCACCAGCTGACGGTTAATGCGAGATTTTTGGAGGGCAGGATGGGCAAAGAGAACCAAAATCCGGTTGGGAGAGGTCATAGCCGTAGAAAATAAAGAGTAGATAGGCGATCGCGCGCAGTGGACCTGTGGAGCCGGTCTTTTATCATTTCGACGTCGGTGGAGATTGCAGCGGGTCGAGCGAGGAATAGCCCTCATGGTAATGCCATTACAGCGGGCGGTTTCGCTAGATCCATCGACTGCATGTCCAGATTACAAATGGTTTTGGCCTGTCGCGGGGTGGTATTGGCATAGCATCGGCCTGCATTGCCCTATCACCTGCATTGCTACAGCAAGAGATGGGTCAAGCCTGTCGTGAGCCACCCCTGGGCATCGAGGTAGTGCTGTAGCTCTGGGGGTGGTGCCATTGAAGGGTTACGTTAGGAACGGATAATGATTTAATCTGAGCCATTAGACTCAGCTCAGCTCTAATCAACTCTCGCTACAATAAAGGCCACACAGATTACGGATCGCTTGTGCTATGAAACGGTTGCTTGTTGCTTTGGTCACGTGTTTGGCTCTGGTGGGGTTTCCGGCCCAGGCAGGCGCACACCAGGTCGAAACCTTCTATACCCTCGACAATCAGCTTGAGTTTCAGTCGAAATTTAGCTCTGGCGATCCGTTCGTGGGCGCAACGGTGAGCATCTATGCCCCCAACAATCCCGACGAGCCGTGGATGACTACTACCACCGATAGCGAGGGGCGCTTCGCCTTTGTGCCCGACGAGTCGATAGCGGGCGATTGGGAAGTATCCATTGAAGACGACACCCGCAGCCACGCCGACTATTGGACTGTGCCCGTGGGTGACAAAGGCATTATCTACGACAGTATTAGCCTCGACTCGACCGAAGATGTCCACTACCGCGCTGCCGCTGTCTTTATGCCGCTAATCATGTCTATTGGGGGAGCGCTGGTGTGGCTGGGGTTTGCTCGCCGCCGTCGCTAGACAGTATCTTTGTTTTGGATTCATACAGCGCAGTTTGGCTCGTACCCAGCGGCGTAAGGTGGGTGACTGTGGCCAGTCGTAGGGTCGCTAGGGATCTAGAGAGCTGGACTAGTGAGGGTATTCAGCCGTGCGATAATTAGGCAATCCGTCCCTCGCTTTGTAGCGGTTGTCTCTAGATGCCCTAGCAAAAACCTTATCCCTTATGGCATTGTGTGTTATAAAGCAACACCTACCTTGCAGGAATTTTGGAATAAAGTCCCCGGATTGGCGAGTACGCAAAGCCAGCATGATATAATTGTTAAGGATTTATAAGCGCCCTCACGGGCCAGTCTTTGCCCTATTAAGCTGTTTGCGGCGGTTATCTAAGTTATTGAAGTAGTTCGGCTTGTTGATATCTCGATTTTGCAATCAAGCTTAGGCTCTGTTCGTTTCCCGCAAGGGTGAACAGATTTTTTTTGGGCAAAATAGTCCAGCTCCGATGTTCGCACCCTAACTTTCGTGGAGACTATTCCTTGACTGCAATTCTTGAGCCTTCCGCTAAATCTGCGGACGTGAAGCCGCATGGCGACCTGACTCTAAAGCAGGTTATTCAAACTATTCCTAAAGCTTATTTTCAAAAAGACCCCCGCAAAGCGTGGACCGCAGTTCTGCTTAGCGTCGTGGCAGTGGCCCTGAGTTACGTTGCGATCGCCCTCTCGCCCTGGTTTTTGCTGCCGGTGGCCTGGTTTGTAGCGGGCACGGCGCTAACCGGCTTTTTTGTGATTGGCCACGACTGCGGCCATCGCTCCTTTGCCAACCGCCGCTGGGTCAACAACTGGCTGGGGCACATCATGTTTCTGCCGCTGATTTACCCCTTCCACAGCTGGCGGCTGCTGCACGACATTCACCACCGCCACACCAACAACATGGAGATCGACAACGCCTGGGCACCGTGGAGTAAAGAAGAATATAGCGGAGCCGGTGTATTTTTGCAGACGGTGTATCAGAGTATGCGGGGCTGGCTGTGGTGGCTAGCGTCGGTGGCGCACTGGGGGGCGCTGCACTTTGATTTGCGCAACTTTGAGCCCCGCGACCATGCCAAGGTCAAGCGCTCGATTGCTGCGGTAGTTATCTTTGCGGCAATATTCTTTCCCGCGCTGTTCTACTTTGCTGGCCCCTGGGGCGTGGTGAAGTACTGGCTGATGCCATGGCTGGGCTACCACTTCTGGATGAGCACCTTTACCGTGGTGCATCACACCATTCCCGATATTCAGTTTCACTACGACGACACCTGGAATGAGGTAGAAGCGCAGCTCTCCGGCACTGTCCACTGCGACTATCCCAAGTGGATTGAAGTGCTGTGCCACGATATCAACGTCCATGTTCCCCACCATATCTCAGTGGGTATACCGTCCTACAACCTGCGGCCTGCCTACGCAGCGCTGAAAGAAAACTGGGCACCGCTAATGAAAGAGACCAGGTTCTCTCTCGACCTAATGCGATCGATCACGGGGCGTTGTCATATCTATCATCCAGAGCGGGCGTACCAAACCTTTGAAGATTTAGGGCGCTAAAGCATCACCTAAACGTCTCTACTAGGGGCGATTTGACCCACCGCTACCGGCCCAGACATTTTGGGCCGGTTTTGTTTTTGATCAGGCCAATTGGTAAACTGCGACACGTTACTTGCGAACCTGCCCTTGCCATCGCCACAATCGTGAGTAGCATTAGGAGTCTTGCCAGTCGCTAGACCCCGATCGCTACTCCACTCTCTTCACACCGCTACACCAACCGCCATGGCCCTGCTGTCTCGTCCACTGAATACGTTTTTGACTACTGCTGCCGTGGTACTGGCGGGGCTAGCTGCCGCCCCCACGGCTAGGGCGCAACAGTTTGAGCAGCAGCCCATCGATCCCAGCTTGGCTGTGGCGATCGCCAGCCCGGTGCGCGATGGGGCTTTCTATAACCTGATGATTTTGGAGCAAGTTCCCAACCAGCGGCAGTGCTGGCAAGAGCAAAATCCGGGCAGCGGGCCGGTGTCGATAGACCCGCTGCTGCTCAATTTTGACTTCACCGGAGCCTGCGATCGCCAGACCAATAGCAACGGCTACTCGGTGCGCGTCAACGGCCAGGATCTGGGCGTGCAGTATCGGCTAGAAATTTCGGCGCGACAGAATGACCTGTTGCTGTTTGCCAGACCCACCCGCGATCGCTCGGCCCCGCCCATCGAAATTGGCCGCACCAATGGCCGTACCGACGGCTTTCTTAAAATTCAGCTCAACCCCGGCTGGCAGATGGCCCGCCGCACCTATAACGGCCAGCCTGTCGGCCACGTTTATCTCACCCACGATGCACCGCTGGAGATGCGCTTTGCCGAAGGCTCAGCCCCATCCCTGAGCCAGGCCAGGCCCACGCCGCCGCCAGCCCAGCCCAGCATCCCAATCGCCCAAACATCACCCCTGCCGACGCCCCTGCCGCCGTCTGGTGCCGCCGTTAGCGGCAACTACTTTCGCGTCATCGTCCCGATCACCAGCGGTGATACGCTGCAACAGGTGCGTGCCGTAGAACCCGAGGCCTTTCGCACGACGGTGGATGGTCAGTCGGTGGTGCAGGTTGGTCTGTTTCGCGATCGCCAGCGGGCTGACGAGATCTATACCGCTCTGGTGTCCGCCAGCTTGCCCGCCAAAATTGTCAGCGCCTCGGCTCCGGCGGTGGCCTCAAACCCGGTCATCCCGGCTATTCCCCAGGGGGCTGTGGTCGTCGTTATTGATCCGGGCCACGGCGGACGCGACCCCGGCGCGGTGGGCATCGGCGGCATGCAAGAAAAGCAGATCAACACGACTATTTCCAATCGAGTGCAGCAGCAGCTTCAGGCCGCTGGCGTTACGGTGGTGATGACCCGCAGCAGCGATGTCTTTGTCGATCTCGATGCTCGCGCCCAGTACGCAAACCAGCTCGGGGCCAACCTATTCGTCAGCATTCACGCCAATGCCATCAGCATGAGCCGCCCCGATGTCAACGGGCTGGAAACCTACTACTACTCCAGCGGCGAGCGCCTGGCCCGCAGCATTCACAGCGCGGTGTTGCAAAATGTCAGTATGCGCGATCGCGGCGTTCGCACGGCCCGCTTTTACGTGCTGCGCTACACCACCATGCCCTCGGTGCTGGTCGAAACTGGCTTTGTCACCGGAGCCGAAGACGCCGCCCGCTTCCGCAATCCCACGGCGGTCAACCAAATCGCCGACGGCATCGCCCGAGGCATTCTGAACTATTTGGGCCGGTGATCGAGAGATGAGGACGATAAGGGGACTGAGAAGATGCGGAGATAAATGGATTCCCTTTCCCTTTTTCCTGATCCGGTTACGGCAGCTTAGGTTGTCGCTGCAATGAACTGTCGGACTACTTTCACCACGGTCAGATCAGTATTGGTTTCCCGTAGCTCAATCCATGCTTGAAGCTGGCTTGCCGATACTATAGAGAAGGCCAAACTGCTCTCTACTTCGTGAATTTGCTCACCGCGCAAGTCTAGAATCTTGACCTTGCCGTTGCGGTAAAGCCACAGTTCCGGCACCCCAAGCGCCTGGTAAATCGCCAATTTCTGATCCGACGCACTGGCAATGTCTACCTCCACTGCCAGATCTGGCGACAGATTGGGCGGCATCTCAGGATTCAAGCCCTGAACCAGCCCAGCATTTTGAATAAAAAAGCAGCTATCGGGTTCAATCCCTCTGTCTAGGTCTTCGCGGTTCCAGGTCGTGGAACCCAGATCCACAATGTCTAACCCCAATTCTTCCGCCAGGGCAAAGATAATTTTGCTCAGCAGCCGATTGACAATCTCATGGAGTTTACTGGGCATCCGAATCTCCAAGCTGCCACCGCTGTAGGCCAACCGAGTGGCTCGATTCTCGCCTAACTCCGCTAGAAAAAGCTGATAGTGCTGCCAACTCAACCCTGACACAGTCATTGCGCTGCCGGGCGACAGCACAATTTGACTCAGAGGGGTGGCTAGGGTGACAGACACGGGCAAACAACCGCAACAACGGCAATGTCAGGATGATAACAAGGCCATTCAGGCTTTGGCGATCGCTCCTACACCTCCTCAGCCTTCATCAGCTAAGAACTGCACTACTCATTTGTCTCTGCAAATGCCAAGCGTAATCCTAAGGCGATGAGTGCTGCCCCAGTTAAACGCTCCAGCCAATGGGCGGTAGCCAGGACACGTCGCTTGAAAGTCTGTTGGGAAATAACTACGGCTACCACTGCAAACCAAACCAGTGCGACAGCCGCGACGGTCGCCCCGTAAACAGCTTGCGCTACCATCGGCGTTGCAGGTTGAATGATTTGGGTAAATAACGCTAGAAAAAAGAGCGTTGCTTTAGGATTTAGCAAATTTCCAAGAAAGCCAATTCGAAACGCTGCCCAACGCCCAATATCTCGCTGCTGCTCAATAGAGTTTGATGCGATTGCCACTCGCTTAGCACGCAAAGACTTGATGCCGAGATAAATGAGATAAGCCGCACCAACCCATTTCAAGACATTGAACAGCAGAATAGATTTTGAAATTACAGCGCCAATGCCAACCAGGGAATAGGTGGCATGAACCAGGTTGCCAGCCCCGACGCCGATCGCGGTAAAGATTCCTGCCCGTCGAGAGTAGGCCAGGCTATTGCGCAACGTCAGGGCAAAATCAGGGCCAGGGGTGACAACTGCCACTAAACTGACAGCAAAGACCGTTAACCAAGCTGAGAAGAATGTCATAATTCTCTCCTTGCAAAAGACTTTGGGCGAGAGCCTATCACAGGTTGCTAATCACAAAATGTTCTCTCAACCAACTCGCAAGCGCTTTGGCCAACACTGGCTCACCGACGAAAAGGTGCTCCACCGCATGCTGGAGGCCGCCGCCGTCACCCGCCAAGACACAGTGCTCGAAATTGGCCCCGGCACCGGGGCGCTGACCCGCTGGCTGCTGCCCCTGGCTAATGCCGTGGTGGCCGTAGAGATCGATCGCGACCTGATTCGCAAGCTCAACAACCAGTTCGCCAAGCACGACAACTTTCGCCTGGTGCCGAGCGACATTCTAGAGCTAGATATCGCTGCTGTCTCGCGGGACAAATACTTTGACTTTGGCCTGCCCAACAAAGTGGTCGCCAACATTCCCTACTACATTACCGGGCCAATTTTAGAGAAGCTGCTGGGTACCCTGGCTGCGCCGAATCCTGAACCCTACGACGCCATCGTGCTGCTGGTGCAAAAAGAAGTGGCCGAGCGGCTCTACGCCCGTCCTGGTCGCAAAGCCTTTGGGGCGCTATCGGTGCGGGTGCAGTATTTGGCCGACTGCGAACTGGTGTGCCCGGTGCCGGCTCGGGCCTTTCAGCCGCCGCCCCAGGTAGATTCTGCGGTGGTAAAGCTAACGCCGCGCCCCCCAGCTACCGTGTCCGATGACCTAGCTGGGTTCGATCGCCTGGTGAAGCTAGGCTTTGGCAGCAAGCGCAAAATGCTGCGCAACAACCTCAAGGCCGCGATCGATCGCGATGAGCTAGAAGCGATGATGACGGCCCTGGCCATTGAACCTACTGCTCGCGCCGAAGATCTTAGCGTTGAGCAATGGGTGGCGCTGAGTAATACAATCCTGAAGCACTCTTCCTAGCGTTCTATGCGTCTTTACTCGCTGCTGGCCGCCGCCAAAATCAACCTTTACCTTGAAATTGTGGGCAGTCGCCCCGACGGCTTCCACGAGCTGATTATGGTGATGCAGAGCGTCAGTTTGTGCGATCGCATCTCTGTGCGCAGCATCGGCGTCGATACCATTCGAGTGCGCTGCGACCATCCCCTGGTGCCCGCCGATGAAACTAACCTGGCCTACAAGGCGGCGGCGCTGGTGATCGAGCGCTGTCCTGGGGTAATGGCCAAGCTGGGCGGCGTCGAAATCACCATTGAAAAGCAAATTCCGGTGGGAGCGGGGCTGGCTGGGGGGTCATCCAATGCTGCCGCCGTGCTGGTGGGGCTAGACCTGCTGTGGAACCTGGGGCTGACTCAAAGCGAGCTGCAAGATTTGGGGGCCGAGCTGGGGTCAGATGTCCCCTTTTGCGTGTCGGGGGGCACCGCGATCGCCACAGGCCGGGGCGAACAGCTCGACCCCATGCCCGGTATCGACAATTTGCACCTGGTGCTGGCCAAGTATGAGACAGAGTTTGTCTCCACTCCCTGGGCCTACCAGACCTACCGAGCCGAATACGGCGACAGCTATTTAACTGATACCCAGAGCTGGCAGCAGCGGCAGTCGCAGGTGCGATCGGGCGAGATGGTGCGGGCGGTAGCCCAGCGCAATGCAGAGGCCCTGGCCCAGCACCTCTGCAATGACTTCGAGAAAATAGTGCTGCCCGCCCACCCCAAAACCGCTGCATTGAGAGAAACCATGACCAGTCTGGGCGGGCTGGGCACGCTGATGTCGGGGTCTGGCCCCTCGGTGTTTACCCTGGCCGAGTCTGAAGCCGAGGCAGCATCCCTGGCTACCAGGCTGCGGGCGGCGCTGCCCGACTCCGATCTGGGCGTGTGGACGGCGCGGTTTCTGCCAGGCGGTGTGCAGCTCAGCGGCTAACCAAAGGGCTGAGAATAGGGCGTGGTGAGGATTCCCCCCCGTGCAGGGCCAGAAGCAACGCTAGAATAGGGAAATTGTTCTCACCAATTGGTTTGTATATGTCGGTTTTAGCTGCGATCGCGGTCATTGCCCTACTGGTAGCCGTCCACGAAGCGGGGCACTTTACAGCCGCTCGGCTACAGGGCATTCACGTCAATCGCTTCGCCATTGGCTTTGGCCCTATCTTGTGGAAGTACCAGGGAGCCGAGACCGAATATTCCCTGCGAGCGATTCCCCTAGGCGGATTTGTGGGCTTTCCCGACGACGATCCCGAGAGCGAAATCCCCACCAACGACCCCAACCTACTCAAGAATCGCCCCATTCTCGATCGCGCGATCGTGATCAGCGCTGGGGTGATCGCCAACCTGGTGTTTGCCTACCTGGTGTTTGTAGCCCAGTTCACCGCCGTCGGCATTCCCGAAACCTTTAACCCCCAGCCCGGCATTCTGGTACCCCAGGTGATCTCTGAAAGCTCTCCGGCGGGCCAGGCGGGCATTCGCTCAGGCGATATTTTGGTGGCGGCCAATGGCGAACCTCTCGGTGTAGGCGAAGAGAGCATTCCGACCTTCATTCAGCTGATTAAAGAAAGCGCCAATCAGCCCGTAGACCTCACCGTGCAGCGCGGCGATCGCGAGCTAGATGTCTCGGTAACGCCCGAAATTGGCAGCGACGGTTCAGCGGTGATTGGCGTGCAGCTGCAGCCCAACGGCGACTTTGGCTACCGCCGCCCCAAAAACCCCATTGAGGTGTTTACCCTGGCCGCTCAGCAGTTTCAAGATACCCTGGTGCGTACCGTACGGGGGTTTGTCATGCTGATTACCAACTTTGGCGAAATGGCCAGCCAGGTGGCCGGGCCGGTCAAAATTGTCGAGCAGGGGGCCGGGCTAGCCAAATCGAGCGCGGCCATGCTGTTCCCCTTTGCCGCCATCATCAGCATTAACCTGGCCATCATCAATATTTTGCCCCTGCCCGCGCTAGATGGCGGCCAGCTGGCGTTTCTCGCGATCGAAGCCCTGCGCGGCGGCAAGCCCCTGCCCGATCGCATTCAAGAAAACGTGATGCAGACGGGTCTGGTGCTACTGCTAGGTCTCGGCGTATTTTTAATCGTTCGCGACACCACTCAGCTCGAATTCTTCCAAAACCTCCGCTAATCTCGTCGCCCGACGGTTCGCCCGAGCGGAGTCTAAGGACAACCCCTGCCCACCCATCTACCCAGCAACTCCTTACCCCCTCCATGCCCAATCAGCGGCGCGCCTCTAAAAAGCAGCGGGCGATCGAAGTTCTGATTCGCCTTAAGCGGCTTTACCCCGAAGCCCCCTGCTCGTTGGATTTTGCCAATCCCTTACAGCTGATGGTTGCCACCATGCTGGCAGCCCAGTGCACCGATGAGCGCGTAAATTTGGTCACGCCCGCTCTCTTCGCCGCCTACTCCGATGTCTATGCCTTTGCCAAAGCCGACCTAGAAGACCTGGAGCGCCTGGTCAAATCCACCGGTTTCTACCGCAATAAGGCCAAGAATATTCGCGCCGCCTGCCAAAAGATAATTACGGAGTTCAAGGGCGAAGTGCCCCCCCGCATGGATGACCTGGTTACGCTGCCTGGCATAGCGCGCAAAACCGCCAATGTGGTTCTAGCCCATGGATTTGGTATCAACGGCGGGGTTACGGTCGACACCCACGTTAAGCGCATTACCAACCTGCTGGGGTTGACCAAGCATGCCGACCCCGTCAAAATCGAGCGCGACCTGATGCAGATGCTGCCCCAGCCCGACTGGGAGAACTGGTCAATTCGCCTGGTGTACCACGGGCGAGCGGTGTGCAATGCCCGCAACCCCAAATGCGATCGATGCGGACTGGCGGACCTCTGTCCCTCGGCAAAGGTGGTGCCCGTCGTTGGCTCCGTCGAAGAGGTAGTTCGGTCGTAAGGATATGCTGAAGTAGATATGGCAGAACTGTTCTAGGCACATCCAAGCCAGAGGAAGTTGAATGATGCCTGACCTCTACGAAACCGATTTTTATGCCTGGACTCAAGAACAGGCCAACTTCCTGCGTCAAGGCAAGACTGAGCGTCTAGACGTGGTGAATTTAGTTGAGGAAATCGAGTCTTTGGGCAGGCAGCAAAAGCAAGAACTCAAAAATCGTTTGGGAGTGCTCGTTGGTCATCTACTTAAATGGCAGTATCAGGCCAGTCACCGCAGCAAAAGCTGGAAATACACCATTCAAGAGCAGCGGCTGCAAATTTTAGATTTGTTGGAACAAAATCCTAGTTTAAAAAGCTACCAAGACGAGGCTATTGCTAAAGGCTATCAACTGGGTTTGCTGTTAGTTGGGCGAGAAACACCCCTTGACCCCAAAACCCTACCGGGACAGTGCCCGTTTACCCTAGAGCAACTTTTTGACGACCAATTTCCTGATGATCTAGATGTCTTATAGAGATGGGGACATGGTACCGAGGCGATTGCGGCCTTGGAGCCTTCTGGTTACGAAGGCTTGGTCAGGCTGAGTAAACCCACGCTGACGGTCACCAGCAGCACGCCTAGCCCCTGCACCAAGGAGAGCTGTTCTTGCAGCACGCCCCAGGCCAGCACCGCCGTTAGGGCAGGGTTAGCCGCGCCCAGCATAGAGGCGGCGGTAGCCCCCACCACGCGAATGCCCAGGTTGTTTAGAACATGGCCGGTCAGGGTGGCGATCGCAGACAGCAGCCCACCCACCCATAGCGCTGGCCACAGCAGCCCCGCCAGTTCCCCTGGCCACAGCAGCAGGCACGCCGTCGACAGCACCAGCGTCACCGCAAAGCTCATGCCCGTAAAAGGCACGGGGTGAAAGGTTTCAAAGGCTTTTTGGGCAGTGACGGTATAGAAGGCGTACACCACGCCCGAGGCCAGCCCAAAGACGACCCCCAGCCAGCTTTCGATCGCCGCTCCCGTCAACGGCACCGTCAGCCCGCTACCGACCAAAATTAAGACTAAGATCGCCCAGCGACTGGGGCTGGGTCGGTGGCCAAACCAGTACCAATCGAGCAGTGCCGTATAGACAGGGAAGGTGAAAAACAGAGTCAGCGCAATGCCTGCGGCAATCCGCCCCACCGCTACATACAGCAGCGCCAGGTACGAAAACATCAGCACTCCCCCCACCAGCGCCAGGTAGAGTTCGCGGCGATAGCTGGCCGAACCTAATCGGCGCAGGTCAGCCCACATGGGCGGGTATACCGGCGGCAGCAGCACCGCCATCAGGGGTACCCCTACCACCGTGCGCATAAACATCAGCAAAAACGAGTTGGGCAGGGTGGGTTCTACAAAGCCGCCGACTTCAACTAGACCCAGTAGGTCAGAGGGCACAAACAGCACCCGCGTAATTAAGTTTTGGGCCCCGAAGCAAATGGTCGCTAGCAAAATCAAGACGTAGCCGAGCATGCATTCCCCCATTGTGATTTCGGGATGCCTCTAATCTCGCGCCCCATTTCAAAGCATTCTACGGTAGTCGATAGCTGGCCACTCGCACTACTAAATCTCCCCCCTGGGGATCGTGGCTAAAGACAAAGCTGCCCGCCTTAGTCTCGTGGCCTGAGAGAAAGTCAATCTGCTGCTCGCCGGTCTCATCGTCAGCCCCCGCGATGTTGAGTCCGGCTGTAACCTGCACCATGCGGGCAATGCGACCGCCGGTATTGGTAATGGCAAAGGGCACGTAGTAGCGGCCATCGGTAACCCGCACCGCCTCTGACACCGCCACCGCAAAGGCGGGGGGCTGGTTTTGGTTGGTTTGCCAGTCAAAAAAAATCAGCCCTACCAGCCCCAGCAAAATGATCGAGGCCGCTATAAACGTTACCCACTCGGCGGCAGAGCGCTGGGTAAAGCGCCTAGGCGCATCGGTAGAGGTTGAGCGGTTGGAAGAGTTTGGCAAATCCATTAAATTAGAATACGCCCTGCGGCCCCGCCAATGGAGGCCGGTAGACCCAGTACTAAGATATCGCTCAACCATTCTGACCAGGGGTCGCTGAGGTTGAGCTGTTGAAACAGCACCAGCATGGCCAATGAGGCCAGCAGTGCCACCAGGTAGGCCACCAGGGTTTCGGTAATGGGGCTAAACAGCAGGCCCCGCTGCCGCCGCTCAGCGCGATCGGTAAAGCCCGAGGCAAACACAACTGCGTAGGAGAGGCCCAGAGAGGCGGCCATAATCAGCAGCAGCCACAGGGGGGGGAGGGATGAGGCCAGGAGGGGCACTTCTTCGGTGGGGGCAATGCTAAACGCAATCAGCACTGCGCCGATCAGGGCGGCATCAAAATCGACTAGGGCATCGCCCAGGTTCGCCAGGGTGGGAGAGACTAGCCGTCGCGATCGCGGGGCCGTAGTGCGGCGATTCCCAGAGCGTTCAGGCCCCAACTCAGAATGGGACTCTGTACCGGCGTCGCGCCCGCGCTTACCCTGCAGGGTCGATCGCGCCAGGGCTACCCCCAGGGCAAAGGGCACGGTCTCAAACACCACCTTGCCCAGTACCTCCGCCAGGGGCGTAGCGAGGGTGATGCGGCGCAGTAGCACCAGGGCCAGCGTCGCGCACACCACCCCGATGGCAACCGCCTCAATGCTTTCGAGCAGGGCCTCTAGCGGGTGCAGGCTGAGAGTTTGACGAAATCCTTCAACCTGGGTGAGCAGCCCTACCCCGACCAGGGTGGCTGCCAGCACCGCCAGTAGCCAACGGGGGTCGGTAGCCGCCCCAATTGACCACACCTCCACGGTATATAGCAGGGGAATGCCGAACAAAAAGCCGCCGACCGCTCCCTGCAAAATGGCCTGAAATTCGCTCAGCCAAATGTTGTTGTCGGTTTGATCAATGGTCTTGTCTATGGCAGTAGCCATGGGAATATCTCTGTTCTAAAGCGGCTAGGGCGTGCTCTACATGCAGCATGTTAAGCGATTCGGCGATCGCGGCGGGCTAGTTTTACGGCCTTTTGTCCATAACACCTGAGCTTGAAACCTTAGGAAAATCTCTAGTATTGCTGGGGTTCGACAAAATGCCCGTTAGCGTGAACAGGACAACTTCGTATGGCTACACAATAACCCTTAGCGCATTGCAAGGATGCTTCCATGACTCATGCTAAATCAGGTGACAGCGTTGCTATTCACTACACGGGCAAACTCGAAGACGGCACCGTGTTTGACTCATCGCGCGAGCGCGACCCGCTAGAATTTGCCATTGGCAACGGCGAGGTGATTCCGGGCTTTGAGGCGGCGGTGGTGGGCATGACCCCCGGTGATGCTAAAACCGAAGTGATTGCTGCCGAAAACGCCTACGGCCCCCGCCGCCCCGAGATGGTCATGGTGGTCGAGCGCCACCATATTCCTGACGATATTCCGCTAGATGTCGGCCAGCAGCTGCAAATTCAGGGACCTCAGGGCCAAGTGGTGCCCGTGATGGTGACCGATCTCTCAGAGGCCGATGTCACCCTCGATGCCAACCACCCCCTAGCGGGAGAAAACCTGGTTTTTGACATTGAGCTGGTGGCGATTCAGGGCTAAGCAGCAGCGAAACCCTTGCCCACAGGCTGATCTAGAAGGCCATTGACTTTATCCCCCTCCACCCCAGGGGGATAGTTTTTAATAGGCAGAGCAATTTATCGTGCCAATGGCCTTTACCCCCAGAAGCCCCACGCCCTACGAATTGCCACTTTGGCAGCTTTGACAAACTTGTTGAAGCCAAGACGGCTGGGACTACCCAGTTTGGTAGCGGTTTGGGATTTTGCCGCTACCAACCTCGCGGCTGCTTAGCCTGGCGACAACACCGCAGTCGTGTTCCGCGACTCCTAGGGGCGGGCTTTGGCTCGCCTCTTTTTTGGTTTAAAGTAAGCTCCTTAAGCCTTAAACCTTACACCCTCTCCCCTATGCTGTTTGCCGACCCAGACTACCCCCACGTCGTGCTGTCATTTACCTACCGGGGCTTTTACCTGGAACTGGACCAGAGCACCGAAGACGAGTTGCCGATGTATGCCGTTTGGGCCACCTACGATCGCGGCTGTGCTGTAGCGGTACCTGGAGTTGTCAGCCGTACTGAGGCGATTTATAAGGCCAAGCGCTGGGTTGACCGACGGCTTAAGCCACCGGGTAAGGCCGATAGTAGGCGGTAGTCTGGGTCAGCCAGCTATCGACTTCGGCGACGGGCTGGGGTCTGCCAAACCAATAGCCCTGGCCATAGTCACAGCCAAGCCGCTTGAGGATGTTGACCTGCCCAGAGGTTTCAATCCCTTCGGCGATCGCCCTAAAGCCCAGCTGCCGACCCAGGTTAATGATGGTGTGCACAATTGTTTCGTGGCTGAGGCTGGTTTCCATCTGGCTGACAAAGGAGCGATCGATCTTGAGACTGGTGATGGGAAAGCGGTACAGGTAGCTCAGCGACGAATAGCCGGTGCCAAAATCATCAATGCTGAGGGCAATCCCCCGCTGGTGCAGACCGTTGAGCACCGCAATCGTGTCATCAATGTTGTCGATCAGCATGCTTTCGGTAATTTCTAGCACCAGACTGCGGGGCGAAAGACCAGCGTTGTGCAGTACCTGGTCGACTCGCTGCAAAAGACCATTACTGTGCAGCTGCAGCACCGATAGGTTAACGCTGACGGTCAGCCCTAGAGCCTGGGAGTAGGTGCGCTGCCAGGTGGCCATTTGGCTGCAGGCTAGCTCTAGCAACCAGTAGCTGAGAGGTACAATCAGCCCGGTTTCTTCAGCCACCGGAATAAACTCACCCGGCATTACCAGGCCCCGCTGGGGATGCTGCCATCGCACCAGCGCCTCAAACCCCTTCACCTCAGCCGTTTGCAGGTCAACAATGGGCTGGTAGTAAAGCACAAACTCTTCGGGGTGGTTCAGCAGGGCACGGCGCAGCTCGGTTTCGAGGGTGAGTCGCGCGATCGCGCGATCGTGCATACCACTGTCAAAGACCTGATAACCGTCACGCCCCTCGGCTTTAGCCCGGTACATAGCCGTATCGGCATCGCGAATCAGATCAGAGGCCGACTGGTAGTGGGCACCGCCCATAACCAGCCCCAGGCTAACCGTGGCAAACATCTGGTGACTGCTGAGCTGAAAGGGCTGTCGCAGCATCACCAAAATTTGCTCGGCCATCGTCTGGGCCATCTCAAAGTGGTCTACATCTTCCAGCAGCACCACAAATTCGTCGCCCCCCAGGCGCACCGCTAGATCGGTCGCTTGCAGCACAGCCTTTAGCCGACTGGCCACCTCCATCAGCAGCTCATCGCCAATCAGGTGGCCCAGGCTGTCGTTGACCACCTTAAAGTGGTCAATATCCAAAAACAGCAGGGCAAAGCGGTAGCCGCTATCCGCGCGCGCCCGGTTGAGGGCGGTTTCTAGCCGCTCTTGCAGCTGCTTACGGTTGGGTAGCCCGGTCAGGCTATCGTGACAGGCATCGTGCTCAAGCTGGCGGCGCATTCTCACCTGGTCGGTGACATCGCGAGAGGCCGTCTGGAGCTGCACTACCGCGCCAGCAGCATCGACAATGGGCCGCGTAAATGTCTCTAGCCAGATATAGTAACCCTGATGGTGGCGCATGCGGCAGACCACGGGCTGTACGGTTAAAGGCTGACATTCAGCGGGTGGATGCAGGTATCGTTGACATTCAAAAAGGTCATCGGGGTGCACCAGAGTGCAGGGGTGTACACCCACAAGCGCTTCAGGCTTGTAGCCCAGCAGCCACTGCGCTGAGGGGCTGACATAGAGATAGGTGCCATCTACGCTGTGCAGGCAGACTAAATCGCTCATATTTTCGGCCATTAGGCGAAAAAGGGCGGCCTGCTGATGAATTTCGGCGTTAGCGCGCTCAACGTCAGCCTTAGAGCGCTGAAGGTCGCCAAAAGATGTCTCTAGCCGAGCGGCCATGCTGTTAAAAGCCTGGGCCAGCCCCTCTAGCTCCTGCATGCCCGTCGGGCCAATTTCCTGATTGAGATGGCCGTCGGCAATGGCCTGGGAGGCCGAGCTAAAGACGCTGAGGGGTCGGGTAATCCAGCGACTCGTGTAGAGGCCAGAGGCGATCGCGCCGACCAGAGCCAGAGCACACAGGGCGATCGTATTGCGTCGACTGGCCTCAATCTCGGCCATGAAGTCATCTTCGGGCATGATCACTACAATCAGCCAGTCGAGCCCGTAGCCGTCGTTGAGGGAAGACACCTGCATAAACTGGCGCTTGCGATCGAGCTTAAACTCAGTCTGCTGAGGCTGAATCCGGCTACCATCGCCCCCCGACTGATTGAGCAGCAGCTGGGCACTGGCTCGAATCAGAGGGTTTGGGCTCGTCACCGCGTAGGATTGCTGCGGGCGACCGTTGATCACCTTATAGGGGGCGATCGTTGAAGTGGCCACCAGCAGTCCCGATCGCTCCATAATGAACGCTTGCCCGTGCTCGCTGATATGCATCTCCTGCAAAAAGCGGCTGATGTGAGTGAGGAAGAAGTTATTGCCCAGCACGCCCAGCAACTTACCGCTGTCGTCGTACACCGGTCTAGACGCCGAAATCGCCAGTACTGGCAAGGCATGGTACGGGAAGATTTCGCCCCACACCGGGCCTTTAGCCTGCACTGCCGCCCGGTACCAGGGCCGGGTTAACGTATCCCAATCAGGTGTCGAGTGCAGCAGTTTAGCGGGCTGCCCCGTGGCTGTATCCACCTCAAAAAACTGAATGTGGTTGTCTAAGGAAGGGCCACCGCGCATCAGCTGGTGAGACTGCTGGCCCACAACACCGTGGCCCACAAACTCGCCGTTGGCCTGTCCCCAAAAAACGGTATCGATGTGGCTAAATCGCTGCGACTGCCGCATGAAGTGGCGAAGTAACTCGTCTTGACTGGTGGGGTCAACCTGGCCCAGATCGATGGCATCGTAATTGAGCTGGTTAACGAGATGCGATGTCGCCAAAAACTCCTCTAGTTTGTAGTCAATGTGGTGAGAGACCGCTTCGCGCAGCTGGTCGGCCACCTGGTTCACCGCCCGCTGCCCCTGGCGCATCGATAGCCATCCCGTTAGCCCCACCGCTACCGATACCTGTAGCACAAAGGGCACCACAATCAGCAACCGTAGCGGAATATGGCCAAACGCACCTCGGCTTAGCAATGGCGGAAAACGATGCCCCATGTAGCAAGTAATACCAACAACTTTCTTTAGTATTCCTGCCTGGGACCCAAACTAAGCCACCGACATCACATTTAATGAAAGAAAAACAAAAGGAATCTGCCTGACCGCCTGATGTCAGCCTTGACGCGCTGCCACAAATGCGTCTAGCCGATCCATGCCCTCTAAAATAGTCTCCATGCCTGTGGCATAGGAAATGCGAAGGGTACCCTCAGACCCAAAGGCTACGCCCGGAATAGCCGCTACGTATTTTTCGTCAAGCAGCTGAGTGCAAAAGTCGAGGGAGGGTATACCCAGAGCGCTAATGTCGACATAGAGGTAAAAGGCCCCCTCAGGTTCGCCGCAGCTGAGACCGCTAATCGCCCGACACCGATCGATAATCACCTGTCGCCGCTCAGCAAAGGCTCGGCCCATGGTGGCTACGCAGTCTTGGGTGCCTTCGAGAGCCGCGATCGCACCGTACTGGGCAAAGGTACACACATTCGAGGTGCTGTGGCCCTGAATGGTGCTAA
Organism: Nodosilinea sp.; assembly: GCA_049646445.1. Taxonomy (GTDB): domain Bacteria; phylum Cyanobacteriota; class Cyanobacteriia; order Phormidesmidales; family Phormidesmidaceae; genus Nodosilinea. The sequence goes on along the minus strand of JBARVV010000010.1, from coordinate 68,469 downwards.
CCGCCTTGATCAACGCCGCTGGCCCAGCCAGGTAGCCCACCCGCCAGCCCGTCATTGAGTAGGCCTTGGCAAAGCCATTGCTAATAATGGTGTGCTCAAACGCCTCGGGCGACACGGCACCAATGCTTAGGTGGGTGGCCCCGTCGTAGAGAATTTTTTCGTAGATTTCGTCAGATACCACCCAGATATCGGCCTCGACCACCACCGCGGCCAAAGCCGCAATTTCCGCCGGAGAGTAGACCATTCCTGTAGGGTTTGAGGGGGTATTGAGAATAAACAGCTTGGTTTTGGGGGTAATGGCCTGGCGCAGCTGCGCTGGGGTAATGCGGTAGTTTTGCTCAGCCGTCGTGGGTACAATGACCGGCGTTCCCCCGGCCAGTTTGACCATTTCGGGATAGCTCAGCCAGTAGGGAGCTGGGATAATTACCTCGTCGCCGGGTTCAATCAGGGCCATCATCAGGCCGTAGAGAGAGTGTTTGCCGCCGTTGGTGACAATTACATTCTCGGGACCGTAGCAAAGGCCGTTGTCGTGCTGAAGCTTGTGGGCGATCGCCTGCCGCAGAGCCGGTTCGCCAGCCGCTGGGCCGTAGCGAGTTTTGCCCGCGTCGAGGGCAGCTTTGGCCGCTGCCTTAATGTGGTCGGGGGTATCAAAATCGGGTTCTCCGGCACTAAAGCTGCACACCGGCAAGCCCTCTGCCTTCATCGCCTTGGCTCTGGCCGAAATAGCCAGAGTCATGGAAGGGGTTACGCAAGTTACACGGTTTGCCAGGGCTAATGGGGGCACGGCCACACCTCAACGAACGTTGGCTACAGGCTGACCCCAAACGGTGCGTCAGGAGACCATGCCTCTAATCTAAACTCAGACCTGCAACCAAGTCTGAACTCAGTTACACAAATACATTCCCCATAGATTAGATCGTTTAGTCGGTTCTGACCATTGCAGCTAGGGGTTTTTCTGCGATCGCAGACATTTGGGCCAGCCGCGCTCAGGTCTCCCGCTGCGATCGCCCGCCTCATCTATACCCGCCTCATCTACTCATCTATAAAGGGGGAGTAAACATTTCGTGCCCGCCACGGCGGCTTTTGGTCCTCGCTCGCGGTTCAAGTCCAGCCTCAATTCGCCCTTAACCCGCTCAGAATAGTCACTTTAGCCGTTTTATTGCACCCCTCTGACTGGGGGGAATCCGTGCTTGGGACTACTAAAATTTCAAAATCCGCAGATTTACGGATAAAGATTTTCCTGACTGACGGTGCACAGGTTTGTAACTAGGACTAGAAGCGCTAACAAGGCCACGTCCTATGCACCCCTCCGACAACCGTCCCTTAATCACTTATTTAGCCTACGTCGCTAGCCTGGGCCTGCTGCTGACAGCTACCCCCTTGGGTTTATCTGCCGCCCTCCAATCCTACGCTGAAGCCACCCTGCGCGCCACTATTGGCGCTGAAGACGATCGCGGCAGCGGTCGGCTTAGCCGCGTGCCTGCGATCGCGGGCACGCGGCTAAGCTTTCGCGGCAGTGGTCGACTTGACCCTCAACCGCCAACAACGTCCTCTAGTTGGCACAGTCCGCTAGCCTACCGCGGCAGCGGTAGAATCACCCAGCCAATCACCACCTAGTTCTCTTTGAATATGGGTATGAATGCGGGGTACTGACAGAAGGCGATCGTAGCCCCTATGGGCCAGGCCCTTGGAGGCCTGCTTGCAAACGACAACAGTTCACTGGCCGTGCATTCTAAGTCGATGGAACCGCAAAAAATAGCCTTGGCTATTGGTTAAATTAGCAAGGTTTTGCGTCACACTAAGAATTAATCAGGGGATTAATCAGGGCCAATCAAATTTTAGCTATGTCTGGCCTATGGCTGAGTTAGCAAAGCTAGGCCTAAAGCTTTATAGACCCACGAGTATTTATCTCAAATTCACAAGCTTACATATTCTTCCCAGGCTTTTAGACTAAGCTGTATTTGCACATTTCTGGCGATTTTCAACGGTTTCGCGCCTTGCAGCTTGGGCTGCGCTACCGCCTGTTGTTTTGAGTTTCCCAAGTCTGATGGCTGACCCCCTTGTTTCTATGCACTTGTCTTCTCTAGCGGTAGAAGACGAAGCGCTCATTCGCCGCCTTAGCCCCAGCGCCATTGACCAGATATTGCTGTACATCGCCTTTAGCGCCATGCGCACTGGCGGTCACCGCCACGGAGCCTTTTTAGATGCGGCGGCTACTGCGGCCAAGTGCGCCATCTATATGACCTACCTTGAGCAGGGCGAAAACCTGCGCATGACCGGTCACCTGCACCACATTGAGCCAAAACGAGTCAAGGCCATTGTCGAAGAAATGCGCCAAGCCCTAACCGAGGGAAAACTGCTCAAAATGCTGGGTTCCCAAGAGCCTCGCTATCTAATTCAGTTTCCCTACATGTGGCTGCGGCGCTATCCCTGGCAGGCAGGGCAGTCGCGGGTGTCGGGCACCTCCCTCACCAGCGAAGAAAAAGCCATTTTAGAAAACAAGCTGCCGCCCCCCTGCCCCGATGCCCGCATCATCAATTCGTTCCAGTTCTTGGAGCTAATTGAAATTCTGCACGAAAAGTCTCAGGATGATCTGCCAGAGGATCACCGTGTACCGCTAAGTGAAGCGCTGGCCGAGCACATTCGGCGGCGGCTGATTTACTCGGGCACCGTAGCTCGCATTGATGCCTCCTGGGGAGCCTCCTACTACGGGCTGTCTCGGGCATCCTACGCGCCAGTCGATGACCAAGAGCGCATGTACGCCATGGTAGACGATACGGCCCAGTACTTTCGCATGATGCGCGAGTGGGCCAATGGTATTCCCGGCACCATGCGGGTGCTAGAGGAGTTAGACATCCCCGCTGCAGACCGAGAAACCGCTCTCAAAGAGCTAGACGAGATGGTTCGCACCTGGGCCGACCGATACCACCAGCCCGGCGGTGAGCCATCGCTGCTGCAAATGGTGATTGGCCACCACTTGAAATAACCCGTCTTTGCGATCGCTTTTGCCTGCATCCTGTTTACAGATTGAGCAGATCCACTGGGTCTGCTCAATCTGCTTGAAGTCATATAACCGCCCCAGGATCAAACAGCGTTCGACGGCTCACCCTTAAGTGACCCATTAGCCGTAGCCCTGCCGACTCATCGGGGTTGACGGTACTGTTACTGGAAAGGATCGATCGGCAGGCTGCCCATGTCTACCGCCGCCGCATGGTGCGGCCAAAGCTGGGCAGCTCAACTGCGGCAATAGTCTTGACCTTTTTCTGCGATCGCAGCGGGTAGACCAGGGGCGAGGGCGACGCCTTACCGCTGCTGCTGAGAGCAGGCAGCAGCGGAGCCTGGGCCGTAGCCGCTGGGGCTGTAGCCGTCGCCGAAAGGGGATCTGGAGCCGCCGGAACCGCAGCAGCTACGGGGATGGGGGTAGAAGGCCGCTTAGCGACAGGTGCTGGGACTGCTGGAGCTGGTTTTGCGACTGGGGCCGGTTGTGCCACCGGGACGATTGGCTCACCCCAGGGAGACGGTTCAGTAAACAGCGACGGTGTTGTGGGAGCCGGTGTCACGGCAGATGGAGCCGCTGCTGTCTCTAGCCAGGGGTCGGGCGCGGCTGGGGGAGTGGTCTCGCTTGGAATAGAATCGAGGGTTGGATCTGGGGTAGATACCGGCTGAGCTAACGAATACGAGTCAAGCGGCGTTGGTTCGGCAAGATCGACCTGGGGCGCTGGGGCCTGAGGCAGCTCGCGCTGGGGCGCTGTTGAAGACGTTACTGATGGAGACGACACCGGGCTCGGCCCTGCCCCCCGCAGACCGCGCAGTAGGTGGGTCAGGCTAGGGTTACTGGTCGACGCCCCCGGCCCGGCTGACCAGGGCTGAATTTGCTGCGATCGCGGTATGGATACCGACTGCCCTGGGTCTTCTCCGGCGAGCGTACCCAAAAGCTGCCCTTGCACGACCGTAGGACTGGTTGTCGCTGCCCCCGGAGCCATGTTCAAACATTTTTCTAGGGCCGCTTTAAACTGCAAAGTGTAGCGCTGTTGACGGTGCAGCCGGGCCTTAAGGTCGCGGCAGGTTTCTTCAGCCTGGTGCAAAGCCGTATTTTTCTCGCTAAAGCGCTGCTGAAGGAGGGTGCACTCGCGCTCCAGCTGAGCAACCCGCTGCTGGCTCACTTCTAGCTCGGCCTGCAGGGTTTCATTGTGAATGGTCGTGCGCCGCAGACCATCGTTGGCGATGTCAAGCTCGCTAAGCAGCTGGGCGATCTGCTGCTGTACAGGACCAGGGATGGCGGCGACAGGCAGCGCACCAGGATGAGGCTGGGCCTGGTTGCGCTCAATTTCAGCCTGGAGAGCTACCTGCGATCGCTCTAGATCGTCTTCTAGCTCAGTAACGCGCAGCAGCAGAGCGTCATTGCACTGGTTAAGGTCTTGAATGAGCTGTACCAGGTTTTCTGGGGCGGGTTCGACCGGATCTGACGTCCCCTCAGCATTGGCCTGCGCGGCTGCCGGTACCAGCTCGTTCTGTAAGACTGTAGAAATATCGTTGACCTCAGAGATATCGTTGGCCTCAGAGACGTTGACTTCGGCTACAGGCTCCTCAGCCTCGGCCAAGGGCAGCTGACCAGGCAGGGTTATCGTCTCCCAGCGATCCCCTTCCTGGGTTAGGGAGGAATCGATGATTTGCTCCCCGTAATTTGCCGAGCGGGTGCCTTGGGGGTCTGGGGAAGCACTCGAAGCCGTAGTGTCAGTCATAATGGTGCCTGATCCTGGTCGCGTAGTCTCACATTCAACCACTGAGGGGGTTGCTGCCCCCAAGAGTAGCTAATTTTGCCAATTTATTCACTTTTTTATTGATTACTTTGATTACAGCACGGCTTCTCTATGCTCACAGTCTATCTTTATACCTCTTTATTTATTCCTCAGGTTATAGACAGCTGCTAAAGGACTGAATCTATGAGGACTGATCCACCTTGTTGGGTAGGCCATTCTGCCACCGCGATCGCCGATTGACGCCTTACCTGAGCCACCCCTATGCCCCCTTCTGCCCCTCCATCATTTGCCCTTGTCACCCCTAGTTATGGGCCTGACTACGAGCGCTGCAGGCTCTTAGTAGAGAGCGTCGGCAACTGCAGCCAAACTCCCGTGCGGCACTATATTATTGTTGACCAACGAGATTATTCACAATTCAAGTCGTTGGCCAACGGCAGCGCCGAAATTCTCACAGTTGAATCGCTGCTGCCGGTCTGGATTCACCGCATCCCCCTGGTGCGTAAAGCCTGGTTGAGCTTCAAGACTCCTCCCATTCGCAACTGGATTTTACAGCAGCTCGTCAAGCTCTCCTTTGCCGAGTGTGCCCCCGAGCAGACCACCATTTTCGTCGATTCAGATGTGGCATTTATTCGTCCCTTCGACCTGACGAACTTTAGCCGACAGGGCCAAACGCGGCTATTTCGGGTGCCCGAGTTTTACACCCCCGAGTTTGACCCGCTTTATGCGGCAGCCTACCGTCTACTGGGGCTTGAAGGCGATCGCAGCGGAGGGATGCGCCCCAACTACATTGGCAACCTGATTAGCTGGCGGCAGAGCAATGTCAAAGCCCTACGCGATCACCTGGAGCGGGTTTGGGATCGTCCCTGGCTAGAGACTCTAGCTAGGTCTAAAACCCTTTCGGAATACATTCTCTACGGGGTGTTTGTAGACCAGGTGCTGGGTGAGTCCGCGAACCATTTCTACGATTGGTCCCCTCTGTGCCATGAGTACTGGCCACCCCTGCCCCTCAGTGACCAGCAGCTAGCCGAGTTTTTTGCGGCCACTCAGCCCAGTCATATTGCGATTATGGTGTCGTCTAAAGCTCGCATTGACCCGATCCGCTATCAGCCTTACCTGTATCACCGCTGGTCAGCCAGCGTTTCATCCATGCCTTCACAACCCATGTTCTAGGCTCTAATTTTGACCCATTTCCTTGTCCCTACTACTCTAATAAACTAGCTAGTTCAGCCCCTGGCTGCCTAGCTCCCCGGCTCCCCAGCGATTAGCCATAGCCATTCACCATAGCCATTCACCATAGTCACCCAGGTTGCGCCGTTGAGTACTGGACTGAGTACTGGCCTCTGAGGCGGCGTTAATTGATTGCTAGCCCCAGGCCGGTTTAAAGTTTCCGGGAACCCAACCCCCGCCCTTGTTAGACATAAAGTAGATGGAAGTATTCCTGATGTCTACGGCGATCGCCCTGCTCTCAGAAACGCTTAAATTGTTTACCATGAAAGGCTGGGGCGAAGCTGGCAGCACTGTCGTTTTAGGGTTGAATAGCGTTAAATAATGATCAGATCAGGGTTTCGTACCGCACTCCGGATGGCCGCCGCTGGCGTGGCCCTAGCTACCACCGTTACCTGTAGCCAATCCACCGATCTAGCCACCGCTCCAGCTGTTGAAACCGAGGCGGTAGCGCCAGAGCTAGAGCGAGATCCGCAAACTCTGCGGTTGCTCTACAGCCGCTCTGCTGTCACCCTCAACCCCCACCTGGCCACCGGCTACCAAGATTTTGAGGCCGCCCGCATTGTCTACGAACCCCTGGCCAGCTACGACCAGGCTGGTGAGCTGGTGCCCTTTTTGGCCGACGAAATTCCATCTACAGAAAATGGCGGGATAGCCGCCGACGGCACCTCCGTCACCTGGACTTTGCGGCCCGATGTGACCTGGTCGGACGGCGAACCCTTCACCGCCGACGATGTAGTGTTTACCTTTAAGTTCATTCGCAACCCGGTGGTGGCAGCGGCTACGGCCCAGTATTACGAAGGGGTCAAGAGCGTTGAGGCGATCGACAACTACACCGTAAAAATCACCTTCACCAACCCTACCCCAGCCTGGTCAGAGCCCTTTACGGGGCAAACCGGGCTAATTTTGCCTCGCCACATTTTTGAAGAACACAATGGCCCCAACGCCCGAGATGCCCTGGTAAATCTCCAACCCGTGGGCACTGGGCCTTACCGCGCCGTGGGGTTTGAAAGCGGTACCGTCGTCTATGAGCTCAATCCCAGCTACTGGGGCGGACGGCCCGCCTTTCAGCGAGTAGAACTCGTGGGCGGCTTGGCCCCCTACGCTGCTGCCCGTGAGGTATTGCAAACCGACGAGGCCGACTTTGCCCACAACCTCCAGATTGAGGCCGATGCTCTCAGCGAGCTAGAAACCGACGCCAGTGGCCATGTGACTCACCTGTTTGGCTCTCAGGTAGAGCGCATTATGCTGAACTTTGCCAACCCTTTTGCCCGCACCGAGGATGGAGAGCGCTCCAGCCCAGATATTCCGCACCCCTACTTCAGTGATTTGCGGGTGCGCCAGGCCATTGATCTAGCTATCGATCGCGACACCATTGCCAAAGAACTCTACGGTACAGCCGGCAAGCCCACCGCCCAGCTGCTGGTAGCGCCCCTCGACTATCAATCTGAGTCGGTAGCCTATACCTACGACCTAGAGCGGGCCAAAGCGCTGCTTGATGAAGCCGGTTGGGTCGACACCAACGGCGACGGTCTACGCGAAAAGGACGGGTTGGCCCTGGAGGTACTGTTTCAGGCGGCGGTGAACCCAGTCCGCCAAAAAACCCAGTCAATCGTCAGCGATAGCCTTACAGAACTAGGCGTAGACGTGCAAATTTCGCGGGTGCGCCTGGATCAGTTTTTCTCTGCCGACCCTAAAGATACCCAGAGCCTCAACCACTTCTTTGCCGACATGCAGGTGTACTCTATCGGTAACGAAAGCCCTGACCCCAGCACCTATATGGGCTGGTGGACCTGCGCTAAAATTGCCTCCCAGGCCAACCAGTGGCAGCAGCCCAACAACGCCCGCTACTGCAATCCCGCCTACGATCGCCTGTGGGCAGACGCTAAACAAGAACTTGACCCCGATCGCCGGGTCGAGTTGTACCAGCAAATGAATGAGTTATTAGCTGAAGATGTAGCGGTGATTCCGGTGGTGCATCGAGCCATGACAAATGCTGTCAGCGATCGCCTCACCGAGGTCGACTTCACCCCCTGGGACGCCAGCACCTGGGCCATCAAAGACTGGCAACCCATTCCCAGCGATTCCTAGCAGGGCGCTGGCCCTGCTTTAGGCAACAGAGCAAGCCGAGCAAGCCCCAATCTTTTGTAGCGATTTTGTGGTTTTCTGAACCAGCCAAGGCAGAATAGTTACTTGTAGCAAGTGACCAACTCTATGACTTCAGAACCCGCTGTTACCAGTCCGGTGGCGTCTCCCCTGGCCGCGATCGCCCTTAAGGTAGCTGGCGCGATCGCCATTCTGTCAGCCCTGCTAGATTTTCTCATTCTGCTCATTCCCCCCAACCTCACCAATGTGCAGTGGCAGCTGGCCACCACTACCCAACTGGTCGATCGCGGCATCGTGCCCCTGATCGGTATCGCTCTTCTCCTGTCTGGGTTATGGGTCGATAGCTCGGTCGGTCGCATGGCTCAGCGCAAGAGCTTAACTACCGACCTGCGCTTTTGGGTATGTGCTTTAGCCAGTGTATTAGGGCTGGTTTATTTGCTACTCACCCTGCTGCACCTCAATGCTGTGCGACTCTCTAGCCAAACGGCCCTGGCTCAGGTTGGCACCGAAGCTGGCGAAGCAGCCACTCAGCTACAGCAGCGGCTTTCCACAGAGCTTAGTCAACAGCAAAGCCAGCTGGGTGCTATTTTGCAAAACGAAGAACTTCTCGACCAGGCCATTCAAAGCGGCCAGCTACCACCTGATATCGAGCAGTATCGCGACGACCCCGAAGGCCTCAGTCAGTTTTTACAGCAGCGTGCCGACCAGGCTCAGCAGCAAATCGAAGCCGAAATTGGCACCCGTCGGGCTGACGCTGAGCGTCAAGTCAGAACAGAAGCCTGGCGATCAGGTATTCGAATTTCTGTCATTAGCCTGCTTCTGGCGGCAGGCTTCTCCACCGTCGGCTGGCTTGGCCTCAGACGGCTTCTATCCCTTACCCGGTCAGCCTAGAGCCTGCATCATGGCCTGCTGAGCCGCTGCCTGGTAAATCTCCTTCAGGTGGCCCATTACCGCAGGCGCATCCTCTGGCGGCAGCGGCATTTTGCCCAGTATATCTAGCACCGTGGTCTCAGCCGGAGTAATTACAACCAGCTCTGGGTCTAAGGGTTCGCCGTAGGCCCAAAACTGTTGTAGATCGAGGCCGCTAGAGACAGATTTTGGTTCTATCTTAGTACCGACATCTTCGCTGACCAAAGACGATTCTGCCGGTACGGCGCTACTCTGCCGCTGCTGCCGCAGGGCATCTAAAATGCTGTCGCGGCTACGCCCCCGCAGCTGAAACAGCACAAAGGGGTCTTCTCGAAAGAAATCGCCTAGCTGGTAATACACCGCCGCAATGTGCTTGCAGGGGTTTTTAGGGTCAGGGCAGCTGCACTTAGAATGCACTTCTGAGAGGTTAAAAGGGTACAGACTAAGCCCATTGGCGGTAAAAACCGCCTCGATTTCAGCGGGCATTTCTCCAGCCAGCAGCTGCGCTGAATAAATCGCCTGCTCTGAAAGTGAGTCAATCACATAGTTCCAGTCTTCGTCGCTAAAGGCGTCGAGCCAAATGGAAAGCTTATAGGGTTCTTCGGCGGTTCCCTGCACCAGGGCTGTCACTTTAGAGCCTTTATATTCCAGGCTAAGGATGTGGCCTTCCCGAGCGTAAATACGACCGCGCTCTAGACGCTTCTTAAACCGATAGGTATTCAGTAGCTCGACCCAGCGCTGCACCCACCAAGCTTCGTCTTCAAGGGCGTAGGCAGGGCTAGCGGAAGCCTGATAAGAGGTCATAGCAAAGCGAATGGGTTAACTGTCCATAGTTTACAGCCCTGAGAAACGCTAGGGTTCCCCAGGGCTAAATCAATCAGCGGACAACTGAATCAGGATGACTAGCGACCAATACCGTGGTACTGGAACCCAGCTCTCAGTAGCATCTCACGATCGAGGAAATTGCGGCCATCAATTAGGATGGGGCTGTTCATGCGCTGAGCCATATCGGCGTAGTCGAGGTCTTGAAACTGCTGCCAGTCGGTGACCAGCACCAGCGCATCGCAGTGGTCAGCCAGATGGGTAGCGTCGGTCTCAACAATGACACCAGTTAACCCATGTCGTAGCCCACTTTGAGAAACAATCGGATCGTAAGCCTTGACCTTAGCGCCCAAACGATTGAGCTGCTCGATCAAAATTAGCGAGGGCGCATCGCGCATATCGTCGGTGTCGGGCTTAAAGGTGAGACCAAGCAGGCCAACGGTTTTGCCCTTGAGAATCTTGAGCACCTGCTGAAGCTTTTCAAGCGTGATCTGGCGCTGACGATTGTTCACATCTACAGCAGCCTTGAGCAGCTGAGCTTCGTAGCCGTAGTCGTCGGCGGTGTGAATGAGGGCCGCCACGTCTTTCGGAAAGCACGAGCCGCCCCAGCCGATACCTGCCTGCAAAAACTTTTTGCCAATGCGAGAATCGAGGCCGATGCCCTGGGCCACCTGAGTAACATCGGCTCCGACGCGATCGCAAATATTAGCAACTTCGTTGATGAAGCTAATCTTGGTCGCCAAAAAGGCGTTAGACGCGTACTTCACCATTTCTGCCGAGCTGAGGTCTGTCACCAGCACTGGCACGGGTGCAGCGGTAGAATCTTCAGCGAAGCGCCGCTCTACAACGGGAGTATAGAGTTCTTTCATCATGGCGATGGCGCGGGGGCTGTTGCTGCCCAGCACAATGCGATCGGGATTAAAGGTATCGTATACTGCCGAACCCTCTCGTAAAAACTCAGGGTTGCTGACCACATCAAAGTCAGCTACCACCTCACGATGAGCGGTTTCAGGAACGCCCCCAGCGGGCACGGGGGCTAGCTGCTGCTCTGCTACTCCATCGAGCACAATCATGCGAACCCAGTCGCCAGAACCAATGGGTACCGTAGATTTATTCACAATCACCTTATAGCCGCCGTTTAGGTGGGTACCAATGCCCTTGGCCACGGCCTCAACGTAGCGGGTATCGCTTTCGCCAGTGGGCATCGCTGGAGTGCCTACGGCAATAAAGAGGACATCACCATGCTCAACTCCCGCTTTCAAATCAGTTGAAAACTGGAGGTGACCTGCCGCCATAGACGACTTCATGATTTCAGACAGGCCCGGCTCAAAAATGGGCGACTGCCCAGACTGCATGAGCTTAACCTTTTCCTCATTTACATCGATACAGACAACATCGTGGCCCACATGGGCCAAGCATACGCCGGTCACTAGGCCTACATAGCCGGTACCAATCACACATACACGCATAGAAAATACTCCTTACTTTATGTACTATCGATAGTTTCCTAGCTGTCTACACAGCCATACCTGCTCAGCGGCGAGCGCACAACTGGGCCGTAGCCCAGCGGTAGCCCACGGTCAACCTGCCATAGAGTGTAGGGGCGACTGCCGCTCCGTGGTTGTTCCTTGCTGACTGAAGCGATCGCGAAAATCGCCAATAGTGAGCTTCAGCCCCTCTGGCAGAGGTACCGTTGGGCTCCAGTCAAGGAAGGTTTTGGCGCGGGCAATATCGGGCTTACGCCGCTGGGGATCATCCTGAGGCAGCGGCTTATACACCAGCTCAGCGTCAGGGTTGACCATCGACTGCACCGCCTGAGCCAGTTGCAAAATAGTGTACTCATCGGGATTACCCAGGTTGACTGGGCCAATATGGTCACCATTCATCAACCGCATCAACCCCTCTACCAGATCAGACACATAGCAAAAACTGCGGGTTTGTGAGCCAGTGCCATAGATCGTGAGAGGATTGCCCTGCAGCGCCTGCACCACAAAGTTGCTCACTACACGGCCATCGTTTTCGAGCATACGGGGACCGTAGGTGTTGAAAATGCGGGCTACCCGAATATCGACATTATTTTGGCGGTGATAATCGAAGGCCAGGGTTTCAGCAACGCGCTTACCTTCGTCGTAGCAGCTGCGAATGCCAATGGGGTTGACGTTGCCCCGATATTCTTCAGACTGGGGATGTACTTCGGGATCGCCATAGACCTCAGAGGTGGAGGCCAATAAAAATCGAGCTTTCACTCGTTTAGCCAACCCCAGCATGTTGAGAGTACCCAGCACATTGGTTTTGATGGTTTTAACCGGGTTGTATTGGTAATGCACTGGCGAGGCAGGGCAGGCCAGGTGATAAATTTGGTCAACCTCCAGCCGAAGAGGCTCGGTTACATCGTGGCGAATGACCTCAAAATAGGGATGATCGAGCCAGTGCAGCAGGTTATGACGATGGCCTGTATAAAAGTTATCCAGACAGATAACTTCATTACCGGCTGTCATAAGCCGATCAATTAGGTGGGAGCCAATAAACCCGGCTCCACCGGTTACTAAAATTCTCATAGCAAGTTAACCAGCGCGATATTTTATGGATGATGAATGTACAGCTTTCTACTCAGCTTACTTTTCCCAGGGTAAAGTATCCGGAGATCAAGCTCCTGTCGCTGTGTTTTGATGAATTTACTAATTCTTCGTAAAGTTTCATTCGTAGCATAGGAGCCATTGTTTGTCCTGCTTGTTTAGCCCCACAGTCTATGGATACTCTTTGCTCACTCTTTGTTTACGGCACTTTAAAGCCGGGAGAACGAGCATTTGCCAATTTCTGCGCGCCTTACGTGGTGGACAGCCGACAGGCCTTAGCGATGGGTCGGTTGTACCATCTACCTCTGGGCTATCCTGCCATGACGTTGGAAACGGGCTGGGTACAAGGGATACTGCTCACGTTCTCTAGCCCTGATTGTCTACGCTCCATTGATACTTTTGAAGAGTATTACCCCGATCGCCCCGAAATCAGCGAATATAAGCGCGATCGCCACCTTGTCTTCAATGTTCAGCAACAGCCTCTAAAAACGGCCTGGATTTACACCATGAGGCGCGATCGCGTCACCGCATTAGGGGGGCAATGGCTGCCTAGAGGTTCCTGGAGCGAGGCAAAAATACTTTAAACCCAAATACAAAAAAAGGCTCTACCACGCTGGGTAGAGCCTTTGGTTACTAGAACCTAGAAAACTGAGTAGCTAACTAAATCTAGCTTAGAAGCGGAAGGTGGCACGCAGAGCACCCCAAAAACCAGTGTCATCAGCACCAACGCCATTGGTGTTGAGATCACCATAGATGACGGCGGGGGTGATGGTGAGGAACTCGTTGAAGGGAATCTCGTAGTAACCTTCGACCATAAAGGGGTTTTCGCCAAGAGCAGAAGGCAGTTGACCGCCATAGACACCCAATTGAGCGCCCTCAGCCAGGAAGTTATTGAGGCCGAGACCAGCCGTCCAGCTGAAGTCATCGGTGATACCAGTCCCGCTGACATCATTGAACGTGCTGTAAGCACCGTGTCCAGCGATGAAGAAACCGCCGAAGTCAAGATTTAGCAGACCAGCAAAGGTGTCAGTAGCACCAGTGACAAAGTCGCCAGCGGCATTATTAAGGCCATCGCTATGTATATAAGCGATACCGGCATCCAAGAAGCCGTCGCTGAGGTAGCTGAGCTGAGCAATATAGCTTTGGTCAGCAGCAGCGAAAATCCCCACAGATGGGCTAATAGCACCACCAGGATTGGAAGCGGTATAGCCCGCATCCAGGACGATGCTGTCGGTAAGAGCGAAGCTCAGACCAAGACCAGCGCCATCAGAGGTGCTGCCGCCAAAGTCGTAAAACTGAGGACCGCCAGGATCAGCTACGGAAGGACCATCAAAAGGCACGATGGTGCTGGTAACCCAGTCATCGCCAGAAAGGCCACGAGCAGCAGCCGTTACCGTCAGGCGGCTACCAACGGGGAAGCTGTAGTAGAAGTCGTCAATACGGATGTCGTAATTAGAACCGCCAGCGTTAGCCAGACCAATGGTACTAGGAGCAATAGCGTTGCCATCGCCGCCCTGTAAACGAATCCGCAAGCGGTCGTTGCCGGTGAAGCTTGAGTCGAAGTTGAGACGAGCCCGCCCAGCAAAGCTGGTGCTAGAGTCGACATCTGAGGCGGTATTTACGGTGTCAATTGGGGTGACCAAGTTGAAGTCAACCTGACCACGCAGTTTGGTGGTGGTGGAAAACTGCTGAGCGCGCAGGGTGGCGGTCTCAGCTTCGAGGGCGTCAACGCGACCGCGCAGGGTAGCCAGTTCAGCTTGGAACTCTTCTTGCAGGCGACGGATGGTAGCGAGATCGTCGGGGTTGATGCCCGACTGAGCGATCAGGGTAGCGATCACATCCAAGCAGGAGTTAAGACCAGCGGCGAACTCGTAGCGAGTCAGGCTGCGGTTACCACGGAAGGTGCGGTCGGGGTAGCCCTGAATACAACCGTAGTTCTCAACTAGGCTCTGGAGTGCCTGAAAGGCCCAGTCAGAGGGCAAAACGTCGGTCAGTTCGGAAACGCTGGTGATTTGAGCCAGTTGAACAGAGTCTTGATCGAAGTTGCTGACCTGAGTGCTGACAGCAGCTTCAGCCGCGATCGCAGAGCCAGAGACAGCAACAGCCGCGCCCAGAGCCGCAGGCACAGCCAGCAAAGATTGCCAAAATAACTTAGCCATTTATTTTCTCCTCACACCTTATACAAGGCTTATTGTGTACTTCAAAGCAGGTTTGGCCTAAGCCATCCCTATTTAACCGATTCAGCCCTAACCCAGATACGGGATAGAGTGGCTGAACCTCACGTACATCCAAAACCGATAGTAGCAGATATACTCTGTATCGGCTAGATCGGTTTGACCAACACAGACAGACCGATACCTACCCAATTCAGACGCACTCTACAGGTGCAGGGTTCCCTGCCTACAGCGCAGGCTCAACAGCAATGTGGTAGCTCTTTAAGATGCGGCATATCTGAAGCTAAAACAGCTTGTGCCTAGAGCTGAAGCCGACCATCGAACCCCACAAGGCATGACATTTCAGAGGACGCTGGAAGCTTCAGTGGTTCCCAGCGTTTCTAGCGAGGTTTTGAGGTTCAAAACCTGAAGGTAGCCCGCAAAGCACCCCAGAGACTAGTCTGGTTAGCAACGCTAGCAAGCCAGTGTTACCACCGTAGGTTACCGCAGGGATATGGTCAGATACTGATTAAATTGGTAGCTGACATCGCTATATTTAAGTGCTGTTTTGGATTAACCCAGGGCAGAAATGGTCTGGGCCATATCAAAGTCTTTTGCAGTTAGCCCACCAGCATCGTGGGTAGAGAGGCTAATTACTACACGGTTGTAAGAAATTTCTAGATCGGGGTGGTGTCCAGCGGCTTCGGCTGGCTCGACCAGCTGGTTGACAAAGTCAACGGCGGTAACAAAGTCTTTGAAGGTGCGAGTACAGGTGATGGTCTTGCCGCTCAGGCTCCAGTCGGGGAGCTGACTGAGTTTGGCTTGGATATCGCGATCGCTGAGCAGAGTTGCCATGATGTCTCCACGGGTGGGCTACTGCTCTATGGTAGAAGCGGCGGCGAAAAGCCTCAACCAGAATCTTTTAGCCTTTAAAGGCTATCCGCCCCTGCCAGGGGAAGACAAGCTTCCGAAGCAGGGGCGGTCTAGTTGGATCTTAGGTTGAACCTGACTGCCGGGAGGAACCCTATTCAGCCAGCTTCGAGAGCTTAGCTAGTTGCCGAGGCAACCAACACTGAAGCTAGAGTACAGCCCCGGCGCACAGCCGGCTGATCTCAACCTGAAGACCCATGCGTTTACTACTCTCTTGCATGAGCATCACCTCCTGAATACTAACGGTAAAATCTGTAGAGTTAGCTGCCGTAACAGCGGCATTACTCGTAAGTTAGCACAATATTTCTGGCTGTGGCAGAAATTGTGCCCTTTGCCGAGTTCGACCCTTAATTACCAGCCCATTAGGCCCTTTCCAGAGACCTTAACCGATGCCCCTTGATATCCCTATAGCGATCGTTGAGAGCAGCTTAGATGCGTATCTGCAAGCTTGGCTGCATGAAGACGTTGGCCGTGGCGACTGGACGACAGTTGGGCTAGGGGCTTTGGCGCAGCGGCCAGGACAGGCTCTTTGGGTGACCCGTGCCCCTGGCGTCATTGCGGGGCTACCCTTTGCTCGCCGAATCTTTCAGCAGCTTGACGGCGACCTCAGCTTTGAGCCTTTGGTAGACGACGGCGAAGCCTGTGCCGCAGATACCACCATTGCCAAAATCAGCGGCAATTTGGCGGCCCTGCTGACTGGCGAACGGGTTGCGCTGAACCTGGTTATGCGCCTGAGCGGCATTGCCACCGCCACCCGCCAGTACGTCGAACAGCTCACCGACAGCCCAGCCCAGCTAGTCGATACGCGCAAGACTACCCCTGGACTGCGCCAGCTTGAAAAATATGCCAGCCGAGTGGGTGGGGCTATCAATCACCGCCTGGGCCTGGATGATGCAGTGATGATTAAAGACAACCACATTGCCGCCGCTGGGGGCATTCGGGCGGCAGTAGCTCAGATTAGGCCAGTTGTTCCTTACCCGATGACGGTGGAGGTTGAAACCAGCTCTCTCGAACAGGTCGATGAGGCGATCGCCTGCCCGGTAGACATCATCATGCTCGACAATATGCCGCCAGCGATGATGAAGACAGCGGTTGAGCGCATTCGCGCGCAAAGACCAGCGGTCAAGATCGAGGCGTCTGGCAACGTCACCCTAGAGACCCTGAAGCCGATCGCGGCGGCGGGGGTAGATTTTATCTCTAGTAGCGCCCCCATTACACGGGCTCCGTGGCTAGACATTAGTATGCAAGTTGTGAGTTCTAAAGCGGTTTAACCTGAGGCAACCCATGATCTTAACCACCGGTCCAAATGTTGACGGTCGCCAGGTCATCGAATACTGTGGTCTGGTCAATGGCGAGGCCATTTTAGGGGCCAATATCTTTAAAGACTTTTTTGCGGGCATTCGCGATGTGGTGGGCGGGCGATCGGGAGCCTACGAGCATTCTCTACGGCAGGCCCGCAACACGGCCATTAAGGAAATGATGCAGGCCGCTCAAGAACTGGGGGCCGACGCCATTATCGCCGTAGATATCGACTACGAATCGCTTGAAATCAACAACGGCGGCAACATGCTGATGGTGGCTGCCAGCGGCACAGCGGTACGACTAACTTAGAAGACTTTCGGCGTAGGGATCGACTTACGTGCCGGGTGCCTACGCCAATTTGGGCCAAATCAACTGTCTATTCTCGGGGACTGATCTCCGGGAACCGGGCGCCTGATTCAAGCATCGAGGGCATGGTTTTTGAGGTCGGAGAGAGAAACGTGCTCAATAGCGGTGGCGTGGGTAGCGTCGAGCATTACCGGAGGAGCAACCCCAGCATCTAGGGCTTCTTGCCATCGGGGGGCACACAGGCACCAGCGATCGCCTGGCTTTAGCCCCGGAAACGCAAAGGCGGGCACCGGGGTAGAAAGATCGTTGCCCTGGGCTTTAGTAAAAGCCAAAAACTCAGGCGTCATCTGAGCGCACACGACGTGAACTCCCATGTCGCCTGCCCCCGTATTGCAGCAGCCGTCGCGATAAAAGCCGGTCATCGGCGAGGTGCAGCAGGAGGCGAGGGAAGTGCCCAAGACATTGGTGGCGGTGGTCATGAGAAATTCCTTTGGGAACGGGGTGGAACGGGATGGATTCGTTTTCAATCTACCGCAAGACCCGGCCTGCCGCAGTGAGTCTAAAGTCGCTGGGTGCCCAAAGCCGAAATGCTAGACTACGTAGGCAAAGATGACCATAATACGCGGTTCTATGACCGTATCGACGAAACCTAACCCCGGCCAATTGGGGGCAGCAACAGCCATTGAGGTGCCGGTTAGCATTGCGCCGATGATGGATCGCACCGATCGTCACTACCGCTACTTTATGCGGCAGATAACCCGACGTACCCTGCTCTACACCGAAATGGTGACGGCCCAGGCCATTTTGCACGGCGATCGCGACCATTTACTGGGCTTTACCCCCAGCGAATCGCCCCTGGTGCTACAGATAGGGGGCGACGACCCCCAAATGCTGGCCACCTGTGCTCGCGTTGCCGCCGACTTTGGCTACAACGCCATTAATTTGAATGTGGGCTGCCCCAGCGATCGTGTCCGCAGCGGCAACTTTGGAGCCTGCCTGATGGCCCAGCCCGAGAGGGTAGCCGAGGGCGTTGCGGCGATGATGGCGGCCAGTCCGCTGCCGGTCAGCGTCAAGCACCGGATTGGGATAGACGATCGCGATCGCTACGAGGACATGGCAAATTTCGTTGGTATCGTGGCCCAAACCGGCTGTCGTCACTTTACCGTTCACGCTCGCAAGGCCTGGCTACAGGGGCTCAGCCCCAAAGACAACCGCACCGTCCCCCCGCTGCGCTATGGCGATGTTTACCGCCTGAAGCAAGACTTTCCGCACCTGTGGATTGAAATCAACGGCGGCTTTACAAGTCTCGATCAGGTGAACGCACAGCTCGATCAGTTAAACGGCGTGATGGTTGGGCGAGCCGCCTACGATCAACCCTACCTGTTCTCA
This sequence comes from Nodosilinea sp., assembly GCA_049646445.1. Taxonomy (GTDB): domain Bacteria; phylum Cyanobacteriota; class Cyanobacteriia; order Phormidesmidales; family Phormidesmidaceae; genus Nodosilinea. Next base: position 49,992 of record JBARVV010000010.1, on the reverse strand, counting down.
GCAGTTGACGAACAGTTTTTTGCCGCAGGCGAGGCTGTCCTCAGTCGTCAGCAGGTGGTTGAGGCAATGCTGCCCTATATTGACCACTGGGTAAGCCAGGGGCTGAAGTTGAACAAAATTACCCGCCATATGCTGATGCTGTTTGCCGGACAGCCCGGTAGCCGTCTGTGGAAGCAAATTTTAACCGAGGAGTCGTGCAAGCCAGGGGCCGGGGCTGGGGTGGTGCAGCAGGCCATGGCGGCGGTACAGCGTCAGAGCGCCATTCAAATACAGCTAGGGCAAACCCAGCTAGGGAGCCTCGGTCAACCCCTGGTCTGTGGCTAGGGGCGCAGGGATCCAAACAAACGGGTAAACATATTCGTCGATATTGGTCAGAGAGGTCAGCCCGCTACCATCCGGGCGCACCTGATGCAGCACCTGGGTCCCCATGGGGTCGCCGGGCGGAGTGGCGGTAAACGCGACCCAGTCGCCTGTGGGCGACCACTGGCTTTCTAAGACGTTTTGCAGGGGCTGGCTGGTGAGGGCCGTAAACTCCTGACCGACCAGATCGAGCCGAAATACGGTTTGCTGCCCCGCCTGCGCCCCCGCGGCCAGCACCAATTGCTGACTGTTGGGTGCCCAGCTGAGGGCATCGTAAAAGCCAGGCCGGGTCAGCACCCGGGTTTCGGCTGTGTTGACGTTGACCAGGGCAATCACTTCCTGGTTGCTGAAAGGCGGATTGAAAGGCTGGTAGAAGGCAATGTAGCGGCCATCGGGCGACCACAGCACCCGACTGCGATAGATTTGAAAGTCAGGACCGGGGGTAAGCACGCGGCGATCGCCCCCATCGATCTCCACTACATTCAGCCGCTGAAACGGGTAGCTGCCTTCGTAAAAGGCTAAGCGCGTGCCGTCGGGTGACCAGGCCAGCGGGCTACCGGCAGCGCCATAGGTGCCAGGGGTTTGGGTGACCCGGCGAGGACGGCTGCCGTCTAGGGCCGCGACAAAGATATGCTGGCCTGTTACGTAGGCTACCCGGCTGCCATCCGGGGCTAGGTGCAAGTCAGACTCTAGGGTTTCAGGCGAAATATCTAGGGGAGTTAGCGCTCCGCTAGAGGCATTGAGGAAAAGCCTGACCTGACCCAGCCCGCCAGCAATAGAGGCAGGGCAACGCTGCAAAATGACCAAGTCGCCATCGCTCTGCCAGGCGAGATCGAGAGTAGGGGGGCGCTGGCAGTCGCTGGTAAACACCAGTTCTGGCTCATCGGAGCCAGGCTCAAGGCGATAGACTTCGCCATAATTTTGCACCACCGCCAGCCGTTGGCCGTCGCTAGACCAGGCCAGGGCATTGAAGGTGCGATCGCCCCCTAGCAGCAGAGGCTGGCGATCGCCCCCTCCGGTTTCTAGGCGAAATAGCCCCTCTGGGGTAGCAAACGATAGATCGGCAGCATAGCCCGCCCCCACAGCAAAGGCCATTAGCCCAGTGGTAAGCACTGCCACAGAGGGTTTAATCACAGTTCCACGTCCTTGAGCATTCCATTCGTGATCATAGCGACGACTCGGGCTGCTAAGCCGATCGATTTAGCTATCGTCGTTTAGTTTCTAAGATGCTAGAAGCACTACGCTCTGCCCCATTAGATACACTGGCTCTACCAATGTTTACTGACGATAAATGGCGGCTAGTGTTTCAGCTGGGGGGGGGAGCACCGCTGCTGTATCTATTTCTTCAGCTCATGACCACAATCAGCTTGTTTTTTATCTTTATTAATTTTTCCCTTCGTTCAGCCTGCTGTTAGCGCCGCCCGGTGGAATCGCGCCGAATCAGCGCCAAATAATTGACGATGGCGCTGGCAATTTGATCGTTGCCGTGCTTGGCGATCGCCTCTGTCCGGCGTGGTGGGTGCAGGGGCTGGTCAATAAAATCCCATTCGCCGTGGAAAAATTCGTCTGGGGTCAAGACTCGATGCCAGCTGTGGTCTTGGATGCTGTTAACCAACACGGGGCCTTCGGCAAAGTCATTGCGGGGGATGGTGACAATCGGTAGATCTAGGCGGCAAGCTTCCGAGAAGGTACTAAACCCCGGTTTTGATACCACCCGATCGCACAGGGGCATCACATCCACGGGGCGAAACCCCTGCCGAGGCACTTTGAACAGGTTGGCCAACTCAGGCGCACCGTGATCAAACGTGAGAAACTGCCAGTCTGGAAACTTGTCCAGGTGATGGTAGGGAATGCTCTGTAACCCCAGCCCGCCAAAGGTGAGCAGAACTGTGCGCGATTGAGGGGTTTGGATGTGCCACCAGGTTCTGAGCACGTCTGGCTCGTAGCGAGGGGTACCGCCAGTGAGACCGACATCTTCGAGCCTTGGGAAGGCGGCCATCGGCTCGTGAAAGGGCAGCCGAAACAGGCGATCGCACTGGCTAAAGCAGTCTCCAATCCAGTCAGCGATCTCGGTGAACTCAGGGCCAAAGCCTCGGTAGATAAAATCCCAGCCAAAGTTGCTCATCATCCAGCAGGGGATGTCGGCGGCATGGGCGATCGCGGTCGCCAGAGGCGGGATATCGGCCAGCACCAGATCTACGCCACGCTGCCTGAGGTAGGCCGATTCAGCCGCTACCGTCTCCCCCTGGTGGGCCTGAATATCCTGAAGCTTAGCCAGGGTCGCAGGCAGGTCCATCCTCAAACTGTCGGGCTGAATGACGCCAATATCAAAGGCAACGAGACGATGCTCATACTCCCCCGGCAGATACTCGTCGAGCAGCCACTGGGGAGCGGTGGTGGCCAGCACCAAATCCACCTCAGGCCACAGGGCTTTGACCGCAGCAGCTACGGAGGCAGCCCGAGTCGCATGGCCAAAGCCATGATTTGTAATCGCGACATAAAGGGTAGGACGGGACATCGCATTCGTTATTTAAAGTCAAAAAGGCTCGCCTTACTCAGGCGAGCCTCAATATAGTCAGGTCAAAACACTACAGCTGGGGTACAAACTGCTGCTTGTCGGGTACCACCGTGTATTCAGAAACAATTTGGCGAAACTCGTCGCCGTCGATCGTTTCTCGCTCCACCAGCAGATCGACCAAGCGATCGACCAGGGCGCGATTTTCCTCCATGATGCGCTTCGCATTGGAATAGCAATGGGCAACAATGCTGCGCACCTGGCCATCAATCCGCGACGATACTTCTTCAGAATATTCTGATCGAGAGAGCCAGTCGCGGCCAAGGAACACCTCACCCTGGGAGCTTTCTAAAGAAAGAGGGCCGAGGTCAGACATGCCAAACCGGGTAACCATCTGCCGCGCCATGTTGCTGACCTGCTGTAGGTCATTACCAGCCCCGGTCGTTACTTCCGCGTCGCCGAAGATGATGTCTTCTGCGGCGCGCCCCCCTAGAGCACCCGTAATTCTGGCCAAAATTTGGGCGCGGGAGATCAGCATTTGCTCTTCACTGGGGGTAAACCAGGTCAAACCCTGGGCCTGCCCCCGAGGAATCAGCGTTACTTTTTGCACCGGATCATGGTCTTTGACCAGGGTGCCGATAATGGCGTGACCAATTTCGTGGTAGGCAATCAGGCGCTTGCTCTTGCTGTCGACTAGGGGAGTGCCCTCCATACCAGCGATGACGCGGTCTACGGCATCGTCTACCTCAGCCATGGTCATGGCGTCTTTGCGGCGGCGGGCGGTCAGAATGGCGGCCTCGTTGAGCAGGTTAGCCAGGTCGGCCCCGGTAAAGCCAGGGGTGCGACGCGCGATCGCCTCCAGGGAAATGTCTTCAGCCAGCTTCTTGTTGCGAGCGTGAACTTCGAGAATTTCGACCCGACCTTTGACATCGGGTGGGTCTACCATCACCTGGCGATCGAAGCGACCGGGGCGCAGCAGGGCCGAGTCGAGCACGTCTGCCCGGTTGGTGGCGGCGATAATGATAATACCGGTGTTGCCCTCAAACCCGTCCATTTCGGTGAGCAGCTGGTTAAGGGTTTGCTCTCGCTCGTCGTTGCCGCCGCCAATACCTGCGCCCCGCTGCCGACCAACGGCGTCAATCTCATCGATAAAGATGATGCAGGGAGCATTTTCCTTGGCTTTTTTGAACAGATCGCGCACGCGGGAGGCCCCCACGCCGACAAACATTTCGACAAACTCAGAACCAGAGATGCTAAAGAAGGGCACGCCCGCCTCGCCTGAGATCGCCTTAGCTAGCAGGGTCTTACCCGTTCCAGGAGGACCCACTAGCAGCACACCCTTGGGAATGCGAGCACCAATGGCGGTGAAGCGCTCGGGTTTCTTCAAAAAGGTAACTACCTCTTCCAGTTCTTCTTTGGCTTCGTCGATACCGGCTACATCGTCAAACATGATGCCGGTTTTGGCCTCCATCATAAAGCGGGCCTTAGACTTGCCAAAATTCATTGCCTGACCAGGGCCACCCATGCCACCACTGGAACGGCGGAACAAAAAGAATAGACCACCAATCAACAGCAAAGGAAACAGGAGATTGCCTAGCGCACCAACCAGAGCTCCATCGTTGCGAGGCGGGTGAGAATCGAGGCTGATGTTGGCCGTACGCAAACGGCTGACTAGATCGGGAGAGTTGCCCGGCAGATCTACCCGCCAGCGCATGACCCGGTTGTCTAGATCGGGGTCTACAGCTTCTACGATGGCGGTTCTGCCACCGTCGTAGAGATCGACTGCCGTCACCCGTCCGGTATCGAGATAGTCGAGAAAGCGACCATAGGTAAGGCGGGTGTTGGCCGCATTTAGCCCCATGTCAGCGGGGGCTGACGAAAACGCTCCTTGCCACAAGAAAAACCCTATTACCAGTAACGGCAGGGTCCACAGTAAGGCTACTCGCCACGAAAATTTCATACCTATGGCCTCTATTGACTAACGTGCACGGTGTTAACGGATGCTCAGTTAACGGGGGTTGACCGAGTCTGGCCCTGCATCCATGATGCCTGGAACTTAAGGTGTTACCGGGTTTAGCAGGGCAGAACCATGATTCGGAACAAAATTATGAGATAAATCTTTACTTAATGTAACGTAAGCCGTGGGAGTCGGGCAAACCTCGGGCGAAATTAACGGCGATTAGGGCTATTAACAAGGCTACTAACCTTAAGGTGCGCAGCATTCACCTGACGGTTTCTCTCCTGCTTACTTTAACTGGTTATTGGGTTTAGCGATTTTCAGTGATCTAGGAGTATGCAATGGAACCCCCAAACCCAAGAGTATTCCATCTAAAAAACGTCCTGGTCAGAGAGACCCGTTGGGCCGGTCGCGGTGAAACCCTGGATAGGTATTTAGTTGGAACACTCTAATTCCGATCAAGGGTGGTTAGCTCAGCGCCAGCGCCTCCTTTAGCCGCGCTACGTCGAACCTTCGCTGCCGCAAAATTAGCCACGACTCCATCAGGTCTGGCCCCTGCAGAGCGCCCATCAGCGCCGCCCGCATCGATTTCATTACTAACCCTTTCTTCACGCCCTGGGCCTTGGTAACGTCGTTTACCAGCGCCTTTAGATCGTCGATGGTGGCGGGCGACTGCGCCGTCAGCCCGGTCAGAACGCCCTCCAGGACGGCGGGTACTCCGTCGAGTTGCACCTGGGCTTTGGCATCGTCGGCAAAGTCAACGGTTTCGGTGAAGAAAAAGCGGCTTTGCTCAACTACATCGGTAAGCCGGGTCAGGCTGGGGGCAAGCATCGCCATCATTGGCAGAAGCCAGCTTTGGTCGGCATCGGCATCAAGGGCATAGCCTGCTGCTTGAAGATAGGGCAGGGTCAGCTCTAGCAGGGCCGCAGGCTCCATGCTGTGGAGGTACTGGCTGTTGAGCCAGTCAAGTTTGTCCCAGTCAAATTTGGCCCCGGCTTTGTTGACGCGATCGAAGCTGAACTGCTTGGCGGCTTCGTTGAGGGTGAACTGCTCGGCGGCATCGGGGGCCGACCAGCCCAGCAAGGTCATGTAGTTAGTCAGGGCCGGGGCCACAAAGCCCATTTTCTGGAAATCGGCAATGGAGGTAACGCCGTCGCGCTTGGAGAGTTTTTGGCCGGTTTGGTTCAAAATTAGCGGCGTGTGGGCAAAGGTAGGAACGGTGGATCCTAGCGCTTCGTAGAGCAGAATTTGCTTGGCGGTGTTGGCGATGTGGTCTTCGCCGCGAATGACGTGGGTAATAGCCATATCGATATCATCGACGACAACAGCCAGGTTATAGAGGGGTTGGCCGATAGACGTAGAGGATGAGGCCCGCGCTAGCACCATGTCGCCGCCCAGGTCGCTGGCCTGCCAGGTAACGGGGCCGCGCACCAGATCATCCCAGGTGATGGTGCGGCTGTCGTCGATTTTGAAACGAATCACTGCTGAGCGACCTTCGGCCTCAAAGGCAGCTTGCTGGTCGGGGGTGAGATCGCGATGGCGGTTGTCGTAGCGGGGGGCCTGGTTTTTGGCTTTTTGTGTCTCGCGCATGGCGTCGAGTTCGGCGGGGGTGTCATAGGCACGGTAGGCCAGTCCCTTGTCGATCAGGGTTTGAATGGCCTGGCGGTAGAGGTCGAGCCGCTGGGACTGAAAGAAGGGGCCTTCATCCCAATCCATGCCGAGCCATTTGAGGCCGGTGAGAATGTTGTCGGTGAATTCTGGCTTGGAACGCTCTTCGTCGGTGTCTTCAATGCGAAGGATGAACTGGCCCCCTTCGTGGCGGGCAAACAGCCAGTTGAAGACGGCGGTGCGGGCGGTACCAATGTGCAGATTCCCGGTGGGGCTGGGGGCAATGCGAACGCGAACGGTCATGGGGGTTCCTGCACTCTCGACAAACTTTTATTTTAGGGGGTGGGGCGATCGCCCTTAAGGCCGGTCTTTGACCATCAGCAATTCTCATACTGAGAATTGCTGGCCTTGAGTAAGGCCACTGGCCCCTATGGGTATTTTAAGAGGAGGAAGCTGTCGCTAATCATTGGCAGTGCTCAAACAGGTAAAACCATGCGTGGACTGTCTTTAGTTGGATTGTTAGTGGGGCTTGGGGTCGTAGGAATGCTGATGGTCAACCAACTGAAGCCGTCACCTGAGACTGAGCAAGCTCTTCCTACCGGGGCGATTGAAAAAGCTAACGAAGCTGCGGAAATCATGGAGCAGCAACAAACTGGTGCTGCCGAATCAATCGAGCAGCGGGCTGAGCAGCTTCAGCAGCCTGGGCAACAGACACCCTAGTGCTGCGTCAGGACTTAATTTTAGGGTAGACAGATGCCAGCTTACAGCGTGCATCGTCTACCTTCATCTGCCAGTCAACACCGCGCTGGAGGTTGTTGACATCGCAAGACCACGCTGCCGTTTCAACGTTTAAGGTTTCGAGATCGCCAAAGCGACGGCCATTGATGCACTGGCGAGTCAGGGCGCTCAACTCGCATTCAGCAATGTTGAGCCAACTGCCATGCTTTGGGGTGTAGCAAAACTCAGCATCCAACCACTACTCCTCTGCTGCCTGCTCTACCCACAGTTCTACTCCCTCGGCCAGGGTTTCCGCTAGCCTCGCTTGCTCCTGCGGGTCAACAATCCACTCGAACTCGTCGGGGTTGATCATGAAGCCTAGCTCTAGCAGCACGGAGGGGGCAACGTGGGGGCGGGTGAGGGCCAGGTTGTTCCAGAAGACGCCGTAGGAGGGGCGATCGAGTTCGGCGACTAGGTAGTCGTGGAGAAACTGGGCCAGGCTGTGGGATTGGGTGTTGAACCAGAAGGCCCCGATGCCAGCGGTATTTTCTGCATCACCGGCATCGGGTAGGGCGTTGTAGTGAATGCTGAGGGCGAGGGTGGGTTCAACCTGGTTGATCTGGGCGGGGCGATCGTTGACGCTGACGGTGCTGTCGTCGGTGCGAGTCATAATTACGCGAGCCCCACGGGCTTCGAGAGCAGCTTGCAGCAGCAGAGAAACATCCAGGTTAGGTTTTTTTTCAGGTGTGCCGTCTGGGCCGAGGGCACCCAGTTCGTCGCCACCGTGGCCGGGGTCAATCAGAATGGTGGTGCCTAGCAAAGGCTGAGCATTTTGAACGGTGGGAGGCTGTCGTAGGGAGAGCACTAGGGTAGTGCCCTCGTAGCGGAGTTTGTAGCCCCACTGCTGGGCGGTTTTAAGGTTGAAGCGGTACTGGGCCTGGTCGGGCAGAACGGGGTTCCAGTCTAAGCGATCGATCAGACCGTCATCGGTGACGTAGCTGGTATCGGTCTGGGGCACGGTATTGTGCAGGGTCAGAGTAAAGGTATCGGTGCCCTGATCAACACTGACGGGTACGGGGACTTGGAGGGGAAAGAGAATTTCTGTCCAGCCGGGCACCGATCGCGAGGTGATGCCGCGAATCAGCGATCGCGGTAGCCCAGCCCCGGTCACAGTCTCCGTCTCGCTGGCCCGAATCCAGCCGCCGTAGTCGAGGCGTAGCCAGTCGCCTTCGCGGCCTGTCACCCTGGCGCGGGTGCCCTGGGGCAAAGGCGTGAGGCGTGAGTAGTCGGTGCTGGGGCCGGTGCGGGCGACGCCTGCGGCAGCGGTGACTTCAACGACCGCGATCGCGCTGGGATCCAGAATGCTCACAGCACCAGGGGCGGCAGCTGTCACTGTAGATCCACTCTGGGTGAGGCGGTAGGTGGGCTGCCCGAGATCACCGGGTTCCTCAGCCATAAAGCAGCTTTCGTAGCGGCTGGGGCCAACGGTGGCGATAGGGCTGGCCTGGTCGGTGAGCACGGCTGAGTTGGGGGGCAAATCGGCGCGATCGCTCTGGGGCAGCAGGATATAGGTCTGCCCGGCCAGGGCTGCCGTGACGGTAGCCCTGGCCGGAGCCACGGCCCCCAGACACACCCAGTCTCCCGGCTGGCGAGCCATATCTACCCCCGGCAGCAGCGAGCCTTCAGCAAAGCCCAGGGTTTCTGGCAGCACTGGCTCGCTGTCCACCCGCGTAACCGTAATGGATAAGGTTTTGTCACCCTGGGTGAGAGTAAAGGTATTGGGGCCAGGGGCGAGGGGCCGCGAGGGAGCAAAGTGACCCGACTCACTGCGCCCATCTATGGGTTCGCCATTCAGCAGCACCGGCTGGTCAGGTGCGCCAGTGCCAATCAAAAAAATCTGCGCCGCCGTAGTCTGATGACCATCGGTGGGGTATACCACCTGAAGGGGTGACTGGGCACTGGCCAGCGTGGTGATGCTGACTGTGCTAAGTCCGGCAAAGGCGGCTGCGCCCCAAACCCACTGCGCCATAGAGATTAGTCCAATGCGATCGCTACCCAGCCAGTCTAAGCCCTCCGGTAGCGTTCTCAAACCAGTAGCGTAGTAGCGTGCTCAAACCTAGATGGCCTACATCGACTCGCCCAGGCCCTGGTTCCAGTCTTGACCCAGCTGAATGGTGATATCAGAGCTGAGGGCACCCGTGCTTTCAACCCGCACTTCGCCAATACCCAAAAATCGATGCACCATTTCGGCAGTGGCCCCGTCGCCTCGCTGGGCCACAATGCGGCTGATCGGCAGCGACTCATTTAATGTTTGATCGACAAACACGTTGGAGTAGCCGCTGTCGCGCAGGGCCTTAATCAGGGCCTGCACCGCGACTGGGTTATCTGTGCTGTCTTGAATGGCCACCCGCACTCGGCTGGGGTCGCTGGTTGTGGTCACCGTTTGAGTACCAAAACCAAAGTATTGATCAACCATGCCGTCAATGTCGTTGTAGCTAGGCAGCCAGTAGCTCGCTTTGTAGTCTTGGGGACGGCTAAAGGTGCCAGGCAGCATCAGCATTTGCACATTAGATCGGTTGATTTGCGCTCCATAACCCACTAAGGCCAGCAGTTCTTCGACGCTGAGATTGGTGTCGACGTTAGACTGCACCACCGAGAGAATCTTGGGCAATCGGGTGATGGTGGCCGGGTTGAGGGCCTGCTCGGCCAGGGCGCGCATAAACATTTGCTGGCGCTGAACGCGGCCAATATCGCCCTGGGAGTCGTAGCGGAAGCGCAAAAACTGGAGCGCTTTGTCACCGTCGAGGGTTTGCTCGCCCGCCTTGAGGTTGATGTAGAGGTGCTGGCTGTCGTCCTGATATTTCATATCCTGGGGCACGTTGACCGTGACCCCGCCCAGGGCGTCAATCAGCTTTTCGACCCCCTGCACATTGATGCGGACGTAGCGATCGATCGCCACCCCGCCCAGGAGATCGCTGACCGACTCTGCCGCCAGGGCCGGGCCGCCATCGCGGTTGGCCTCGTTGAGCTTGGTCAACCGACCGCGCACGTAGGTACGGGTGTCTCTGGGGAGCGACAGCACAACCATCTGCTCGGTTTGGGGGTTAAATCGCAGCAGCAGCATTGAATCTGACAGGCCATCAAAGGAGTTGACCAGGGCGTGGTAGCCCACATCCTGCAGTTCGGGCGGCACTTCGGCGACATCGGTCGTCAGCACCTTAACGCCCAACACTAAAATATTGACTGGACGAGTCAGACGCGGCAGGCGCAGGTTGCCGCTTGATGAAATGGGCGTCTCTTGGCTAAACACCCCGGCTTCGTCAGTACTAAGCTGCTGCTGCATCAGCGGAGCCGCCGACAAGGAAACGGCCAGGAACGCTCCCGCTACGCCAGACGCCGCAGCAACGCCGGCTAGAGCAATGCCTACGCCCAGCATGCGTGGAATGCGCTGCCGCTTTGCCGACGCTTTTTGATGCTGCCCCTGGGATGAATGGGCTTTGAGATGTTGAGGGTTACGTTGGGACACCAGGGACCTCAGTGGGCAATAAAAATGAACGCTAGAAAGATTACAAGCCTGCTTAGCAAAGAACCTGCAAAATTTTTAGCTGCATGGTAACAGCAATTTAGGCAGGCAACCTATGTACCTACGTAAATATAAGCCAAGGTCAATAAATTACATTAATTTCTTAAGCGCGGGAGCGATCGCTCAAGGGAGCCGCTTACTCAATTGGCTAAAACCAGGCAAATTAACCGATTTTCCCTGGAGCAGACGCACCATGAGCACCAGGTTAGTGAGGGTATAGCCCGTAGTCACCAGGGTATTGGTAATCAGCAGCCGCAGCGATAGCCCTGGGGCAAGGTGACTGCCTGCGCTCAGCAGGCCATAGGTAATCACCCAGGTTAGGGCCAGGGTCACCACCAGCCGACTAACGGCAAGCTCCTGTCGACTGCCCTGCTTTTGCCACAGGCTATAGGCCGCTGGCAACAATCCAAAGACAGGTACCAGGTAAATCGTTAGCTTGAGGCGTTCTAGGGTTTCCCCCGAGTCGGGACTGGCTTTTTTCATAAACCTTGGCTTTGGGCAGAGGGATGGAAGAATTAGCGGCAGGGTATGCCCAGATTATGCCCCACACTATCCGCTCACGTGTACTTACCCTGTGCAGAATGCCAATGAATTAAACAGCCCTGGCGATAAAGGTGCGATGGCGGGGGCTGTTGAAAGCCGACGCGCCTCGTGAATCATAGCTATGGCCGCCGCTGCGGCAGCTCGTGGAAGGCCATGGGAAACATCGTCTGAAATGCCTCGGTGCTCATGCCCACGCCACAGCCGATATCGACAATGGCGCTTGGGGCTTGGGGTAGTCGAGCGATCAGCACATCGTGGTAGCTATGGCGCAGGCGATCGTCGCCAGCGGCCCCGGCTGAGGGCTAGTTTTTTGCGTGTATGGCCTGGGCCGCCACCTCTAGCTCCATGGCGGGTTGCCAGCCCAGGTTGCCTTCGTCGTAGGCATGAAAGCTGGTGGTGTAGTAATCGGGATAGGTCAGGTGAGGGTTTTGCAGCGCCGTCAGATCAGCCTGCCAGCGGGGCGATGGTTCCCCAGGCGCAGCGGTGGCTGGCGCAGCTGCGGTATGGCCCAACTCTGTACGGCGGCTCTGTAGCGTCTGAACTCGCTCTCGCCAGGGCACACCAATGGCTTCTGCCCGTGTGACCATCATGTGGCGGGCGCGCCTCCTGACCAGGTGCCACAGGGGCTTGATCGCTAACCCCTGGTTAATCAATCCTAGAGAGCAAATTAGGCGCGGAGGTAGCAATCATAGCAACCCGTACCAGAGTTAGAACAGCCCCTATTGTAGAGGTTCAGGGGTGGCTGTATGAACAGGGGCAGCAGTCCTAAAATCTGGCTCTCAGCAGGGCATCCCAGAGCTGGTGAGACAGGGAAAGCTTGGTACAGGGCGGAATGGCGACTTTGCCGCCTGCTTGGGTGAGCAGGACAGCCTGGTTGCGATCGCCCCCAAAACCGCTCCCTGCTACATCAATCGGGTTGGCCACAATCGCATCTAGCCCCTTGCGCTGGAGCTTGTCGAGCGCGGGCGCAACAATGTCGCCAGTCTGGGCGGCAAAGCCAATCAGCCGCTGGTGGGGCGATCGCTTTTGGGCCAGGTCGGCCACAATATCGGGCACCTGGGCCAAATGCAGCGCCTCCGGCAGATCGGCTTTAGCAAGTTTGGTGGCAGCCTGGGTGGCAGGCTTCACATCGGCCACCGCCGCTGCCATCACGATCCAATTTGCGGCGGATAGCTGGGAAAGCATGGCTCGGTGCATCTCCTCGGCGGTGGTGACACCCACGGCCTGGATTCCTCCCAAGCGGGCCTTGAAGGAGTCGTCTAGAGGGCCGTGAACGAGGGTGACGGTAGCCCCTCGGTGCAGGGCCGCCTGGGCCAGGGCAATGCCCATTTTGCCGCTGGCGGGGTTGCCGATAAAGCGCACTGGGTCGAGGTGTTCGCGGGTGCTGCCGGTGCTGATTAGAATATGCTGGCCCGCCAGGTCGCGATTGCCTCCGGTGTGCAGCAGCGAGTGAACGTGGACGAGAATATCCTCAGGTTCGGCCATGCGCCCGGTGCCAATGCGATCGCAGGCCAACACCCCACTACCAGGGTCGATAGCGTGATAGCGATCATCCTGCAAAAGCTGGTGCCAGTTGCGCTGCACCGCCTGCTGCTGCCACATATCAGTATTCATGGCCGGGGCCAGCAGCACCGGGCAGGTCGAGGCCAAGACTGTATTCGTCAACAAATTATCCGCCAGGCCGTGGGCTAGCTTGCCGAGTGTGTTAGCGCTTAGGGGGGCAATTACCAGCAGTTCGGCCCATTCGCCCAGCTCAATGTGCAGAGGGCGGCCCTGGGTTGCCTGCCAAAAATTGTCGTCGGTGCAGGCGGGGTTGCGCGACAGAGTAGCCACCGTCAACGGTGGGATAAAGGCCTGCCCCTGCTGAGTCAGCGCTACCCGCACCGCTACGCCTTCTTTCGCTAGCGATGAGATTACAGAGCACACTTTGTAGGCCGCAATGCCGCCGCTAATGCCCAGCAGCACCCGACGCGAAGCCGCCACGGATAGAGTGTCCGTCATGCCAAATCTGAATGCAGAAACCTCGACTCAACCATAACCGACCGAGGGCGAACACCGTTCGCCCCTACAAAGCGGGGGTATGCAGTCAGGAGTTGGGGCTGGGCGAGCTATGACTCGTCGTAGGGTTCGAGGTCAAGCAGGTAGACGTAGGACTCCACCAGCTCAGGCCGCTGAAACGCGATCGCCCGCAGCAAGTGCCAGTCTTGCAGCCCCTCAAAAGCGTTCTCGTAGGCGTCGGCCTCGAGACGAGTAGCCAACTCAGCCACCGTATCCGGTGTCATGTCTGAAACGGCCTGCTGCGAAACATGTAGGCTTTGCATAGTCTTTTCCCCCTTAGCGACATTTGCCCGGCTGCTGCGCGATTGCCCCTAGGGGCCGATCCTTGACCATCGCAGTCTGGGGCCAGTTCACCTTCCTTTATCCTAAAGGGTTGGTCGGGGTATTCCCTCGGCCCTGCCTCAAATCTTCGCAAAACCCGGCAATTAAACCCATTGCCTGGGGCGGAATTTCATGCCCCATCGACACTTCGTGCCAGGTGACAGGTTGCCCCTGGGCCGCCAAAGCCTCTTTAGCCTGGTGAGCCAGCGCGATCGGCACTACGGGATCAACCGTGCCGTGCACGATCATTACCGGGCGGGGGCTAATTGGGGCCTGGGCTTCGCTGTGCAAATAGCCGCTGAGAACAATCTGTCCCGCCAGCGGCAGCTGCGGCCCCACATCTAGCGTCATTGCACCCCCTTGGGAGAACCCGGCCAAGATAGTGCGCGCTAAGGGAATACGGGTTATTTTAGACACCTCCGTCAGCCAGCTTTTCAGTCGCTCTTGGCTGATTTGTAGATCAGACTGGGCCGTGAAATCGTGGGGTCGGCGAAAGTCGTACCCAGTCGGAAAGCTGTACCACATGCGCCCTCCCGGCGCCTGGGGATGGGGCCAGGGCGCATCGGGAAACACCATGGAGAACTGCGGCAAATTCAAATAGGGTGCTAGCCCCACCAGGTCGGCGGCGTTGGCCCCCCAGCCGTGAAGCGCCACCAGGCACCAGTCGGCAGTGCCACCAATAGGGCCGTAGGTGAGCGCTTGCAGGGATGGGTCAGTAGGGAGCATAAATATCTAGATGCAAGGTTGATCCTTAATGGAGGGTGGGCTATTTTTGTTTATCTCTCTGGTTCAGACCATCCAGCGCCCCGATAGGTTTGCTTGATGGGGCTACCATACTCTCAATCATGCGCTGCATCAAATGGTTGTGAAGGATAAGGAACGTGCATGAAAACTAGGTCAGAAGCCTAATGCCCCAAGGGAGAAAAGTTCCAAGACTGCTAGGCTGGGCCAAAGGCAATCTCAATAATTCATCTCAGACGCCAACTTGCTGACCATGGAGGTAGAGACAATGAGCGGTGGATTTAGCACCGGCCCCAACAGCAAAAGACAAAAACAAACCAAGCAACCAGAGGATGTCGATCCAACTCTCTTGTTGGCGGCGCGGGTACTGGGTTGCGTCGGTTTGCTGGCGCTTTTGCTGATTATATTCGCACCGTTGGTCACGGAGGCTAGGACAAGTGAACATGATCATAGGCGCGCACTGATCGGGTTGGCTGATCGTGCGCAATGACCGATTTGGGGTAGGCGTGTAGCCTTGCTGACGCTGAATATGGGTTTTGACCGGCTCGAATAGGCGATGTGCACTTATAGGCGATATGCACTTATGTAGACGAAGTCAGCGATCGCGCTGACGAGCCTCTAGCCGAGTCCGCTTTTCGGGCGTAAGGTTGGTGTAGCAGTGGGGGCAGCTAATACCCACTTCGTATTCAGGCGCAGCTTTTTCTGCGGGGCTAACGGGGTGGCCGCAGCCCAGGCAGAGGGCATGGTCTGTGGGTTTAAGTTGGTGGTCAACGGCGACGCGATCGTCAAACACAAAGCAGTCGCCCTGCCACAGGCTGGCGTCCTCCGGTACGGTCTTCAGGTAGTTGAGAATGCCGCCCTTGAGGTGGTAGATCTGCTCAAAACCCTGCGATCGCATATAGGCCGTGGCCTTTTCGCAGCGAATGCCGCCGGTACAAAACATCGCTACTTTTTTGTTCTGGGCCGGGTTGAGGTGGGTGTCCACGTAGTTGGGCAAGTCTCGAAAGGAATGGGTTTGGGGATTTACCGCGCCCTTGAAGGTTCCTAACTCAACCTCAAAGTCGTTGCGGGCGTCGATCACCACAACGTCAGGATCGGTGACAATCTGATTCCAGTTTTGGGGATCAACGTAGGTGCCCACCTCCTGATGCGCGAGGTTTACATCGGATCGCCCGAGGGTGACGATTTCTGTTTTGAGCTTTACCTTCATGCGCTCAAAGGGGGGATCGGCGGTGACAGATTCCTGGTGGGGAAAGGTACCAATTTCGGGATGGGTATGGAGCCAAGTCAAAAGCTGATCAATGCTGCTGCGATCGCCTGCCACCGTAGCATTTAGCCCTTCACTGGCTAGCAGAATCGTACCCCGCAGCCCCCAGGCCAGACAGCGATCCAACAGCTCAACCCGCAGCGGCGCTGGCTCGCTCAGGGGCACAAATTTATAGAAGGTGGCAATCACCCAATTCATCGTTCAACCCAGCCACAAAGCATCAATTATAAGCCGTGCGCCTGATATACCTCAGCGGCAGCTCGGTGCAGCAGCGAGTGGCGAAAAATCAGGTCATCCATCGATTTGCCGTAGCCGCCGCCAATAACGCAGGCGACGGGATAGCCTGCTTTGACACAGGTTTCTAATACGTAGCGATCGCGCTCATAGATCCCCGTATTTGTCAGCGCTAGCTTGCCCAGCAGGTCGTCGCGATGGGGGTCGGCCCCGGCGTCGTAGAGCACCAGATCGGGCCGCACCTGGGCCAGCAAATCGGGGACGTACTGCGCTAGACAATCCAGGTAAGCCTCATCCTCCATGCCCAAAGCCAGGGGCACGTCGAGATCGCTGGCCTGCTTGCGAGCGGGAAAGTTCTCGTGGCAGTGCATGGAGAAGGTAAAAACATCGGGATCGTCGCGGAAGATCCAGGCGGTGCCATCCCCTTGATGAACATCTAGATCGAGAACTAGCACTCGCTGCACGCGGCCCTGTTTTTGCAGCACGCGGGTGGCGATCGCCAGATCGTTGAAAATGCAAAAGCCAGAGCCGTAGTCGGGAAAGGCATGGTGGGTGCCCCCGGCGGTGTTGCAGGCCAGCCCTCGCTCCAGGGCCAGCTTAGCGGTAAGAATCGTACCCCCTACCGCCGTACAGGTGCGCCTGACCAGGGCAGTGCTCCAGGGCAAACCAATGCGGCGCTGGGCCTTGGTGTCTAGAGTGCCCTGGCAATAGGCGTTGACGTAGGTAGGGTGATGTACGAACTCAAGCCAGCCCTGGGGCGGTTCGCCGGGCTGATAGATCTGGTCGGGAGTAATAACGCCGTCGTGCAGCAGGCGATCGCGCAGCAGCCGAAACTTAGGCATCGGAAAACGATGCCCATCGGGCAGGGGAGCCACGTAGTCGGGGTGATAAATGACGGGTAGCTGACTCAAACCCCTACAGAAACAAGGTCTACATAAAGGATGACAGCGATCGCCGCTGGCGCATATCCAGGGCGTGAGCCACACTACCCTCCGGCCAGTCTAGAGCCAGATCGGCCTGATCGGGCACCACCACTGGATGATGAGAGGGCCGCGAAGCCGCCGGAAAATTGGGCTGAGCCGGACGATCTGGTCGTGGCATTGCCCTAGTGTTTGCCTGTAGTCTAGCTGCCGCTGCGGGCCGGGGTGCGGCACTGAGCCGGGGCGGCAGCGAGCCAGGGGTCGATACCTTAGGTGCTGGAGCCTCAACAAGTCTGTGCCCTGGCATGACCACCCCATCGCGCTGGGGGGAGTAGGGAGCAAGGCGCTGGGGCTGTGGCCGTGGCACAGGGGCCTTAACCACTGGGCGAGGACGAGGTTTTTTACGCTTAGTCGGTCGAGCCGATGCCCCAATCTGCTGGGTCAGCACAAAACAGCCAAAGCCGCACAGCCCTACTAGGCTAAACAGCGCCCACAGTGCAACCGGGCCAGAGGTACCCGAACCAGACCGGGATGCCGCGTCATCAGTGGGGACAGCATCAGCAGAAGGACTCGACTGTGGCAATGCTTCAACGACGGTGAGAGGCGCTTCGGTGTAGGCCGTCTCTTCGATCCGCTCGTTAGACATCAGACCGTGGTAGGCGATCGCAGACACACACACCAGAGTTAGCCACAGGCCCCCCAGCAAAAACAGAGGACGATAGGTGAGCAGCCGCGCCCAAAACAAGCCCGAGGTTAAGGCTGGGTCTCTCACCTCAGAGAATGGCTGTGGGGGAGTACGCAAAGGCTGCTTTGAGAAATACTGGGCCATAAAATCACCTGGGGCCACTGGTTCAAACGCTCGATCGCTGCCTATCATGACTAGGGCCAATTGTAGGCGGACTTGCTCGCTCGCGCCAGCCTTAACCAGCCCAGTCGCGGTCATCATCGCGGTCATCATACTGCCCAGACCAGTGCCCCCCCTAGCGCAAAACCATGGCGGGCACAAAATCTTGGGGGTCTTGGGCCACCCAGCCCATGGTGGAGTTGAGCCGCACCTCAAAAAAAACAAACGATTCGTCATCGCCAGCCTGGGGGGCGATCGGCCCCAGGCGATCGCCCTGGCGCACCGTCTGCCCTACCCGTACCATCAGGGTATCTAGGTTGGCGTAGCGGGTTTGCAGGCCCTGGGGATGGTTGATGACGACTAAGTTGCCGTAGACCGAGTCGCTGCCAGCAAAGGCTACGGTGCCTGGGCCGACCGCCAAAACCGGCGTGCTGGCGGGGCTAGCCAGCGCCACTCCAGTATTGAACACCAGTTTGCCCTGGGCCGGGTCGGGCTGCCAGCCATAATTGACAATCACCTGCGATCGCCGGGACAGCGGATAACCCTGGAGCGGGCTTTGGCGGTTAGCCGTAGTCGCCGTTGCCGTCGTTCGCACCCCCGGAAACCAGTTCACCCCCGGCACAAAAATCGCCGAGGGCACCGTGCCCACGCAGCCGTTGACCTCAAACAGCACATCGGCCCGGCTGTTGTAGGCCTGGGCTACCTGCGCCCAGGTTTGCCCCGAGGTCACGCTCACTCGAATGCCGTTGAAAGGCGGAATCAGCAGCTCTTGCCCAGAGCTAACTTTGCCCCCCTGGGTAGACGCGTTGAGACCCATGATAGTGGCGGGCAGCAGGCTGTAGCGCTGGGCAATGGCCGCCAGGGTTTCGCCAGGAGCTACCCGGTGGCGAGTGAGTCGTGATAGCACCGGCTGGGGGCAGGCTGCCGCGCTGGTTTGAGCGATCGCCCGAGGAGCCACTCCTACCGGCGGTAAGCAAGCCATCACCAGCCCGGCAATAAGGCCTGTCACTAGCGCTTTTGGTCTGAGGCCAAAAGCCAATTGTCGGCATCCCCGACTCGTCTGTAAAACGTGCAACACCATAAATTTTCTGCGTCTCAGCCCAATCTAGCCCAATCTAACTAATGCTGGCCCTACAGGCGGTCACATATCCCCCAGAGAGTACGGCTTCCAAAGGTACAGCCTCTATAATAAGCAACATAGGCTGAATTGCTCAGAGGTGGGCTTTAGGGGTGGTGTCTGGAGTAGGTGGTTAGAGGTGGTGCTTAAGCAATGCCCAAGATTAGAGCGAGGAAATCCTGGCTTCCGGCTCATGCATTGAGAGTTATTTGCAGCCAGGGAATATTCGCTAGAGTATGATCATTCCCAACGGCTGGGCTATCTTGGCCGCCTATGGCCAGCCTAGGTTAGTGCAGGCACAGTAGCAGAGGTCATCGGCATGGACTCGTTGCCAAAGCAGTTTTCTCCACCGGTTGCGTGGGTGGCCGCAGCCCTGGTAGTTGGCGGCGGCGTAGGTTGGGCAGGCCATTATTACGTCTCTCAGGCAGATTTAGAAGACGCTGCCGAAGCCGAGACTGGAGAAGAAACGCCTTCAGCCCTCACGACCTCGCTGACCCAGGTAGCTGAACCGGTCCAAGGCTCGCCAGCTATCGGTCAACTGGGGGGCGAAGACCAAAATTTTATCGCCCTGGCGGTCGAGCTGGTTGGGCCAGCGGTAGTGCGCATTGACGCCGAACGCGCCGTGCCCAGCCTTGGCCCCGACGCCTTTAACAACCCTTTCTTTCGCCGTTTCTTTGAAGAAGAAGGGGAAATGCCCCCCGCTAATCTGCCCGATCGCCTGGAGCAGGGCACCGGGTCGGGGTTTATTCTCTCCGACAACGGTCAAATTATTACCAATGCCCATGTTGTCGAGGGCGCTAAAACCGTGCAGGTCACCCTGCGCGACGGACGCGGCTTTGAAGGCCAAGTGGTGGGGGTCGACTCGGTTACCGATGTCGCTGTGATCAAAATTGACGCTGCCGACCTGCCATCGGTGCAGTTGGGCAGCACCCAAGAGCTGGCTCCTGGTCAGTGGGCGATCGCGATTGGCAACCCCCTCGGCCTCGACAACACCGTCACCGCAGGCATCATCAGCGCCCTGGGCCGCAGCAGCAACCAGGTCGGTATTCCCGACAAGCGGGTGCAGTTCATTCAGACCGATGCCGCTATTAACCCCGGCAACTCGGGCGGCCCCCTACTCAACGACCGGGGCGAAGTGATCGGCATGAATACGGCTATTCGCGCCAACGCCCAGGGTCTAGGGTTCGCCATCCCGATCGAAACTGCCAAACGCATCGCCGATCAGCTGTTTGCCACTGGCGAAGTGCAGCATCCCTTCCTGGGCATTCAGATGGTAGAGCTGTCGGCAGAGATGGTGGAGCGCATTAACGAAGAACAGCAGCTCAACCTCAAGCTGGAAAACGACGATGAACCCGGCGTGCTGATTGTCGGCGTGCTGCCCGACAGTCCGGCTCGTGCCGCTGGCCTGGAGGTTGGCGATGTCATTCGCTCGATCGAAGGTACCCCTGTCGATAGCCCTCCCGATGTGCAGGCTAGAGTAGAAGCCAGCGCCATTGGCGACACCCTCAGTCTTGAAATTCACCGCGACGGCCGCAACCAAACCATTTCTGTCAAGCCAGCCGCCCTCCCCACTGACCTCCGCTAGAGCCGTAGGGGAAGGGCTATAAAAGCCGTTGCCGCGTCCACTGGTTGGGAGCAAAATCAAGCGTAGATGGCTAACCCAGCCTCATGAGTGCAAAAATCTCCCACTCCACCGGCTTATCCTTTGCCGTCGCTTGGAGACCGCCCCCACCTACTCCCCCACTTCCCGGTCGCCCAGCCGCGCCCCGGTTCGCAAAATTTGCCCCGCCAGCACCGCTGCCCCAAAACCATTGTCGATATTGACTACGCCGATACCCGCTGCGCAGGAATTGAGCATGGTCAGCAGGGCCGAAATACCGTTGAAGCTAGCTCCATAGCCCACGCTGGTGGGCACCGCCACAATTGGGCAGTCGGCTAAGCCCGCGACGACACTGGGCAGCGCTCCCTCCATGCCAGCCACTACAATCAGCACATCCATATCGCGAATGAGCTGGCGGTGGTGCAGCAGCCGATGTAGCCCGGCGACGCCCACATCCCACAGGCGCTTGACGGTAAACCCGCACAGCTCAGCGGTAATGGCCGCTTCTTCGGCCACGGGTAGGTCGGCGGTGCCTGCTGTGAGCACCCCAATGGTGCCAGGGTGCTGTGCCGCCCGGTTCAACGGCACTAGGGCGCAGATGCGGGCTATGTCGTAGTACAGCGCCCCTGGAATCTGCTGTTGCACCTGGGCGTAGACCTCAGGCTCAATTCGGGTGGCCATCACAACTGGGTTGCGCTGGTGCAAGCTGCGCATAATCTGCACAATCTGGTGAACGGTTTTGCCTGGTCCCCAGATTACTTCCGGGAAGCCGGTACGCAGGCTGCGGTGGTGATCGACCTTGGCAAAGTCGTCGATGGGTTCGAAGTCGAGATATTTGAGCTGGTCAAAGGCGGCAGCGGGGCTAAGCTGCCCTTGGGAAACCGCGTTGAGTAGAGTGCGTAGGGCGTCGGGCTGGGTCACAGAGAAAATGGTTGGGAAAAATGTCACAGGGTTGACATACCCAGGCTACCTCAGTGACATACTCTACGCGTATATTAATTATTAATCGTTCACTCCTCAACACCCCTAAGCGCCGGCGGCAAGCCCCCGGCGCTTTTTATTGCGTATGGGGATAGGAAAGGCATCCGGAAACCGGGGAAGCGATTTGTAGTAAGTAAACAGGCCGTGACGCAAAAGCCTACCGCTGACTCAGCCGGTGGCGGCAGACCCCAAAGGGGAGACGGCATCTGTTGTGACGTTAAGTGTAATTCCTATGAAACGGCATCTATACGCGATCGCCCTGACCAGCCTGGGCCTAGTTTCTCTCACGCTGCCAGCGATCGCTCGGCCCGAAATTGCCAGCGGCGACCAGCTTTTAGATACTGATGTAGAAGGCTGCCTCACGCGGGCCGACCAGCTAATCGACACCCTGGGAGTAGAGTCTGACCAGGGCGGCATTGACCGTACCGGCTACTTTGAAGACGGCAGCTTTCGCGTCCTGTGCTACGGGGCTGGCGAGGCTAACAGCCTGGCTATCGTCTTTGCTACCCATGATCAGTCGGCTGAGGTCGCCTCTGGCTTCATTCAAATGATGCTGAGCGAACTGTCGCAGGGTGAGCCAGTGTCTCAGCAGTAGGTGCTTTTTAGCCCAAAAACCCGAGGGAGCCTGATCAGGTCAGGCTCCCTCGGGTTGGCAGAATTAAGTTCGAATCAAACGCAATCCGCTGTTCGCCCAGCCGAGCAGCGGATTGCCCGCCTAGTACCGTATGGCCAAAATAAACCAGCTATTTCAACCCTCTGGCTCCCTGGCTCCCTGGCTCCCTGGCTCCCCGGCGATTGGCAATAGTCACCCAACTTACGCTGCTGAGTACTAGGCGTAGATGTTGGCTGCCTTTAGCATGTGGTAGGTAATCAGCAGCTGGGTCAGCGCCAGGGGGTAGCTTTGCAGGGTTTCGCCCGTGGTGCCCACTACCTTGCCAATGTCGGTGTTACCCTCAATGCTGCAAAACTGGCCCAGGTAAGGGATTTCACCACACAGCGTACGCTCTAGCTCTTGGACGGGCTTTTCGGTGGCGTGACCATCAATTTCGAGCACGTCTACGGGCTTGCCCATGTCGCGATCGAGGCCCATGCGCACCGCATCGCTGAGGAAACCGCCGTTTTTGTCTTCGAGCAGGTGGGTAAAGTCGGGGTGAGGAATGGTAGGGCGCATGACCAACCGCACGTTGAGCAGCAGCTCATCTTCACTTTTTTCGTCAACGGGAGGATAAAAGCTCACCACCACGTCGGCCCACTGGCGCTGGGGGCGAATAAAGGCTTCAGAGTCTTCTTCCCGCGCTTTAATTTGAGCGATAACTTCTTCAGGGGCGTAGCCACGCTTGCGGGTATCTCGCTTGACTTTCCAGGTGGTGCGCAGGTCTTCGGGTGGAGCCAAGTAAACTTTTACATCGTAGGCATCGCGGCAGGCCCGAGTCGAGTAACCCAGTAGCCCTTCAACAATGACAAAGCGCTTGGGCTCGATATATTCGGGGGGGTCAAACTCGCCGCTGGTATGGTTATAGATGGGCTTGAGGATAGGCTGACCGGTTCGCAGCAGGCCCAGATGTTGTTGAATAATATCGATGTAGTTGCAGTCGGGGTGCAGGGCCGAAATGCCCATTTCTTTGCGCTGTTTGCGATCGTAGCGGTGGTAGTCGTCCGTGCAGAGAGTAGTGACCTGGTCTTCGCCTAGAATTTGGGCAATACCCCGGGTCAGGGTTGTTTTGCCTGCGGCGCTATCGCCCACAATACCGAGGATGACCGGACGACTCATGAATTCCTCCAGGGTTTTAGAACCAGTGGTTAGTTTTCCCATTGTAGGAACTCGGGGGTTCTCTCACAAATATTTGTGACCTTAGTTCCGCTAGCCTAGAGCCAGGGTAACCCTCGCCAGGTTCGATAAAATGCAGGGAACACTACGTTGACCCGTACTATCGGTAGACAGCATGGCGACTCATCCTAACCAGTACGAAACGCTGCTCTCGGTCTGCACAGACCACGAGGGAGCCTTGGAACTGCTCAAGCGCCATCGCCCCTACCTGGAAGCCGTACCCAGTATGCGACGGCCCGAAGAAAGTTTGATTACGCTGCCCCTGCCCAACGTGCGGGTGCGCGATGCGGTGCATTTGAACCCCCACGGTGCGGGAATGCCCCCTGGCGCGGTGGTAACGCTACCCTGCGATGTTGCCTTGCTGATGTGCGACCCCGAGTGGAAAATTAAAACGGGGGTCGAAATATTTATCTACATTCACCGCCCCCTCGAAGATTTTTCGGACTTGCTGATGCGCTGGCGGCACACGCAAATTTTGATCGATCGCGGCTACGAGTGGCTGCTGCCGCAAAAATATCAGCACCTGCTCAGCGACGGCACCGATAAAAGCCATCCGCTATTTGTGGTGTTTCCTGAAACGCCAGGCCATATTCTGCAAGGGTTGCAGGGGGCGGGCTTGCCCACGGTCATTCTGCCCTTCGACGCCGTAGTAGAAGACTCGATTGAAGCCCCCAGCACGCTTGACATTGGCGATATTCCGGAATTAGACGATATCGACACCAGCGCCTTAGAATCACCCGATGAGTAAACGCTGGGTTCTGTTTCAGTCTCCGGTTTGGCACTGGGGGCGCTGGTTTTTGCTGGGGTTTTTGGCCCTGCGCATTGGCTTTTGGCTGACGGCTTTTCCCAACCCCGATGAGGCCTACTACTGGCTCTGGGGGCAGCGCCTGGGCTTTTCCTACTACGACCATCCGCCCTTTCACGCCTGGGTGCAGGGGATATTTGCGGTTCTGGGTCGATCTGCTCTGGTGCTACGGCTACCCAACGCCGTCAGCAGCGGCGTTTTAGGGTTTACGTTTTACCATATCTGCCGCTATCTCTACGGCGATCAGGCCAGGGATCGCGTTTGGCTGGTCGTTTTGCTGGGCCTCTCATCGCCGCTGTTTTTTTGGTATCTGGGTCTGGCCTGGCACGACCACTGGCTGGTCACCTTTGCGGTAATCAGCAGCTTTTTGTTCGTGCGCTATGTGGATGAGGCACTCGACAATCCTGGTGCTGGCGGGAGCGGTAAAAACCTCTACGGGGCCGCTCTGTTTCTGGGCCTGGCCGGATTGTGCAAGTACAACGCCGTTTTTGTGGGGCTGGGCTTTTTAATCCTGATTGTGACTGACAAAAAACGATGGCAGCTGCTGCGCGATCGCCGCCTCTATCTGGCCCTGGGGCTGCTGTTGCTGGTGCTCTCGCCGATTTTGATCTGGAATGTGCAGCACGACTTTTTTTCGTTTCGCTTTTACCGCGATCGCGCCGCTGGCGGAGGACTCAGCCTCAATTTGTTCCAGCCCGTGGTGTTTCTGGCCCTGTGCGGCCTTATTCTCGGCCCTATTCAGTCGTGGAGCATCGCGCAACTGTTGGGCAAACGCGGCCAAACCGCCATTACTCGCACCTCCTGCTACCCAGCCCTGGCGCTGTGGATCTTTGGCCTCTCCACCGCCGCCTTTACAGCCCTCTCGACTGTTTCGGTCGCCCTGTTTTACTGGAATATCTTGGCTTACCCGCTGCTGCTGCCGCTGCTGAGCGATCGATTTTATCGCCCCGAAGGAGCCAAGCCTGTGCGGGCTGGGCAGCTGGCGATCGCTCAGGGTTTAGGACTATTTGCGGCGGCGGCTTTGGTTGCCTACTACACCGTAATGCCCTTCAGCGCATTTTTTGGCGCAGTTGATCCCGACGGAGCGGCTCTCTTCGGCTGGCCTCAAGTAGCCCAGGAGGTCACCACCCAGGCCGCCGCTCTGGATGATCCCATCCTGCTCACCACTGACTACCGCTCGGCCTCGGCCCTGGCTTACGCCCTAGACAATCCCAACGTAATAGCTATCTCAGGCCGACTTGACCAGTTCGACTTTTGGTACGATGCCGCCGCTTTAGTCGGTCGCGATGCTGTACTGCTGGGCGAAACCTGGCACCCGATCTGCCCCACTCACCTGGCCATGTTCGATCGCGTTGACCCGCTAGAGACCCTCGAAGTTCGCCGCTTTGGCCGACTGCTGCAAACCTACCAAATTGTCCGGGGCTACGGTTTTAGATCCGGGCCAGAGGACTATCCGCTTCGCCCAGACTATCCCCTAGCATTTACCCGCAGCGGTGAGCAGTGCCTGCCCAAAGAACCCGAATAATTCAGGGCAGAATACGGCTGACCTAATTCATTACCGCCATAATCCGCTAAAATGAGAAAGCTCAGGCCCTTGCGGGTTTGAGATCCTTTAGCAGTAATGTTTTGGGAGGTGGGTCGAGGCCCACTTTTTTATTGGCATTCTTTCACTCATCAGATGGTACATCCCCTTATTCCCCAGGTGCTGGAGCTGGCGGCCCCCGTTGCCAAAGAGCTAGGGCTAGAAGTCGTTGAGGCAGTTTTTCACACCAACCAGTCTCCCCCGGTGCTGCGCATCAACGTGCGCAGTTTAGAAAACGAAGACACCGGCCTCGACGACTGCGCAAAGATGAGCCAGGCCCTCGAAGCGGTGCTCGACACCACTGACATCATCCCTGATACCTACGTGCTGGAGGTGTCAAGCCCAGGGGTTTCTGCTGCCCTCGAAACCGATCGCGATTTTGTAGTGTTTAAAGGGTTTATGGTTGAAGTCGCCCTGGGTGAGGCGCACAAGGGTAAACAGCTGTGGGTCGGCCAGCTAGTTCGCCGCGATGATGACGCTGTCGTGCTCAGCCAAAAAGGAAAATCCGTAACCCTACCCCGCCACCTGGTGACTCGGGTCGAGTTGAGTGACCAAAGCCCCGATTAGAGGCTCTACCTGCGCCGCCCGCCGCATTCAGTGTCTGAGATTGACCCAGTTTTATTGCTTAGATTTATTGCCCAAAGGTGAGTAGGTTATGTCGCTAGTAAGTCTGCCAAATTTGCAGGAGATGATCGATGTCATTAGCCGCGAGCGCAATCTGCCCAAGCACGCGGTAGAGAATGCCCTGCGAGAGGCTCTGC
Source organism: Nodosilinea sp. (assembly GCA_049646445.1). Lineage (GTDB taxonomy): Bacteria > Cyanobacteriota > Cyanobacteriia > Phormidesmidales > Phormidesmidaceae > Nodosilinea. The sequence continues at coordinate 23,650 of JBARVV010000010.1, read as the reverse complement.
TCAAAGGATACGAGCGCTACCGCCGCACCCGCGAAATCGACACCCACTTCGACGAAGAATACTTCGACAACTTCGACATTGAGCTAGACGTCGATGACTACGACGACCAAGGGTTTCGAGTACTGGCTACCAAAACCATCGTTGATGAAGTCACCAGCCAAGACCACGAAATTGCCCTGTCTGAGGTGCGCGAAGTAGCTCCTGAAGCCCAGGGGGGCGACACTGTAGTACTCGACGTCACCCCCGACCAGCGTGACTTTGGCCGTATGGCCGCCATTCAAACCAAGCAGGTGCTGGCCCAAAAGCTGCGCGACCAGCAGCGCAAGCTTGTTCAAGAAGAGTTTCAAGATTTGGAAGGTAGCATTCTATCGGCGCGAGTGCTGCGGTTTGAGCGCCAGTCGGTGATTATGGCGGTCGTCAGCGGTGTGGGCCAGCCTGAGGTTGAGGCTGAGCTACTCAAGCGCGACCAGCTGCCCAACGACAACTACCGCGCCAACGCTACCTTCCGCGTAGCGCTCAAGAAGGTTTCCGAAGGCTCTCACCGAGGACCGCAGCTGGTGGTGTCGCGGGCCGATGCAGCGCTAGTGGTCGAGCTATTCACCAACGAAGTGCCCGAAATTGAAGACGAGATTGTCCGCATTGTGGCCGTGGCCCGCGAGGCTAATCCACCCTCTCGCTCAGTTGGCCCCCGCACCAAAATCGCTGTAGACACCCTAGAGCGTGATGTGGATCCAGTAGGAGCTTGTATTGGATCTCGGGGATCGCGCATTCAGGTGGTGGTCAACGAGCTGCGCGGCGAAAAAATTGACGTCATTCGCTGGTCGCCCGACCCGGCTACCTATATCTCTAACGCCCTTAGCCCCGCCCGCGTCGACGAGGTTCGTCTGGTTAACCCCGACGACCGGCAGGCCCACGTGCTGGTGCCCGAAGATCAGCTCAGTCTGGCGATTGGCAAAGAGGGGCAAAACGTTCGCCTGGCCGCCCGCCTGACCGGCTGGAAAATTGATATCAAAGACTCTGGCAAATACGACTACGAAGAAGAAGATCGCAAGATTGTCAATCTGATTGCCGCCAGAGAAGCGGCGGCGGCCGAAGCGGCTGAACTGGCTGCTGAAGAAGCTGAGGCTGCCGCCTGGAAAGCGGCGGCAGCAGCCGAATGGGCGGCGGCAGAGGCCCGTGCGGCAGGCTTAGAGGTCGACGAGGCACCCGATGGCGATATAGACCCAGAGGCAGCCCTCACCGCCGAACCTGACGCCGCTGCCCCAGAACCCGTAGAATCATTGGCCACAGATGCCGATTTAGATGAAGATCTAGATGAATCTGAGGCCGCCGCCGGATCTGAAGCGATGGATGAAGAAATCCCAGCTGCCGCTTCAGAAGCATCCTCGGAAGCGACAGCCGAGGAAGAGTAGCGATCGGGAGTAGGCCAACGATGCAACCCAACTATCGACGCTGCGCCAGCTGTCGGCGGGTCGGCCCCAAGGCCGAATTTTGGCGGCTGGTGCGGGTTTATCCGGACCGCACGGTGCGCCTAGACGACGGCATGGGGCGTTCAGCCTACCTCTGCCCCCAGGCCGACTGTTTGCGCCAGGCTCAAAAGAAAGGGCGGCTAGGGCGCACCCTCAAAGCCAATGTACCAGAGGAAATTTACCAAATCCTTTGGCAGCGCTTAGGAGCGCCGGCAAAAGAGCAGCATCAGAAAGTCCGGCCATGGTTCAAGACCGGCGATTGACCCAATAGCTCTCAGTAAAACCTATGATGTAACAGGAGCCCTAACCCAAAAAAATTGCAAATGAATCGTTCCTAGGGACGATCCCCCTGAGATTCTGTTCATTGGGGAAGTAACTGATTACACTCATAGTATGGGTATCTGGACTGACCCCTTTTGGCGTCAGCAAACTTGCTTAGGGTCCCATGTCCACCTAGCCTTGGTTTACAATGCCTTAGTTAGGGCTAACATATCCGTCAGAATGGTTTGATGTCGTTTTGTTGGACGAAGCAGGTTGGATTATGTAACAAGCTTGACTAGCGTAGGGAGTTGTGGATGAACGGCAAAGTGAGAATTTACGAGTTGTCGAAGGAATTGAGTTTGGATAATAAAGACATCTTGGCGATCGCAAGTCGCCTCGATATTGCCGTGAAGAGTCACAGCAGCACTATCGCTGAGTCAGACGCCGATCAGATTCGTTCGGCGGCGCGCCAGGCTCGCACAAGCGGTGGGCCTAATCGGCCCGATCGACCGCGCCCGGCAGCACCAGTTAAAAATGGTGCTCGGCCTGAGCGTAAGCAGCAAATTTTAGAAATTCGTCGGCACCGGGTCACTCCCAGGTCTGATACTGATGCCGTCGCCCCGGTTGCGCCCAGTGCTCCGGCCCCTGCGACCCAGGAGAAGCCTGAGCGACCCAGCGGCGATAACCTCTCCAAGCCACCGAGTCGGCCTGGGGTTACTTCCCGCAGCAGCCAGACTGATGACCAGCCCAAGCCGCCGACCGCGCCCAGTCGCCCAGCCCCAGCCGCCCCGGCTGAGGCCAGCAGCGAAACCGCCGAGCGCCCGACAGCGCCGCCTGTAAAACCTAAGCCAGAGTTGGTCAGCCCGGTATCGCGATCGCGGCCTGAGGTCGACGAGCGCCCGGCAGATGCCCCTGAGGCGGCTCGTCCGCCTCGGCCGGTCATTCGCCGCGATCGCAGCAGCAGCCCTGATCGCCCGACTGAGGGTGCAGCGCGTCCCACCATTCCCATTCGCGAAATTGACGCCGACGAAGATGTCCCTCGGCTAAAGCCCAAGCCCAAGCTGCGGCGACCCAACGCCGATGCCGAAACGGCCAGAGCCGAAACGGCCCGTACTGAGCCTGCCGCTGGCAACGATTCCATTTCTGTACTTGGGGTAGGCGGTCTCGATGAATCGCAGCCTCGCCGTCCCTCGCCGCCTCGCCACAAGCGCGAAGAACGCGAGGACGAGGATGACGACCAGAAAATGCGGGAAAAAGCCAGCAAGGTCGGCAAGACCAAGCGCCGTGGACAGGGCGTGCTGGGCGAGGACGAAGAAGACCTCGACGTACTGGTTGACGAGCTAGGGGATGACGATGGTCAAGTCACTGATGCTCAAAATTTGAGCGTTTCGCTGGCTCGTCCGCCCAAACCCAAGGGTGCAGGTGGATCCAAGCCGTCGTCACCGACGATGAAGAGCCATAAGCCTCAGCATCGTGACAGCAGCAGCAGTGGCGGTCGTTCTCGCCGCGGTCGTCGTGGTGAGGCTCAGCCTACCCAAGAGCGGCCCGAATTTATCATCCTCTCCGAGGGGCTGACAGTACACGAGCTGTCTGAGCAGATCTTGGTGCCGGAAACCGAGTTAATTAGATCGCTGTTCTTCAAGGGCATTGCGGCCAACATCAACCAAACCCTCGACATCGAAACCGCCAAAATGGTGGCTGAAGAGTTTGAGGTCATGGTCGAAACCAGTCAGGTTGAATCGGAGGCCAAGAAGGTCACCGATATGATCGACGAGGCCGACCTCGAAAGCCTCCAGCGGCGGCCACCTGTGGTCACCATCATGGGTCACGTGGATCACGGCAAAACCACTCTGCTCGACTCCATACGCAAGACCAAAGTGGCCCAGGGCGAGGCCGGTGGCATCACCCAGCACATCGGTGCTTACCACGTCGATATCGATCATGCGGGCACATCCCATCAAATCGTCTTCCTAGATACCCCTGGTCACGAAGCCTTCACCGCTATGCGGGCAAGGGGTACGCGGGTTACCGACATTGCCATTCTGGTGGTAGCGGCAGACGACGGCGTCCGGCCCCAAACCATCGAGGCGATTAGTCACGCTAAGGCGGCTGAGGTGCCGCTGATTGTGGCCATCAACAAAGTCGATAAAGAGACCGCCAACCCCGATCGCGTTAAGCAAGAGCTGATGGAGCACGGGCTAGTGCCTGAGGAGTGGGGTGGCGACACCATCATGGTGCCGGTTAGCGCCTTGGCTGGCGACAACCTCGACAGTCTGCTGGAAATGATCGTGCTGGTGGCTGAGGTCGAAGATCTCCAGGCCAACCCCGATCGCTTCGCTCGCGGTACCGTCATTGAGGCCAACCTCGACAAGGCTCGCGGTCCGGTGGCAACGCTGCTAATTCAAAACGGCACCCTGCGGGTGGGCGACTCTCTAGTCGCTGGCCCAATCTTGGGCAAGGTCAAGGCTATGCTCGACGATCGCCTGCAGCGGGTTCAGGTGGCTGGCCCATCCTTTGCCGTAGAGGTGCTGGGCCTTAATGACGTGCCCGCCGCTGGGGATGAATTTGAGGTCTATAGCGATGAGAAAACCGCTCGGGCGGTAGCCGACAAGCGCATGCTTGAGCAACGGCAGTCTCGCCTCCAGCAGTCGATGGCCTCTCGTCGCGTTACCCTCAACACCATCTCTGCCCAGGTGCAGGAGGGCGATCTCAAAGACCTCAACCTGCTGCTCAAGGCCGATGTGCAGGGCTCTATCGAAGCCATTTTGGCGGCGCTTCAGCAGCTGCCCCAAAACGAAGTGCAAATTCGGGTGCTGCTGGCTGCCCCTGGCGAAATCAGCGAAACCGACGTCGATCTGGCCGCTGCCAGTGGCGCGGTCATCATCGGGTTCAACACCACGCTGGCCCCTGGGGCACGGCAGTCTGCCGATCGCCAGGGTGTCGATGTGCGTGACTACGAGGTGATCTACAACCTGCTCGACGACATCCAGGGTGCTATGGAGGGTCTGCTAGAGCCCGAAATGGTCGAAGAACCCCTGGGCCAGGTGGAAGTGCGGGCCGTGTTCCCAGTGCGCAAGGGAGCTGTAGCAGGCTGCTATGTGCTCTCGGGCAAGGTGACTCGCAACTGCAACCTGCGGGTGGTGCGAGGCGGCGAGGTGGTCTACACCGGCAAACTCGACTCTCTCAAGCGCATGAAAGAAGACGTCAAAGACGTGGCGGCTGGATTCGAGTGCGGCATCGGCATCGACAACTTCAGCGACTGGAAGGAGAGCGACATTATTGACGCCTACCGTCTGGTCACGAAGCGTCGCACCCTGGCGATGGCCTAGGCAACTTGCTGGGCGTAGCCGCCCAGCAATGCCTGTGAAAGCCCACATACACAACAACGGAGTAGACAATGGCATCCTGGCGCTACGATCCATACCTGTGGGTACATCTGGCCGGTCTGGCTACTGTGCCCCTTTGGATCGACCTGTGCCTGATGGGTCTGGCGGTAGGGAACCCCACCCTGCCAGGACTAGAACTGGGGCTAATTGTGGGGTTGGGGATGCTGCCGGTGCTGGTAATGCAGCTGCGCCGCCCCTTCTACATCTTTAGCCTGCCGGGTATATCCCTGCGCCCCGCTGTCCTCAGCGCCGACCAGCGCCGCATACTGAGCCAGTTTCGCCGCTGGCGGGTGCGGTTAGGGGCGCTACCAGTATCTGTACTCCTGGTATGGGTATTGGTGAAGCTCTACCCCCTGGCATTTTTAGCCCGCGACATCACTCCTTTTGAGGATTGGGGCAGGCTAGGCGGCGTTGCGATCGCAATTATCGGCTTCTTTTTAGCCAATCTGTTCCTACAGGTGCCCGTAGCTGTGCTCCAGGTACTAGCGACCCCTACCCCTCGTATGGCGGCGGTTCTGCCCTACCCCACCGAGGCCATAGCTGCCGATTTTAGCTGGCTGGGCCTGCCGGTGGATAGGCTCCTGCCCAGCCTGGCTCATCAGGATTTAACTCCCCAAGCCGAGCAAGATGTCGAGACTGCCAACGAAGATGTACGGCTAAAGCATCAAGACCCAGAGCGCCAAGACCTAGAGCTTCTAGGCTCGAATCACCAAACCTCAACAACTGTAGAAGCCTTGGCCATAGACCTTCCTCCGGAGGTTCACGCCGCTGAGAATGCGCATCTAGCAATCACTCCCGTGCCCACCAAGACGCCCCCAGCGTCTGGCAGCGACCCCGAACTCACGGTTAGCCCTTTTGAAGGGCTGACTTCTGAGCAGGATTATCTGCTAGATGATCATCTGTTTTACGATCCCCCAGCAGCTAGTCATCACGACGTAGCCGTGGCAGAAAGTCTGGGAGAAGACGCTGGAGAAGAGACAGATAACGCAGAAACAGATGATCACGCGGAGATAGATGACTCAATCAGTGAAGGCTCAGTTCCGCGCCATCCTGAGGTTGACGATATAGAAGAGGCATCTTCTCCCGGATTGATGAACCACTCAGAGCCTTGGCCCATGACCGCCGACGTTACCCCTGAGTTCAGCAAGGGAATATCGCGGCATCCATAGATATTCATCAATTCTTGAGACTGTGGTTTTTATCACAATAGCGGTGGAACGGTTGCGCTATCTTGTATGAGTGGTTGTCTAATCAATCGGGGTTTTGCTGGCTCGCCGGTTGATTGAACCGCCCCGAACGTTGATGTGACCTCAAGGTTTAACGTTATCTAGATTTTTTAGAGGCAGCTATGGCCGTAACTCGTTCTGCAAGCTCCACACAGCTTTCTGACCACGCTCAAATTTGGTATAGCCTCAAGTGCGCGATCGCCAGCAGCTCCGGCTTCAAAAGCTGGAAGGGCGAACTTCACAGTGCTGAGGCTGAAACCGCCTCGCTCGACCAGCTGGTGCGCCGCTACCTGCGTGAGACCCTAGAGACTCTGGCTTATTAGCCTAAATGCCATAGTATTGCCTGTACCAGGCTACAAACCGCTCGATACCTACCTCAAGCGGGGTGCTGGGCGCAAAGCCCACGTCAGCCATCAGATCACTCACATCGGCGTAGGTAGCCGGTACATCTCCTGGCTGCATTGGGCACATAATTGTTTGCGCCGTTTTGCCCAGGGCTGCTTCAATCACTTGAATGAAGCGCAGCAGCTCCACTGGCTGGTGGTTGCCGATGTTGTAAATTTTGTAGGGAGCCTGACTGTCGCTACTGGTTTGGGTACCCGCAGTGGGGATATGCTCCATCACTCGCACCACCCCTTCTACAACATCATCCACGTAGGTAAAGTCGCGCTTCATTTGGCCCTGATTGAATACCTGAATGGGGCGATCGCGCAAAATTGACTCGACAAACGTAAAGTAAGCCATGTCGGGCCGGCCCCAAGGGCCGTATACCGTAAAAAAACGCAGCCCCGTAGTGGGGATTTGGTACAGGTTGCTGTAGGCATGGGCCATCAGCTCGTTGGCTTTTTTAGTGGCAGCGTAGAGCGATACCGGGTAATCGACCCGGTCATCTACCGAGAACGGCACCTTGCGGTTGGCTCCGTACACCGAGCTTGAGGACGCGAAGACTAGATGGTCAACCCCCATCATGCGGCAGCCTTCTAGTACATTTAAAAACCCAGAAAGATTGCTGTCAGCGTAGGCAAAGGGGTTTTCCAAGGAGTAGCGCACCCCCGCCTGGGCCGCTAGGTGCACGACGTACTGAAATCGATGGCTGCGAAACAGGGCCAGCATACCCTCGCGATCGAACAGATCGAGCTGCTCAAAGGTAAAGTCGTCGCTGGGTATGAGCTGAGCCAGGCGATCGCGCTTTAGACCTACGTCGTAATAGTCATTGAGATTGTCAATGCCATAGACCTGCTGTCCGCTATCTAATAGCCGCCGGGCTACAAACGAGCCAATAAACCCTGCTACCCCAGTCACCAATACAGCGATAACCGTAGTCTCCTAAGGCGAGTCGTTTGCATCCAGAAATTTCATCCAAAGTAACGCAGCAGCAAATTGTTTCAACCCCGAAATCTTAAGTCTTTTGCCTAATTTTGGCTCTGGCCACCCTTGCCATCAGCCATTGCCGCCATCGGTGCTAGGATCAGGCGTAAAGAAGCCAGAAGAATGGTAAGAGAGAAAGGACGTAGTCGTACATGCAAGAATTTGAGAAAACAATATCCTTTGGTGGTCGCGATATTCACCTAAGGGGTGGGCTGTTGGCTCCCCAAGCCGGGGGCGCAGTGCTAGTGCAGTCGGGAGAAACAGCAGTTTTGGTAACTGCAACCCGCTCGGCAGGACGTCAGGGCATCGATTTTTTGCCCCTGCTGGTTGATTACGAAGAACGTCTCTACGCCGCCGGACGAATTCCCGGCGGATTTTTACGTCGGGAGGGTCGCCCCCCAGAGCGCGCTACCCTTACGTCTCGACTCATTGATCGGCCCATGCGCCCCCTCTTCCCGCAGTGGATTCGTGATGACATTCAAATTGTCGCCACCACCCTGGCGATGGATGAGCATGTGCCCCCCGATGTACTGGCGGCGACCGGCGCTTCGATCGCGGTTCTGCTGGCCAAAATTCCTTTCTATGGCCCCATGGCGGCGGTGCGTGTAGGTCTAGTGGGCGACGACTTTATCATCAACCCCACCTACAAAGAAGTCGAAACCGGCGATTTAGATCTGATCGTCGCGGGTTCTCCCGAGGGCGTGATTATGGTTGAGGCCGGCGCTAACCAGCTGCCCGAGGCCGATGTCATTGAAGCGATCGACTTTGGCTATGAGGTGGTGCAAGACCTGATCAAAGCTCAGCTAGAGCTGATTAAAGAGCTGGGTATCGAGATTGCTACCGAGCCAGAACCTGAGACCGATCCGACTTTGGCCACCTTCATCGAAGAAAAAACCGCCGCCGACATTAAGGAGGTGCTGAAGCAGTTTAGCCTCACCAAGCCCGAGCGCGACGAAAAGCTAGATGCCATCAAAGCAGAGCTAGCCGCCGCCATTGACGGCCTCGAAGACGATAGCCCAGCCAAGGTAGCGGTGACCGAGAACGGCAAAGCCCTGGGCAACACGTACAAATCAGTTACCAAAAAGCTGATGCGGCAGCAGATCCTCGACGAGAAGGTGCGGGTCGATGGCCGTCAGCTCGACGAGGTGCGCCCGATTTCTTGTCAGGTGGGGCTGTTGCCTAAGCGAGTCCACGGCACCGGGCTGTTTCGACGCGGGCTGACCCAGGTGATGTCGGTGACGACCCTGGGCACCCCTGGCGATGCCCAAATGATGGATGACCTCCACCCCGATGAAGAAAAGCGCTACCTGCACCACTACAACTTCCCCCCCTACTCGGTGGGCGAAACGCGGCCCATGCGATCGCCTGGTCGCCGAGAAATTGGTCACGGAGCCTTAGCCGAGCGGGCGCTGGTGCCGGTGCTGCCGCCCACAGAAGAGTTCCCCTACGTCATTCGTGTGGTGTCGGAGGTATTGTCCTCCAACGGATCTACCTCCATGGGGTCGGTGTGCGGCTCCACCCTGTCGCTGATGGATGCCGGGGTGCCGATTACCAAGCCGGTCAGCGGTGCCGCTATGGGTCTGATTAAACAAGGGGAAGAAGTTCGCATTCTCACCGATATCCAGGGTATTGAAGACTTCTTGGGCGATATGGACTTCAAAGTTGCCGGTACCGACACCGGCATCACCGCCTTGCAAATGGATATGAAAATCACCGGCCTGCCCATGAAGGTGATTGGCGACGCTATCAACCAGGCCAAGCCCGCCCGGCTGCATATTCTGGAGAAAATGCTGGCCACCATCGATACTCCCAGAACAGAGCTATCGCCCTACGCCCCCCGCCTGATCAGCTTTAAGATTGACCCCGAGATGATCGGTATGGTGATTGGCCCCGGCGGCAAGAAGATCAAAGGGATTACCGAGCAAACGGGGGCCAAAGTCGATATCAACGACGACGGCACCGTTACCGTATCCTCCATCGAAGGCGAAAAGGCTTTGCAGGCCAAAGCCCTGATCGAGGCGATTGTCTTTAAGCCCGCCGCAGGCGACGTGTTTGCTGGCAAGGTAACTCGCGTTATTCCTATCGGGGCCTTTGTCGAGTTTATGCCAGGTCAGGAAGGCATGGTTCACATTTCGCAGCTAGCCGACTACCGAGTGGCCAAGGTAGAAGACGAAGTTAACGTTGGCGATGAAGTCATCGTCAAGGTGCGTGAAATCGACGGTCGCGGTCGCATTAACCTGACCCGCCTCAATATCCACCCTGACGAAGCTGCTGCGGCCCGTGCCGCAACGACTGTGTGAGTATAGAGGTTGACTAAGCGGGGAACTTCCATAGAGTACTGTGGGCCAAAATTTCCTCCACGCAACCTAAGGCGGCACGGTATGTAAAACTACGCTGCTCAGGAGAACTGGACGATGGCTAACCGTTTGAAACGGGTTACAGCTATCGTCCAGTTTTTTGTGCTGCTTAGTGGAGTGGCGATCGCCATAGGGGCTGGCCAAATCGACTTTTCCTTTAACGAAACACTCCCTGAATTGGGGCGATCGCCCATGCGCATCTTATTTGTGGGCCATAGCTCTATTGACTACAACGGCGGCATTGACCATCACCGATGCCTATATCTCTGCCGATATTACCGCCTCTCTGCAACGTCGCGCCGCAGAGACCCTTGGCTATGAGGACTAGGCCCTATGGCTCTGGCTTGTGAATCATCGCCGTGAATTGCATTTGCTCCGGGGTGCCTTTACTTAGTAGGATGCAGGGATACAAGTCTGTATACCTAGCCTCTAGTCTTAAATACCGTGCGAAAAATTGTTATTGCTGGCAACTGGAAAATGTACAAGACTCAGGGCGAGACCCTGGATTTTTTGCGTCATTTTTTGGGGCAACTGACCGACACCCCCGACGAGCGCGAGATCGTGCTGTGCGCGCCATTTACGGCCCTAGGAGCGCTGTCTAAGAGTTTGCACGGAGCCAGAATTAAAGTAGGTGCCCAAAATATCCACTGGATGCCCGAAGGAGCCTTTACCGGTGAGATCTCGGGGGATATGCTGCGAGAGTTGGGGGTGCGCTACGTGATTGTCGGCCACAGCGAACGCCGCCAGTACTTTGCCGACACCGACGAAACGGTGAACCTGCGCCTGCAAGCCGCCCAGAAGTACGGCTTTACTCCAATTTTGTGCGTGGGCGAAACCAAAAGTCAGCGCGATGCTGGCGAAACTGAGTCGGTGATTGCGACCCAGATTGAACAGGGACTGGTGGATATTGACCAGAACAATTTGATTATTGCCTACGAGCCGATCTGGGCGATCGGCACCGGTGATACCTGCGAAGCTGCCGACGCCAACCAGGTGATTGGCGGCATTCGCAAGCTGCTCAAAAATCCTGATGTCACGATTCAGTACGGCGGCTCGGTCAAACCCAGCAATGTCGATGAGCTAATGGCTCAACCCGAGATCGACGGTGCCTTAGTCGGCGGGGCTAGCCTTGACCCCGACAGCTTTGCCCGCCTTGTCAACTTCCAGTAACCTGAGCACCGGCTTTTGCCCGCAATGCCTTGTGGGTATTTCGCCTCTGGGAACCAGGCCGAGAACGCTTTGCCGCCACCGCTTAGGCTACAGCCAACCCCGTACAGGGCTAGGGTGTCGGCTGATCGGCAAGGCTTTCTGTGCTGCTAGTATCGCAGCCCTGGGAAGGGTTAACGGGCTGAACATAGCCCTGGTTGTAGGTGCTGCCATCGGGCATCGTGGCAAACTCCAGCCGTGCTCCGGTGAGGTTGGCGTTGGTCAAGTCGGCTTCGTAGAGATCGGCGTAGCGCAGGTCGGCTCCACGCAGATCGGCGTTGGATAGGTCGGCCTGGCGCAGATTAGCGCCATAGAGGCTGGCCTCTGAGAGATTGGCCTGGCGCAGTTGAGCTGAACACAGAGCGGCATCGCGCAGTTCGGCCTGGGTGAGCGAGGCGCTGGTCAGGTCGGCTTTGACCAGGCTGCTATGGAGCATTTGAGCCTGGCTCAGGTCGGCCCGCACCAGGATGGCCTCTGAAAGGTCGGCCCCCTGAAGGTTGACTTTATGTAGGGTCGCCTGGGTTAGGTTGGCACGGTGCAGCACGGCATTGATCAGCTGGGTGCTAGTCAGGTTGGCTTCGGCCATATTGGCCTCTCGAAAATTTTGGTTACTGAGGTCTTGGCCGCTGAGGTCGGTTGCCACTAGGTCGCACCGCTGGCAGCGACGCTTGCTGGAGGGTTCGGAGGGTGCGATCGCCGATCGTGCCGCAACCGTTTCTGTGGCTGCGTCGGTAGCAGCATCTGGGGCTTGGTAAAGGCTCAGTTGGTCTCGCGCCACCCGCAAAGCAGTCGGCGTAATAGCCGTTAACAGCACTAGCAGGCTGACTAATATATTCCACCGCATAAGCTAAGCCGGAGAGCCGGTTAAGAGAGGTCGCACTTCAATACTCAGAGATGCCGTGGGCAATCAGGACTGCCAGTATCAAGTTGCGATAGCGATTGGTGGGTTTTTATAAAGAGAACCAAACCGTTTTTAAGCAGCGTTGAAGATAACCGTATAAGTACGTAGGCCAGCGCAAGATTTCATCAAAGTATCACAGAGCACTCGTAGGGAATTTGCAGATTCTTGTAGGTCTATTGCCTATTCTGAAGGAGATCCCCCATGGGGGTGCCTGCTCACATCAGTACGTTCCCTGTTATGGATAATTCACCTTTTCGTCGGATTGTTTTGCCTGCCCTGCTGGCCTCTAGTGCTGGGTTTGCCGCCCTCACTTGGCCGATGGCCTCTGACCATGCGGTGCAGGTTTCGGATCGCCTGCCTGAGCCTTTCAGCCGTTGGGTTGACTCAGCTTTGATTACCCATCAGCACAAAGAATTTTCAATTCGCTACATCGGCTTTGCCATCTTATCGAGTGTCGCGATTGGGATTGGCACTGCCGAAGTGATGCGATCGCGTCAGGGGCGATTGCAGCGGAGCCAGGGCTTACTCGATGAGGTGCTAGAGGCTACCAGCGATCGCCCGCTGGTTGACCCCACCGATATGGACTACGCCTCAGCTCAGAGCGATACAGCAGCAGCCAGTCCAGCTGAACCCGAGCCTCTTACCTCTACCCTTGACTGGGCCAGTCTGCTGCAAACTACCGCCACAACCAATCCTCAGGATCCCGCCTCAGCCGAGGTCGGGCTCCTCTCTACAACCCTAGAAGACCACGATTTGTATCACATTCAAGGGGCAAACCAGCACCGCTGCCTGGCCCTGGCCATACAGGGCGAATACTACCGCTACTACCGCAACCGCCCCGATGTAGACAAAGCCCGAGGGGTAGTGCAGCAGCTTCAGCTGCAGGGTAAAAAAGCGATCGCCACGCTAGATAACAGTGGCTACGTGGTGTGGGTGCATGAGTCTGAACCACCGCAGCAGGCTACTCCGTGGCCCAACCTGGTGGCCGCCCGCTAGGGGTAACAGCCCGATAGGCAAAAGACAGCCGATCGCTGACGATATCTGTGCAACGTTGAGCAGTACAAAAGCATGAATGTCAAAACGCTAGAACATCTATGGACGGCCTTTGTGGAGGGGGAGCGAGATTTTACCGGCATTGATCTGGCCGGGGCCGACCTCAACCACTGGAGCTTGTCCAGAGTCGATTTTTGGGGCGCTGACTTTAGTCGGGCCAACCTCAACCAGGCCAACTTTCGCCGATCCAACCTCAAACAGGTTCAGTTTAGCGATGCCAATTTATCGGGGGCTGACCTGCGCTGGGCCGACCTGCGAGAAGCGGTGCTCACCGGAGCAGACCTCGATGCCGCTCGCCTAGAAGGTGCGCTATACAATGATCTCACCCAGTTTCCTGATGGGTTTAAACTTGAGCAGGCCGGGATGTGGAACCTAGAACCAGGGGCTACCCTAGCGACTAAAGACCTGCGGGACCGCGACCTGGGCGGCACTGACTTGACGGCGGCCAACCTGAGCGGAGCGCTGCTGGGCAACAGTCAGCTGTTTGGGGCCGTGCTGAAAAAGGCGAATTTGCTGAGCGCCCTGATGGGTGATAGCGACCTGCGCTACGTCGATCTGCGGCAGGCCACTCTGATGCTGGCCGACCTGCGCGGGGCCGACCTAGGCCACGCCGACCTAGGTCAGGCCAACCTGATTGGGGCCAACCTGCGGGGTTGTCACCTAGCCACCACCAATTTAGACGGAGCGCTCTACTCCGACAACACCCAGTTCCCGCACGGGTTTCAAGTGCCCAAAACACTTCACCATCTGACTCCAGGGGCATCGCTGTGGGGGGCCGACCTGAGCGGGGCCAGGCTCACCGGGGTAGACCTCAGCGGAGCCAATTTAGCGGGGGCTAACCTCATGCACGCTGATCTCTGGGGAGCCTGCCTGGCTAACGCCGATCTGTCTGGGGCCAACCTGCTGGGGGCCAACCTGCTGGGCACCGACCTGTCTGGGGCAAACCTCAACCAAACTAATCTCATGCAGGCCGTTATTGATCTGCCGGGAGAGAGGGCGGCGATGGTGTCTGTCAATAGCCAGACGGCTTGAGGGTGATTGGGCGAGCCGGGGCTGGAATATCCTGCGATCGCCAACGACTACAGCTGCTACAGCAGCGTCATCTGGCTACTGTCGTTGGGTAGTGCCTCGTCGTAGCCCAAGTGGCGGCGAGCGGCAGGGGTTACCAAACGCCCTCTGGGGGTGCGCTGCAGGTAGCCAATTTGCAGCAGATAGGGTTCGTAGACCTCTTCAATGGTTTGGGGGTCTTCGCCGGTAGAGGCGGCCATAGTATCGAGGCCGACGGGGCCACCGCCAAAGTTTTCCACCATCACCGAGAGCAGGCGGCGATCGGTCCAGTCGAGGCCGCAGGGGTCAACGTTGAATAGCTCCAGGGCTTCAGCCGCCAGGGTCGCCGTAATTGCCCCTGCCGCCTTGACCTCAACGTAGTCGCGCACCCGCCGCAGCAGGCGATTGGCAATGCGGGGTGTGCCTCGGGCGCGGCGGGCAATTTCTTCGGCCCCGGCGGGGTCGATTGGGGTTTTTAGCACGTCGGCGGTGCGCAGCACAATAGGGGTCAGCTCGTCGATTTCGTAGAACCGCAGTCGCTGAATCAGGCCAAAGCGATCGCGCAGCGGTGAACTCAGCGCCCCCACCCGCGTGGTCGCTCCCACCAGAGTAAACGCGCACAGCGGAATGCTGCGGGTGCGGGCCGACTGCCCCTTACCGATGGTGATGTCGAGCCGAGAGTCTTCCATTGCCGGGTACAAAATTTCTTCGGTCACCCGAGGCAGGCGGTGAATTTCGTCGATAAATAGCACATCGCCGGGCTTGAGGCTGACCAACAAACCCGCAATATCGCGGGGGCGCTCCAGGGCTGGGGCGGTGGTGATTTTGCAGGTCACTCCCATTTCCTGGGCCAAAATGAGCGCCATCGTGGTTTTTCCCAACCCTGGCGGCCCGTACAGCAGCAGATGGTCGAGCGGCTCCTGGCGCGACTGAGCCGCCTGAATAGCAATTCCCAAGACCTCTTTCAACGCCGCCTGGCCAATGTAGTCTTGCAGGCGCTGGGGGCGCAGGCTCTCTTCTGGAGTTTTAGTTCCTGGAGCCTCAGGATCTGAGGCTTCAGCTGCGACATCTTCTGGCTGGATGTCGCCACCCTTAACTAACGAGAGCAGCGGCTGCTCGGCACCATCGTCGGCAGGCGAGGCTGACGGTTTGGACTTAGCCGCCTTAGACTTAGCCGCCTTGGGCTTGGCCGAGTCGCCGGGAGTATGAGAAGAAACAATGGCCATAGGGGAGCCCAAGGGTCAGCCCCCCTATGATACTGTGGTGCATTTGCACTATCAAGCCATTGGCTCCCGCTACAGCAGGATGAGCAGCCCCAGGCCAAAGCCCGCTAGGCCCATAATCGCTGAGCCCAGGCCAGAACCGTTAGATTCGGGAGGAACACTGAGATCTTTTTCAAAGTCGCACTTGAGGCAGTGATACACCGTGGGCTTATACTCCACAATGCTGTGAACACCGCAATCGGGACACTGCACGCTGGGCGGGGTGAGAGTAGATACAGTCATGGCTACGCACCTGATGAATAACGGGCAACCAGAGAAACCTTCAACCTGTTGCTGGGATTACTCCGCAACCTGGGTTAAAAGTCATTTGCTTAACATCAGGAAACACAGCTTCTAGCATGGAACACAAACCCAATCTGCGCGAGGGGAAAAACTTCTGAAAAAGTCTGGTCTGAATTCAGGACTTTTTCCCTGGCCCATCAATTTGTTTGTGCTTTGACCAAGAGCTATCGCCTCCGCAGCCACATCAGCACCGCTAGGCCCAGGCCAATGACCGGCAGCACCAGTAGGGCAAATACCCCGAGGCCAATTTGCTGCTGCACGGTCAGAGAAATGCGGCGGTTAGTGACCTCGCGGGGCCGAATGGAGAGGGTAGCGTCGGTCAGCTGCCCCAGCCAGCTGACCGCGTTGAGAAAGACATCGCCATTGAGCTGTTGCTCAAATAGCCCATCGGTAGCAAAGGTGGCGTTGCCAATCACAACCAGGCGAGCTTCCGGCGGCGGCTCGCCTTCGGTGGGGGTAGCGCCGTCGACCGGGCGGCTGAGGGCGACGCCTAGGGTGTAGGGGCCAGAGGGGGGAGCATTTTCGTCGTACTGAAGCTCGCCCTCGGCAGAGAGAGATTCGGCTCGGCTCTGGGGGTTGCTTTGGAGAATGGGTGTTGCCGTCACTCCCGGCACCTCTTCTACGTTGACGGGGCGCACCAGGGGAAAAAACGATCGCCCGCCGCCAAAGTCGCGGGTAATGGGGTGATCGCCGTAGTCGGTGACCAGGGGCGCGGCGGGGCCAAGGCCGACCAGTTGGCCGCTACCGGAGGTGTCGAGCACGATGCGTTCATCGAGACTGACGCCCCAGGGGTCGAGCAGAGTGCCCAGATTAGGGCTGGTGCGCGGGTCGATTAGCAGCATGACGCTGCCGCCGCTCTCTAGGTAGGTTTGCAGGGCCTCAACTTCGGCATCAAAAAACTCGGCGGCGGGGCCAGCCACCACCACCAAGCTGGCATCGTCGGGCACTTCGCTCGTCTGCGATAAATCTAGCGGCTGGACAACGGCGCTTTTTTCTTCGAGGGCCGTGGCGGCCTGCAAAAAGCCGGTGTCGCTACCGTCGATGGCAAACTCCTGGTGGCCCTGGGTGAAATAGACGGTGAGAGCGCGATCGCTTACTACCTGATCGAGCGCATTGGTCAGCGATCGCTCCGACAAGCGCTCGCTGGGGCCAACATTCTGTAAAAAACGGCGGTTTTCGCCGCTTTCTACAAACACCATACCCGTCTGGGTAGCCCCAAAGTCCTGAGCCAGGCGTGGATCGTTGTAGGGGTTGACGTAGTCGAAGCTAAACTGCGGCCCGGCCTGGCGATAGCTTTCTAGCAGCTGCCTATCTTGAGGGTTGGGCAGCGGGTCAAAGACGACAACGCGGGCTGGGTTTTCGAGCGATCGCACTACCTCCTGCGACTGAGGGGCGAGGGTAAACAGCTGATTCTCGGTCAGGTCTACCCGGCTGGCGTAGCGCACCGCCAGAAAATTCACTAGAGCCAAAATGGCCAGCACCGCCAGGGTAGACACCAGCGCATTGGCCCCCGCCTCGGTCGAGCGCTGCGCCCAAAACCGCCCCTGGCCCTGGTTGCCCAACACCAAACCCAGCAGCAAAAGACCAATGCCGCCAATCAGCAGACCCGCAGGCAGCAGGGTCCACCCCGCTACAATGCCCGCAATCAACCCCGCCGTCACCAGAGCCAGCCCCGGCAGGGCCAAATATTTCAAATACTTTTGGTAGGCTGCCAACGATTTCATCGCCATAACCGCTACTACTAACCTGCTGCATGTTGAATGAACTGTTTGGATCCTAGGATCGCTGGAATCTGAGGGTTTCGATCGACTGGGCCGTGAGGTAGAGCCCCAGGCCAATAAAGGAGAGAAATAGCACCAGCCCGCCGGTATCAAAAATGCCTTCGGTAAAGTCGGTGAAATGCTTGAGTAACGACAGGTGGGCGATCGCGCTACCCACTACCCCCGGCAAACCCTGGGCCACCGCATCCACCAGCCACAGCAGCAAGATCAGCGCAAAGGTCATAATCGCCGCCAGCACCGTGCTCTCGGTCAGCGACGAAATAAACATGCCCAGCGCCAGCACGCTGGCGGCCATAAGCACCAGACCCAGGTGCGACAGCAAGAATACTCCCGACCCCGTAGCAGGTTCGGCGGCCCCCAGGGCGATCGCCTGGCATACCATCAGCGGCAGCACCATGGCAATGTAAAAGCTCACCACCGCCAGCAGCTTGCCCAGGGCCACCGCCCAGTTGGTCACGGGGGAGGTGGCTAACAGTTCCAGCGTGCCCTGCTTGCGCTCGTCGGCGTAAAGCCCCATGGAGAGCATCGGCAGCACAAACATCGACAACGACCCCAGCAGCCCCACGTAGGCTTTGTTGAACTCGTAGGCCACATCAAAGGGCGGCGGCGTGGGCATCCCCATCTGCACCGCCTGATCGGCCATCGCCGCCTGAGCCAAAATGCCCTGCGGCCCCAGCAGAATAGCCACTAAGAAGAAGCCCCCCAGCAGCCAGAACACGGCGGCAATGATGTAGGGCAGGGGCGACGCGAAGTAGCTTTGCAGCTCCCGCTGGTAGATGGCGAGGATGTTTTTGAAGAGGATGGTCATGGGCGGGGTGGGGGAGTAGGGGAGTGATGGGGTGGGGGGATGGGGAAGGTGGGGGGATGGGGAAGGTGGGGGGATGGGGAAGGCGACGATGGCTGCAATCCAAAATCTAAAATCCCCAATCCAAAATTGCCTAGGCATCTTGCTCTTCGGGAAGGTCTTCAGCCGGGGGAGGATCTGATGGCATAGCTGCCCCCGTAGCGGGTTCGGTGGTGGTGAGGTTGAGAAAGACATCTTCGAGGGTGGCCTGCTGGCGGTGCAGCTCGTGGAGTTCGAGACCAGCGTTGACCAGGGCTGAGGATATCAGCGCTCCCAGGGTGCGATCGGCTTCGCCGCTGACCCGCAGTCGGTGATGATGCTCTGGCAGATGCTCTGGCCCCAGCAGAGCCACCTGGCGGACTGGGGCTAGCTCGTTGAGAAGCCGCTGGGCTGTCTCGACATCGCCTTTGACCTCTAGCTCGTAGGCCGATTCGCCAGAAAGGCGGGTGGTGAGGTTGTCGGGGGTGTCGGTGGCCACGACTTGGCCCCGGTTGATGATGGTGACGCGATCGCAGGTCATGCTCACCTCCGGCAAAATGTGGGTGGAGAGAATGATCGTGTGACTACCCGCCAGACCCTTGATCAGCTGCCGCACCTCGTTGATTTGGCGCGGATCCAGCCCTACTGTCGGTTCATCAAGAATAATGACTGGCGGATCGTGAATGATCGCCTGGGCAATGCCCACCCGCTGGCGATAGCCCTTAGAAAGCTTGCGAATCAGCACCTTGCGCTTGTCGAGCAGACCACAGTGGTCCATAGCAATATCGGCTCGCTTCTGGCGCAGGTCGGCGGGCACCCCCTTAATTTTGGCCACAAAGGTGAGAAAGCCCTGCACCGTCATCTCGGGGTAGAGCGGCGGCGACTCCGGCAGGTAGCCAATTCGCTGCCGCACCGCCATTGAATCGGTGTGAACGTCATAGCCCGCCACTCGGGCGGTGCCTTCAGACGCGGGTAGGTATCCGGCCAAAATCCGCATGGTGGTGGTTTTTCCCGCCCCGTTCGGCCCCAGGAAGCCCAAAATCTCCCCAGGCTGCGCCCCGAAGGTGATGTCTTGAATAGCCGTGGTAGACCCGTAGGTCTTACTCAGGTGCTCAACTTCAATCATGGGTGTAGAACCGCCAGCAAACCAGTGGATATTGTACTGCTGATTACAGTAGCGATTATTTCTCCCATTGCGTTTAAGTAGCCGAATCTAATCCGCTCCCGCGTCTCCCCCAGCTTCCCCATCTCCTCCATCTGACCCTCGCTACCCTCTACTACAATATCCAGGTCCGTTGGGCCAGAGGCGATCGCTTACAATGGGGCTATTCAAGCGTCAGATGTGGATCGACTTTCTGGGTTTGCTGCCCGGCAGCTTGGTCACGGTACTCGTAATCGCTATTGCATTTCTGCGCTTCTATGGCGAAAAAGACTTCAGATTCCTCAGCATCGTCGCCCAGCCCCAGCTCTGGAGCAACCGACTCACTGTGGCAGCCATCCTGGCTGCACTGGCTAATTTCGGCGTTGAGTGGAACCGTCGAAATCGAGAAGGAAACCGCGAGGCTGAAGCACGAGACCGCGAAGCTGAGAGAGCAGAACGCGAGGCTGAGAGAGCAAGACGCGAAGCTGAGAGAGCAGGACGCGAAGCTCGCAGAGATCGACAAGAAGCTCGACGAAATCGACAAGAAGTACGCTACCAGAAAGCCCAAATCCGATACCAATTAGACCCCAGCGAGGCGAACCAACAAGAGCTGGAATTAGTATTGGCCGCCCTTGAAGAGTATGAGCAGACAATAGATGAGGTACTCAGTTCCTAACCTTGGGGCAGGGCTGAGGATCTCGGGTTGCTAGAGAGCAGTGATCGACCAGGCAAGGTTGGTTGTAGGCAACCTCAGTCTCCAGCGGGGGTGGGGGTTGGCCAAAGACCATCTCGCAGCTGAAGTCTTCGAAGTTCGGCACCATGGTGAGGGGAATGCCAAAGTCTTCAGTGAAAAAGCGCTGGGTGGGCAGCTTGCACATATTCACGCACATGCCGACGCAGCGGCTTTCGTCTAGGTAGCGGCACTTTTTAATGTGAACGCCACTGCGCTGCTGTCGCACCTGTCCCTGGGCGTCGGTAAATTCTACGGTTTTGACCTCACAGGGGCCAACCAGCCACTCAAACAACCGCGTGGCAAACCAGGCGTTCAGCTCACACACCAGCCGAGTGGGCGAAAACAGATTGCGAATTAGCCACAGCACCTGAGCGGGCACCAAAGACTTGAGCACTACCGCCACCAGGGCCTGCTGCTGCTGGGCATTGCGGCCCTGCATGATTTGGCTAGACAAATCGACAAAGCCGTCGTAGCCGCTGCGGGCGGTGTCTTTGCCCACGGCCTTGGCCATTTTGCGGCTGAATAGCCAGATGAACAGGCGATCGCCGACGCCATCGTGATAAACCGCTTTTTTTGAGGTCGGGCCAAGGCCCGTGGCCGGGGGCGATACCATAGCACACCAGGAACAAGTACTTACCCTAGGGTAGTACCTCCCCTAAGCGGGTGACAGTGCCCTACTAGGGGGTGAACACCGAACTAACCGGCGGCGCTGCCCGCAAACTGCTGGGCGTAAAACTGGGCGTAGCGGCTCTGGTTGGCCAGCAGCTCGTTGTGAGTGCCGGCTTCAATAATGTGGCCCTTTTCGATGACCAGAATGCGATCGGCGTCGCGTACGGTGGCCAAGCGGTGGGCGATGATAAAGACGGTGCGATCGCTCATCAACCGCACCAGCGCCTCCTGCACCAGCGCCTCAGACTCGGCATCCAGCGCCGAGGTGGCTTCATCTAAAATCAGAATGCGGGGGTTGAGGAGTACCGCTCGGGCGATCGCCACCCGCTGCCGCTGCCCCCCCGACAGGTTGACGCCGCGCTCGCCCATCCAGGTGTAGTAACCCTGGGAAAACTGGCTAATAAAGTCGTGGGCGTTGGCAATCCGGGCCGCCGCTTCGACCGCTTCAATATCAAAGTCTTTTTGGCCAAAGGCAATATTTTGGGCGATCGTACCCGAAAATAGCGTTGTTTCCTGGGGCACAATGCCGATCTGTCGCCGCAGGCTGCGCAGAGTTACCGTGGAAACATCCACATCGTCAATGAAAATTTGACCCGACTGGGGGTCATAGAAGCGGGGCAGCAGGTTCACCAAGGTCGATTTACCTGCCCCCGACGACCCGACTAGGGCAATTTGTTCGCCGGGCAGGGCCAGCAGATCTAAGTTCCGCAGCACCGGCTCATTGGCCTCGTAGCCAAAGGTAACGTTGCGGTACTCGACCCGCCCCGTCACCTGTGGCAGGTCTGTGGCTGTGGGCAGCTCGCGTACCGCTGGCTCTAGAACCAGCAGCTCGACCACTCGATCGACCGAGGCTTCGCCCTGCTTAAACTCGCCGTAGTTAATGATGACGTGGTTGACCGGGTCAATCAGCATCAGGGCGGCAACCACGTAGCTGCCAAAGGAAGCCCCAGTGAGGTTGCCCTCAGAGATTTGCCAGGTGCCTACCAGCAAAATCAGCATCACCACCACGGCATAGGTGAAGCCCACTACCGGGTACTGCACCGCCTGCAGCCAGGCGGCCTTATACTTAGCCTGGCGGTTTTTTTCGGCCTCTACGGTAAAGCGCTCAACCTCGTACTCTTCGGCGGCAAAGGCCCGCACCAGGCGAATGCCGCTAAAGACCTCGGTGACCAGCGATGACAAATCAGACACCAGGTTTTGACTGCGCCGCGAAAACGTCAGCATTTGCTCGCCAAACCACCCCGCCAGCACCGCCAAAATGGGCACCAAAATCACCGCTGTCAGGGTGAGCTGCCAGTTGAGATAGACCATGTAGCCCAGCACTACCACCAGCTGCAGCACCGAGGGCAGAAAGTCGTGGAACAGCTTTTGCACCACCTCACCAATGCGATCGATATCTTCGGTGAGCCGGTAGGAGAGATCGCCGGTTTGGCTACGCTCAAAGTAGGTCAGGCTAAGCCTGTGAATGTGGGTGTAGACATCGCGGCGCAAATTAAAGGCTACCTCTAGGGCCGCCTTGGCCATCAGCGAATCTTGAATGTACTGACCGACCTTTTGCACCGCAAACCCGGCCATGGTAATAGCGATGAACCGAATCACCACCGGCACATTGCCCGCCGCCAGCTGGGCCAGAATGTTGCCTGAGAGCCAGGCTAAAATTGGCCAGTAAGAGACAAAAATGATGGTTCCCAACAGCGCCTGAAAGATGGTGGGCCACTCGCGCCTAACGTAGGGAGCAAGCGTCCAATAGTTGGAGCCTTGGGAGGGGCGCTTTGGGGTCAAGGGAAACCTTCGCGATCGCGATCACTGTTCAACCACGCTACCAGGTTTAGGCTCGATCTGCATTTGGTTCTGTGCCATTTTGTGCCCCCTGGGAAGCCCCTCGCTGCGCCCTGTGGCCAAGGCACTACAATCGACCCGTAACCTACGTTTGGCCTACGATTAGATGGATAGATTGCGGATGCCCACAGTTATTGTCGCCACCGGAAACCCCGGCAAGCTCAAAGAGATGCAGGTGTATCTAGACGATCTAGGTTGGCAGCTTGAGCTCAAGCCTGATGAGATTGATATTGACGAAACCGGCGCTACATTTTTAGAGAATGCTCGCCTAAAGGCGACGGAGGTAGCCAAAGCGCTGAACCAGTGGGCGATCGCAGACGACTCTGGCCTGGCGGTGTACGCTCTCAATGGTGCCCCCGGTATCTACTCGGCCCGCTATGCCGATAGCGATCAGGCTCGCATTGAGCGGCTGCTCAACGAGCTAGAGGGGCAACGCGATCGCAGCGCCCAGTTTGTCTGTGCCCTAGCGCTGGCCAATCCTGAAGGAGAAATTGTCTTAGAAACTGAAGGCATCTGTGCCGGGGAAATTTTGTTAGAGCCTCAGGGTACAGGCGGCTTTGGCTACGACCCTGTTTTCTACGTGCCCGCCCTAGGCAAAAGCTTCGCCGAAATGCAGCCCGACCAAAAAGAGGCCGTTAGCCACCGTGGCACTGCCTTTGGCCAGCTAATCCCCCACCTCAAAAAACTAGCGCTAGAGTGAGCCAACGGTGTGTCGGCTCACTTGGGTCGGCGCGCTTGGGTCGGCGCGCTCTAGCGCTGAGATATTGCTATTAGGGGGGCGATCGCGGTACCGCGATCGCCCCCCTAATAGCAATATCTCAGCGC
>JBARVV010000009.1:0-47463 GCA_049646445.1 Nodosilinea sp. | reverse complement strand
ACCCACTCCCCCTGTAAGGCTGCCAGGTACGCTCAGTAGCCCCTTTGGTAGCCAGTCTGGCATGAGGGATACGGCATCACTCCTATCATGATGAGCGACAAAATTCTTTAGCCATCAATGACCATATCCACGGCTGAGCCTAGCGATGTATTGATCAAATGATGGGGCGATCGCCCAGGGCGGCTTGTTTGTGGATGAGGGTGGGCGCGAGCGGGTGGGGCGGCTGATGGAGGCGGTGGACGCGCTCAATCGACGGTTTGGGGACGGGACGCTGGGCTGCGGAGGGGTTCCAGCAGGGCTGGGGGATGAGGGCGGAATGGCGATCTTCCCGGTTCACAACTCGGTGGGATGAACTGCTGGTGGCTCGGTAGCCTATTCCTATCTCAGCAAAAACGTCTGTTGACCGATATAGTTTTATTGACTGCTATAATTAAACCTCGTAGATGATGCCATTACCGTTCAACTGCCCATAGCTATGGCCGCTCTATCACAAACCTTCGACACCACCCGCGATGAGATCATCGCGGCAATGGAGGCTCGCATCGAAAAGGGCGATCGCACTAAGCTCGCCAAGAAGGAGTTGGAGGAGTTGATCGCTATCCTCGTGGCCAAGCTGGTGGAGATGAATGCCCTCGGTACCGACACGAAGGCGGCAATCGATCGGCTCTGTGCAGCGGAACAAGTGCTATTGGAGATGGCCTATCCCCGCAGCAGTATCAATTCGGTCTATTTCCCGCGCTATACAAAAGCGATTAAATCCGCGATTGAGGCGGGACGCATTACTCTCAATGGCAAAAATTCGTACCCTCGGCGGTGGGCGAAGCGCAATCCACTGCCGGGGGAGCCCAGCAGCGGCTCTGAGGCCAGGCACTATGCCTTAGACGGGTTCACCTACCCGATTGAGGTGCAGGCCCAACTCAGAGCTGCTACCACCCAAAATGCCAATGCTCGTCAGGACGATCGCCAACCGGTTGATCTCGATGCCTATATGGGCAAAATCAATCTCCTGTTGGCCTCGAATGACCCGATCGACTTAATTATCGCGATCGCGGCTGTCACCGGAAGGCGGCATACAGAAGTCGTCAGCCTCGGGCAGCTTCAACCCCATGTGGGGGAGATGGCTCAGATGATTCCCCAGGGCCATCCCTACTTGCTGCACTTTACTGGGCAGCAGAAGGCGACGAAGCCTGCCTATGACGTGCTGACCCTGGTGCCTGCTCAGGATGTCTTGCTGGCGGTGGAGAAGCTCAGGGCTACGGCTGATATTCATGACCTTGACGGGGTCGCCTCGGATGACCCCAGGATGGAGGCGCTCAACGCTCGGGTGAATCGTCGGGTCATCAAGGTGCTCGATCAGGTGCTGCCCACCCCGAAGGGGTTTACCAATATCTCTATTCATCGCTGCCGCGCGGTCTATGTGCCGATAGCGCTCCATTTCTTTTGCCCACCCAATATGGCCGAGCAGCGGCTGGCTCAGCATCTACTGGGCCATGTGCTACTCGATGACACGACCACCGGCAATGCGTCGGTGACGGGCCATTACTACCAGTATTATCTGACTCGCAACGGGAAGCCGCTCACCGCTCGCGGGGTCAATCTGGCCGCTAGTGGCCCAATTCCCTTGCCGCCTGATGAGCTTGACGCACCCGTTGAAGAACCTTTTATAGACACCGAAGGAGCGCTGATTGTGGCTGATTCTCGTCCCGCAAAGTCAACACCGAGTTCGCAGGTGAATGGGGCTGGGGAGGGTGACCCGGTGTGGGCGACGATTTCATCTCAGGCGGCGACGATCTCCACTCAGGCTCAAACGATTTCAGCGCAGGCGGCAACCATCGATCGGCTGGCGCGCTCAGGGAGCGGGGGGACTGGCGATGACTCGGAATTCAAGGCGTTGAAGGTTGAACATGCGCGACTGGTGGCGATGCTCGATGAGTTGAAGGCGATCGCCGCTGACCCCAATCAGCTTCAGGCTGCTCAGCAATTCTTTGCCTTCGATTTTTACCGCGACGGCGAGGGACTCGATGGCGAGGGGGCTGCGAAATCTGTAGGGGCACCGGCTGCGTCTAGACCGGCTCTGGATCGGTCTGAGGAGGAGGATGACCACGACGACCACGACAAGGCGCAAAATACTAAGCCCTATCAGCGCGGGGTGCGGCTCCTTGAACTCGCTCAGCTATGGGCTCAGGAACATCCCGATGCGACCGTCAAGTTCTCGGGGGCCTTACTCAAGGCGGTCGGCGTTCATGCGGCGGCCATTAAGGCCATTACGACTGATCTTGAGGGTGACATTGAGGCCTTCAACAAGTCTCTGGGGGATGACTCCCTCAAAACCCATAACAAGGGGAGAACCGAGCCTTTCCTTAAATTCGCAGCCGAAATGCTTCAAAATGAAGGTCTCTATCAGCCCCGTAGCTAAACTACAGCTCCGCTATCAAATCAGGCGTCGTCTTCATTGCCCTCTTCGTCAAGTTTAACTAACGAATTTGGTGGCTTTGAGCCTTCGGCTAGCCCCTTGACTCAGGAAATGTTGTGGTTAACGATGGGCAGAGACGTTCTCTATGGAGTGAGCTTTTGGTTAAAGAGTAAGTCCATTTGAGGAGTGGGTTCTGACAGTCAGCCAGACGTCCTAAGTATTTTCCAAGGCTTATTTACACATACTGTATCGAGACTCGCGATATTGGTGATGCAGCTGCGCACTACGGTGGTCGAGCTTTTTTCGACATTTGTTCGGTTTTCGGGCGATCGCTTTGATGGTTGGGTCTGCGATTGGCGACTGAAAAAGGGGATGGCAAATCACCTGGTTCGGGCAGACCAAGCGGCGCAATCGGAAGATTTTTGGGCATTGTACTGGCATCAACGCTGGCAGTCCGACATACCTAGTCGGGCAGAAGCTCATCTCCACGCCTATCTGCAAGAACCCTGCTACTGGGCGACCCAACGAGTCACGGAGCGCTTTGCCCAGGGGCAATGGACTCTGGCCGATGGGTTTCAAACGGCGATCGCCCATACCCCCAACATTCTCAAGCGCTATAGACCTGACTATGGCAGTAGCCTAAGCACCTATGCCCAGACTGCGTTTGGCAACGTCATTCGTGATCAGCTGCGGCAGCAGCATGAGGCCAACATTTGCAGCGATTGGGGCCTGCTGCGCCGCCTCAGTCAGGCACAGCTCCAGCGATCGCTGCGGTTTGCAGGGGTGCCCCAGACGGAATCTGCCATCCTGATATGGCAATGCTTCAAAGCGGTTTGTCAGCCCGATCCCCAGCGCTTGGTGCGGGCTTTACCGCCGCCTACTCCGGGCCAGCTCGCCCAGATGGCTGAGCGCTATAACCGGCAACGGGTTCAGCTCAGCCCAATGCCTCCCCGGCTCGGGGCTGAAGACCTGATGGCCAGTCTTCAGCAAGTGGTGCAGGCAGCTCGTGCCTACCTGGCACCGTCGGTAATATCGCTCAATCAGCCCCAGTTTGGCCAAGCTGGTCAAGAGCAGTTAGATACTTTGAGCAGCGACGATAGTCCCATGAATCGGCTATTGGCGGAGGAGGCTTACGCTCAGCAGCAGCAGCGGGTACGGCAGCTTGAGGCCGTGCTAGGGAAGGCGATCGCAGCGCTACCCCCCGCCGATCAAACCTTGCTGAGGCTCTACTATCGAGACACATTGACTCAAACGGCGATCGCCCAACAGCTGCAAATTCAGCAGTATCAGGTGTCGCGTCAGCTTAGTCGGGTGCGCCAGCGGCTCTTGGTTGATGTGGCTCAATGGAGTCAGAAAACCCTGCATATTGCCCTTGATTCCACCGTATTAGCCAGTATGAGCGACGCAATTCACGAGTGGTTACAGCGCCATTATCAAAAAACAGCATCAGAACGCAGCAGAGGATCTCGATGAGCTTGGTGTTTGACAATCCGGTGCAGCCCGTGCTGGCGATGCCGCCCGATCTGGCGCTGTGGCAGCAGTGCGAGGCGATCGCAGATCCGGCGGCCCGCTGGCGGGTCTATCTGCATCGGCTGGGGTTGGAGGCTTTGCGCGCTTGGGTGCAGGACGAGGTTGATCAAGCAATTCACCCTTGGCCTGCCGCCGATGCGGTTGATCTCTGGCAGTGGGTGGATGGGCTGGCTCTGGTGCTGGGCGATCGCCGCCTGGTGGTGATCTTGAGCGAGGCGATCGATGCCGCCTCGCTAGCGGTGCCCCAGGAATGGGTTGATATTCCAGGTTGGGCGGCGGACTACTATGTAGCAGCCCAGGTGGATGTTGACGAGCAGCGGCTGGCGCTGTGGGGTTACGGCACCTATGCCCAAGTCAAGACCCAGGGGCACTACGAGCCGCGCGATCGCACCTACAGCCTGAGCGAAGACGACCTAATTCAGGATTTTTCTGTCTTTTGGGTGACTCAACAGTTCGAACAATCCCAAACCCTTGCCCTTCCCGAACTTCCCCCCCTCTCGGAGGCCCAGGCTGAGCAGCTGATCGAGCGGCTGGCCGGAGCTGTCGAACCGAGGCTAGAGATCCCCTTTGAGCCTTGGGGGTCACTGATGGGTGAGGCCCGCTGGCGGCGGCTATTGGGGCAGCACCGGCAGGGGAGTACCCCGATCCAGCTGGGGCGCTGGTTCAGTCAAGGCATTGAGCCGGGTTGGCAGGTACTAGAGTCGCTGTTGCCCCCCACCCTAGCCCTGGGGTTTCGCGCCGCCGGTAGCCCCAAGGCAACGATCAGTCGGGGTAAAGCCATCCGGCTCAACCCACCGGGCTGTTATCTGGTGCTAGGACTGCGGGTAACGACGACAGATGACCATCGCCGCAGCCTCAGCATTCAGCTCTTTCCAACCGATGACGATCTACTGCCTGGAGGCATTACGCTGTCTCTGGAACTGCCGGAAACCGCAGAGCCATTGCAAACAGTGCAGGCAAGCGATCGCGATAACTACATTCAGCTACCAGGTTTTCGCTGTCCCCCGGGCCAGCTCTTTCGGGTCAGCGTTCAGCTCGGGGATGCTATGGTGCAAGAGGATTTTGTTAGCTAATGCGATGGAACAGCGCATTTTGCTCAATCTTGGGCAGGGCGATTGGCAGACGGGCTTTGCCAGCGTCACAGCTCAGCTTTGGGAAAATGAGCAACCCCCGATTCAGTTTGTGGGCAGTTTGCCGCCGTGCCCCCAGCTGGCCACCCAGTATCAGCGCTGGCAGCAGCTTTACGAAGCCATCTACGGTAGCCAGAGCCGCTGGCGACGGGCCGCATCACCGTTTGAGTTTGAATCGGCGACGGTCACCAATGTTTCGCACCATGAGTTCGCCGCCCTCTGCACTTCCCTCCACACCGATCTGAACCAGTGGTTGATGGCGGCCACCTTTGCGCCCATCGAGCACCGCCTGCGCACTCACCTCGCGGCCCAAGCGGCCATTCAGGTGATGCTCACGGCCCACGATAAATCGGTGCTGCGCTTTCCCTGGCGGCTGTGGCAGCTGTTTGAAGACTATCCCAAAGCGGAACTTTCCCTCAGCCTGCCCGACTATCGCCGCGCCCTCAAGCAGACTCAGGGCAACCCCACTGGGGCGGTCAGAATTCTGGCGGTGCTGGGCAACGACACCGATATCGATGTGGAAACGGATCGGCAGATTTTGAGCCAGTTGCCCCATGCCCAGGTGACGCTGCTGGCCCAGCCCAGCCTGAGAGAATTACAACGCCAGCTTTGGGAGTTTAGCTGGGACATTTTATTTTTTGCCGGGCACAGCACCAGTCATGGCCAGGGCTATCTACAGGTCAACAGAACTGAGTCGCTGTCCATTGAGCAGCTCAAATATGCCCTAGGGCGGACCATTCACAACGGTTTGCAGCTGGCCATTTTGAACTCCTGCGACGGGCTAGGGCTGGCCTGGGCGCTGGCCGACCTGCACCTGCCCCAAACGATTGTGATGCGGGAGCCGGTACCCGATGCGATCGCGCACCAGTTCCTCAAAGGGTTTTTGGCCTCGTTCGCCAACGGCCAGTCGCTCTACAGTGCCGTGCGCGAAGCCCGCGAAAAGCTTCATGGCCTGAGCGAGCTGGGGGTTTGTGCCGTCTGGCTACCGGTGATTGTGCAAAATCCGGCGGAAGTGCCCCCCAGCTGGCCCCAGCTGGCGGGTCGGTCCGTGAAGATTCCTACTCCGATGACGCTGCCTCAGCCAACGCCCGTCTGGCGTCGGGTAGGGTTGAGTAGCCTGGCCGTCACGGTTACGATTTTGGCCCTGCGTTGGGCGGGCATTCTGCAACCGACCGAGCTGTGGGCCTACGATGCCTTGATGCGGCTGCGCCCAGCCGAACCTCCTGACCCTCGCCTAGTGGTGGTGACGGTGGACGAAAGCGATATCCAGGCCCAAACCGCTGCTGACCGGCGCGGTTCACTGGCCGATGAGACCCTGCTCCAGGCGCTGACCATCTTGACCGACAGTGAGCCTCGGATCATTGGCCTTGACCTGTACCGCGACTTTCCGGCCAGCAATCCTGCTCTGATGGCAGTATTGACGCAGCCTAACCTAGTGGGGCTGTGCAAAAGCCGAGATGCGATCGCAGGCTCGATCGGCATCAGCCCGCTACCAGAACTGCCAGCTGCTCAGGTCGGCTTCAGTGACTTTATCGAAGACTCTGACGGCAGGGTAAGGCGGCAACTGCTGACCCTGACCCCAGATCCGGTTTCGCCCTGCACCTCGCCCTATGGCTTTGCGGCACTAATAGCGATCCGCTATCTGCAAGCCGCTGGGCTGGAACCCAGGTTTACCGCCCAGGGCGATTTGCAAATTGGGGAGGTCGTCTTGCCGCGATTAGCCAACCGTACCGGCGGGCTGCAACGTATGGACAACGGTGGCAATCAGCTATTACTCAATTACCGCGCCCTGTCAGCCCCCAACCAGATTGCGGTGACGGTCTCGCTACAGCAGCTTTTGAGCGGACAGGTGGATTTGGAGCGGCTGCGCGATCGCATTGTTTTGATTGGCGTCACGGCCCCCAGCGGCGGCGACTACTGGTCTACCCCCTACGGTGCCCAGGCACAAACCCGGACGGCGGGCGTGTTCATGCAGGCCCAGATGATCAGCCAGCTGATCAGCGCCGTGGAGGATGGTCGGCCTCTGATACGGGTCTGGCCTCAGTGGGCTGAGGCGCTGTGCATTGCGGTGGGGGCGATCGCCGGTAGTTTGCTGGCCTGGCGATGGCAATCGGCCCGGCTGGCGCTGGCCTGTGTGCTAACTACGAGCGCGTTGACTGTAGTGGCCTGGGCCACCCTACTCACGGGGGGATGGCTACCGCTGTTGCCTACTCTGGCCGCAATGAACAGTAGCGCCTTGTTAACCGCTACCCTAACCCGCCCATCAGAACGACATCGCCCTCTGAAAACAGCCGACGGGGTGCCGTAGCCAGTGCTAACCAATAGTCAAAACGTTACAAAATTGACAATTCCCGGACCCCTTACCCCATACTTTGGAGGATAAATCCCTAGGAGCATGACCATGAGACGTGCTGTGAGGCGATCGCCCCTACCATCCGCCATCGCCGTACTGGGGTTAGCCGCCACCCTCTGGTTGTCCCTGGCCCCCCTGGCCCGAGCGGTGCCCAACCCGCCCGATCAAGGTGCGCCCTCAGGCCGCCAACGGGGCGGCGCTTCCCGAGGCGACTGTGCAGATTATCAAGGTCTCACAGCCCTGGTGCCGGTGGTAGATGGCATTGTCTGGAGCCAAACCCAGAGCCCCACTCCCAAGTTTTTCTTTTATGTCCCCAAAGCGCTCACCGCCGACATTCCCCTAGAGCTGGTGGTGCAAGACAGCAACGACAACTATGTGTTTCGTCGGCAGTTCTCCGTCGATGCTCCAGCGGGCATTCTCACCGTTCCGGTGACCTCAGCCAGCGCCGGTTTAGCCCCTAGTGAATCTTATTCCTGGACCTTTTCGATTTACTGCGATGCGGCTCGTCCCTCGGCGTCGGTGTCTGTCTTTGGCACGATCGAGCGCGTTGCTGATGCCAATCTGAGGGTGCCTGAGGCCCCGACCCCAGACCAGCAGCTAGCACTGGCCCGACAGTATGCGGCGGCGGGGATCTGGCATGAGGCCATGGGGCTGACCCTATCGGTGGCCGAGCCCGACAATCCAGACTATTTAGCAACTCTAACGGCCCTGCTAGAATCTGCCGGGCTGGCTGACCTATCGCCTGCGGCTCCGATGTACGAGGTATCGGAGTGAACCGCTCACTTCTCCCCCGGGCAGGGATGGGTGGGATCGCGATCCTGAGTCTGAGTTCTGGGGTAGGGCAGGCTCAAGTTACCTCAGACACCACCTTGGCGGGGGAAAACTCTGCCGTCACCACCGACGGCACCATCTATCAGATCACGGGCGGCGCGGTCAGAGGTAGCAACCTGTTCCACAGCTTTGAGCAGTTTTCGGTGCCAGCGGGCGACACAGCGGTATTTGTCAACGCCGACAACATTGCCAACATTCTCAGTCGCGTCACGGGCGGCACCCTCTCGGATCTTCAGGGAACGATTCAAGCGGGGGGCAGCGCCAACCTGTTTTTGATCAATCCAGCAGGTATTGTGTTTGGCCCCAATGCTCGTTTGGATATTGGCGGCTCTTTTTTGGCCAGCACGGCTGAGGGGCTGCGGTTTGAGAATGGGTTTGTCTACAGTACTGCCAACCCTGAGGGGCCGCCGCTGTTGACCGTTAGTGCGCCCATCGGTCTCAACCTGGGCAATGCCCCAGGGGATGTGGCGGTGGCCGGGGCAGACCTTTCCGTGGCTGAGGGACAAACCCTGGCGCTGATTGGTGGCAATGTCTCGCTGACAGGAGCGCAAATCACTGCCCCTGGGGGACGAATTGAAGTTGGCAGCGTACAGGCAGACCGTGAGCTAGGACTCACCCCTGACGGGCCAGGGGTTGATGTGGGCTTCGACGGCGTAAATGACTTTGGCGATATTCAGCTCTCTGATCGGTCGGTCCTGAATGCCAGCGGCGCAGGCGGGGGTGCGATCGCACTTCACGGCAGTACAGTCACCCTAGCTGGCCAGTCGGCCATTATTTCCGACACCCTGGGCGATCGGGATGGCAGCGGTATTACAGTGGTCGCGGATCGCATCCGGCTGCTGGATAGCTCATTCATCGGGGCGGCGACCCTGGGCAGCGGTGAAGCGAGCAGCATTGTGGTGACGGCAGCAGCAGACATCGAAATTATTGGCACTGGCATCCCTAACTATAAGCAGGTGGATTTCGGAATTCTGCTTGGGGTACGGCAGGTGAGCGATCGCCAGATTGGTGGAATCACAGCTACCAGCTGGGCCGCAGGGCGGGCAGGAAATATTGCCCTCATGGCGCAGCGCCTTGTGCTGGATGAGGGGGTTCTGCTGTCTACAGAGACCTTTGGCACGGGAGATAGCGGTGATATTAACGTTACCGCAGTGGAATCGCTACGTATGCGGGGGTCGGGTATTTTCGCTGGGAGCAGAGTGTTAGGCATACCGGTGATAGGACCGGATGGTATTGCCACTGGATTATCCAGAATTGGTGTTCCTGCAGGAGGGGGAGGAACCATCGAGGTCGCTACTACCCGACTCACCATCGAAGACGGTGCTTCCATTATTGGCGGCACTTTCAGCGACCAAGATTCAGGGGATGTTTCTGTCAGTGCCACAGACTCTATTGTCTTACGAGGCTCCTTTGCACCCTTCTTTGTTCCGACATCCATTACAACGACTTCAATTGGAGGGCGCGGGAACGCAGGAGACTTATTCGTTGAGACGGGGCATTTGTTAGTTCAAGATGGTGCGCTCATTTATGCAGATTCGGGCGTTAGAACGCTGGTAGGCAACGTTGAATTTGGCGGAAATGCCGGGGACATTACGATTCTTGCCACTGAATCAGTTGACGTTTTTGGCGGCGTACCGAATCTCTTTGGCATTTTCGGATCTAGTGCGATTCGATCGAGAACATCTTCCGATGGCAATGCGGGCACCATACAAATCACTACACCGGCACTCAACCTTCTCAACGGAGGACGGATTAGCAGCGAGACTCAGAGCCAAGCCTCCGGCGGTGCAATCGACATTAATGCCCAAAATGTCTTGATCTCAGGGGCTGGGAATGATGACCCGGATGCCATTAGCGGTATTTTTGCGAACTCAGGCGTTGAAACTCAGGTGGCGTTTGTCACCGGGATAATTGAATCTGTCCCAGCGAGTGGAACAGGGGGAAGCATCACCATCGACACAGCTAATCTGACCATGCAAGATAGAGCTGTCATCACGGTCGGGAGCTTTGATTCTGGTGCTGCTGGCAACCTCGCTATTACCGCTGATGTGATTCGCATCAGCGGCGGTGGAGGCTTAATCGCTACTACGACTTCAGACGGCGGCGGCAACATCATTCTTACCGCCGATACCCTGGCGTTAGACAGCGGCAGTATCACTGCCAGTTCCGACAGTGGTGACGGGGGTAACTTGACCTTTAACGTAGGCGACCTGGTCTTGCTCAGAAACCAGAGCCTGATCTCCACTGAAGCGGGTACTGTGGGATCCGGGGGCAACGGGGGCGACATTACTTTCAACCTGCCCAATGGCTTTATCGTGGCGGTGCCGAGCGAGAATAGCGATATTCGCGCCAACGCCTTTGAGGGGGACGGCGGCAACGTCACCATTGCGGCCCGCAGTCTGCTGGGCATTGCCTTTCGCCCCAACGTGCTCGATACGCCGCTGAGCGACATTACCGCCAGTTCCCGTTTTGGCCGCAGCGGTAACGTCACCATCAACGAACTGGTCCCCGATATTGCCCAAGACGATGGGACGCTACCCACCGAAACGGCCCCCACCGCCCTGGCCCAGGGCTGCCGCGCTCAGGGAGCGCAGGCCGGTAGCTTTGTCGTCACCGGACGCGGCGGCTTACCTACAAACCCTACCGACCTGCTCAGCGACGATGCGGTTTGGCAAGATTTGGCCCCCATTCCACTCAGTGAGAACACTTCCGATCGCATCTCTGCTGCCCCCATTGCTGGGGTGGTGCTCCCTACTGCCCCCATTGTTGAAGCCCAAAGCTGGAGCCGGGCTGAAGACGGTACGGTCATACTCTTAGCAGATGCCACCGCTGCGCCAGACTATTTTGTGTCTGGGGTGAACTGTACGGGTGAATGAGAGCGAACGGCGGAGATCATGCCAAATTGCCCAGCCATGGAGTTATCTCATCGCGATGACTACCCGATAGTTCGGTAGAACCTGGGGAATCAGGGCTCTGGCAATTTCTACCACCAGCTGACTGTGAAAGTCTGCCCCGTAGTCAGGCTGCTCCAGATACGGATTGGCTCCTGGGAAAGGGTTGCTCATGGCACGAATGATTTCTAGCCCCTGGCCTTGAAAAGCGGGCCTCGGTCAACCTCACGGGAGGTTATCCGATCGGATTCGGTATCAGAAGCATCGAGAATTTTTCTCAAAGTCAGGACTGAACGCTGCATACTTCGTCTCCATCAGCCGTATGTTCCTTTAACTAAGGTGTGCCGTTGGGACAAAAGCGACGGATGTTGGAGTTGACGTCACTGTGAAACGCTATCTGGCTCATCTGTTTCAAATTTCAGTTAATCGTCCGGTTACGACCGTTGTGGTTGCGATTGTTTTGACGCTGTCGCTGTTTTTACCTCTAGGGTGGAGCGCCTGGAATGCATACCAAACCTTTAGTCGCGTCATCGTCAACGATTTTCGCCTGCAATATCTAGTGGGCTCGATTATTCACCTGGATGAAGTGCTGACCATGTCAGCCCGGATGAACGCCGCTACGGGCGATACCCGATGGGAAGGGCGCTACAACGACTTTGAACCGCAATTGGATGCTGTGATCAAAGAAGCGATCGCGATCGCCCCAGACACCTATGAAGGGGAAGGTGCTGCGCAAACTGACATTGCTAACCAAAAGCTGGTCGCCATGGAAGTGCAGTCGTTTGACCTGGTGCGCAACGGACAGCAGGTAGCAGCAGCCGATTTACTGTTTAGCGCCGAGTATGAACAGCAAAAAGTGATCTACGCCGAGGGCATTCAACGGGGACTCGAAGCCACCCAGGAGCGGATTCGCCAGAACCAGAAAAGTTTTGCTCAGCAGCTGATTCTCGCGAGTGCGATCGCAGCCCTTAGCCTGCTAATTCTGCTGCCAATCTGGTGGGTGGTCTTACAGGTCTTGCAGCGCTACCTAGACGCTCGTAACACCGCAGAACATGCCCTCCACGCTGCCAAAGATCAGCTAGAAGCTGTATTAGACGCCGTACCTGGCCCCATCTCCTGGATTGATTCGGGCGGCGTTTATATTGGCGTCAATCGGTATCTGGCCAATAGCTGGAGCATGGCCCAGGGAGCATTTATTGGGCGCAGCGTTAACTCCCTCAACGGCAATGCCCAATTAGCCCAATTTTTGCAAGAGTTCCTCACAAACTCCCGTAAATCGGACGCCCGCACGATCGAAGTCGAAATTAAAGGCGTACTTCGCTACTTTCTCGTCGCGGTGCAAAAGTATCAGCGGGGTACAGCGGCGGTTTCGGTAGGCATTGATATTACCGAGCGCAAACAGGCCGAAGAAGCCCTACGCGTTGCCGAAGAAAACTATCGCAGCATCTTTGAGAACGCCCTTGAAGGAATTTTTCAATCTTCCCCAGAGGGCTACTTCATTAGGGTCAATCCAGCCCTGGCGAAGATTTACGGCTACGACTCGCCCCACGACATGATCAAAAGTATTACCAATATTTCAAAACAGCTCTATGTGGATGCGGAAAGACGGGCAGCATTCATCACCGCTATTGAAAAACATGGCACCGTCAAGGATTTTGAATACCGTGGCTACTGTAAAAACGGCAGCATTATCTGGACTCAAATTGATGCCCGTGCGGTCACCGATGGTAATGGCAGAGTAATCTACTACGAAGGTATTGTGCAGGACATTACTGAACGCAAGCAGCAAGAAGAGTCTTGGAAGCGGCAGTTGCAGGAATTACAGATTGAAATTGACCATAAGCAGCGGGCGCGTCAAGTCGCTGAAATCAGCTCAACGGACTATTTTCAACAGTTGATGGCCGAAGCCGATGATTTAAGAAATTTTGATAATGAGTGGAGTTGACCCATGGCCGAAGTTGTATTAGTCCATTCCTTTCGCGGTGGCACCGGAAAATCTAACACCACCGCCAATTTAGCGACCACGATCGCCCGCACGGGCAAACGGGTGGCGGTGATCGACACTGATATTCAATCCCCTGGTATTCACGTGTTGTTTGGCATGGAACAGGTCGATTCCCAAACCACGCTCAACCAATATTTGTGGGGCAACTGTTCTGTAGAAGAGGTGGCCCATGATGTCAGCCCCGATGAGGTGAAACAGAATGGGGGAAAGGTGTTTTTACTGCCATCGAGTAGTGATGCGGGCGATATTACCCGGATCTTGCACGAAGGGTATGACGTGCGTCTGTTGAAAAAAGGTTTTGCCAGCCTGATCAAAACTCTCAACCTGGACTATGTCTTTGTGGATAGCCATCCAGGGCTGAACGAAGAAACTCTGCTGTGCATTGCCGTTGCCAATACGCTGGTTGTAATTCTGCGCCCCGACCGTCAAGATTTTCAGGGCACTGCCGTCATGGTTGATTTGGCCCAAAAGCTGAAGGTGCCCAGAATTTTGATGGTGGTGAATCGGGTGATGCAAAATTCTGACCCCGAAATGGTGCGCCAACAACTCCAAGCCAAATATGAGGTGCCCGTCGTCGGGGTTTTGCCCAACTGCGACGAGATGATGCAGTTGGGCAGTAGCGATTTGTTCTCTCTGCGATATCCTGACCATCCCCTGACCCAGATTTATCACCAGGTGGCCGACCAGGTCATGACTACCTAAGCCCTTTCGCAATACTGGCTCAGCCATGAAAGCTTCCTCCCGCGAGTCCCAACCACCTCCATTAACCCTGGGCACCCAAGTGCGTCAGGAATTGCAGCCTGCTCGGCTCGTCCCCACGCTGACAGCAGGATTGATTACGGGAGTTCTGCTGGTGATTTACGCCATTTCAATGGCGGCGCTGATCTTTACAGGTCCCCTAGCAGAGTTTATTTCCGTAGGGATTGGTTTAACGCTATTTGCCGCGATCGTAACCGCAGTGGTTGTGGCGTTGACTAATTCAATGCCGGGTATCGTGACCATGCCCCAGGATTCTCTGGCGATCATTCTGGCGATCATGGCCGGGGCCATTGCCGCTCAACTTCCAGCTTCTGATGCGGCTTTATTACCGACGGTGGTGATGGGACTGGCGATCGCGACCGGCATCGTCGGCATTGTCTGCTTTTTAATCGGCTCCTTCAAACTGGGCAATTTAATTCGGTTTATTCCCTATCCGGTCGTGGGTGGCTTTTTGGCAGGCACGGGGTACCTACTGGCCCAGGGTGCCTTCAACGTGATGACGGACCAGTTTTTTAACCTGGCGAATTTACCCGCTTTGCTGGCTCCAGCGATGGCTGTGCGTTGGCTACCGGGTTGTGCAACTGGCCTGGCTTTAGTTCTATTGCTGAGACGCTATCACAGTGTCTTTATTTTGCCAGGGGTGATTGTGGGTGGCACTCTCGTCTTTTACTTAACCCTCTGGCTCACCCAAACCCCCATCAGCAGCGCGCAAAACTTGGGGTTGCTGTTTGGCGCTTTCCCGGAAGGTGGGCTGTGGCAACCTCTGCACTGGTCAATGCTAACTCAAGTCAATTGGGCACTCATTTTGGGGCAGGTTGATAAAATTGCCACCATAGTCCTGCTATCCGTGATTGCCCTTTTACTCAACGTGTCGGGCATTGAGTTGGCTGCTCGTCAAGATATCGATCTAAATCAAGAACTGCGATCAGCCGGGATAGCCAACGTGCTGGTGGGCTTAGGCGGTGGCATTGTTAGTTTCCACTCGTTAGGGTTATCCGTTCTGAGCTGCGCCAAAATTAACGCCAAGAGCCGCCTAGTCGGTATTTTAGCTGCCATCATTTGTCTGATTACCCTCCTCATGGGCGAAACCTTGGTGACCCTGTTTCCTAAGCCGATGTTGGGCGGTATCGCTCTATTTTTAGGCTTAAGCTTTCTGGTGGAGTGGGTTTACGATGCCTGGTTTAAGCTGCCAAAAACGGACTACGGCATTGTAATTCTCATCCTCTGTGTGATTGCTACCCTGGGTTTTTTGCAAGGGGTAGGAGTCGGGTTGGCGGTGGCAATCGCTTTATTTGTCATCAGCGCTAGTCGGGTCAACGTCACCAAGTACACACTTTCCGGGGCCACCCACCAGAGCCATACGGCCCGCAGCTTACCCCAAACTCGAATTCTTCAAGAAGAAGGCGAGCAGATTTATATTCTTGATTTGCAGGGGTTTCTCTTTTTTGGCACGACGAGTACTCTGCTCAATCGCATTCAAGAGCGGCTGCACGATGCTCGATTGCAACCGCTGAAGTATGTGGTGCTGAATTTTCAAGCGGTCAACGGTCTGGATTCTTCGGCGGTGCTCAGCTTTGTGAAGCTTAAGCAGCTCTTGCAGCAGCAGGATATCAAGCTGGTGCTGACCCATCTCAGCCTTGCGATTCGGACGCAGCTAAAACGTGGCGATTGTTTGTTGCCCGATGATCCGGTTTGCCAAGTCTTTCCCGATCTTGATCGCGGTTTAGAGTGGTGTGAAAATGACCTACTGGGCGTGGTTCCCCTGCGGCGCGCCCGCACTCTCCCCCTGCTGCTTCAGCTCAACACCCTGTTTCCTCAACGCGATGTCGCCGCTGAATTCTTCGACTACCTAGAAGAGTGGGACGCCGAACCGGGAGAATATGTTTATCAGCACGGACAACCCGCTGATGCCATTGATCTGATCGAAGTGGGGGAGGTGACCGTGTACCTAGGTAGGCAACAAGAGCAAACCCACCGGATTCAAGCTCTTGGAGCAGGTAATGTCGTTGGGGCGGTGGATTTTTTCCGTCACTCAACCCACCAAACAACTGCGATCGTAGAAGCGCCCAGCACCCTTTATCGATTAACGACAGAGCGCTTCCAGCATCTAGAGCAAGAACATCCTGAGGTTGCCACAGCATTTCAGGCGGCGGTGATCCAGATTTTGGGCGATCGCCTCACCTATGCCTACAAAGAAATTGCCGACTTGCTGCGATCGTGAAACAGATAGTGGATTAGACATCAGCCCTAATTTCCATAAATTGGATCAGCAAAGTCGTTGCCCGAGCCATCACAATATGGCCCTTGAATCCTGTGAGGAAGATGGTTGAGTAACGTCACCAATCGCTGGATTTTTGACTCAGGAAATCTTAGATCTAGTTCTAGAGTTTGCATACTCAATTAAAATCAACCATATATAGTTGTGAGTTAAATCTCACTCACAAATTCGTCGGTCAGTGCTGAGAACTTTCTATTAAGGTCTAGTACTGGCCTTTTTTTGACAACCTAAGCAGAGCCCTACTTAGAGCCCTACCCATATACTTGAGATACGAGTCAATGCACGATTGGCGGGACGCGAATACTTGTAAGCGACGCAGAGCCTGATCTAAGTATGAGCGCGCTTGGGGGGCGATCGCTAATATTTGCCAAACAAAATTTTCAAATTCAGGCCTGAGAACTGCATACTCAGCCTATGTCAGCCGTACTATCCGGTGAGCACATCGCTTTGCTCACTGTTAACGATAAATTTAGGGTCAGACACCACATAGGAGCAATCTCTATGAAGAAAATTCTGAGTATTGATGGCGGCGGCATTCGAGGTTTGATTCCGGCCATGGTGCTGACAGAAATTGAAAGGAGAACCAATCAGCCCATTTCAAAGAGTTTTGATCTAATCGCGGGCACTTCAACCGGAGGGATTTTAGCCCTTGGACTCAGTAAGGCTGACGAAAGCGGACAACCTGAATTCTCTGCCGAAACCCTCAGCGAAATTTATAAAAAGCACGGCAAAACAATATTTCCCCAAGGCACCTGGACTTCTGCTGCCCGCCACATTTGGATTGGGTTTGGCGTCTCGGAAAAAATCTATTCCCATGATGGCTTAGAAGGGTTGCTTGGCAATAGGTTTGGAACTGCAACCTTGGGCGATGCATTGAGTAAAGTATTGATTTCCACCTACGATATCGTAGATGGGGAACCTGTCTTCTTCAAAAGCTGGGACAACGACCACAAAATCGTGAAGATGTGTGATGCTGCCCGCGCTACCTCAGCGGCTCCTACCTACTTTGAACCTCATCGAGTAACCGTTACCTATGACCAGCAAAAGTACTACGAAGCACACAAACATCGATACGAAAAAGAAAAATATAAAAAGGCCATTGTTGAGGAAACTATTGACGGTAAAGTAGTTATTCACAAAACCCATACCCTGGTAGATGGAGGAGTCTTTATTAACTCTCCTGCGGTGTCTGCCTATGCTGAGGCTAAACGCCTCTTCCCTGAAGAGCAAGACTTCTTAGTCGTATCACTGGGCACGGGGCAAATTAACCCTGAAACGACTTATCACGAGGCTAGTGCTTGGGGTATGGCATCTTGGGTCAGACCGCTGATCAAGTTTATGTTTGATGGCGTCTCGGATGCTGCCGACTATCAGTTGCAATATTTACTGGGTGACAAGCCTGGACGTTATTACCGCATACAAACAGATATCGATGAAAAGTCGGGTGCAATGGATCTGGCTGACGATGCTAACATCATCAGATTAATCGACACTGCTACAGGGTTAATTAGAGAGCAAGATGCAAACCTAGATGAGTTGTGCAAAGTACTTTGTAGCTAGACGGGGCTGGTAACTCATGATCATTCAAAATACCTTCTGACAGAGCTGTAAACTCTCCTCGTTCATGTTGTATCAACACTAGAGAACATAGATATGGGAAAGTTGCCGGCTCTAATGGAGAGCATAATTCTAGCTAGATTCCATAGGCTTCAAATCGAGGTGTAGTTAGACAGTCTAACTATGGATTAGAAGCAGAAAAAACTCGCTCAAATTAAGTCAAGACTAAAGCGGAAAATTCCAATCCCTGGTAAACCTCGGAGATGAGACAGTGACCGAAAAAAAACTTATGGTTCCAGTGCATGTAGATGCACTGTATTTGCCTATAGCAGAGGCGGTTGCAGAGCCTACAGCAGACTTTCGAGGCTTGCCTTACTACGATAGTGAGGAAAACCGGGATATTAACAGCGATACTCCGTGGTTAGGAGACTCCGTCGTCTCTCCCCCATTCGAAAACAGCAACCTGACTTTGCAAAAAGGGATTCACCTGCATTGGGCACTGCCTGATGGTCTGTGCCACG
This sequence comes from Nodosilinea sp., assembly GCA_049646445.1. Taxonomy (GTDB): domain Bacteria; phylum Cyanobacteriota; class Cyanobacteriia; order Phormidesmidales; family Phormidesmidaceae; genus Nodosilinea. The sequence continues at coordinate 29,195 of JBARVV010000009.1, read as the reverse complement.
GTCGGGTAGTGGAAGGAGATGGCAGCATCGAGATGCCTGCAGTACCTAATCGCTGGCTGATTCATCGCCACGATACAGAAGCTTCAGCAGACGAAACCTGGGTGATTGAAAGTGACTACCTATGGCCAACGGCGGATTATGCCCCCGCCGTCAATATCTTTCGAGAAATCACCGCGACGGAAAAAAGGCCGTATCGCTTTTTAGGTCGTAAACTGACGCTGACAGACTGGTTGGAAGGCTTTCAAGCCGGTGATTATCTAGACAAGCTGACCGCGATCGGCCATGGCGATCCATCTTTTGCTGCCTATTACCCTAACAGCATGAGTGTCTTTGGCTTTCACGATCGCGCGCTGCCTGACAACTGGAACACGCTGCAATACGACATCATCGGCTGGTATCAGCGATCGTCGCCGCTGCTCGATTGGCAAGCCGATCCAAAAAATACCGGCTCACAAATTGAACCCCAGCGAGGCTGGCGGATTGGGTCAGTGGAAAGCCCTCAGCATATTTTCTGCTACGCCAGTGTTCAAGTCATCAAAACGGGGAGACAAGTCAACTCGCCCAAAGATCTCAAAGTCGCAGTGGGGACTACGGCTTCAGAGGCGCTGTCAGCGTTACTGGCACGGGAGATCGCCGGGGAGATCGCGGCTGAAACGCAATTGACTGCTCTGGAACCTGCTCAACTGGTCACTCAAATCGAAGAACAGTTGGAAGCCCTCCATATCGCAGGACAGCTCGCCGCAGCTAAGCAAGATCAGGGACTGCAACTGCAGCGGTATCGTCACCAAAAATCCTTTGAGAGTGTGCCAGGTAGCCAACGGTGGACTCTGCAAGTCAATACACCTGGAGCCTCGCCGCCCCCAGAGGCACTTTTGCAAACTCTCCGCGAACTAAATCAGGCGCAAGCCCAGTATGGGCAGCAACTCAGCCGCTTACAACAGGCTCGACGTCAGCTGTATGGCGACTGGTGTCACTATATGCGGTGCGCCTATCGACCACCGGATGGGGGACAGGGCCAGTTCCTCGACCTGGATGAGGTAGTGACTTACATTGAGACGCGATCGCTTGCGGATGTGAAGTACTTCGCGGATATTGTCGCCAGCACAGACAAGTCTCTACAGACGATGCACCAATCCCTGGGAAAACAGCTGAAGCAGCTTAACGAGGAGCTAGAGCAAGCAGCAGCAACCTCTCAGTCAGACAATGCTGAACCACTTCCGCTAGTGCAGTATCGCTTGCAGTCCGAGCCAGGATCCCGGTTTTGGCAACCCGCTGACCCGGTCGTGTTGCTAGCAGGCGGTACGTTGAAACCCAGCGATCGCCATGGGCGCGATGGTCGCCATGATGCAGATGGCTGGTTGCAGTGTCACCTTTGGGAAACGGAGGTCGCGACTACTGAAGGTGTGATGCGACAGCCGCAATCACGAGATGCACTGTTGCAGCAGGTGAAAGAGTGGTTCGATCAGTATTTTTCGTCGAAGATTGAACCGTCACTTCCCTGCCTTGGCTTGCAAAAAATTAATGTTGAGGCCCGTCCCTGGAATGCGGTGTTTCTGGAATGGGGCATTGACCTACACCCGGCGGAATCGAGCTCCCCCGTTGTGCCTTCTCTCATAGAGGCTCTACCGACCCCGGTGGTGGATGAGCGCTACAGCCCTGACATCATCACTCGTAACTATCAGCTCGGCTCCCGTCAGCCCGATTTACAGCTTAGCGACAACTGGTGGATTCGCGATAACCCCGATCGCTTTTCGGGTCGTTGCATTGTGGCAGATGCCCCTTCCCTTGCGTTCAAGGAACGAATTGAAGAGGTCATAGAGCGACGCTTACTAGACGGCACAGCCGAAACCTGGGCTAACCCTCAAGAGCAAGATTACTTCGAGCGGTTAACCGGTTGGTATGGCGGCAGCGATCGACCTACCCATCTGCCTAAGACGCCCGTCCAACTACAGGCTTTGATGAGCTGGTATCGCCAGCGTCCGCTGAAATCGGGCACGACGCTAGACAAAGTTGCACCGCTGCAACGGGCGACCGATCCCCTCTACTGCGCCCTACGGGCCTATGAGCAGCTGTTTGACAATGCCCAGAGCAAAGTAGCGGAACCGCTGCGGCTGCGGGCCTTTCTCAGCCAGGCGCTGAGTGGCTTTAACGGCGAACTGCTGCAGTGGAAGTTAGGACTCTCGTTGCCTATTGAAGAACCGATTGGTCTCGCGCCTTATAAGGAGTTCACCCAAGACGTGGCCACCGCCGTGCAGGACGAAACCGCCTGGGCAACGGAACCGACCAACAATTTTTCGCCGATTCGATCTGGGGCACTAAAGCTCGACAAGCTGCGGCTGGTCGATAGCTTTGGCCAGGTGGTAGAGGTCGATTGTGACGAGCAAGTGATTATCCCTTCGCTCTACCGATTGCTGGGGCGACCAGGGATTGCTTTTTTGCCACCGCGATTGGTGCAGCCTGCCCACATCACCTTTCGCTGGCTCGATGCCGATGCCCACCAACTGAAAGAACCAGCCCAAGAAATGGAGACGGCAGCAGCCCGATCGCCCATCTGTGGTTGGCTGCTGCCTGAGAAGCTGCGGGGACGACTGCTGGTGTTTGATGGCGACGGTCAGCCCCTGGGGGCGATCGCCGCCGATACAGACAATGCCCGGCTGGAATGGGTTCCTGCTCCCGGTCTACCGGCACTCGATGAGGTGGCCCGCGAGGCTGGTCGCAGATGGCTCGAACGTGTTGGTGGCCGCTACTACGCCAACGCAAGCCAAGGACAGAGCCCAGCTACCCTGAGCGATTTGGGCGAACTGGGGGCAAGTCTGCAAAATCAGCGCTTGGCAAGGGTTTTGCTTTACCTTTGGGCGACGCGATCGCCCCTATTTCTAGAACAGTTTCTCAACACGCTGGATAACGCGATTGGCAACATAGATCCTGAAGGTACCGCAAGCATGGGCAGCATGGCGCTGCTGGTGGGTCGGCCCGTTGCCGTGGTCGGGGCCGAACTCAATCTGGAGTTGAAAGACGACCCCGCTGTACGGCAAGACTGGGGAGCCTTTATGCTCGACCAGTATCGCCACTACCGCGACACCGATGATTTTACTCAGGTACAGTTTCGCCTGCGACTCGGACAATACCAGAGCCGTAATGATGGCGTGCTGGGGTACTGGTTGGAAGATGCGGATGGCTTTGCTGAGAACACCTTTACAGCCCAGGCTGCCGATGACAACGATCCCAACCGCTCACTGGATCTCACAGTTGAAGGCACAGGCTTAACGTTCCAAATCAATGCCCACGGCTCTGGGGAAGCGATCGACGATCTGAACTTTACCCAATCGGTGGAAACCTCAGCTCTACACACAACCCTACTGTTTGACCCACGGGGGCAAGCCACCCTAACTAGTGGCATCTTGCCCGTCAAGCAAATCGATATTCCGCGATCGCTCTGGGAGCCTGCCTTAGAAGCGATTCGGGTCTGGTTGCCGGTCGGCCCGATCCTGACTCGACCTCAAAATCGAGCGGTGCCCACCCCAGCCCTAGTCGGTCGTCAATGGAGCTGGCTAGAGGCCATTAAAACCTCCGATCAGGTTCTATGGCAATCGCTGCTGCCACGCCCAACGGTCGATAGAGCACTGTTGCAAACGGCCCTGACCCAGCTCAAAGATCCCCCGTTCAACCTGGAGCCACCTGAGGTTGAGCAGCTGATGGCCAAGGGCTGGCTAGCTGAGCTAGAGCGGCCCGGCGATCGTCTGTATGTGCTATCGCGCGAAGACCGTCAGCCTCTCGACGACTGGTCTCTAGAGGAACCGCTGGATGCGCTGCTCACCCAGCTTGCCCAGGCTTTGATTCCCCCCAGTGACGCCCCCAATTTTACCCTCGGCACCGAAGTGCGGGAAGGCTGGCTGCTGCTAGAACCCTCGCCAGAAAAGACTTAACCCCAAGCTTGACTCATTACGTCCGCATTCTGTAGGAGACACAACTATGCCCTTTCCCAGTCCCCGTATTCTGCTCGATCTGCCCTTTTACAAACCGTCGGAAGAAAATGTACACCACTGGCCCGATCGCAGTGGTAAACAGGTAGTGGCGATCGCTAATGGACACTGTGAATCCAGTCATCACGACTTTATTGGCGCATGTTTGCAGATCAAGGACAAGGGTCAGTTAACTTTCCCTAGTGATACTCAGCTTCCTTTCGAACAATTGTGGAAAGACACCCAGCAGCTCACCACCGAATTTTGGGCTCAGCCAGATACCCAGGCGTTAACAGGCGAATTTAAGCAAATTGTTCACGGCCCGATCTCGGTGTGGCTGACCGAGGGAACGCTGTACTGGTCCATACTGACTGTGCCCTTGCGGCGCATCTATGCCTTAGAGAGCCCATTGGGACAAGATCTCCGGCACTGGGCGATCACGGTCAATCATCAGACTGATGGCTTTGGTATCAAGGTTTTCCAGGATGGTCTTTTGACTAACCATGTTGTCCTCGATGCATCAACGAACTCCAATGAGCTGATCAATCCCAATGAGTTGACCAATGCTGCCGCGAATCTAACAGTCGGCGCAGCTGATAATGGCTGGACGGGCAAGCTGGCGCATCTGAGAATCTGGTCAACGGCCCTCAGCGAAGACCAAATCCGGCAGAACCGCAGTCGCGACGTCACGGCCCACGCCGCCTTCGCAGCCAGCACAGGCATCGAATGGCGACTGCTCAATGCCAACGATGAGCCCTCCCTTTACATCTACAGCAGTCGGGGACAGCAGGCGCTGCATCTTGAAGTGGTTAACATCACCAAGGGGACAACGCTAGTTGTGCCCCAGGAATCGGAACCCGCCGCCGCTACATCGGGGCTGTCTTCAGAAGCTAAAACACCGTATCACTTTCAACTGGTGTTTCGCCGGGGTGCGATTAGGGCAGCAATATTGGAAACCCTGAGGTCAGCAGATGGACCCAATGCCTGGGAACAGGCCAATCCGGGGTGGCACATTCACGTCAGCCAGGGCACGGAGGAAGACTTTATCTCGTTTCTTAGAGAGGGCGACCGGCTAGAGCTAGCAGCGGGTGAGAAACTGACGCTGCATCTGCCGAGGGTGGCTGCCGAGCCGGGGCCGGGCTCACGCCCGACGCTGGTGATGTTGCAATACCAAAATCTGGAGTTTCGATTGCCCGATGGCAAAACCTTACCCAATCTGGATGGTCACTTCGCCCAATTGCTCAACATTCTCTATAACGACCCTACCTCGGCCTACCAAAAACCGCCGCTAGAGGTAGGCATCGTCGGTGCTCCGGTTATTCTCAATAACGGGGAACAAACCACGCTGATGCTCTATATCAAAAACCTCAAACGCAACGAGGACAACACAGCAGACGCCCTACTTCTGGGACCGGCCAACCCTAAGCCCGATGAGGCCCCCAAATTTATCCTGGAAATAGATGTAACAAGTAAGGTGTCTAAAGGCACAGGAACTGCGTTGCAGCAGCTAGAACTTGAGGGGCTCGGTGACTCCGACGATCTGGGCAACACCAGCGTTGTTGAAACCTATCACCCTTCCCCTGTTAAGGTCGAAGAACTGGGCGAGTCTGGTGGACGGTTGCGCTGGAATATTCCGGTGGAGCAGGTAATCGAGGTTGATAAGGTTCAGAGAATTGGGCTGGAGGCTAACGAGACGATCTTTCTCACCATTGCAGACCTCAAGACCACCGCTCCTGTGGGCCGCAGCCTGCTGCGGCTGCGCTATCAAGACTTCGAGGAATACGGCGAAGGGGTCTTCGAGATTCCCATTGAGAAAGTAGCGGCAGTGCCTATCCCAATTGCTGGTAGTGGGGACAGCAAAGGCTACGGGCTGGCGCTGGGGCACGACCCCCGAGTCAACAAAGACCCTGGTACAGCAACCATGCCAGAGATGCTGTCAGTCAAACAGACAGGCGATGGTGATGCCGTCAAGATTGAGAACGTTGGCAAAAGCTCTGCCTTGATCCTAAAGAATACAGGCGATGATCCTGGCCTGTATGTGGTGCAAAATGGCAACGGCCCTGCTGCTGTGTTCAACGGTGGCAACGGGGTAGAAGTTACAGGGCAAGATGGCAATGCCCGCTTATTGGTGCGGCAAAGTGGAGCTGCCCCTTCTGCTAAATTTAGTGGCGGCCATGGGGTAGAAATTGAGAATCAGCTTCAAGCTACTCCTCAACGCTTTTCACCTCTTGTTTATCTCAAGCTCGACCAGATCACGGATAGTTCTTTACCAGATGCCTCTGGCGACGAACGAGCTGGCAGCCTTTATGGCTCGGAGGACTTAAGACAGCTAGTTAAAGACGAACAGTTTGGTTCTTGCCTCAATTTCCTTAGTCCTACCTCTGATGCTGAATATTCTGACTGGCTCGGCGGCAGCGCAACTGAAAATGAGCGTCCCAGCGATCCATTTAGCGATTTTGAAATTTATGATTCCCTTACTTGGGGCACAATTCGAAAAATTGAAGTCTACCTCAAACCAGACGATGGTAGACTCACTGGCATTAAAGTTACCTATGCCAATAGTGAACTTCGTCAACACGGCATCTTTCTCGGTGAGACGCAATCTATTGAGCTATCAGACAATGAATTTATTACTCGAATTGACGGTCGGGGTGGCTGGGCCATTAACCAGTTAACGCTTACTACCAATCAAGGACAGACTAAGAGCTTCGGGACTTTAGCGGGTGGGTCAGAATTTAGTGCAGATTTTGGTCGCAAAGCTTTAGTCGCATTTGCCGGTAAAGTTAACCGAGAAAGCCATGGGAGCAATGTATCTGGTCTACGCTTTATCACGAGAGAAATTGGTAGCTATGTGGCCCTTCCACTCGCAGCCGTACCAACAGGGCAGAAAGCAACGTTTACCGTTTGGGCTTGGGTAACAGACGGTCCATTAAGTCAATCCTGTCTGATTGAAGCTAGGGATGAGGCGGGTAGTTCGATTATTAAAATTCAATTGCCTGGGCAAGAGCGCACCGTAACTTTTCAATGTGGCGGCGCAGGTGAAGCGATCGACCGAATCGAGAAAGCTATTGAAACTGAGAAAAATTTTCAAGGCTTTTGGACTCACTGGGCTTTTACTAAAGATGCTGGCAGTGGCGAAATGAAGATTTATCGGGACGGTGAGTTATGGCATTCAGCTACGGAAAAAACGAGTCCGTTAATTACGCCCGTCACGGCAACATTAGGCAGTATTCCAGCCGGCTACCAAGGAAAAATCTTCCGCTTCCGAACTTATGACCAGGTTCTCTCTGCTGACGCAATCCGTGAACAGAAAGAACACGACGAAAGAGAGGTTAATACCGCAGTATTAACTGTAACTCAACACAGTAGTGGATTAGCTGCCCGATTTGGCGGTGGCAAGGGGGTAGAGATTGACGGTAGTCTGCAAGTCAGACAGAGAATTCGAGACAAGACCGGAGAAATTATGCCTGTGGGTGCTGTGCTTCCTTTTGCTGGAATGGTCGCTCCTGAAGGTTGGGAGTTTTGTGATGGCCACCTTGTTAGCGGGGAGAAATATCAGGACTTAGCCAGGGTTCTCGGCGAATCTAAAACCTCGTTCAATGTGCCCGATTATCGAGAGCGATTTTTAGTCGGGGCAACTGGCTCAGGTGACTACGAACTCGACAAGCGAGGCGGTCAATCTGAAGTCTTACTGGAAATGAAGCACTTACCTGAGCATAAACATGGCATTGATTTTGAGATGTCTGAGGCTGATGGTGGTCACGGTCACGTAATTCGGTGGGGGGAAGGTACTGGTAGTGGCCAGTGGGTTGATGGTACAGATGAAGGTTGGGATGCAGGTGACAAGATGTGGGGTGGCGACCATAAGCACCACATCAAGGGCTCAACCAAAGAAGGCGGGGGATGGAGCCGTCCTCATAAACATGAGAATCGACCACCCTTTGTAGCGCTGAACTACATCATTAAATATTGAGCGGGGCTGGTTCTATGCATGCCTTACAGGCTCCTTTCCGCAATCTGGCCAGTCGGGTGATTGAGCGATCGCGCACCTTTCCCGATGCCGATTCTTCTTCTTTCTTGTCTCAATTAGATTTGCACTGACTCTATCTAAATAGAGACCAGAAACAAAGTTTCAGTTCTTCGAATTTAAACTCAAAGAGAACATCACCATGACTGCAAAATTTGGCTTTCAAGTTACCGTACAAGACTGCGCCATCTGGATCTTTCCTGAAGATATCGACGCTGCAGCCCTTGCAGCCAAAGCCGAAGCCAAAGTGACTGAAGTACTGATGGATGAGCTTAAAGCGAAAGGAAAGGCAGAACTAGAAATAGTAGTAAATAAATTACCTCCAACTGTTAAAAAGGAAGCCGAAAAAGAGATTGAGGCGCTCAAAGCAGCGGGGAAAGATGATCTCGAGGCAACCGCGATCGCCCTTGCTAACAAAGTGAGCGACGTCGCTACAACCTTGGGCAATGACGCAAAAGACCGACTTGAGGATCTCAAGGCTAAAGCCAACGCTGGCGTCGTCTATGGCTGGACTCGCAGCCCAGGTGAAGATCCAATCGAACTGGGGACCTTCTTGAGCCTGACCGAATTTATCGACAAAAGCATCATCGGTTCTTTACCGGACGTGGTCAGACCTACGTTTAGCGTCACTGACTCATTTCAGTCTTTGGTTGGAGGCTTGCCCGACCCCATGAATAGCGCCCTGGGAGAGCTCACAAGCAAAGCCAAGTTCGAGCTGGATGGAATCCGGATCAAGATTCCTGGCAAAGGCAGCACAGAGAAAACTCAGTTTGAAATTGCCATGCTGGTGAATCTGGTCAACCTGCAGCTCAAGCTAGGGCCATTTCGGGCAAATCGACTGTATGCCAAAATGGGCAATTTCGACGCTCCTGCTTCTGAACCTACTACTCCTACCGCATAGGAGTAAACTATGCCTGATCTTGTTCCAGCGGCCCAGCCAAAACAGGTCACCCCGCCCGTACCTACCCGTGCGAGCACTCAAAGATCCACACTCGCTGCGCCCGCTCCGCTCGCCCAAGCACCTGTGCTGAATACTCCAGCCCCCCGATCGGAGGTAGCGTCAAGCCAGAGGGAGGCCGCGCCGCGATCAACCTCAGTTGCACAGATCGCTCCGGCTCCAGCCCGAGTTCTGCAACCGTCTGTTTCTCCAGCTCCCGACACTCGGCCTGACCTTCCGGTGGCTCCTGCTCCGTGGGTAGACGCCGCGATTATCCCGGCCCCGGCTGAGGCGATTAATCCACCTGCTCCGCCAAAGGAAAAGGCTGTGCCCCCCGCCGCTTTTTCCCTGCCGGTACCCGACTCAGTCGCCCTGATCTCCTCCTGGCAACCTCTCCTGACTTTGGCCACCCTGGCGGAGGCACTGCAGCGGGCAATGGCTCCGCAAACTGGTGACGACGAGGCCATTCAGGCGATCGCAACTGCCATTCTCCTAGCCAAGGTGCGAGCCGGAGATACCGGAGGGCGATTTGTCTGGTCGCGGGTCAGCACCGACCCGGTTAATCGAGTTGCCGCCTTTCGAGCCACTGACGACGGCTGTGTTTGGAGAAGGCGGGAATGCAGAGTTCGACGCGATCGCCCTATTGCAAGCTGCGCTTCAGGCACTTCCAGAGTCTCCTGATGCCGCCGCAGCACCTGCCCAAATCCAGCTTGAGGGCATCTGGATTGAGTTCCCCCCGGTGCCACCACCCCAAGCAGATATAGCTGCTATGGAGCCTGAAGCCCCTAGACCGCAGCTGGCGATCGCGGTTTCTCTGCCCTGGCCCACGCCCGATCTGCCCTCTGCCCTGGCCACCAACCGTATCTATCTCAAATTTGGAGATTTCTGATGGTCATTTCGCCGTCTGCCACTACACCGCCGCCCCCCAGACCCCAAGGCGACCTCGGCATTCAAGTCACCGTCAAAATCGACGGGGTATTGCAAACGCTCTGGCTCAGCCGTCGCAGTACCCTGGAGAGCCAGGTTTACGAAACTCCAAAGGATGTCCGCCTGGGTTTCCCGGTCGGCCAAATGGTAGAGCAGCTCTTGGAAGCGGCAACGCTGGATACTCCCCTGCCGGAGGTGGTGAAAGCGGCCAAAATTGATCGTCTGGAAATGCGGCGATCGCCGGGGGAGACAGATTTTACCTTTGGTCTGGAATTTGTCACAAATTACGACACCTCTCGCGACTCAACCCTGCGGCTCAAGCTCATCCTCGGCAAAACCGCCGCAGGGGCCACTTTTAGCCTCAAGCTGCGGCTGGGTAACCCGCTCGACCCGGTTGAATTTGACCTCACTCTAAATAGCCAGGGACTTTTTGCCCGTCTGGAGCAGTCCAGCACTCCTAAGCGCTTTACCCTGGCCCCCCTCGGCAAAATCCTGTCACCAGAACTGGGGGAGTTAATGGGCGCGGTGGAAATCACCCCGCTGGAAATCGCGATCGGCCACGACAAAGCCAGCAGCAGCTACGTGCTAGCGGCTCGGTTAGATGGTGAGGTAGCCCTGTCGAAGCTGCCCTTCGTGGGAGAGCGGCTACCAGAAAATGTCGATCTGAGCATTCGAGATTTGGGGCTGGTCTGGTGCAGTGCCCACCTGAGCCAGGACGAAGATGCCCGCAGTCGGTTCAACCAGGCATTTGCAGGCGTCGAACTGCTCAGTCCCATTACCAATGAAGACGGCACGGTGTTAGACCCGCTGCTCGTGGGCGGCCTTTTCAAAGCGACCCTCACAGTGCCATCTGTAGACAATCCCATTCCTTTACAGTTACCGTTCCGTAGTCAGCGCCCTGCCCCCCGCCCCGCTGAACCCAAACGGATCAGCGACGATCTTCCCCCTCAAAAGCGTTCACGCCAGTCGGGCGATGCCTCCGCCGCACCGGCCTCCGCCGAGGCAGACACGCCAACCACCTCGGTTGCCATTACGACTGGAGCTGATACCGGACCTGCCAAATGGTTCGAGGTCAATAAAACCATCGGTCCCCTCAGCCTGCGTCGTCTGGGCCTGGCCTATGCCGATCAGCGGGTGTGGTTTCTCTTTGATACTTCGCTGAATGCTGGAGCAGTGGCGCTGATAGTCGATGGGTTAGGGGCTGGGCTAAACCCTTTCGATCTGCTGGGTGGGCGTTTTGAGCCTGCCTTTACTCTACGTGGGTTGGGCCTGGTAATCAAAGGGCCAGCGGAGGTCAGCGGGGCATTTTTGCGCGATCGCATCTCAGACCCGCGCGGCGACTATGACGAGTTTTCTGGCGTCATCCTGGTTAAAACGGCATCCCTCACCATCTCCGGCATGGGCAGCTATGCTGATCCGCCCTGGGGTGATCCGTCCCTCTTTGCCTATGCCTTTCTAGATAAACCCATCGGTGGCCCCTCCTTCTTCTTTGTCACCGGTTTGGCCCTGGGTATTGCAGTCAACCGCAACCTCGACCTGCCCCCCATCGACCAAATCTCCCAGTTTCCTCTAGTGCGTCTGGCCCTGGGAGATGACCTGTTTTCTCACCAGACCAATCGCCCCAAAATTCGCGACGCCAACGGCGACGCTGAATTAGCCCAACTGCTGGAAGTGCAGCAGGCCATGAAGCCTTACACCCGCCCCAGCGATGGTCAGGTAGCGCTAGCTGTGGGGGTGCGGTTCACTACATTCCAGATGCTGAACAGCTTTGCCCTACTGGTTGCCTCCTTTGGTAAACCGTTCAAGCTAGATTTGCTGGTCAGCTCCCGGCTGCAGGTGCCTGCGTTACCAGAAGAAGGCACTAAAAATAAATCCGCTAAAAAGAAAAAGTCATCCGCCAAAGAACCGCTGCTGGCCCAGGTGGGGATTGACCTGCGCGGTACCTGGATTCCTGAAGAGGGCTTCTTGATCGTTGAAGGTCGGATCACCGAAGGTTCCTGGTTTCTCGATAGTGCTTGCCAACTAAGTGGTGGGGCGGCCTTTGCCGCTTGGACCAGCGGCCCCCACAATGGCGACTTTGTGATGACTGTGGGGGGCTATCACCCCAAATTTCAGGTGCCCGCCCACTACCCTCAAGTACCCCGACTGGCATTCAACTTTACCAGTGGGCCAATCGAAATTAAGGGCGATGCTTACTTTGCCATGACCCCATCGGCCCTGATGACGGGCGGCTCTCTCAGTGCCACCTTCGCCGAGGGGAAATTTCGAGCCTGGTTCAACTGCGGGGCAGACTTTTTGGTCGCCTGGGAGCCCTTTGCCTACGACGCCACCATGTTCATCGAGGTAGGCGCGTCCTACCGCACCGCACTGGGAACGATCGGGGCTTCGGTAGGGGCGAGCCTGCATCTGTGGGGGCCTGATCTGGCTGGGGTTGCCACGGTCGATCTGCGGGTGGTGAAATTTGACATCCACTTTGGCAGTAGTAAAAACAAGCCGCCTGCACCCATTAGCGCTGAAATGTTCAAAGAGCGCTTTCTCCCCGCCGATAAAAAAGACCTGCTCAGCATCGGCGTTAGCGATGGTTTGGTACGCGATGGTTTGGTACGCACTGATACCGATACCGATACCGATCGCAAGACTATTCCTTTGTTTATAGTCAATCCTACTGACTTCACGCTGGTAATCGAGAGCGTGATTCCCCAGCAAGATAAAGTACCGCTCGGTATTGGACCAATGGGTGTCCCTGCTGAACCCCTAGATAAAAAACAAGCTCAAATTATCAAGTACAAAATTTGCGACATTTCTCAAACGCCCTCAGCCCCGATTACCAACTTTACCCAAACACCGATCCTAAAGCCCGTACCAGCTGCCCTGTGGGGGCCAGCCGACGAAGACGGGAAAGTGCGATCGCTCCGCTATGACACCAAAGACACTGTGATTCCGGCGATCGTGGGCTATCAGCTAAAGCCACCCCCACCGCCCCCGCCTCGCGAAGATGCCCTGGCTAAATACTCGGTTAGCCATTTTCTTTTCAGCACCGACGCATGGGAAGATAACTTAGGGCTAGGTCGCTTTGAAACTATAGAGAAACTGCCGACCAAGGGTAAGTCCCTTGTGATCATCGCTCAGATCAAGAATGACCTCCATATTCGTATTTTTGATGCAGGCGGTAAACTCGTCATCGACAAGGCTAAAAGTCAATTCATCACTGGGTCTGACTTGACAACTTTGAAACTGACTGTCGAGCCGTTCATGGCTCAGCCGGAAAACCCATCATCTGCTACTGAAAAACGAAATCTGATTCATCTGGCGAAGATAGTTGCGTCCGCAGCCGCAGTCCCCAACTACAACGGCGGACGCAAGAATCCCACCTGGCCGATCACCCAGGCGTTCTGGAAGCCTGACAAAACGACTCAACCCAACTCCAGTGAACAGTCTGAAAAGGTGATGACGCCACAAGACCTTAATGAGATCGGCGGATTGTCCGCCATCTCACTCTTTGCAGCACTTACAGGTACCCCCGCGACAGAGCAGGATTTCAAGCCAGAAATTTCTCTCAGCTCTGGCTGGCTCGATGACCTACAGGAAAAACCCAGCCTTGGTACCCTATCTGAGGTAACGCCATGACTGCACCCAATGACGATACCCTGCAGCTCGTAGACGCCTACCAGACAGCGCTGAATGCGGGGACCTATGAGGTTTCTACCTGGCTGACAGCACCTAAAGCTCTAAACGATGCCAATCTATCTATTCCTAAAAATGAGGCCATCAAAGTCCAACTGCAGGTAGCTGGGCCGCGCTTCTTTCTACCCGCCTCTGAAATTCATTCGGTCTTTCCGCCCGAAAATGGCGTAGGCGACTACAACAACGTGCTGCCCCATGTCGTCTTAAACCGCCATACCCTCCCTTGGGAGAGGTTAGTAGCCGAAGTGGTTGTTGACAACAATAGCAAAAATGAAACCGCAAAGACAAGAAATAAGGAACTCGAAAAAATCCCCTTTTTGGCATTGCTCGTTTTCACCGAGGATGAGGAATCCAGTGGTGACGTGACACCCCCGAAGACAGCCACTCTAGAGACGCTTGGGTATGCCGCAGCCCCCACTGACCAAAGACTAGAACCGGGCGAAAAGCTTACCGACAAGGTCAGCTTCATAGAGATCAAACCTAATGTGCTCAAAGACCTAATGCCGACAGGCGAAGAGCTGTGCCTGCTGGCCCACGGGAGAAGTAGAGAGCGGCCTCAAGAGGACGCTCCTCAGCAGCGAGCCGTGGTCATTGCCAATCGTCTACCCCAGCCCGAGAAGCGCCATACGGCCCACCTCGTCATGCTCGAAGATCGCTACCAGTATGCTCTAGACGACGGTGAGCATGTCTGGTCGATGCAGATAGAGGAAGCCGGGGAACCGGTGCGTCTGGTCTGTCTCAAAAGCTGGCAGTTTACCTGCGCCGCCGATAAGCCAACACTAACAGGGCGCTTGCTGGGCAAAACATTCACCTTTGAGCCAATGGGTGTCCCTAAATTTGAGGGCAGTAGCGATTCCATTGAGACCATTCGCGCCATGGGCTACGCAGCGCTACCCTACCATATGCGCTGGGGCGATCGCGCCCCAACTTTATACCGTGGCCCGCTAGTTGCCACAGCCCCAAACCACGACCGACTGGGGCAAGTGCCTATCTCTGGTGACGAGCTAGTGCGACTGCTCACAGATCACCATATTTTTGATGTCAGTTTGGCTGCGGCCTGGCAGTTAGGGCAACTCTTGATGCTGCAAGATTCCTCTGTGGCAATGGCATACTTCAGCTGGCGAGAACGGGACAGACAGCGTCGGGCCAAGCAGCAAACTTGGGATTATGACGGTCATCTCCATTGGCAAGATAAAGCTACAACCGATGGAGAAGCTATGCCGACAGCGGTGCAGACCTGGTTTCAAGAGCGGCTGGCCCTGCGGGGCGTTCCCTTTGAATATTGGGTGCCCGATGGGCGCATGGTGCCGGAAAATTCCCTGCGGGTGTTTCGCATTCACAAAGGCTGGATGGAGGCCTTGGTCAGTGGCGGAATCTCAATTGGTCGGGCCGGAGCCGCCGACCTCCAGAATGAAATCGAATATCGGCAGCAAATTTTGCCCTACGACACAGGTGATCGTAGCGGCTTTCTACTGCACAGTCCAGCCGTTGAAGAACATCCTGATCTGGAGGTCGCTGTCTACGACCACAGCGGCCTATTGCACCCAGTCCGGGTCGAGCGAATTGGCCCCGGCGTCATGCTGGGCCTCTATGAAGGCATCCTTTCGAAGCTCACGTTTTCCCTCCCTCCGCTCGGTCTCTATTTTGGGTTTAAAGAGGAGGGCGATCGCTTTCTCAAAGACATTAAACGTGAACCTGACATCAAAAGTGAGGACGCTAATGCAGCTGAGGCAAAACCTAAAGAAACTGGATTGGAAGCTGAAGCGATTGTAGGAGATAACCGAGTCGTCAAGATTCACCAGCTCCGAAACAGTATTGCAACCCGGCTTGGAATTGACAAAGAAGAGTTAAAAGCTTTAGCGCCCCACCGCTTTGCCTTTCAAATGTTAGAAGGATCGGAACAGGTTGAGTTCGAGATCGAGAGCGGGCAGAACATTCAGCAGAACACTTAAACCTCCCGGTTTACTGGCTCAGATTATGATCAGGGAACTTCTGGCTGAGCTCCCCTGAGAGGCTGTCTATGAATCAAAGAGCCTATTTTCGTTGGTTGCGGCTGTTTAGGTTGAGTCTTGGCCTGCTCCTAGGGATTATCCTCGCTAATACCCCAGCGCTGGGCTACAGCACCGTCCCCTTTGGAGGAACCGAAACGTCTCTTCTGGCGATCGCCACTAGCCCCGCCGATCAACTGCTTGATCGTGGTCGCCAAGCCTATGCCACCCAGCGCTTCAGTGAGGCCGTCACCGCCTGGAATGAGGCGTCAACCCTACTCGCTCACCAGCCGCTCCAGCAAGCCCTAGCCCTCAGCTATCTCACCGCAGCCTACCAGCAGCTCAGCCAGTGGGAGGCTAGCGATCGCGCCATCACCCAAAGCTTAGCTCTACTTTCCTCAGTCCCTGGCTTGGCCCAAACCCAGACCGTCAGCGCTCAGGTCCACAATACCCTCGGGAGTTTGCAGTTTGCCCAGGGACAAACCCAGGTTGCCCTAGAAACCTGGCAAACCGCCGCCGATCTGTATGCCCAAACGGAAGACCAATCTCGCTACTTCAACTGTCTGCTCAATCAGGTACAGGCTCAGCAATCCCTCGGCTACTACCAGCAGGCACGCAATACGCTGGATACCCTGGAGCAGCGCCTACCCGAGCAGTCGCTACCGTTGCAAATCAGCGGCTACCAGCGGCTGGGTCAAACCTATCGCCTGCTAGGCGACCTGGAAACGGCCCAAGCCCATTTACAGGCCGCTTTGAACCTGGCCGAGCAGGAAAATATGGCGACTGGCGCAATTTTGCTAGAGCTAGCCAACATGGCCCAGGGGAATGCATTAGGAACAGGCGGTGAGGCAGTATCCTCAGCGATCGCCCTCTACCACCAGGCCGAACAGTCGAACGATGCCGAGGTTCGTCTCAAGGCCCGTCTCAATCGGCTGAAGCTCTTGGTTCAATACGACCCCGATGCTGCCGAGAGTACGGCTTCAACGCTGCCGACTGCAATCGCCAACCTGTCCCCAGGACGTGGCCAGATCTACGCCTACATCAACGCCGCCCAGAGCCTGCTGTCATTAAAAACGCCAGCGGCGGTTGAAATGGCGGCTCGTCTGCTGGCTCAGGCCGTTCAGCACAGCCTGGAACTACATGATACCCGTGCCGAAGCCTACGCCAGAGGGTACCTGGGGCATGCCTATGAAATCTCGGAACAATGGCCCGAGGCCCAGCAGCTCACTGAGCAGGCTCTGGCTCTGGCCCAAGCGCTCAATGCGGCGGATATCACCTACCAGTGGCAGTGGCAGCTAGGCCGCCTGCTCAAACAACAGGGCCAGCGAGAACCTGCTTTGCAAGCTTACCGAGCCGCCTACACGGTGCTCCAGTCGCTCAGACAAGACTTGGTTGACATCAGCGACAACCTACAGTTCTCCTTTCGAGACAGCGTTGAGCCAGTCTATCGAGAGCTGGTCGATCTGCTACTGCTGCCCGAGCCTGATGCTCAATACAGTCAAGCTGGAGGTTTATCCAAATATCGAGATTCAGGGCTGGTGGGCACCGCCCACCCTACAGTTGGTGACCATCATGCTCGACTCGCAGAAGCCAGAGCGGTGATTGAGTCATTGCAGATTGCGGAGCTGAATAACTATTTTAGAACGGCCTGTTTGGAGGCCCAGCGGGTCGATTTAGAGGCGGTGAGCCAAACTACCGATGCAATCATCTACCCGATTATTCTGTCGGATCGGCTGGAGATTATTGCCAGTCTGCCAGGGCAGCCCCTGCGGCAATTTACCAGCCCTGTACCCCAGGCAGACCTGGAGCAGACTCTGCGGGCCTGGCGGCAAAATTTAGAAAAACGGTTCACCGCCCCCGAAGGCAAAGTCCTCGGTCAGCAGCTCCACCGCTGGCTGATCGCGCCGATGCAGACTGCCCTGGCCGAAACCCACCCTCAAACGCTGGTGTTTGTGCTGGATGGAGCCCTGCGGAATACCCCTATGGCCGCCCTGTATGACGGCGATCGCTACCTGGTAGAAGACTATGCGATCGCCCTTTCTCCCGGTCTCCAACTCCTCGGCCCCCGCCCTTTGCAGTCAACTCGGGTATCGGCGCTGCTGGCAGGATTGACGGAGCCCCGCCACGGCTTTAGTGCCTTATTCAACGTAGATGACGAAATTCAAACCATTCAATCGCTGTTGAATAGCCGAGTATTGCTAAACCAGGATTTCACCACTACCGCCCTGGCACAGCAGGTGACGAAATCTGAGCAACCGATTGTACATCTGGCCACCCACGCTCAGTACAGCTCAAACCTCGAAGACACCTTTATCCTGGCCTGGGATCGCCCCATTCCTTTAGATGAATTGAGCCATCTGCTCAGTACCGGTGACCAAAATCGTCTGGAGCCCATTGAGCTGCTGGTACTTAGCGCCTGCGAGACGGCCACCGGAGATAATCGCGCCGCTTTGGGCCTGGCCGGTATCTCGCTACAGGCCGGTGCCCGCAGCACCCTGGCTTCTCTGTGGAATTTGGACGATGCATCAGGGGCGTACTTTGTCAGCCAGTTTTATCAAGCCCTGGCTCAGCCTCAGACAACAAAAGCTACCGCCCTGCGTCAGGCCCAGCTGGCCTTGCTAAACCACCCCGACTACCGTCACCCCACCTACTGGTCGGCCTATGTGCTGGTTGGCAACTGGCTGTAGTCCTATAATGCGATCACCGCTAGCATAGCTTCCTAAAATCTGCGTTGACTCGATCGTTGCACCGTTGGTGTTGGGCTGGCATTGTTCTCACCTGTCCAGCTATTTTCCAGACCCTGGCGGCAGTTTCCCCAGCCGGGGCCAAGCCGGTTGTGCGTTCCCAAACGGCCTCGACCTCTGCTCAGTCGTTATCCCAGGTGCCTCCAGAGTTACCTCGGTTGCCAAACCAGCCAATTCCAGAAACGCCCCTACCCGACCAGCCGCTGCCGACCCTGCCGCCGCCTGAGGAACTGCTGCCATCGGTTGAGCCTCAGCTTCCTGAGCCTCCCTTTAACGAAACCGAGGGCACCTTTTTTGTCAGCACCATCGAGATTACGGGCAGCACTGTCTTTTCTCAAGCCGATTTTACCGATTTGGTTGCCCCCTATCTCAACCGACAAGTCAAGTTTAGCGAACTGTTAGACCTGCGCTTTGCCATTACTGAGCGCTACGTCACCGCCGGATACGTTACCTCCGGGGCGATCATTCCTCCCCAGACCCTAGTTGACGATACGGTCACCATTCAGGTGATCGAGGGGCAACTCGAAGACATCGTGGTAACCGGCTTAACTCGTCTGAACCCTGCCTACGTGCGCAGCCGCATCGGGTTGGCGAGCGCTCCACCTCTCAACATTGAGCGGCTTCTGGCGGGGCTGCAGCGGCTACAGCTAAATCCCCTGATTGAAACGGTGGCGGCTGACTTACAGGGCGGCAGTAGACCAAATGCCAGCCTCCTGGTCGTCAACGTGGCCGAAGCAGACTCCTTTGCTGTTGATCTGAGTCTGGACAACTACGGCTCTCCCAGTGTGGGGACCGGGCAGCGCCGCCTGATTTTGAGCGAGGGCAATCTGGCAGGGCGGGGCGATCGCATCGCGCTAGAGTACGAAAACACCGACGGCAGCAATGAGATCGATGTCAGCTACACCCTGCCCGTCAGCCCCAACAACGATACCCTACGCTTTAGGGCAGGCTACTCCAATAGCCGGGTGATTGATCCGGATTTTGATGTGCTGGATATTTCCTCCGACAGTTTCTACTACGAATTCGGCTATCGTCATTTCCTGATTGAAACCCCTACCGAAGAACTCGCCCTGGGGCTTACCCTGTCTCATCAGCAAAACCAAACTTTCCTGGGCTTAGACAACATTGGCCCCTTTCCACTGTCCCCCGGTGCCGACAGTCAGGGCATTACCCAGGTAACGGCCCTGCGGTTCTCTCAAGAATGGAGCCAACGGAGCCAACGCCATGTACTGGCCTTTCGGTCTCAATTTAGCTTTGGTCTTGATTTGCTCAACGCCACTCTCAACGATACCGGCCCCGACAGCCGCTTTCTTGCCTGGCGTGGACAGGGACAGTGGCTACAGCGCTTAGGTGCTGATACCGTCCTGCTACTGCGGGGTGACGCTCAGCTAACAACCGACGATCTGCTGTCACAGGAAGAATTTGGTCTGGGCGGGCCACTAACTGTGCGCGGCTACCGACAAAATGCCCTACTACGCGACAACGGATTGCTGCTTTCGGCAGAACTGCGATCGCCCATAGCCCGCCTTCCCGATCTGGATGCCACCCTGCAACTGATTCCGTTTCTGGATGCTGGGGTGGCCTGGAATGTGAATGCTGACTTGTTGTCTGGCCCCAATACTTTGCTTGGCACCGGACTGGGCCTACTTTGGCAGCAGGGCGATAATTTATCACTGCGAGTCGATCTGGGCATTCCATTCGTACCGCTGGCTGAAGATAGAAACGTTTTACAAGAGAGCAGTATCTATTTTTCAGTTCGGTACAGGCTCTTCTGAGGAGAACTTTGCTGGTAGTGGGTTAGCGTAAAGGACAGAGAAAAACGCGGATCTCTCGGTTGGTGAGGAAGACGTTGTCCTTTTCCAAGAAGCTAGAGAATCACATCGGTGCAATCTGGATGTTCATCCATAACTACAATCGTCGAGTTAGAGAGAAGCTGTCAGAAAGAGAAGAGCCTGTTTTTTCTTCTGTCCTTTACTAAATGCACCACCGACTGTAAATGCTACAATTTTATATCTCTATTCTTTATACCCTTTTCACGGATTGGGCCAAAGCTGGTCGGATGCTTCTCGGGGAGTATTGGGGGCTGCTGGCGCGATCGCCGGGAGGCTCAAGGTATTACCACTGCCCTGCACCTGCAACAGGCTGACCTGGCTATGATTCAGCTGCTGCTGGGCATCGTCGAGGTGAGGACTGTTCTAGAGCTGCGCGGTGTCGCCTGTCTACCCCTGGAGCTATGCCCTCAACCGCGTAAGAGCTGTTGTGTCTCTCGCGGCTTTGGGCGGCCTGTGGCGTCTCTGGCTGAGCTGAAGCAGGCGATCGCCTCCTATGGAGCTACAGCAGCAGCCAAGCTCAGGCGCGATCGCCGGGTGGCACAATCCTTGCAGGTGTTCATCACGACTAACCGCTTTCACCCTCAGGAACCGCAGTATGCCAATTCAGAGGCGATCGTGTTGCCCTACCCTACTCATGACACTCTGACGATAGTTCGGGCGGCGTTGGGGGCCACTGAGCGGTTATATCGGCCTGGGTATACCTATCACAAGGCCGGGGTGATGCTGTTGGATCTCAGCGACGGGGCGATCGCTCAGGGCAGTTTGTTTGTAGATTGAGAGTAGAAGAGAGAGGGCGGGACGGTTGATGGAGGTCGTGGACGGGCTCAATCGGCAGTTTGGGGCCGGGACGGTGCGCTGGGCCGCTGAGCGCTTGCAGCAGGAGTGGAGAATGCGATCTGAGTGGCGTTCATCCCGGTTTACGACTCGGTAGGATGAGCTACTGGTGGCTCGGTAGATGGCGGGGGTGATGAGATCGCGTCAGCGATATCGGCAACACCGCTTCCGTTATCAACTCGCTGACCTGTGGGAATTTGAGCAGTAAAAAGCCCCCGGCACAGACCAGGGGCTGAGGTGAAATTCCATGGGGCCATTCTACCCATTACCCATGGCCCTACCCTCCTCCAGTCCGGGCTACGCCTAACTCACTTAGCGAAAAACTCTAGGTTGACCGATATAGATTTATTGACTGCTATAACTAAACCTGTAGATGATGCCGCTTACTAATGTACCGTTCCGACAACAGCTATGGCCTCTCTATCCCAAACCTTCGACACCACCCGCGATGAGATCATCGCGGCAATGGAGGCTCGCATCGAAAAGGGCGATCGCACTAAGCTGACTAAGAAAGAACTGGAGGAGCTAATCGCGATCCTCGTGGCCAAGCTGGTGGAGATGAATGCCCTTGGCACCGACACGAAGGCAGCCATCGATCGGCTCTGTGCAGCGGAACAAGTGCTATTGGAGAGGGCCTATCCCCGGAGCAGCATCAATTCGGTCTATTTCCCGCGCTACACAAAGGCTATAAAAGCGGCGATTGAGGCGGGGCGTATCACCCTCAATGGCAAAAACTCGTACCCTCGGCGGTGGACGAAGCGCAATCCGCTGCCGGGAGAGCCCAGCAGCGGTTCTGAAGCGCGGCACTATGCCTTAGACGGGTTTACCTACCCGATTGAGGTGCAGGCCCAGCTCAGAGCTGCCACCACCCAAAACGCCAATGCCCGCCAGGATGAGCGCCAACCCGTCGATCTCGATGCCTATATGGGCAAAATTAACCTCCTGCTGGCATCCAACGATCCCATCGACTTAATCATCGCGATCGCCGCTGTCACCGGACGGCGGCACACGGAGGTCGTTAGCCTCGGGCAGCTCGAACCCTGCGTGGCTGATATGGCTCAAATGATTCCCCAGCAGCATCCCTATGTGCTGCGCTTTACCGGGCAGCAGAAGGCCGCTAAGCCTGCTTACAACCTGCTGACCCTGGTGCCCGCTCAGGATGTCATGCTGGCGGTTGAAAAACTCAGGGCCTCCGCTGACGTTCGGGATTTAAGCGGCGTCGCCTCGGATGACCCTAGGATGGAGGCGCTCAACGCTCGGGTCAATCGCCGGGTGGTCAAGATGTTGGCTCAGGTGCTGCCGACTCCTAAGGGATTTACCAATATTTCGATTCATCGCTGCCGCGCGGTCTATGTGCCGATCGCGCTCCACTTCTTTTGCCCGGCTAATATGGCGGAGCAGCGCCTGGCTCAGCATCTTTTAGGTCATGTGCTGCTCGATGACACGACCACGGGCAATGCGTCGGTGACGGGCCATTACTACCAGTATTATCTGACGCGCCATGGAAAGCCGCTGACGGCGCGGGGGGTGAAGCTGGCCGCGAGTGGCCCGATTCCCCTGCCGCCTGATGAAGTGGATGCACCGGATGAACAACCTTTTATAGACACCGAAGGAGAACTGATTGTGGCTGATTCTCTTCCCGATAAGACGATGAGTGAGGTTAAGGAGGGTGATCCGGTTTGGGCGACGATCTCAACCCAGGCGGCGACGATCTCGACTCAGGCCCAGACCATCTCGGCTCAGGCGGCAACCATTGATCGACTGGCTCGATCAGGCGGCGGGCAGGGTGATGATTCAGAACTCAGGGCGTTGAAGGTTGAATATGACCGGCTATTGGGGATGCTGGATGAGTTGAAGGCGATCGCCGCTGACCCCAATCAACTCCAAGCCGCTCAGCGCTTCTTTGCTTTCAACTTTGACCTTGACGGCGAGGGCGATGGACTCGATGGCCAGGGGGCGGCACCCGTGGCACCGGCTCAGCCTAAACCAGCTCGGGCGGAGGCGGAGGACAATGACCACGACAAGGCCCAAGGCACGAAGCCCTATCAGCGGGGGGTGCGACTGCTTGAACTCGCTCAACTGTGGGCAAAGGAACATCCCGATACGACGGTCAAGTTCTCGGGGGCCTTACTCAAGGCGGTCGGAGTTCATGCGGCAGCGATTAAGGCCATTACCACTGATCTTGAGGGTGACATTGAGGCTTTCAATAAGTCCTTAGGTGATGAATCTCTCAAAACCCACAACAAGGGCAGAACCGAGCCGTTCCTCAACTTCGCAGCCGAAAAGCTTCAACAGGAAGGACTCTATCAGCCCCGTAGCTAAACCACAGCTTCGCTATCTAATTAGGCGTCGTCTTCATTGCCTTCATCGTCGAGTTTAACTAAGTGAATGTGTTTATAGCCCAGCTTGATTTTGAACTCGTCGCCTGTCTTCAATCCCATCTCTTGGGTATAGGCTGCGCCAATCACAATCTGGCCATTCTTGTGCACCGTTAGGGTGTAAGAGGCTTCTCGGCCTCGTCCATCTGCACTCTTTTGAGGTTCCAGTTGAATGCCTTTGGCGGACAACAGGGCATCGTAAAACTCAGATAGGTTCACACGAGTCTGACCATCTTTGCTGATGGTGTAATACCCGCATTCCTTTGCCAGTTCCCGTTTGCTTAGCCCATCATTCTCTTTCACCTTGGCCAAAAGATCTTTGCCAACCAACATGTCTTTCTCTTTTGCTGCCATATCTTAGAACGCCCAAAAAATACAGGTCAAAATCCTAACCAATCCTCAGAAAATAATTCCAAAGACCTTTAGAATTTCTTCCCTACTCTATCGAATAATCTCACTAAAAAATCAGAGAATTTATGCCCCTATGGCTGAGATGGCGTGTTGTTCTAATCGTCCTCGACGATTCCCAGCCAAATTTCGATGCGCTCCAGACGCCGATCAACCGTTCCACCACTGGCGTGAACGTCAGCCAGGGCTGACTGAAACCCGCTGCCTCGGAAAATCAGGTACTGAAGCACTCCCATCACCGCTGCACCCACCAACAACCACACCACCGCTGCCCTCCATTGCCCGAGTTCAGTCCAAATCGACGTTCCGCTTCCGCTTCTCAGGGTGCCGCTGGTCTGAATCAACCGTCGCAGCGCCTGCAATTCGGCCTTGACCCCGGTTGACACCTGCGGCTCGTTCACCGGGTGTACCTGGCTCTCGATTTTCTCCAACTCCGATATCAAGCTGGGCAGCGATGTGGCCAAGGTCGCCAGTGGCCCTTCCGCCCGCTTCAACATCACTTCTGATGACACCAAGTATTGACTGAACCGTACCAAGTGTTCGCCAAGTGTCCTGTAGCCGCTGCTCACCTCGGAGGTCTCTTGGGTGCGAACCTCCAACAGCCGCGATAGGCTCTGGGTGATCTCCTGCCATTGATCCAAACTCACGCGAATGTGGGCAACCTCCTGCTGGTGTACTCGCTCTAGGGCTTCCATCCGCAGCAGCAGTTCATGCAGAACCGTCTCAATACTGGCAATGTCCTCCACGCTTGGCTGACCCATCTACGCGACCTCAGCCACTGGGGCCGGTAGACCCATCAACGCCCCTGCCGACTCGATCTGCGCCTTGCTACGCCGAACAAACGAGCGGGCCAACAGCTTGTCTCCTAAGGGCAGGCTATCTAGGGCCGTGAAGGGGATGTAGCTGGCTTGCATGACCTTGAAGGTTGTGTCGGCCAACCGGGGAAGGTCAATCTCCACCCCGCCATACTTCTTGAATCGCTTTCGGGCTTTCGACTCATCCCAGAAGGAAAACGAGTCGGCTGCGCCTTCAACGGCAAAATACTGGTTCTTAACCACCACCCAGCGAACCGTATCACCGCAGAACTCTAGCATTCGGCCAATCGACTCGATCGGCCCGTAACTGGCGCTGAGCACGCTGATTAACGTCACCTCGTAACCCATATCGCTACAGGCCGGAATGATGTCAAACACATCTATTTGCTCCCGCAATTTGGTGCTTGAGGCGGCGGGCATATCCACCACCACCACATCAGCGGGACAGCGTTGGGCCAAAACGGGCAGTTGACTGGCTACTGAGGGGGTCAGCTCCCCTGACAGCAGCGTTACCAGGTTTTTGCCCCCAGTTAGCGATAGGCAGTCCATTGTCGGCACCGCAAATCGTTCTGGATCCGCGTGGAACGATGAAAACTCTGGGTTTTCCTGGTCTGAGTCAATGCCAATCACGTTCGCCCCGGCTTGCTCTAACGCCGCGTACAGCAACCGGGCAAACAGCGTTTTTCCCGTTCCTCCCTTCGCGCCATTGATAATATTGACTGTTCTAGTTGTCATGGAATAAGCCCTCTAAACAACACGTTAGCTATCTACAAACCACTGATGTGAACCGGCGGGGTGAAGCCGGGTCGCCGGGGTACTTGAAAGCCTCCATGAGCATCAGCCGCTTTTTTCCTCCTTTTACCGGGAGTGGCAACGGTGTCCTTTGGAATCTCAGCAACGGTTTTTTCAGGACTGGCAGAATCGACCTCTGGCGGAATGTCGTCAACCGTCGCCTCTTCAACTACAGCAGTAGACTCAACTACAGGTGGTGACTTAACGGCACTAGGTTTGCTCTTTTTCTTCTTCTTTTTCTTACTACTAGAGGCAGCCTTGATTGCATAGTAATAACTCTTCAAAGTGGATGAACTGATAGAAATCTTCTGACTGGTAACAGCCTCAAAGGAATTCACCAAGTGAGTTGCAGCAATACCCCAGTCCTTCTCTGTTTTCCTAAACAAAGTAATTTGCTTAAAACATGACTTAACAACGTCATAAGCTGTTATCTCATCATTTATGACTACTGATTCTTGCGGGAAAGTGGTAGAAAAGTGATTACTGATTTTGCCTCCGAGAGACTCATCTAAAGCCATAGCAACACCTTTGATTAATTAAAAATCATCAAACGAATAGTCATCTTTCCTAAACTTCCACCATCAACCATTCTCAACATTGGTCTTCAACTCTTTTCAACCTTTTCAATCAACCATTCTCAACATTGGCCTTTAACTCTTTTCAACCTTTTCAATCAAATCTTTCTCAACCCTTAGCATCAACCATTCTCAACATTGGTCTTCAACTCTTTTCAAACTTTACCCTCAACCATTCTCAACATTGTCATTCAACTCTTCTCAACCCTTGCCCTCAACTCTCCTAAACCTTTAGCATCAACTCTTCTTAACCTTTACCATCAACTTTTATCAACTTTTAGCATCAACTCTTCTCAACATTGGTCTTTAACTCTTTTCAACCTTTAGCATCAACTTTTATCAACCCTTGCCCTCAACTCTCCTAAACCTTTTCAATCACGTCCTTCTCAACCTTTACCCTCAACCATTCTCAACATTGTCATTCAACTCTTTCTCAACCTTTGCCCTCAACTCTCCTAAACCTTTTCAATCAACTCTCCTAAACATTGGCCTTCAACTTTTATCAACCCTTGCCTTTAACTCTTCTCAACATTGGTCTTTAACTCTTTTCAACCTTTAGCATCAACTTTTATCAACCCTTGCCCTCAACTCTCCTAAACCTTTTCAATCACGTCCTTCTCAACCTTTACCCTCAACTCTCCTAAACATTGTCCTTCAACTCTTTTCAACCTCTTTATCAACTTTTTTAGAAGCAGAATTTTTAGGGCAAGTAGTGGCTAGGCAGCACTGTTACCGCTGATTTATACTGACAGTAACAGCAGAAAATCTTTCCCTGTAATTCGCCTGCTCATGACCTGGGGCTTACCTCTCAAAACTTACTTCGGATGGTAACTTACGAATATCTCCCCAATATCGCAAAATCGCCTTTCTTGGCAAATAATTGTTAAGTATTTTTATACCTGTCATGAATACCTCGCGCACCAAACGGATCGTTGTCTACGTTTCTGAGGCTGAGGCCAAGGTCATTAATCGGGCGGCTAAGCCAACAAAGGCGGCAAGCTTCCTCCGCAGGCTGGGCCTCTGTCCCCCAACAGTTTCAGTTACCCATCGCGATCTCTACGGCCACGTCAGTCGATTGAATAAGGCATTGGCTGAGATTGAAGAACGCTATGCCACCTCAGCACCCCCCGCTATGCTCCAAGACTTGAAAGACCTATATCAGTCGAACCTTGGGATACAGCGCACCTTAATACCCGTCAGCCGAGGCGAGGACAATCATGATCATCAAGATGGTTAAGGGCAGTAACGCCCACGGTCTGTGTTCTTATCTACTTGACCCAAACAAGGTCGATAGCACCAAGCCCCTCATCATCTCCAACATGGCTTGGAGTGACCCTAAGGATTTGGCGCGTGAATTTAATTGGGTCGTCTCTCGCCCTCGGGATCGACAGGTGAAACAGACCATGGCTCACCTGATGGTCAGCCTCCCACCAAGAGAACACGTTGATACCCATCAGATAGCTCTGATCTCCCTAAAAATATTGGACAGCATGGGCCATGGGGACTGCCCCTTCTTCGTCACTGAGCACCACGACAAGGAGGCGGTCAATGGCGTGCAGCATTGGCACATTGCGACCTCCGCTATCGACTTAGAAGGCAATCGCGTCAATGACAGCTTCAGCAGGCTCAGACTCCAACGCCTGGCGCGACAGCTAGAGCAGGAGATGGGCCTTAGGCCCCTCGATGTTGCCCCAGATAGCCAGCGCCGTAACCTCACCACTGGCGAATGTCGGCGCAAAGAACGCACCGGTGAAACTTTGCCTAAGGAAACGCTCTGGGATGAGATTGACCGCGCCATCTACGACAACCCCACCATGGCTATGCTGGTGACCCGGCTCAAGGCGAGGGGGGTTGAGGTTCACCTGCGAAAAGCTTCAAATCCTGGGGATGGGCCTGCCTTTATCGGTATTTCCTACGCTGTTGATGGCCATTCTTTTTCAGGTCGTCGATTGGGGCCTGCCTACTCTATCAATGGTCTTCAAAAGCACCGACAGGTTGAGTATCGCTCTGATCAAGATGTCGTGCTGGCTCAACTCATTGAGATGAATCAGGCCCAGTGTCAGCAGCGCCTCACCGATTACGAGGTGCTTCAGCTGCTCTGGAAGGAACGCTACGCTCATTATTCTAAGGTCGCCCAAGGCGGCTCTGGTGAGCCCCAGGGGAGACTATTTGATGCCGACGTTGCCCGGCTGGCTGCCTCAGAAGAAGAATCCACTTTCCTCGTTGTGGGTATCCTCCGGCAGGGGCCAACGGCGCAAGCCCTGCGCCGCAACCAGGGCCACTATGCGGCGTTGGAGTACTGCCAAGAAATCGCTCATCAACTGACTCACCGTCAGAGTGTCCCCGTACTTCAGCCCACACGAAAAGCCCTAGGAATTGAGCTTTAGCTAAAGCTGTGTTTTCTGAGGCCTTGGCCATGAGCACTTATGCTCTGTGCCAGTAGCGCTCAAACGTGGACTTGCTTTGGACTAGGCTACCTTGTGCCAGTTGTCTCCACGCCTGATGTTACCGTTCGACCCATACGTCGCATCCAAACCGCTCGATTGACTTGAATGCCTCGTCTAGTGAGGGTTTGCACAGGAGGTGTAGCTGAGGAGGGGTTGCGGCGCGGGCAACTACTCCAGGACTCAGAGTTATTTCACTGAGTGTTTCCCTTTGCAACCAACTCATGGTTCTACCAAAGGCGTTTTACTAAACCTAAGACGGCTCTGTCCGGTAAGAATAATGTTTCACCGAATCGCATCGCGCACCTGGTCAAGCAAGCGCCTTGGTGGAGTTGAAGTACCCACAAGTAATTTTGTACTGTCCACAAGGAAATCTTAAGTTGTCTGCCCTCCAGTCGCCAAGGATTTATACTCAAATTGTCCACCTAAGATCCACGTGGGGGTGTTTAAGCAGACAGATTCCCACCCTTAGTGGTGCAGAAAACTTTTTTGAGTCTCATGATGGATGACCTGAATTGCCAAAACAGCGTCTGAAACCCATTGCCTTCGTTCGTTTGCCCGATAAACCTCAAGATCGCTGTCTCGTCGAGAATCCTTGTTTTATAAGGGTTTCAGGAGTTTTCTGCACCACTAAGCAGATTCCCACTTAAGATCTCGCATGGGGCTGGTTGACTGACAAAAGTTGATTGCAGATAACCGAGCGCCTTGCTGTGCGGTGGTGTGGGAGATTGGATAGATGAAGGGGGAGCCAGCGTTCTAAGCTTAGATACCACTCAAAAGCGTGAACGCTGTGCAAAGAACTCCCCCTCTCTACAATGCCTTGAACGATTGGTTGGGTCAATCGGTGC
>JBARVV010000008.1:0-10306 GCA_049646445.1 Nodosilinea sp. | reverse complement strand
TCATCAAATTGTCGTAGAGAAACTCGGCCCGGTAGGTATTGTTGGCCTGAATGCCGCCGACCCTAGCCGCTGCCAGAAAGACATAGTCTGGCTTTTCGGTGGCGAAAAACGCATCCACCGCCGCCTGATTGCGCAGATCTAGCTCTTGGCTAGAGGGCAGCAGCAAATTTTCGTAGCCCTGGGCTTTGAGGGTTCTGACCAGGGCGCTACCTACCAGTCCACGGGAGCCTGCCACATAAATTTTAGAGTGAGTATCCATAAAAGTTAGTCAAGTTAGCAATTACACAAGTACTTATGTAGATGGCTGAACCCCATTGGCATGAGTCTGGCACTGGCCGTGAGTAATGACAACGGGCTGCCTTTAGAGTTTAGCCGTAGTTCACAATGGGCCTGAGGCTGCTCCAGTGTTTCCCACCGCCTAACGCTATGATCCCATCTTTTCTCCCTGGCCAGCGCTGGCCAGCCGTTTCTAGGCTTTTGCGGCCCAGCGGTTCTTGCCCTACTGTGGACAGTGGATCGGCCAAAATTAGTTAGCTATCTTGGTGGGCCTCGGGCGCTTTCAGCAGCAACAACAGGCGCTGAAGAGGGGCAGAATGGCTATCGCGCCGCCAAACCGCTAGCATCTGCCGCACCAAATTGAGCCCTGAAATTTTTCTGTAGACGACTCCTCGGCGCTGTAAGTTCAAAACATTACTTGGCAAAATGGCTAGCCCAACGCCAGCGACAACCAGGCTCAAAATCGTCAACATCCAGGTGGCGGTTGTACTTTCAACCAGCTGAGGCTGGAATCCGGCCAGGGCACAGCGATCTAGGAAGGCCTGATAGAACGGAAACGCCTGCAAGTTAGGCAAAATGAGCGATTCTGTGGCCAGCGCTGAGAGGGCAACGGTTTCTTCTGCGGCCAGGGGATGCGCCTCGGGCAGCGCAACCACTAGCGATTCTTCATCGACTACCCGCCAATCGAGCCCTCGGTCGGCTAGCTGCAACGGCGAAATTACCTCAAACCCGATGTCTATCTGCCCCGATTCTATGGCGTGAAGCTGCTGCGCGACGGTGAGTTCTTGCAGAGCAATGGTGACGCTGGGATAGCGATCGCAAAACCGCCGCAACACCTCTGAAAACATGCCGTTGGCCGCCGAGCTAGACAGCCCTACCGTCAAATGGCCAATTTCTCCTCTTGCCGCTCGCTGAGATTGGGCGATCGCCTGCTCCATCTGCTCTAAGGCCTGCTGGGATCTCTCCCAAAACACCCGACCAGCAGGCGTTAGCACCAGGGGGCGCTGCCGCCGATCAAACAGATCTACTTTCAGGCGTTTCTCTAGGGCGCGAATGCGCTGGCTCAGCGGTGGCCGCTCAATGTGGAGCTGCTCAGCGGCCCGACTGAAGCTGTTGTCACACTTGACTACCATCAGAAAATAGCAGACCTGACGAATCTCCAGCGTGCTCAAACTCAGTAGATTCATGGCTCAACTCCCTGTTTAATCGCTCAAAGTATCTTCAACGATATCTTGATTTAAACAAGTGACTATTGAAGCTATCTAGGTAAGTCTCTAAATTAAAAGACATATCAAGTCCAGCCAGGAGTTTTATCGGTGGGGAAGCTTTAGAGTCCCGGCTGAATTTGGAGTAGCAGCTCATCTAATTGGAGGACATCCCGTGGTTAAGTCAGCGCTTCAAGTCTCTACTCAAAACAATCAGCGATGGCAGTTTTGGATCGATCGCGGCGGCACCTTTACTGACATTGTGGCCCGTCGCCCCGATGGGCAAATTATTGTCCACAAGCTGCTGTCCGAAAACCCCGATCGCTACGCCGATGCCCCGATTCAGGGCATTCGTGACCTGCTGGGGCTAGGGGGCGATGACGCCATCCCCGCTGAGGCCATTGAGGCGGTGAAGATGGGGACAACGGTGGCGACAAATGCCCTGCTGGAGCGGAAGGGCGATCGCACCCTCCTGGTGACGACTAAAGGCTTCAAAGACGCCCTCCGCATTGGCTACCAAAACCGGCCCAACATTTTTGCCCGCCATATTGAGCTGCCCGAAATGCTCTACGAGCAGGCGATCGAGGTCAACGAACGGCTCAGCGCCCAGGGAGAAATTTTGGTTTCCCTCAATGCCGAGGAAGAAGCCCGACTCACCCAGGCACTTCAGCGAGCCTACGATGCCGGGATTCGGGCCTGCGCCATTGTGCTTATGCACGGCTACCGCTACCCAAACCACGAACTGCGCCTGGGCGAACTGGCCCGCCAGGTTGGCTTTACCCAGGTCTCGCTTTCTCACCAGGCGAGCCCGCTGATCAAGCTGGTTAGCCGAGGCGATACGACGGTGGTGGATGCCTATCTGTCACCCATTCTGGGGCGCTATGTCGATCGCGTAGCGGCAGCTTTGCAGACCCACCCCTACCCACCCCAAGCTGGGATGGAGGCTGCCAAAATCCAAAACTCGCCCCAATCCCCCAATTCCCCAATTCCTCACTCCCTACCCCGACTCATGTTCATGCAGTCCAACGGCGGCCTAACCGATGCGGCCCTGTTTCAGGGCAAAGACAGCATTCTCTCTGGCCCTGCCGGGGGCGTAGTCGGCGCAGTGCAGACCAGCCGCCAGGCCGGGTACGATCGCATGATCGGCTTTGACATGGGCGGCACCTCTACAGACGTGTCGCACTATCGCGGCGAGTACGAGCGCACCTTTGAGACCGAAGTGGCCGGGGTGCGACTGCGGGCTCCAATGATGGCGATTCATACCGTCGCCGCTGGGGGCGGCTCGATTGTCGGCTTTGACGGCAGCCGCTACCGAGTGGGGCCAGAGTCGGCGGGGGCGTATCCGGGGCCAGCCTGCTACCGCCACGGTGGGCCGCTGGCGGTGACCGACTGCAACGTGATGGTCGGCAAGCTCCAGCCCGAGTTTTTTCCTCATGTGTTTGGGCCAGAGGGCGATTTGCCGCTGGATGCCGAGGTGGTGCGCGAAAAGTTTGCGGCCCTGGCGGAGGCAATTCACAAAGCGACTGGAGATGCCCGCAGCCCGGAGCAGGTCGCGGCTGGTTTTCTGGCCATTGCGGTCGAGAAAATGGCCAACGCGATCAAAAAGATCTCGGTGCAGCGAGGCTACGACGTTTCGGAATACGTGCTGTGCAGCTTCGGCGGGGCCGGGGGCCAGCACGCCTGCCTAATTGCCGATGCCCTGGGCATGAAGTCGGTGTTTCTGCATCCCTACGCTGGGGTGCTGTCAGCCTATGGCATGGGGCTGGCGGATGTCAGGTCGCTGAATGAGCGATCGGTCGAGTTGCCCTTAGGCGAAGCGACGCTGCCACAGCTTCAGCAGGTGGTGGAATCTTTGACCGATAAGGGGTTGGAGGAACTGCGCCAGCAGGGGTTTGAGACTCTCACCCCCAGCCTCTCTCCTGGGGGGAGAGGGGAGCAAGAGCAGCCAAAATCCAACAGCCAACAGCCAAAATCGCCCCAGGTTTTGCCTCGGCTGTTGCTTAAGTATGAGGGGACGGATTCGACCCTGACTGTGGATTTTGCGGGGGTGGAGACGATGCGATCGCAGTTCACCGCCCTGCACCGCCAGCGCTACGGCTTTGCCCAGGAGACTAAGCCGCTAATCGTCGATACCGCCGCCGTCGAAGTCATCGGCCATACCCACAGCCCCGACGAACCCGAGATTCACAAAACCCGCACCACCCCGCTGGTAGCTAAAACTACCGCCTCTGTCTACACCGCCGATCGCTGGCACGAGACGCCTGTTTACCATCGCGACGATCTTTGCCCTGGGGATGCGATCGCTGGCCCCGCCCTGATCATCGAACCCACCGGCACCAACGTGATCGAACCCGGCTGGAACGCGACGCTAACTACAAAAGGCCACCTGATTTTGAAGGCAGAAGGCAAAACCCAGTTCACAAGCCAAACCTCATCATCCAGCATTAGCGCCCCCTCCTCCCCTCCCCCTCTCCCCCCATCATCCACCCATCCACCCGATCCGGTGCTGCTCGAAATCTTCAACAACCTCTTCCGCGCCGTGGCCGAAGAAATGGGTATCACGCTGCAAAACACCAGCTACTCGGTCAACATCAAAGAGCGATTAGACTTCTCCTGCGCTCTGTTCAATCAGGATGGTGAACTGGTGGCCAACGCACCCCACATTCCGGTTCACCTGGGCTCCATGGGTGAGAGCGTGCGGAGCCTGATTGTGGCCAAGGGCGCTGACCTCAAACCCGGCGATGTCTATCTGCAAAACAACCCCTACAACGGCGGCACCCACCTGCCAGATATCACGGTTATCACGCCCGTTTTCCTCAGTAATACGCCCTTACGCTCCCACGCTCCCACGCTCCCCATCTTCTACGTCGCTTCTCGTGGTCATCACGCCGATATCGGCGGCATTACTCCAGGCTCCATGCCCTCACACAGCACTACTATCGACGAGGAAGGTGTGCTGCTCGACAATGTGCAACTGGTTGATCAGGGGCAATTCCTTGAGGCTGAAATCTCAGAGATTCTCACTACAGCCGCTTATCCAGTGCGAAATCTGACTCAAAATATTGCCGATTTGCAGGCTCAAATTGCGGCCAATGAAAAGGGAGTTCAAGAACTTGGAAAACTGGTAAATCACTATGGGCTAAACGTGGTGCAGACCTACATGCAGCATGTGCAAGACAACGCCGAAGCATGCGTGCGGCGGGTAATCGATCGCCTCCAGGACGGCCAGTTTATTTACCCCATGGATGACGGCAGCGCGATCGCCGTGCAGGTCACCGTCAACCGTGAACAGCGCAGCGCCCAAATCGACTTCACCGGCACCTCGCCCCAGCGGCCCAGCAACTTCAATGCTCCCACCGCCGTGTGCAAGGCGGCGGTGCTCTATGTGTTTCGCACCTTAGTGGATGATGACATTCCCCTCAATGCGGGCTGTCTGAAGCCGCTAGAAATTGTCATTCCGGCAGGATCAATGCTGAACCCTCGCTATCCCGCAGCAGTGGTGGCGGGCAATGTGGAAGTGTCGCAGGCGGTGACCGATGCCCTGTACGGAGCATTGGGTGCGATCGCGGCCTCCCAGGGCACCATGAACAACGTCACCTTCGGCAATCAGCATCACCAGTACTACGAAACTATCTGCGGCGGCTCGGGGGCTGGCCCCGGCTTCCCCGGCACCGACGCCGTACACACCCACATGACCAACTCACGGCTGACCGACCCCGAAGTGCTGGAGTGGCGCTTTCCGGTACTGCTGCGGCAGTTTGCCATTCGCCAGGGCAGCGGCGGATCGGGAGAATACCCCGGCGGCAACGGCATTGTTCGCACCCTAGAATTTCGCGCCCCGATGACGGTGGCGATTCTCTCCAACCATCGCCAGGTACCGCCCTTTGGTCTGGCCGGGGGGCAGCCAGGGCAGGTGGGCGAGAACCGGGTAATTCGCGCCAGTGGCCAGGTAGAGGAACTGCCGGGGCAGGCAACGGTAGCGGTAGAACCGGGGGATTGTCTTCAAATTGCCACGCCAGGCGGCGGCGGGTATGGCCGTGAGCAGAGGTAGAGTGCGACTAGAAACGCTGTGGATCGAGGATATATTTTGCAGACCCTTAAGGCCAATTCTGACAAAAAAATACCGAAGAATTTTGCTTCCCCCTAGGGGCGCAGGCCCTGCGCCCCTACATCTCCAGATATGTACAGTTTAGGGCGGCCAGGGTCAAGAGCGCTCCGGTTTCGGTCGTTTGGCTCGCAATGGTTTGGGCAGCTTCATGCCGGGGTGATGCAGGGCCAGGGCCTGGTGCAGGCCGTCTAGGGTTAGCGTCGGTGGATCATTATGCTGGGCTAGGGCAACGGCGGTCTGGGCCAGGATGACAATGTCGCCGCCGCTGAGCGCTAGCTGCTGAGCAACGTGGGGCCAGCGCAGATTGCGGTCTTTCTTTGTACCTGGAGGAATTGCTCGCTTCCACAGCAGCTCGCGGGCGGTGGCATCGGGCATTGGGAACTCAACGACCCCGGTCATGGCCTGTCGCCAGGAGGGTTTGATGCTTTGCAGATAGGGGCTGGCCAGCAGCGTTAGCCCCGGCTGGCGGCGGCGCTGAATCACCCACGACTGCACCAGGGTGGCTTCGACGGCGGGGGTGCGGCCAAACCAGTGGGGTGCGTTTTTGAGCAGCAGCACGCAGGGGGGCAGGTTGGCCAGGTCTTCCAGTTCGGGAATGGTGCCATCGCTATCGGGGGCGATGGCGGCTAAGTCGACGATCGCCAGCAGCAGATCTAGCTCCGCCGCCAGTACCTTAGCGGCCAGGGTTTTGCCGGTACCGCTGGGGCCAGCCAGCAGCACCATCGCGCCATCGGTGGCTTGGGCGGCGGCGGCGGCGGTTTTGAGCTGGCCCAGCTGGGATTCGGGCAGCACTAGGCTGGCCCAGCTCTCGGCGGGAACGTCAGCTGGGGTTTCGGCTGCCGCTGGGGCGATCGCCCAGGTCTCAAGGCTGGCGGGGTCGGGGGCTTCGGCGAGCAGGTAGGTGGCCAGGTCGTCGGTGAGGCGCAGGTGGCGGCTGAGCAGGGTGGTGTCATCGGTATTCAGCCACTCCACCAGGCCAAGGCTGGCCAGGCGGCTGTTGGGGGCAATCAGCGGACGCGATCGCCGCCATTCCTGGTCGTTGCGGCACAGCAGGCGCAGGCACAGGTCAACGGTGGGCAGGTCCCAGTCGGCCTCGTCGTGCTGGTAGTGCAGATAGCTGTAGAGTCGCCCAAACCGCTGGTTGACCTCCGGGGCTAGGGCCAGCAGCAGCACGTTTTTTTCGAATAGGGTGAGCTGTAGGCGATCGCGCAGCTGCGGCAGGGCCAGCACCACCCCCTGGCGCTGGCTGGCCACAATCCGGGCCTCTAGCTGCTGGGTATAGTTGCCGCTCGTACGCGGGGCCTTGGGGGGGCGGGCATGGTCGTAGTTGGGCTGCCCGGTGAGGTGAATAATGCCCTTCCACCAGTGGCGGCTGACCCGGTCTTGGTCTGAGAGGGCAAAGTCGTCTATCTCTTGCAGCTCGCGTTTTTGCCGCGACACGGCCACCATCAGCAGGCGATCGAGCCAGGCTAGCTCGGTTTTGATGTAGGCCCAGTTGTCGGTGAAGGGGGCCAGTTTTTCAGGATTGGGATTTTCAGGATTGGGATTTTCAGGATTGGGGCCCTCAGGGTTGGACATTGCCCAGCACTCGAATAAACTCCAAAGGTAGCCCATCGGCATCGGCTAGAAAGGCAACCTCGTAGACGCGATCGCCGATAATCTGCTGCTGCGGCTCTAGCAAAACCTTCAGGCTGCTAGGGTTGGAATTACCGCCAGCAGAATCATCGGTAAACCGCTGGCGCACCTCAGCTAGCCAATCGGGCAGGCTGGGGGTCACCTCGCTCAGATCAAAGGATAGATGATAGTAGCCGGTATAGTGCTCATCGCTAAAGGCATCGGCAGCCGGGCGCGGCTCCGGCACCTGAATTAGCTCAATGCGGCCGCCCAGACCCTCCATCCAGCAGGCCAGGGTAATGCCAGCGGTAAAGCGCTCGTGGACGGTAAACCCCAGAGTTTCGTAGAAGGCGATCGCGCGGTAGATATCCTGGGTGCGAATTGATGCGTGGTGGAGCATCGGGCGGGCGGTTTGGCTATTCAAAGAGACGAAAATAAGGATAGCGCACCGGCACACCCGGCTCTTTCTCAAGGCTAAAGTTAATCACCGCCCAGCGGGAGTCAACCTCGGCAGGGGGGCTAAACTCCACCGGCAGGCCGTAGAGTTTGGGCGCAGTGGAGGTTTCAAGCTGCCCGCGCCAGGGCGAATTGCGCTCTAGGTAGGCGTTGACCAGATCCTGGTAGCGCTTGGCAATAATCACCCGCGTGGCTCGGTAGCCCTGGGTATAGAGGCGATCGAGCGCCTCATGGATTTCGAAGCGAATGCCGTCGGGGTGAGTGTGCTGACGATACCAATCGCCATCCCACTGTCGCCAGTGTCGCCCCGACTGCAAATGCACCAGCTCTTTTGAGTCAGGGTTGGCTTCAAAAGCTCCGTGGCGCGTGCACAGGTACGTGTCGGTCAGGGTCAGGGCCGGAATGGTCTGACGACAGTGAGGGCACTGGATTTCTGGGCCATAGATGGGGTACTGCAAGGCGGAGTTGACCATTGAGCTGAAACCAGACGTCTCCTCAGGGGCGGGCAGTTGGGCGGGCAGTTGCACTATATCCGTAGCCATAATCCGTAGCCGTATTAGTGTTCAAAGAACCTTAGGCTTACTTCTCACATACTATCAGTCCTTTTAGCTCTCTGTAGAGTAGTCGGGCTGCGTATCTGTGTAGGTTTGCAGATCTTCGAAAGACGTTTCGACCTTTCTCCTTTAGCTCATTCCTTTGGCTTATTAACCTGCCTGCCAGCTGTCCTTTGGCCGTGTCGGTTTCAATCCTCAGCAGTGCCCACTGCCAGAATGGGATGCTTGAGTATTTGCACTCAATGGGCGAAACCTCCGAACCTTTACCCTTCGCTCATCTGTGGGCCTCTGTGATGTCTAGGTCGCTGCATCGGGCGATCGCATACCTGATCTGGTTGCCGGGGTCTATTTTGACTAACTCGCTGTAGAGAACGGCGGCCTCGGTGCGGCCAATGGCTTCGGCGATGATCATGTTTGGCTGTATCCGCAGGTCAACTAGGGCGTAGTCAAACTGCTTTCCAGCGCTGATAATTACCGCGTACTCGCCCTGGGTGTCGATGCCCTCTAGGGCATGTTTCAGGGCATTGGCGACGGCGTGGACTCTAGAGCGGGCGATCGCCTCTGAGAACTTTTTCTCCTTGAACAAAACGACGTAGGCCAAATCTGGCCTAACTACCTGACTGCTTTGAGCTGGTGCAATGGCAAGTGCGGGCATAGATCGAGGCTCCTATAGGGGATAGCAGAGGAAAGCGATCGCCCATTGGGAACGTCTGGGCGATCGCCTGGTTCTGTTGGCTGTGGTACAAAAATGTAACGCTTGAGTACCATAGCATGAGTTACAATAATGGTACTAATATGTTTCTATTCTGTATCTGTGAGAGGATCTACTAGATGCCCGCTTTAAAATTTGATGCTATGCCAAAGCGCTTTTGGGTTGGGCCTTTAGGGGTTCACGATGATGACTGGTTATTGGTCTGGGCCTGGTTGAACAATCGCTCTAAGGGTGCTCAAGCCTCTAGCCTGGTTAGCTTTCGCATTCGCGAGCGCAAGTCAGCTATTCGAGAAATGTTGGAATACACTGCTGGGCGCATGGGTCTAGAACCTGACGAGCTGATGCGGCAAATTTTGAATAAAGAAATTAGCCCTGGCGATGTTGATTTGTCTGAGCTTAAACAGGCCGAGGATGAACAGGCCGAGGATGAATGATGAGCGCTCTATTTTTCGATGCCGGTGCTAACCCGCCTGGTCATGGGGCACTGTAAACTACACCCCAACCAACCCTACAAACGAATCTCAATGAGCACCCAAACGGAGAACGGCACCGCTTGGGCCTTAGTTACGGCCTTCCCTTCCACGGCAAACGCTACTACCGATACATGGCGGGCCGGGGCGATTCCCCTCTGGGGACACTTCGTGAACGCGTCGACGCACAGAATCACATCCCCGGTGGTGCCTGTGGGACTACGATAGTTGAGGCGTGGGTCTCTAAAATGGGGCGGTGGCTGCGCCTGGATCGCAGTACCAAAGATGTACCAGGGCTGATGGATTCTTGGGGGCGGAAGTCTTCCGCAAGTAGCTGATATGCCGATGGATCGTTCTCGCTACTCTCCTGAGTGGCCCAAGATTTCTCGCCAGGTAAAAGAGGCGGCGGGCTGGTGCTGCTGCCGGTGCTCTCGTCCGTGCCGAATGCCGGGGGAGACGTTGGAACAATTTGGTGCGCGGGCGATCGCGCTCGGCTGGGGCCTGGAACTACATAAGCCTGGGCGCTTTGTGCTGACGGTGGCGCACCTTAACCAAAACCCAAGGGACAATGACCCGGTTAACCTGGCGGCCCTGTGCTCGGTCTGCCATATCAACCACGATCGCCCCTTCCTGCTGCACAACCGCAGGCGCAAGCGTGAGCGGCTGGGGCAGCTAAATCTAATCGAACCGCCAGCGCTGCCGGTGGTGCCCGCTGGTCTGGGCCTCAACCCTGACCACCAGCAACCGCCATTCTGGGGCTAGCCTTCCTCCCGGTGCATTGCTGCGCGAATGCACCCTTGTATGTAGGGGTTGGCCCAAAATAGACCTAGGAGTGACTCTGGATGCACCCTAAAGCCTCTTAGAGCTTGCAATGTAGAACAAGAGCCTCCCCCATGTTGCCGTCGGATCGC
>JBARVV010000007.1:0-6213 GCA_049646445.1 Nodosilinea sp. | reverse complement strand
CGATTTGGGAAGCGCTCAACGATTCACTGGGCTTTAGAGGTAACCCCATGCAGGCTCTCCTGATTCACTACTACACAGGCTAGCATGGCAAAAATCGGTAATTTAGTTCTCGGAAATCACCTTATCTCTGCTGGTCTTGAGTATAGTTGCTGTAGCGATCGCAGCCGTCATCACAGGTTCACTTTATCCTATGAACAACTTTGCTAGATACAGCAAAACAAGCAAGCGGCTCCGTTAAAAAACTTTAGCGGAGCCATGCTAGCCATTACCTAAAACTATTCCTTAGTCATCAGTAGGTAGTTTGCCGTTATCTACCCCAGGCGTCAGGGTTCTGGCATTTTGAGGATAAATCTCAGCCATATTTTTGACTGCATCGGCAGACTCTTCAGCAATACGCTTGAGCTTTTTGCCAGGTTGTCCCTCTAGGGCTTCATTTTCAGCTTCCCACTGGTTCATGGTACGAGGCCGACCGACATCTCCTGCAGGTGGTATCTCGTTGTCAAAATGGGCTTGCCGACTAGCGCTTTGTTTAGCATCAACCACATTAGCGGTCAAAAGAATGATTACTGCAGAGCAGGCAACAGCAAACTGCTGCCAGTGAATACGGTGCAATGCTTCCTTGAAAGAGTCAAAAATTGCTTTCATCATAAGTTACCTAACAAATTAAAAATACTAGAAATAGCAAGCTAGCAAGTACGCTACCCACTGCCCCTATCTAGTGGACATGTTTAAATTAAGTAACTTATTAATAAACCTCATCGTTCAAAGGGCGTATCTTAATCTTCGCAGGGGCAAATCTAAACCGCCCCTAATCAGGTTATTTTCCTCTCTTGGAGAGAGGTCATTCCTATCTAAAGAGTGAGCTTTAAACCATGTGCCTGATAGGGGTAATCAACCCGGCTTAGCTATAAAGTAGGTGAGTAATCACGCTGGAGAGCTATGGCTCAATTAAAGGCTCATGGAATCAATCACATCAACCATAACCAGTTTGAAGCATTAGTTTGCCAATTTTCTAGAGCACTGGCTCAGGGGCAAAATACGACTCCAATCATGGAAGAAATTTTGGCCGTTTTAGGCCAACAGCTGCGGTGCGATCGCGTCTTTTTGTACCTGCGATCGCCCAATTCTCAGCTAGGACGAGTACCCGTTTGCTGGAGAGCGCAGCGATCAGTTCCCATTGTCTACGATCCGACCTGGAAACTAGAAGCGTCCGATTTACCCAAGGCAGATCCAATGTTTGCGGCGGCTCTCAATGCTCAGCCCAGTATTTTTGTCGAGGATGTTGAAACAGCTGGCCCTGAGGTGTTGAACCGGGAGTTTGAGCGCCAAACCTTTGGCCACAGGGCGTTGGTTCACGCGCACTTGTGTCTAGAGCAAAAACTTTGGGGCATTTTGCAGGCCTGCGTTTTTGATACCCCCCGCGCCTGGAACCAGCGCGATCGCCAATTGATTGAACAAGCCGTGGCCTGGCTCACGCCCATCGCTATGACCTATGTCAAGGCTCATCACGATCGGTTCCCCGATCTAGCCGTACAGACCTAGATAGCGGTTGGTCAACAAGCCGCTTAAGGGTGAATACGGATTGCCTAGACGTTAGCATCCACAATATCCACCCTTGAAGCAGCTGGCTTAGACAGCGGGTTGCGGTTCAGGCAGTACCGCTTGTCTTTGCGTCGGCGTCAGCGTCGCCAGGCCTCGGTTAACGGCGCTGAGTACCGCCAGCAGCGAGGCCGTGACAATGCTGCTGTAGATGCCCACCCCGTGGATAGTGCCTTATAGCCAGTCGGCGGCAATTTCGACCATTGCGATCGCGTCGGCATCGCTACCGTGGCCGATCGCCCGCTCCTCGTAGCTATGCACCCGAATCTGTAGATCTAGCGCATCCACAAAGGCGTCGATGGGGCCGTTACCTTGGCCCGCATGAGTCAGCACCCGATCGACACATTCCAAGGTGGTGGAAATGGTGGCCGGACTTTGATCATCGCGCCAGTGGTGAGTCACATATTTAAAACCTATGGGCGTTTCGGGAATAGTTTGGCCACCTTGACAAGGCTGGCAGTGCCCACCCTTTAAGGCTTGCTGCAGGCGAGGCGGTGGGGTGCGATCGCGGCAGAGCCTGATGCACCAAAGCTTGAATAACGCGCAAACTCCCAAGCAGTAGCCAGGTCGAGGAAAAACCTGTGACCAGGAGAGTGAACTATTCAGGGCGTTTCGCCTTTGTTTTAAAAGTTAGTTGCGCCCAAGGCGCAGCAGCAGTCCCAGCCCTAATAGCAGGCTGAAGAGAGGAGCGAGGGATAGCTGCAAAGACAACATCGAACGGGGATGGCGCAAAACTGCACAACAACAGAATCGTAACCGCGACGGAAAACAGCGTCAAGGGCGGGACGCGATCGATCGCGATCGATATTGGCAGGCTTCAGCTGCGAGAAGCGGGGCTAGATCCAGACCTGTGATTGGGGCAGCCCTGAAAGTAGTTCATAGCGCACTCACCACTTGTTAGTAACAATAGAAGCTGGGGATATAGCCCCTGACGCTCGGCTCAGCAGTTTTGATGGGGGCATGCAATGTCCCTAATTACCGGCTAGCTGCGACTGTTCTTGTCTAAATGCAAAGCCCTCTGCGCCGACCAGTTCAGGGGGCTTTGTAGACGCCATTTCTCACTGCCCTATCGTGCCCCTGTATGACCGCCGAACCCAACTTTGTTCTTGATTTAACGCTGGCTTTGGGGTGCTCTGCCATTGGCGGATACATCGCCCATCGACTCAAGCAGCCAGCCCTGTTGGGCTACCTAATTACCGGGCTGATTATTGGCCCCTTTGGTCTGGGGCTACAGACCGATGTAGAGCAAATTCAGGGTTTAGCGGAGGTGGGAATTGCCTTTTTGCTGTTTGCCCTGGGGGTTGAGTTTTCGCTGACAGAACTCAAGCGAGTGAGGGCGATCGCACTCCAGGGCAGTCTATTGCAAATCGGGCTGACCACGCTGCTGGTGTGCTCGGTGTCGCTGCTCTCAGGTACGGCAGATTCACCCCTACAAGGCATTTTTCTGGGCCTGGTGCTGTCGCTATCGTCGACGGCGGTAGTGCTCAAAACCCTGACCGATCGAGGCGAAACCGCCACGGTACACGGCCAGGTGATGCTGGGCCTGCTGATTGCCCAAGACATTGCCCTGGGCCTGATGCTAGCGGTGCTGCCCGTGCTCAACCAGCCCGATGCCCTGGGGCCAGCGCTGGCGATCGCGGCGCTCAAGTTTGGCCTATTTTTGGCTGGGGCGATCGCTCTAGGCCGCTGGGTGGTGCCCCCGCTAATTCAGCACATTGCCGCCACCGAGAGCAGCGAGCTGTTTTTGCTCACCGTGGTGGC
This sequence comes from Nodosilinea sp., assembly GCA_049646445.1. Classification (GTDB taxonomy): domain Bacteria; phylum Cyanobacteriota; class Cyanobacteriia; order Phormidesmidales; family Phormidesmidaceae; genus Nodosilinea. Next base: position 2,853 of record JBARVV010000007.1, on the reverse strand, counting down.
CCTCTGCCTGGGGGTTGCCTGGGTGACCTCTATCTTGGGCCTCTCGATCGCGATGGGGGCCTTTGTCGCTGGCCTGATGATCTCTGAAGTTGACTACGCCGACCAGGCCCTGGGCAAAATTTTGCCCCTGCGCGACACCTTTGCCTGCCTGTTTTTTGCCTCCATCGGCATGCTGATCGACCCCGAGTTGATTCTCAACAACCTGGGCAAAATTTTGGAGCTGGTAGCACTGATTATGGTAGGCAAAGCGCTGGTGATTTTGCCCATTGTGATGGGCTTTGGCTATTCGCTAAAAACGGCGCTAAAGGCTAGCTTTGGGCTCAACCAAATCGGTGAATTTTCCTTTGTGCTGGCGCTGATGGGGCTAGAGCTGGGGCTGATTACCGAGCAGCGCTACTCGCTGCTGCTGGGCACGATCGCCATTTCGCTGATGCTTACCCCCCTGTGGATTAACCTTGCGCCTCGGGTATCTGACTGGCTCCACGCGCTGCCCGTGCTCAAGGACTACCTCAACCAGGCCGAAGAACCCAAGCTGCTGTCGGTGCCCGCCGACCTGCGCGATCACGTAATTGTGGCAGGCTATGGCCGGGTGGGCGAGGTACTCGTGAACGTATTGCTGAGCCGGGGCTACCCGGTACTGGTGATCGAAAACAGCGAAACCGCCATTCAGCGCCTGCGCAACCGCCACACACCCCTGGTGCAAATTCCCTACGTCTATGGCGATGCCGACAGCGAACTGGTGCTCGAGAAAACCTGCCTAGAAACCGCCAAAGCTCTGGCCATCACCCTGCCCGACCCCACCACGACTCGCCTGCTACTGCAGCGGGCCCTGGCCAAGGTTCCCGAACTGGATATTATTGCGCGATCGCACAACAACGAAGAGATCGACGTGCTGACTCAGCTAGGGGCCAGAGAAGTGGTGCAGCCCGAGTTTGAGGCCGCCCTAGAGCTAGGCTCTCACCTGCTCAACACCCTGGGCGAAAAGTCACTCGAAATTCAGTCAGTGCTGGACTGGATTCGCCAAGATCGCTACCGCAGCATTCGCCCGGTACCCCAGGTCGGCGAGGGGTAAACATCCGTTCCCGGTGTCCCCATCACTGCATGCGATCGATAGTGCGATACTGAATCGCTTCGGCGATGTGGTGAGCCTGCAAAGCCTCAGCCCCATCCAGATCGGCGATCGTGCGACCGACTTTAAGAATGCGATCCATAGCGCGGGCCGACAGCCCCAGTTTGCGAACGGCCCCTTCCAAGAGGGTTTTGATGGTGTCATCTAGGGGGCACCACTGCTTCAGGTGGCGGCTCTGCATGTCGGCATTGCACTGGAGACTGGGCTCGGTTTTGAAGCGATCGTGGGCGCGCTGCCGGGCAATTTGCACGCGATCGCGCACCAGCTCCGACGCCTCCCCAGTCTGGTGCTGAGTCATTTCTTCGGGCTTAATGCGGCTGACCACCACCTGCAAATCAATCCTATCCATCAGGGGGCCAGAGAGGCGCGACCAGTAGTTTTCGCGGCTGCGGGGGCTACAAGTGCAGGGCTGCACGGAGTCGCCGTAAAAACCGCAGGGGCAAGGGTTGGTGCTGGCAACCAGCGTAAACTGGGCGGGGAAAACGACGGACTGCCGGGTGCGGGTGATAGTGACGTAGCCATCTTCGAGCGGCTGACGCAGGTACTCCAGCACGTCGCGCTTAAATTCCGTTAATTCATCCAGAAAAAGGATCCCCCTGTGGGCGAGGGAAATTTCCCCCGGCTTGGGGTAGCTGCCGCCGCCCACCAAAGAGGGACCAGAAGCCGAATGGTGAGGGCTGCGAAAAGGCCGCGTATTCACCAGCGTCCCCTTCTCCTTCAGCAGCCCCGCTACAGAGTGAATCTGCGTTACATCCAGTGCTTCTTCAAACTGTAGCGGCGGCAAAATAGAGGGCAAACGTCGGGCCAGCATGGTTTTTCCGCTGCCTGGGGGTCCAACAAAAATCAAATTGTGACCGCCCGCAGCGGCAATTTCCAGCGCCCGTCGCGCCTGGGCCTGACCCTTCACATCACGCAGATTCAGGGCGTTGGGGGCAGCATTCATTACCAACGTGGTATCGACCACCACCGGACTGTGACCCGATGGATTGTTGAGGAAATCGGCCACCTCGGACAGGTGATTGAAACTGTAGACCGTGAGGCCAGGCACGACGGCGGCCTCACGACCGTTGTCGGTGGGCACGACAAGGCCACGAATGCCCAGTTTTTGGGCGGCGGCGGCGATCGGCAGCACCCCAGCCACGGGCCGCAGGCTACCATCGAGCGAGACTTCACCCAAAAACAGCAGGTCGTTGAGGGCATCGGTATTCACCTGCTCGGCGGCAGCGAGAATGCCGACGCTAATCGGCAAATCAAAAATGGGGCCTTCTTTGCGCAGGTCGGCGGGGGTGAGGTTGATGACGACTTTACGCATGGGGAAGGCAAACCCGGCATTCTTCAGCGCAGCCTTGACCCGCTCGCGAGACTCCTGCACGGCGGTATCGGGTAAGCCGACGATAACCACGCCCGGTAGCCCGCCAGAAATATCGACCTCGACCCCCACTTTGAGGGCATCGATGCCCACCAGCGCTGCGCTCCAAACCCTTGCCAGCATATTGTGTTGTCCCCTGAGATGGCCCCGATACCGAGGTTTAGGGTGCCCAGGGGCAGGGGTGCGATCGGCAATTGATACCGAATCCTATCTGGCTACCCCCAATTGGTAGGGGCATTGCAGTGTGTCACCCGACGTAAGGTTGTCCCCCCAAGATACGACATAGAGTTGTGCCCCTTCGGCGCTTTAGCGGTAGAACAAGTAAGACGTTTTAAAGCCGTTGTGACCGGAGGTG
>JBARVV010000006.1:0-18718 GCA_049646445.1 Nodosilinea sp. | reverse complement strand
GCGATCCGACGGCAACATGGGGGAGGCTCTTGTTCTACATTGCAAGCTCTAAGAGGCTTTAGGGTGCATCCAGAGTCACTCCTAGGTCTATTTTGGGCCAACCCCTACATACAAGGGTGCATTCGCGGAGCAATGCACCACAGACAGGCCACGCCATAATCAGTCACACCCTAAATTTAATCGTTGACAGAGCCATAGGATTTTCACTCTGGGCTTTCTGCCGAAACTTGCCCGTGCCGCCAAATCCACCAGGCGGCTAGGCAGAGGGTAGCATTGCCCCCTACGGTCAGTGCCGCCTGTAGGGTCACCAGCCAGGCCAAACCGGGTGCGTTGTCGAACAGGTGCCAGGTGCAGGCGGCCATGGCGCTGACCAGGGCCGGAAACATGCCAATCGCCAGCCACCGCCACACGGGGCGATCGGTCACCGTGGCAAACTGCCAGATAAACCACATCGCCGCCATCCACTCCAGCACGCTTGAAATGTGGATCATCCAGGTGGGTAGCGAGAGGGCATGCATGGGGTTCGGGGCGTAACAACAGCCTCTATTGTAGAGAGGTCGGTGTATCGCGTATAGCGGTTTACCTAACGGTTTAACTGGAGGCAGGTAGAGAATGCGAGCGGTTTTGTGTGGCTACTACGGCATGGGCAATGGCGGCGACGAAGCGCTGCTGGCCACCCTGCTGCAAATGCTGCCCTCAATGGTGACTCCGGTGGTACTGTCGGGCAGCCCGACCGAAACCGCTCAGCGCTATGGGGTTGAGGCAGTGCCCCGCAAGGCGCTAGGGCCAGTGATTCAGGCTTTGCGAGGGGCCGATGTGTTTATCTGGGGGGGCGGCAGCCTGCTGCAAGATGCCACCAGCCTGCAAAACCCAATTTACTACGGCGGCCTGATGGCGATCGCCCAGTGGCTGGGCCTAAAAACCATTGCCTGGGGCCAGGGCATTGGCCCACTTAACCATCCTCTCAGCCAGGGGCTGAGTCGCTATGCTCTGGGCCACTGCGACGCCGTCAGTGTACGCGATCATGGTTCGGCAGCCTGGTTGGCCCGGTGGCAGGTGCCGGGTCTGCAGGCCCCTGACCCGGTATGGGCCTTAGAGTCAGCGCCTGTAGAAGGTCTGTGGAACCTGCCTGCGCCCCGAGTAGCGGTAGCCCTGCGCCCCCATCCCTGGCTAACCGAGCGCCACCTCGACCAGTTCACCCAGGCTCTGGCTTCGTTTCAAAAAGCCACCCACACCTGTCTGCTGCTGGTGCCGTTTCAGCCGGTCAAAGACTTGCCCATTGCCGAGTACATTCAGCCTCGGCTGTCTGGCCCTAGTCGGATCTACACCCTCAGCGACCCCCAACAGCTCAAGGGGCTGTTTCGCGGGGTAGATATGGCGATTGGCATGCGGCTGCACGCCCTGATTATGGCAGCGGCTGAGGGCTGTCGCTGCTTTGGGCTGAGCTACGACCCCAAGGTCAGCCATCTGATGGCTGACCTCGACCTGCCAGGCTTTGACCTCAATCCCCAGTCTGGGGTTAACCGCTGGCCAGAGACCCCAGAGCAGATCACCAAAACCTGGCTGCAGGTCTACGCCAATGGCGATCCCCTGGCTCCCGAGCAGATCAAATCACGGGTCGATCGCGCCCTCATGCACCAGGATCTGCTGCACGACGTGCTGATGCCGCTGGCCAGTTAGCCCAATGCCTGCTCGATCGCAGCCTTCAGATCGGGGTCATTGGGAGGGGTTTTAGGATCAAAGCGAGCGACTACGCTACCGTCGCGCCCGATCAAAAACTTGCCAAAGTTCCAGCTAATATCGGGGCCTTCGCCGACCAAAAACTGGTAGAGGGGGCTGCGGTTGGGGCCGTTGACGTCCTGCTTTTCGAGCAGGGTGAAGTCGACGTCGTACTTGTTCTTGGCGAAGTCTTTAATTTCTGCCGGGCTGCCGGGTTCCTGCTGGCCAAACTGGTTGCAGGGCACACCGACAATTATCAGACCGCGATCGCTGTAGGCGTTGTCAAGCTCGACTAGGCCGTTGTATTGGGGGGTAAGGCCGCACTTGCTGGCCACATTCACAAACAGAACGACTTTGTCAGCCAGGGACTCGGAGGCCAGCGGAGCACCGTCTAGGGTGCCTAGGTTTGTAGGAAGAGGCATAGGGGAGTAACTGTCTGCACAACGTTGTCATTATCGACCATGCGACGGCGATCGCTGTGTATTGTGGGAAAATTTGCGGTTTTCCTGGACTAGTGATCGCCCTGCTCGGCCTGCCATACGGCTTCTAGGGTAAAGGGTAGAGCAGCGGCTTCTACCGAAATCGAGTCAATGCCCCAGGCCACTAGATCGGCAATCAGTTCGGGATGGCGGACGGGGGCCTGACCACAAATCGAACAGATCAGGCCGCAGCGGTGGGCCTCCCGAACCAGGTGGGCCATGGCCAATCGCACGACGGGATGGCGTTCGTCGTAGGCGGAAGCCATAATGGGCTGGTCGCGATCGACGGCCAGCAGCAGCTGGGTCAAGTCGTTAGAACCAATAGCAATACCCTGAACCCCAGCCTGGGCGTAGGCGGGCAGCAAAAACAGCACCGACGGTACTTCGGCCATAATCCAGAGGGCAAAACCGTCCGTGTCGAGCAGGCCAGATCGCTCAATGCGCTGGCGGCAGGCGATCACCTCCTCGACAGTGCGTACAAAGGGCAAAATGAGCTGTAGATTGGTATAGCCAGCGCGCTGAAGGGTGGCCAACGCCCCCAGCTCAATCTGAAACAGGCGATCGTCAACCTCATAGCTGAGGGTGCCCCGTAGTCCCAGCATGGGGTTGGGTTCGACCGGCGGGCTGCCCTGCAGGGCTTGCCATTCATGCGATCGCAGATCGAGGCTACGGTAGCGCAAGGGTTTAGACCCCAAAGCCTTGGCAATCGGCTCTAGCTGCTGCATTAGGCGGCTTTGCAGTTCGGCCTCCTGGCCCTGGTTGACCCAGTCCCACGGGTGCCGCCCGTCTAATACTTCCAGCAGCAGCCACTCCGATCGCAGCAGGCCAATCCCGTTGGCATAGTCGAGGGGCAGGGTGGCCAGCTGCCGAGTCTGGCTAAGGTTGATCATGACCTGGGTGTGCAGCCGCTGGTAGCGGACTTTGTGCTGGGGCGACAGGTCGATGGTGGGGGCAGCCGTCGTTTGAAACTGGGTGAGGGCGGCTTGAAACTGCTGGTGGTCAGCGGCTTCCTCGGTCAGGCCGTAGACGACACCGCGATCGCCATCGAGCCAGAGCACCATGCCGGTTTCTAGCAGCTGGGTGGCCTGGGGTGCCCCAACCACCGCTGGAATGCCGACCTCCCGCGCCAAAATGGCGGCATGACAGGTGGCCCCGCCCCGCTCAGTCACAATGCCCGTTACGGCCTGCAGCTGCAAAAACAGGTCGGGCTGGAGGTCGGGTAGCACCACAATGCACCCTAACGGCAAAGTCTTGGGTAAATCTTGGGGATGGTTGGCCACAACCGCCACTCCCTGAATCCGCCCGCCTGCGGCCCCGATGCCGCGTACAACTGTGCTGGCCGAGGGCAGCAGCGGCGGCTGGGAGCGGGGGCGATCGGAGGGTGTAGGAGTGGGCGCAGGGGTGGGCGCAGCCGCTACCGCCGCTGGGTCACTCCAGGGAGCGGCTTCGGTAATAATTAGGGTGGGCTGGTCGGGGTTGGCGCTAGGGTGCAGCAACCACTCCAGACGCACTCCGTCACTGCCCAGGGCAGTTTGAGCCAGATCGGCCAGATGCACGAGACGGGCCAGTTGAGCAGTTCCTAAGGGCGTTTGCAGCTCGGGGCGATCGCGCTCTATGACCTGAATGGGCTGGGCTACAGCCGCTGGTCGGGGGCGGTACTTAGACGCTGGCATCAGCTGGAAAACGCGCTCCTGGAACCCCGGCTTCCAAGTGGCTGTGGCTACCTTACCTCGACTGGTGCGGCAGTAGGTCGGAATTGCTTCCCCCCGGGTCAACGCCAGCCCGAGCCCGGCGACGGCCGCCACAGTAATCTGCCCCTGGTCAAGGGTCAAGGTACCTGATGCGATCGCGGGGTAGACCGGCATCACGAGGGTGGCAAGGTGGAGGTCGCTCAGGCAGCGGCAGTAACGTTGCCAAACGGGTAGGCAGCGAGCCGTCAGCGCCTGGCTCCAAAACTGCGGCAGCACCTGGGGCAGGGCGGCAGAGTCAACCTCAATTTGGGCGGGCAAAAGGCCATGGCTGAGCAGCACTGGAGCAGCAGCCAATTTTTCTGAGTTTCCTGATAAGTCTTCTGATAAGCTGTGCGGCGCGTCTACCCACAGCGATGCGCGCAGCATCCAGGCGGCAGGAGCAGCATCACTGGGCGGAGAAAACTCTGACCAATCGGCCTGGGCGATCGCCGGCAGCGCCCGCATGGCCTGCTGCCACCGCTGACTATGCTGCTGCAGGGTTTGAAAGCCATCTTGGCAAACTGGCGTCAGCCGATCGCCCGCTGGTTCTGGCCAGGCCATCTGCTCTAGACTGTGGTGCCAGGTAGCCGCCGTTAGCACTCCCCCCTGAGCCACAGGCAATCCCTGCTGCTTGAGCAGGCCCAGGTAATAGGCTTTGTGGCCGACATCTCGCAGATCAGCTAAACCTAGGTCATCTAGTTGTCGAAACCAGGTCATACCAGCGGTAAAAGGCTAGCCCTCACCAAAAACCAGCCTGAGGGAGATGGCCAATGTATTTGGTTTTAGTCGATGAAGAAATGAATGCTTATCACGGCCCCAGGGCTTTCGGCTGGCTCAAAACACTAGAGAACTAGGCCAAAATGCGATTGTCGAGGAGCGTTTTATTCAAGTTAATATCTTATAGTTACAAATTCTACGCGATGGCGATCGGCTTAGCCGCCTGCCCAAAGAGCCAAAATGGGGCAAGTAGCATTCAGATTAGTTATTTTTACCCTCGTCGCCGCTGCCGGTCTTCGCAACAATAGACCCAGCCGGGCTCGGTCACAGCCCTGCCTCTCTTCCCAGCGGGCACATAACCCATGCACCACTCTTCATCGACCCAAACCTGGTTGAGCCGGGGTAAGCAGCATCTGCTCAGCCTTTTTTTGGCCAGCCACTGCCCGCTGTGCCAGCGATCGACCTCGGCAGTGCTCTGCCCAAGCTGCTGCCATCAGGTGCGGCAGTGCCAAACCTCAACCCCCTGCGATCGCACCATGCCCAGCCTTACGGTCGTAAGCTGGGGCCGCTACGAGGGCAGCCTGCGCCAGATCATTGGTAGCCTCAAGTACACAGGTCATGCTGAGGTTGCCCAGTTTTTGGGTACCGAGCTGGGGCAAACCTGGCGCGATTGGGTCAAGCCAGGGGCATCGACTCGCCCGGTGGCGATTGTGCCTATTCCGCTGCATCCTACCAAGCAGCAGCAGCGGGGCTTTAACCAAGCCGATCTACTAGCCCAGTCCTTCTGCCGCTCAACCCAACTGCCCCTGCACAGCAACGGCCTACAGCGGGTGCTGGCGACCCAAGCCCAGCACAGCCTCGGTCGCTCGGCCCGGCAGCAAAACCTGGCCCAAGCCTTTGAGGTAGAGCCAAAGCAGGCCAGCGCCCTGCGTAAAACCACGGTGTGGCTGCTAGACGATATTTTTACCACCGGAGCTACGGCCCAGTCAGCCGCTCAAACCCTGAGACGCAATGGCATTGCGGTGGCAGGCATCTGCACCGTAGCCCGCGCGATCGCCTGGGCTGCCGACCCTGACCACCCCGCTGGCAACGACATCTCAACCCCCAGGTAGATTAGCAACACCGTGAAATAAGGGATGTTAATAATTCTTTGAACCCGCCGCAACCAGAGGCGAGTGCATTAGTATAAATCTAAAGAAATTATTAACAACTGCTATGAACCCTCAGCTTCTACGACACCTGTGGTCTTTGGTAGAACGGTCGCAGAGCAAGCATCTTCTCGCCCTAGATGACAACAGCCTGGTCTGCTGGCTGTTAGATCAGTTTGCCGGACAGCAGCCTATCGACCAAACCGAAACCGACCAGCTGCACGGCTACATTCGCGCCAAAATCCCCCTAATCCGCGACCTAGCCCAAGAGCGCTAGGCCAAATTCGTTAGGAACTGGGGTCAGCCTACGTTTTGCTGTAGCCAGAAGCCAACGGATCCACGCACTTTGAATCTCCTCCGCTATATTGTTATCCTTGATACAAAATGAAAACTCAAACCGTTGGAGTGTTAAGCAAGTGCAACACTCTCGGTTCTAAGGAGTGTATGTTTTGCAATATTTTTTTGTGAGTGAGGATTGATTCATGCGTAAGTGGGGTTTACTCGCAGCTGCCCTGGGGCTAACGATGGCCGCCTGCGGTGGTGGAACCACGACCACCGCTGATGGTGGTGAAGAGGGAGTTGCCACTGCTGGTGGTAGCCGTCTAGATGTCGTGAAAGATCGAGGCCAGCTGCTCTGTGGTGTAGATGGTGGCATCCCAGGCTTTAGCTTTGTAGACGAAAGTGGTACCTACTCTGGCATTGATGTAGATGTGTGCAAAGCCGTAGCCGCCGCTGTTCTGGGCGATGCCGAAGCTGTAGAGTACCGCCGCCTAGACTCTACCGAGCGCTTTACTGCGCTGTCTGGGGGTGAGGTCGACATGCTCTCTCGCAACACCACCTGGACCGTTAGCCGCGACACCAGCGTGGGTCTCGAATTTGCGCCGACCACCTTTTTTGATGGTCAGGGCATGTTGGTGCGGGCTGACAGCGGCATTGAAGGCCTCGAAGACTTTGCCGGTCAGGCCATCTGCGTTGAAACCGGCACCACCACTGAGCTCAACCTGACCGACCAAATGCGCCAGATCAGCGTTGACTTTGAGCCGGTCGTGTTTCAAGATGCCGACGCCGCCTACGCCGCCTACGCCGAAGGCCGCTGCGAAGGCATGACCTCCGACAAGTCGCAGCTGGTTGCCCGTCGCAGTACCTTGCCCAACCCCGACGAGCACGTTTTGCTCGAAGTCACCATGTCTAAAGAGCCCCTCGGCCCTGTGACCATCAACAATGACTCAGCCTGGTTCGACGTAGTCAAGTGGACGACCTATGGTCTCATTCAGGCCGAAGAGTTTGGCATTACCGCTGAAAACGTCGCCACCTTTGAGGGCACTGAGAACCCCGATATTGCTCGCTTTTTGGGGGCTGAGGGTACGTTGGGTACCGATATGGGCTTGCCCAATGACTTTATGGCGCAGGTCATTAGCCAAGTCGGGAACTACGGCGAAATCTATGAGCGTAATGTGGGGTTAGACTCTCAATTTGAGCTAGAGCGGGGGCAAAATGCCCTTTGGACCGAGGGCGGCCTGATGTACTCTCCCCCCTTCCGTTAAGACTAGTTCTAGGGGCAATACCCTGCTCCTGAACATTTTTCTTAATCTCTGAAACCTAGAAGGCGCAGCTAGACTGCGCCTTTTTCATAAACCCTTGTAACAAATTGAACTTTTCTTGACATCCCTCTTAGATTATTTTGCTTACAGCTTTTGCATGATTTAACTGCAGGTGACATAGATGGCCCACGATAGCGGCGGCAAATCCTTCGATCTGAAGGCAATGCTGCGGGATGAACGATTCTGGAAAATTGCCTTTCAGGTGATTACCCTGCTCGTTGTCTTTCTCTTGCTGAGCTTTTTCCTGGGCAACCTGAACCGTAACTTGATTCAGATGGGGCGGGCTTTTGGCTTTAGTTTTTTGCTCAACCCCGCCGGCTTTAGCATCGGCGAAAGCCTGATTCAGTATCGCCCCAACGACCCCTACTGGCGAGCGCTAATGGTAGGGCTGGGCAACACGCTGACCCTGGTGGCGGCAGGTATTTTCCTCACCACTCTGCTGGGTACCGCAGCGGGCGTGGCCAGCTTTTCTAAGAACTGGCTGGTACATAGGCTCAGCCGGATATACGTGGGCCTGGTGCGCAATGTGCCGCTGCTGCTACAGCTGTTCTTTTGGTATTTCGCCATCTTTGGCGCTCTACCTAGCCCGGATGAGCAAATCGGCGTTCTGGGGCTGGGCTTTTTGAATAACCGGGGAGTTTATATCCCCTGGGCGAGCAGTGCGGTGCTGGCGGTGCTGGGCATTGCGGCTACGATTGGGGCGGCGATCGCAGCCTTTTACCTGTGGCAGTGGCGCACCAAAATTCGGATTGAAACCGGCGCGGGCGGTCAAGCTCAGGCGATTGCCGTAGCGGTGCTGGGTCTGGTTTGGTTGGCCATTATCGTCTTTGGCATGAACTGGACGGTGCCTGAGGGAGTTGAGGGCGGCGGCGTTACCGGCGGTCTGCGGCTATCGCGGGAGTACGTGGCGGCCCTCACCTCTCTGGTGTTTTACACCTCGGCCTTTGTGGCCGAAATCGTGCGGGCGGGCATTCAGTCGGTGTCGAAGGGCCAGTGGGAAGCGGCCCGATCGCTGGGTCTGCACGCAGGCATCGTGATGCGGCTGGTTGTGTTTCCCCAGGCGCTGCGGGTGATTATTCCACCCATGAACAGCGAGTACATGAACCTGACCAAGAACACTAGTCTGGCCTTTGCGATCGCTTTTCCCGAAATGTACTCGGTGGCGACTACCACCTACAACCAAACCGGTCGTCCGGTAGAAGTGTTTGTGGTGCTAATGGCCACCTACCTCATTCTTTGCCTACTCATCACCCTGGTGATGAACCAGTTCAACCGGGCCGTGCAGTTTAAGGAACGCTAACCCATGACCACTGTAACTCCCGATTCTTTCTCCTCTGCGCGTCCTGATGCGGTCACCCTGGGGCCAATTGCCTGGGCTAAGAAAAATTTATTTAGCGACTGGTTCAACAGCCTGCTAACCGTTGTTATTGTCGGTATCTTTAGCTGGGGAGCCGTTCGGCTCGTTTCCTGGGCCTTGACCACCGCCCAGTGGCAGGTGATTCCCAATAACTTTGGCCTGTTTATGACGGGCACCTACCCCTCCCAGCTATACCCGCGCATCTGGGCTTTGCTGGCAATTGTCTGCGGCCTCGCTGGTTTGTCGTGGGGGGTGCTAGGGCGCAATGTCTCTACGCTGTTTAGCCGCAGCGTGCTGATTGGCCTAGGCCTAGTGTGCGCCTTTATCGTTCTGTTTCCGCCTACCCGGCCCAGTTCCCTCAAGCTGCTGCCCATCGTGGCTCTGGTGGCGATCGCAGCAGCAGCGGGCAGGCAGATGGGGCGAAAATATCCCAGTACCGGGAAATGGCTGTCTCTCGGCTGGTTTTTGTCGTACTTTGCGGCCCTCTGGTTAATCGGCGGCGGGCTAGGCCTCACCCCCGTCTCAACTAACGACTGGGGCGGCCTGGTGCTAACGCTGTTTACGGCGGTCACCGGCATTGCCCTCTGCTTTCCGCTGGGGCTGCTGCTGGCCCTGGGGCGGCGCAGTGCCCTGCCCGTGGTGCGCTGGCTATCGACGGCCTACATCGAACTGGTGCGGGGAGTACCCCTGGTGGCCCTGCTGTTTATGGGCCAGGTAATGATTCCGCTGTTTCTGCCGGTGGGGGCGCGGCCCGATCGCATTTTGCGGGCCATTATTGCGTTAGCCCTGTTTAGCGCCGCCTACCTAGCCGAAAACGTGCGGGCTGGCCTACAGGCGGTACCCCGAGGCCAAAACGAAGCGGCGATGTCGCTGGGGCTAAATACGCCCACGACCCTGGGCCTAATCGTGCTGCCCCAGGCGCTCAAAATTGCCATTCCGGCGATCGTGGGCCAGTTCATCAGCCTGTTTCAAGACACTACGCTGCTGTCAATTGTGGGACTGGCGGAGCTGCTGGGCATTGGTAAATCGATCTTGGCCAACCCCTCCTATCTGGGCCGCTACGCTGAGGTCTACCTGTTTCTAGCCGTGATTTACTGGCTGTTTTGCTACGCCATGTCGCTGGCCAGCCGCAGAATCGAAGAAAAGCTCAACACTACCCACTAGCGTCAGACCTACTGGCCCTAGGCATGACTAGCTCATGCCCTGGGCATGAGCAAATGTCTCTCCGTGTAACAGTTAACAGTCTAGAATCCAGAAACCCCCTAGGGTTAAGGCAAAATAGCATTATTCGCCTTGGTTAAAGGTCCTCAATGCTTTTGTATTCGTTGTTTATGCGTCGTTAATTGACCCCACTCGGGGTCTGAACTTAAGAGGAAAACGTTCATGACACAGTTTCAGACGGAGCAACCATCGGCCCAACATACGAGCACGGAGCCCGTTATCGTCGCCCGCGACGTCGAGAAGTGGTACGACAACGGTTTTCACGTGCTTAAGGGGGTCAGTATGACCGTCTATAAGGGTGAAGTGCTGGTGGTGATGGGGCCGTCTGGTTCAGGTAAGTCAACCTTTATTCGCACGTTCAATGCCCTAGAACCCTACCAAAAGGGCAGTATTGAGGTCGATGGTACCGTCATCTCCCACGACCTCAAGGACATTGAAGCCATTCGCCGGGAAGTGGGTATGGTGTTTCAGCAGTTCAACCTGTTCCCTCACCTGACGGTGCTGCAAAATGTGACCCTGGCTCCCATTTGGGTGCGCCGCTGGCCCAAGGCTAAAGCCCAGGAAGTGGCGATGCAGCTGCTAGAGCGGGTTGGTATTTTAGAGCAGGCCCATAAGTTTCCGGGGCAGCTGTCGGGTGGTCAGCAGCAGCGGGTGGCGATCGCGCGTTCTTTGGCCATGCAGCCCAAGGTGATGTTGTTTGACGAGCCCACCTCCGCCCTCGACCCAGAGATGGTGCGAGAAGTGCTGGATGTGATGCGAGGTCTAGCTGACTCAGGCATGACCATGGTCTGCGTTACCCACGAAGTCGGCTTTGCCCGCGAAGTCGCCGATCGCGTCGTGCTGATGGATGGTGGCTACCTGGTCGAAGAAAACACCCCTAACGACTTCTTCACCAACCCCCGAGAAGACCGTACCCAAAAATTCCTCTCCCAGATTTTGTAGGGAACTGGCTGTTATTTCAGGCTGTCAGCAGTTAATTGATGACAGCCCCTAAGTGCCGTAGTCGATAATAAAGACGACGGTACTTGCCTAAGGGGGCACTCGCATGGATATTCTCGACCAAATTCGCCTCGACTACCAGCAGTTTCCCCAAAACCAGAGCTACCATCTGTACGCCGAAAATGTGTACTTCAAAGACCCGCTCAACGAGTTTCGCGGCGTCGATCGCTATCGGCGCATGATTGGGCTGATCGATCGCTTGTTTAAGCAGGTCAACCTCGATCTGCACGGTATAGAGTACGCCAGCCCAACTCAAATCAACACCCACTGGACTCTTAGCTGGGTAGCCCCTGTGCCCTGGCAGCCGCGCATGAGCATCCCCGGTCACAGCGAGCTAGCCCTTGGAGAAGACGGCAAAGTGATTTCCCACATCGACTATTGGCACTGCTCTCGGCTGGCGGTGCTGGGTCAACTATTCGGTCAAAAAAGCTAAATTTCGTCGGGGTCTACCCCAAGTTCGCGCAGCCGCTGGGCTAAGCGGTTGGCTCGCTGCTGAGCATCTTGTGTCTGAAGTTGGGCCTGCCGTTTGGCTTGATATTCTTGCTCTGTATCAGTCAATAACCAGTTTCCCTGAGCATCGCACCACCGCAGCCAATGGCCTGGAATACCTTCAAATTCACCTTTCCAAACCCCTAGTCCGATATTTAAATCGCTGAGCCAAATGGATAGGGGAGATGGGCTGACGCGTTGCTCTTCGTACTGGCGACCGATTAGCTTGAAGTAGCGCAGTTTTTGAGTATTAGGTCATGGCTAGCCAAAACAACTGAGTTGCCTCCCACTATAAGGAACGGAGCTCGTGCTCCCGATATAGGTCACACAGGGTGACCAAAGCCCCGATCGCTGCCAAAATTGAGGTTGGTTTCGCAAAGGGCAACAGTATGAGATTTCTACAAAAGACTTTGGCGGGCTTTTTCCTCCTAATTGGTCTGCCCGTTGTGCTGCTTGCCCTGTTGCAGTTGACCAATCCCAACACCAGCCAGGAGGATCGCGACGGAGCCTCAGCAGCGTTGTTTATTCTGGGGTTTCCACCTACGGCGCTAGGAGGATGGCTGGTGTGGAACCTGCGCTACAGCAGCAAACAATCGTCGCAGACGGCCCTACAACAGCGAGAGCAGCTATTCTTAGAGCTGCTGCAAAGCCACAGGGGAAAACTCACCGTGCTTCAGTTTGCGGCCACCGTTAAGATGCCCGTAGATGAGGCCAAGCTATTTCTTGACCAAAAGGCCATGGCCCTGAATGCCACCTTCGACGTTTCCGAAACGGGAGCCGTGGTGTATCAATTCCCGGTCTGATGCCGGTCTTAATCTAGACCCTAGAGGTACTCGCGGTTTAGGTAGGGTTGCAAGACCTCGGGCACCCGTACCGAGCCGTTGGCTTCCTGGTAGTTTTCGAGAATGGCGGCCATGGTGCGGCCAATCGCCAGCCCCGACCCGTTCAGGGTGTGCACGTACTGGGTGCCCTTTTGACCCGCCGTTTTAAAGCGCACATTGGCCCGACGAGCCTGAAAATCGAGACAATTCGAGCAGCTAGAGATCTCTCGGTAGCTGTCAGAGGAGGGCATCCAGACTTCGAGATCATAGGTTTTGCAGCTTGAGAAGCCCAGGTCGCCGGTACACAGCTCTAGCACTCGGTAGGGCAGCTTGAGCTGTTGCAAAATGTCTTCGGCATCCTTCACTAGCGCGTCTAGCGCGTCAAAGGACGTGTCGGGGTGAACGAATTTGTACATTTCCACCTTGTTGAACTGGTGGAGACGAATCAGGCCGCGCGTATCTTTGCCGTAGCTGCCCGCCTCGCGCCGAAAGCAGGGCGTATAGGCGCAGTAGTGAATGGGCAGCTGGTCGGCACTCAAAATTTCGTCGCGGTGCAGGTTGGTGAGGGGCACCTCGGCAGTGGGGGTGAGCCACAGGTCGTCGTTGCGGCACTGAAAGCTTTCGTCGGCAAACTTGGGCAGCTGGCCCGAGGCGGTGAGCGCGGCAGAGCTAACCAGGTAGGGCGGAATGACTTCGTAGTAGCCTACTTTGGTATGGCGATCGAGCATGAAGGAGATCAATGCCCGCTCTAGGGCCGCCCCGACCCCCATCAGCACTACAAAGCGGCTTTGGGCAATTTTTTCGGCGGCGCGCTTAAAGTCTAAAATGCCGAGGGTTTCGCCAATTTCCCAGTGGGGCTTGGCGGGGGCTTTAGGCAAATACTCGTCGCCCCAGCGGCGCACTTCCACATTCTCGGTTTCGTTGGCCCCGATTGGGGTCGAGGCGCTGGGCAGATTGGGCAGCGAGAGCAAAATGGCGTCGATCGCAGCCCTAATCTCCCGCTCCTGGGGTTCTAGGGTTTGCAGTTCGGCCTTGACCTGGTTGCCTTCTTCTTTGAGCGCAGCGACCTCAGGACCATTGGGGGCGGCCCCGGCTTTGATGGCTTGGCCCACTTGTTTGCCAATTTCGTTGCTGCGGGCCTGTAGCTGCGATCGCGCCGTTTCTAGCTGGCGCTGCTGCTGGTCTAGCTCCAGTAGCGGGGTGAGATCGTAGCTGCCCCGCTTGCCCAGAGCAGTCTGCACCCGCTCTGGATTTTCTCGTATTTGCTTTAGATCCAGCACAGCAGCCCTCTAAAATCTGATTCTTTGGCCTTAGAAAAATCCTTTGCCAATAGAACAGAATATCAGCATTTCTAAAACACCTGCTCGATCTCAGCAATTTCAGGAATAAACTCGCGCAGACGACGCTCAATGCCCATGCGCAGGGTCATCGCGGAGCTTGGGCAAGAGCCACAAGCTCCCTGTAAGCGTAGCTTAACGACAGGGCCATCAATTTCTACCAGCTCTACATTACCGCCGTCGGCAAGCAGATAAGGGCGCAGTTCGTCTAAAACCTGCTCCACATTGGGAGGAGTAAGGGCAAGGGTTTCCATAGGGGTATATCCGCCAAACGTATTTGTGAACTACTACCATTCTAGGGATTTTGTCCCCAAATCAAAGCACTCAGTGATATCGAGGACATAGATGTCTCAAGCCCCACCCATAGACTGAGACCTCTACCAGGGGTAGTTTAGCGGGTAATGTAAAGAGCTAGCGCATCAGGGTGAGGCCTGGGGCCATGCCTAGAGCTTGAACCCAGAGATCTATCTCTTCCTCCAAAATGACTACGAAAATAGAGCTTTTTGCGCGATCGCGCCCCGCTTGCACTTCTGATTGATTTGTAGCGGCCCGTCCCCTTCTTCTCTAGACTAAACCTTGGATGATCGAGTTTTGACGCAATAACACTCGGTTCTATTGCTACGCTCTTAAAAGCTCTCTAAGGAAGCATTTATGCCTTTTACCCTCGATTCAGCCCGCAATATTTTTCCCAGCACGCTCACGGCTGACGCTGTACCCGCCACTATTGCCCGCTTTACTCAACTCAGTGCAGAAGATCAGCTAGCGCTGATTTGGTTTGCCTACCTCGATATGGGCAAAGGTATCACCATCGCGGCACCTGGGGCAGCCAGCATGCAGTTTGCTGAAGCCACCATGAACGAGATTAAAGCGATGTCGTTTCAGAAGCAGTCTCAGGTCATGTGTGACCTGGCCAACCGCGCGGATACCCCCACTGGCCGCACCTACTCCACCTGGTCGCCCAACATCAAGCTGGGGTTTTGGTACAAGCTGGGGCAGTGGATGGAAGAAGGCTTTGTCGCCCCCATTCCCGAAGGCTACCAGCTGTCGGCCAACGCTTCAGCGGTGCTGCAATCGATCCGTAATCTGGAGTCGGGCCAGCAGATTACGGTACTGCGTAACGCCGTGGTTGACATGGGCTTTGACCCCAAGCAGATGGGGTCTTACCAGCGAGTAGCCGAACCGGTGGCACCTCCTCAGGATGTCGCTCAGCGCCAGCAGGTCACCATCGAAGGGGTGAGCAACCCGACCGTGTTGGCCTACATGAACAACCTCAACGCCAACGATTTCGACGCGCTGATTGAGCTATTTGCCCCAGACGGTGCCCTCCAGCCACCTTTCCAGCGTCCGATTGTGGGCAAGGCCAATGTGCTGCGGTTCTTTCAAGAAGACTGCCAAAACCTCAAGTTGATTCCAGAGCGCGGTGTGACCGAACCGGCTGATGACGGGTTTACCCAGACCAAGGTGACGGGCAAAGTGCAAACTCCCTGGTTTGGAGCTGGGGTCGGCATGAATATTGCCTGGCGGTTTTTGGTTAACCCTGACGGCAAGATCTTCTTTGTCGCCATTGACCTACTCGCGTCGCCCAAGGAACTGCTAAACCTAGTTCGCTAGGCATTATCTGCACGCTTGGTTGGCAAAACACCCTCGGTCTGGGGGTGTTTTTTTGATTATGAGAGTTTGCAAAATTCTGTAATATATCCTTAATATAGATAGATATACATCGTTACCCAACGGTTCAGGCTGACATGAGTCACCGTTGAGAACAGGCTTTGGGGGCTGCTTAAAGCTTGTTGTAGATCTAAAGCCTGGGGAAAGGCTCGGTCATTCCCGTGGTAGCGGGGTATAGGGGGTTTCAATATTCTTCTTTCAATACTTTAAATCATGCAGACTAGCGAACTCCAGTGGACATCCCAGGAGCAGTCCATTGCAAAAGCCGCCTTTGATAAGGCCTATACCCGAGAAATTCAAGCTCTAGTGCAGGTGGTGCGAGAGCAGGCGGGTTCTGTAGCCGGTACCGACGATGTTTGGCGTTTGCACGACTTTCTAAGTGCTCGCCGTCACGAACTAGATGGCAAATATGACGGACGAGAAGCGGCGCTGATTTTTGTATTTGCTGACTTAGTTAAAGAGGGTTGGCTGAGTCTAGACGATTTAGAAGGCCTAGACTCCCTTAAGCTGTCTAAGATCACTGCCCTGACCCGAATGATGTGAAGGCTACTGCACGTCAGCTACAGCCGCCGCATTGGTTAGAACATCAGAAAACTCTAATACCAAATCCAAGTCACACAACCCCGATTCGAAACCAATACCTCGTAGGGAGCATTGCACTGCAATGCCCCTACAAACCAGGGATATACAGATAGGATTTGGTATAAGAGCGCTTGAACGCTGGATTTGGGCTGTGTCTTCACCAAAATGGTGACAGCTATATCAACAAGCCCAGGCCAACAAAGCCAACAAAAAAGGGAGCGACAGTCCGCTCCCCTTTTTTTATTCAATTGTCAGTCAGGCTGTAGATAAACTACATGATGCCGATTTGAGACAGAATGCCCTGACCGGTCATAAACTCGGTAGCTACACCAATCACGAAGCCCAGCATCGCTAGGCGACCGTTCCAGGTTTCTGCAAAGTTAACAAAGCCGAACTTGTTTTCGTTGGTTTCCATGATGGATATCTCCTAAGTGTATAGAGAGGCAAAAATCAATATCCTGTTACTTAATGTAACATAGCTTTTTAGGCCGTAGGTCTGAGAACGATAACTTTATTCAATTGAGACGGTTGCAGCACTCGGCGTGAAACGGCTCAGACGCCGTACTCAGCAACTCTACAGATTGGTCAGCCAGGTGACGATGCCGTGACCAGTAGCAGCTTCGAACAGTACCGCAGAGACAAAGCCAATCATGGCTAGGCGACCATTTAGCTTTTCGGCGTACTCATTGAAGCCAAACTGCTGGCTATCATCGACGTAAACCTTGGGTTCAACGGCGAAGTTGTTGAGGCGACCGCCATCTTCGGTGGTGTAACCGCTAGTGGTCATAGAGTGTTCTCCGTTTCTTGCTTCTAGGCGCATTGTAACGCAATGTAAACAAATGTTGCAAGCCTCTTTACATTTCATGGGGGGTGACCGCCGCTGTACATTGACGATGGGTGCCCTGTGCCCCTAAATGTGGGGGCTGAGCCTGATCGCAAAAGGTCTGGGCGCGTCACCACTAGCGGGCAATGGTTGTTATGACTTTGATTGATTTGCAGGGCAGTACGGTGTTGGTTACAGGCGGTTCGCGAGGTATCGGCGAGGCGATCGCCCGCACCCTTCACAAATCTGGGGCAGCCATCCTGCTCCACTACAGCCAGGGGGAGGCCGAGGCCAACCAAATCGCCGCCGATCTGGGGTATGAACGCATTCATGTGGTGCAGGCCGATCTGGCGGTGCCGGGAGCGGCCCTGGCGCTGTGGCAGCAAGCCCTAGCCCAGTGCGATGTTATTAACGCTGTGGTGAATAACGCCGCTATTATGCCTACCGCCGCTATTACAGATCCTTGGGAGCAATGGTCGACCGCCTGGCAAAACACCCTACAGGTCAACTTGATTGCTATGGCCGACCTGTGTCGGGAAGCCGTACGCCATTTTCAGGCCCAGGGCGGCGGTACGCTGGTGAACCTGGCTAGTCGGGCCGCTTTTCGGGGCGATGGGCCAGAGTATATGGCCTATGCGGCCTCGAAGGGAGGGGTAATTGGTCTCACTCGCAGTCTGGCGAAGGGGTTTGCTCAAGATGGGGTACGGGCTTACGCGATCGCGCCTGGTTTTGTGCGTACCGATCGCATTGAGCAGGTGATGGCCGAACGAGGGGCGGAGTACGTCACCCGCGACATTCCTATGGGTGCCCCGGCGGAACCGCAGGACATCGCCAACCTGGCGGCATTTTTAATCGCGGGATTAGCCCCCCACGCCACAGGTGCCACATTCGACGTCAATGGCGCATCCTATTTTCACTAGCTCGCACCTCAGAATAAGCGTCTTGAATGTGGTTGTTTAGGCGATTGAGTGAAGCCTCTAGAAAGGCTTTTGTCCTTGGTAGTTACCAGGCGGTGAATAGCGGCATACCAATACGTCGTAACCGCTGCCGGTAGCTAATCCGCAGCCAACCTCTGTGGTGTCTCTCCAAACGATCTGGGTGTAATGTCCTACGTCTGCCCAGTTGCCGGTGGTGGAGAGGTCAGGAAAAGCCGCATTAGGGATAAAGTACTCTTTCTCATCTCCCCAAGACGTCACCATATTAGATAGGGAATAAGCCCCAGCAGTCCCCTTCCACAGGTTCTCTCCATATCCACTGCCATCGCTATGGACGAAGGTATCGGTTGATGCCAGGCGATCGGCCCAAGCTTGAGAAGATGTCGCCAGGCTTTCCGACCATTCTAGAGGTGGCACCCCGACTTCAAAGCGATAGAGGTTGTGAGCCTCTAGCAGATCAGAGGACAGCGAGTTGTTGGTAGAACCACTCCCTGAGCTGACACCCGGACCTGGGGTAGGATTTGGGCTGGGATTTGGGCTAGGATTTGGGCTAGGATTTGGGCTAGGATTTGGGGCCACGCATCCTACCAGAGCAGATAACCCAAATGCTGACACTCCAACTATTAAGCCTTGCCATCTCATGGATTTCTTCCCATCACGTATGATTAGCATCCTAATAGCTACGGCTATTATTCACGCCGAAAAATTTAGAATTCTGCAAGAACCTGCCTTGAGAAAAACCTGAAGGGGGTTTCTGGGCAAGAAGATTCCCGGTAGGGGCGCAGGGCCTGTGCCCTTGAGAGGACGCAAAAAGCTCGAGTATTTTCGTTGCTAGAGTTGCCCCAAAAGTCTCCTCAGCTTTGACGGCTTCTATTTCAGTTTTGGTTGCTGAGTCGTCTGTATAGTTAGCCTCTTCAGCTTCAAAAATTTGCTGCTCAATAATATCGAGCAGGTGCCTTTTGGCCCTGGTTGACTGACAAAACATGGATCGCTAACCCCTGAAACCCCCAGCTGACAAGCATTGCAGGCGACACGAAGCCATAAAACGCTCTTGATCGCCTCAAACCCTTGCTACAAGGGGCTTTGAGTGGT
>JBARVV010000005.1:0-185805 GCA_049646445.1 Nodosilinea sp. | reverse complement strand
GCGATCCGACGGCAACATGGGGGAGGCTCTTGTTCTACATTGCAAGCTCTAAGAGGCTTTAGGGTGCATCCAGAGTCACTCCTAGGTCTATTTTGGGCCAACCCCTACATACAAGGGTGCATTCGCGTAGCAATGCACCGTTTTTAGCTAACCTTTGCGGTGCATTGCGCTGCGCACGAATGCCCTTGCCTATCCGTCGCGCTCGGTGCGGATCCAGGATTCTTCTGGCTTGGTTAAAAACTTAGAGAAGATGGAAAACTTGCTCAGCATGTAGGCGGGCACCCCGAGGATGTCTCGCAGCGTTAGGTCGGCACGACCGTAGCCCAGCCAGGCCAGGCTGATGCCGAGGACTAGGCACGCCAGCGCCGCCAGGGCCAGGTAGGCGGGCCACCAGCTGATGCCAGCTACGGCCACCAGCAGGCTACCTGCTGCGATCGCGCCCACAGCCACCACCTGAAGCGTAATCGGCAGCACCGATAGCTCTAGCGCCAGCGCCAGCAGGTCTAGGCGGCCTTGCTTAAGGGCCTGGCCTAGCAGCTTGGGTACGTACTCGGTGAAGATTTGCAGGTGGCCGTGCTCCCAGCGGGTGCGCTGAGTGGTCGCCGCCTGGTCGCCGCTGGGCAGGCGGCTGGTCACCCAGGCTGCCTGACAAAACTGAGGCGCATAGCTCGCCAGGGCCAGATCCAGCCCTAGCTTCATATCTTCGACGATGTGGCCACTGGCGATGCTCACCGAGGTCGCCGCCACCCAGGGCATGGCAATGCCGGTACCTGTCAGCAGGCAGGGCTGGCCCAGACGGTACAGGCCCAAGGGGCGTACCCAGTTTTTAACCTTAAAGGCAAAGGCCGAAATGCCGTCTTTGAGCCCAGGGCTGGCGGGCTTTTCCATTAAATAAACGGCCTGTACGGGACGGTTAGTGCTTTGGGCCTGGCTGGCTAGCGCGGCCAACGCGCCGGGGTGCAGGGTGCAGTCGGCATCAACAAAAATCACCACATCGGGGGCATTCTCGGCCAGGTGGCGAAGACCAAAGTCGAGGGCGTAGCCCTTGCCGCGCTGGGTCGAATCCTGACGCTCTATGACGGTAGCCCCGGCTTGGCGGGCTTCAGCCGCGGTGGCGTCGGTGCAGTTGTCAGCGACAACCACCAGGCGATCGCCGGGCCGCAGCTGAGGGGTAATGGTGGCTAGCGTTGCCCCAATACCGCCCGCTTCATTGTGGGCGGGCACCAGCACCGCTAAGGAGAGATCGGCAGGTAAGGCAGGGGTAGCTGGGGCTGTGGTTCGGCCTAGCAGGGCAAACAGGCACTCTAGAGCCAAAAAGGCTGAGGTTAACAGCAGCAGCAGCGGTGTAGCAGCTAGGGTTGCCGTGAGCAGACCGCTCAAACTTAAATTCATACCTGCCAATCTTCCCGGATGAATAGTGCTTTCAGGTTGCTCAAATTGTCTCGCCAGGTTTAATTTGGCGATAGGTTGCCAATATCCATACGTACCCTAACGGACTGAGGCGATCGCTGTTCGCCCCCACTAACCAGGTTCACAGGAGCTTCAAAAATCCGTGTAGATGCTCAGGCTAGAGGGCTCGATCGGCGCTAGGAGGCAATCTGAGTTAGGGCATTCTCGACCGCCAAGGCCCATCCCTCAGGGGCGGGGGCGATCGCGATGGGCCAGCCCCGGTCGGCGAGCTGGGGGTGGGGGCCGTGGGCACTGGGCAGCACGATCGGGTAGTCGACGTTTTCGAGCATGTCGAGGTCGTTGGGGCTGTTGCCCAGACCGATGGTGGCAATGGTCTGAGCGTCAGGATTGTTGGTTTGAAAGAGCTGCACCAGCTGGTGTACGGCATTGCCCTTGCCCGCTTCGGCCCCAATTAAATGCGAAAAGCGATCGCCAATTACGACCCGAAAGCCCATCGCCTCAACCGCCTCCCGCAGCTGCTCGGCGGGCACATTCTTGGGCGTCATGAATGGTTCGGTAAATTCTCTGGCCTTGGCCTGTTTTGCTTCGCTGGGCGACAGCCCGGTGAGCTGTACCACCTGGTCGACGCTCCAGTCACCAAAGCCCTTGAGGGGGCGGCCCAGGTCCTGGGCGATCGCCTTCAGCCCGGCCCGAGCGGTGACGTAGTTGCAGCCCAGCTGCAACACCCGGTAGCCATCAACATCGTCGCCTGGCGGCAGAGCAAAGCGGGTTTGGTCGGTGGGAATGTAGACGGCGCTGCCGTTTTCGACCACAAAGGGGTCGCGCAGCCCCACATCCTGGCGCAGCTGAGCCACTTCTTGGCGGGTTTTACTGGTCACGGGCACCACCGGAATGCCCAGGGCGGTGAGCTTAGCCAGGGTGGGCAAAGCCGCTGCGTAGGCGTAGGTTTCGCCGTTGAGCAGGGTGCCGTCGAGGTCGGTAAACACAATGCAGGCCATGGGCGGAATGCGGTAGGTGTGACGGGTTGAGCGTTTGGGTTGAGCGTTTATAGAGGGCCAGCCGATGGAAATGGGGCGATCGCCGGTTATGTCTAGCCTAGATTTCCTTATTCTCCCTTTCCAAAGCAACGGTGAGACAATGCCGAGACAGCTTTTCTTTAGGGCTGTTCTAAGGATAATCTGTTAGGGCTTGAGCCAAAGGCTGAGGTTTTGCTGTTCGCCCCCGCTATGAGTAGTGTTATGGAGTTTAGAACCCCCGGTCAGGAGGCGGTTTACCATCGTATTTTGCCTTGGATGCACGAGCTGTTTGGCGAATCGCTGGCGGTTTTCGAGGACGAACCTCTGTTCATTGTCAATTTGGGATCCGCCGTAGCCTCTACCCGGGTGGTGCCCTGGCACCAGAATGAAACCCTGATTACAACTCGGTCCTACGTTGTCACCGATATTCAGCTCACCGCCGAGCTGAGCTATTACCTGCTGCGCGAAAACAACGGCATTTACTTTGGCCGCTTTGCCTACGACGCCGAAGACGACATTGTGTTTGAACACAGTTTGGTGGGCGAAACCTGCGATCGCCTGGAGTTAAACCATTCGGTCACCACCGTCATCCGGATTGCCGATAACTATGACGATGAAATTGTGGCCCGATGGGGCGGCAAGCGCGCCCTCGATCGCTGGGCATCTTGACGATTTCGTCGCATGAGCAGCTTTCATTTAGCTGATTTCGCGCTACAAAATAAAAAGCTAACTGCACTGAGGGACGCCGCCGTGGCTCGTCGATGGATTTGGATCGGTTTGGCAGGATTTTTGGCAGCGCTACTGAGTGTGAGTTTGGCCTCGGCCCAGGCGGCAAAGCCACTGCAATCTCAACTAACGGTAAGTAATCTATCTCCCGTCCAAACCACAGCAGGGGCGTCGCTACAATTCCTCAAGTCACTGCCGTCAGGCGACGATGACTTGACCAGTGCCGACCTGCATCTGGCCCAGGCGGCTCCACCACGCCAGGTGACCTCCTTAGCCGATCCCTCCAACTTCGGCGATCGCTATGCCACCGATATCAACGGTCGTATTCTCCAAAACGACTTCATTGCCGTTCTGCACGAGACCGTAGGCTCGGCCCAGAGCGCCATCAACCTGTTTCGCACCCACCACCCCCGCGATCGAGATCAGGTCAGCTACCACACCCTGATTGGCCGCGATGGCACGGTGTACTACATTGTCCCCCCCGAGAAGCGAGCCTTTGGCGCAGGAAACTCGGTATTTGACGGCCCCAGCGGGCCAGAAACCGTGCGCACCAATGCGGCTTTTCCCCCCTCGGTCAATAACTTTGCCTACCACATTTCCCTAGAGACTCCGGGCGACGGTATGAACAACCGCCGCAACCACAGCGGCTATACCCAGGCCCAGTATGCTTCTCTGGCCTGGCTGCTGGCCCAAACCACCATTCCCGACAGCCGTATCACCACCCACCAGGCGGTCGATCGCTCTGGCAACCGCATGGATCCGCGTACTTTCAATGGTCAGGGGTTCTTTGCGCTGCTGCGCAGCTACCCCACCCGCAGTGGTCTGTCGGGCTAGGGTAGGGGGTCGAAGTACACAACTATCTCGTCAATTGAGAGGTCTAGCACGTCTAAGCTAGGGTGATCGCTGGCAAACAGTTCGCTACCGATCACCGCCTGGTAGGCTTCAGGGCGCTGATCGACAGCTGTCGCTGCCGGGCTCAGTCGCAGCAGTAGGTAGCCGTCGTGCTGGTCTAGCTGACTTCCTTCCAGCACAACGGTACCGCCGTAGTCCCATTCAAAGCCATAGAGCTGGAAGTCGCCCAAAACTGCTTCTACGTCTGAATAGGGAACGCCAACCCCTAACCCTTCGGGGGTTTGCCAAGTGGGGCCAAAGTCTTTGATCAGCCAGGGCCGAGTTTGGCTAGCGTCTTGCCAGACCACCGAGAACTGCTGATCAGGGCCTGGGGTTACCACGGTCCCCGGTTCTGTAGTGCCCTCTCCCATGGGAATAGGGGCATCTTCAAGGGCATCTTCACCGTAGCGGGCGGCCAAATCGGCCCGGCTGGTCTCGGCGGTGACAGGGCCAACCCGCTGCCCTGGAATCACTAGGGTATCTTCGGCAGGTTGATCTGGCTCAACTAGGTCGGGCGATGACGGCTGAGCCGTAGGTAAATCGGGGTCGGCTGTCAGGCGGCAGCTAGCGAGCGGCAGCAGCAACAACAGCAGGACTGGGATTAAAAAACGCGCCACAGTAAAAAGTTACACAAGCTACAAGTACGACTTGGATCCGGTGAGCCTTGGTATGAGAAGGGGCTAATACCGCATGGCTGCAATAGACCAGCTATTCAAACCCCCTAGATCCCCGGCTCCCTAGCTCTCCAGCTATTGGGGCAACAGTCACCCACCTTACGCCGTTGCGTACTAGGGCACCAGGTGATGGCTAATGGCAAACCGCAGCAGTTCTGAGCGATTGCTGGTTTCGGTCTTACGCAACAGGCTGCTGACGTACTTTTCAACGGTTCTGGGGCTTAGAAACAGGCGATCGCCAATTTGAGCATTCGATAGCCCGTCTGACAGCAGCGCCAAAACATCTTGCTCGCGGTTGGTAAAGTCAGCCGCTAGGTCACTCGGAGGAGGAGCCCAGGGAACCGCCATCTCGGATGGTGGTGACGCTGGGGTCATAGAAGGGGGCGTCATTGCAGCCGCGCCGAGTGGCTCGTTGGTCTGCATGGCTCGCTGCTGGGCGGTACTCAGCGCTACCTGCTGAATCCAAGCCGACTGAACTAGCTGCGATCGCTCCAGCAAATTACGCACAATGGCTCCAACTTCTTGGAGTTCAAAGGGTTTTGGCAAGTACAGGTCACAGCCCAGCTGGTAGCCCTTGATGCGATCTTTGGTCTGATTGTGGGCGGTTAGAAAAATAACCGGCAGTAGCCGAAAGGCCGGAAACTGACGCACCTTTCGCACCAGAGAGTAGCCGTCTAGCCCAGGCATGCCAACGTCAGTAATAATTAGCTGGGGTTGATGGCTAAACACTTGCTGTAGCGCCATTTCACCATGGCTGGCCATCAGCACAGAGTAGCCCTCGAGTTCTAAATAGTCACACAGCGAAAGGCGAGTGCCTTCGTCGTCTTCCGCAATTAAAATAGTAAGCGGCATGACGTTACACCTGGTCTAAAGCATTGACAGGTAAAGTTCGACGGTCAACGGCCACGATCTAGACCCTGGCATGCAGGCCGATTATACACACCTTGCTCATATAGCCTAAACGAGAATTCAGGTAGCGGGTTTATTTGTTGCCGAAATTAAACTGCTTCGGAGTAAACACTCCGCCAACGTAACGATATGTCGCCCTTGAGCAATCTATTGCCCTTCACGACGTGTTGAGGGTCTGGGACTAGCCCAATCGATAGCCAAAGCCGCGCACGGTTTTGAGGTACTGGGGATGGCTGGGGTCGGCCTCCAGCTTTTCGCGAATCCAGCGAATGTGCACGTCTACGGTTTTGTTGTCGCCCATAAAATCGTGACCCCACACATGGTCAATAATCTGATCGCGTGACCAAACCCGCCGAGGCTGCCCCATAAATAGCTCTAAAATTCGAAACTCCTTGGGAGAAAGATTAATTTCTGCGCCATGGAGAAAAACGCGGCACTCCTGAGGGTGCAGCGTAATCGCTTCAAACTTGAGCACGTCGTCTTTTTCAGCGGTAGATTTGCCCCGCTGCCGACGCAGCAGTGCCCGACAGCGAGCGACCAGTTCTCGCATGCCAAAGGGCTTGGTGAGATAGTCGTCGGCCCCAATTTCAAGCCCTACGACCCGGTCGGTTTCGGTGCCCTTGGCGCTGAGCACCAAAATGGGCACGTCGATACCCTGGTGACGCAGCAGCCGACACAGGTCTAGCCCGTTCATGCCGGGCAGCATAAGATCCAGCACCACCAGGTTGATTTCCGGACGGTCTGTGCGGCTCGACACCGACGTGCCTCCCAGCATGTCTAAAGCGGCTAGGCCATCTGCGGCCACCAAGATGTCAAATCCTTCTTCGGCCAGCCCCAGAGCTACTGTTTCTCGAATTAATTCTTCGTCTTCGACAATGAGTACCCGACCTAAACCCACCCGCAGGCTAGGCTGGGACTGGGCCGTAAGATCTACAGAATCCATAAGGAACGGTTAAAAACTGCTCAGTGCAATCATATCAGCCCCTAGAGTGACGGAATAGCCTCAAGAGAGCTAAGACGCTACAAGTTCAGTTTACCCTCTGGCCAAAGTAACCGGCTAGTCGGCGTTTACCAGGGCTGCTACAGGCCGCTCACCAAAGCCTCGACGGCGGCGGCGCTGGTAGGCAGGACGGCGGTTAAAACGGTGCAGCCGGTAGGGGTAATCTGCACATCGTCTTCGATGCGAATGCCGCGCACCCCCTGAAAATCGTCCAGGCGTTCCCAATTAATCGTGTCGTTGTACTGGCCCGACTGCCGGGCCGGGTCTAAGATGCCGGGCACCTGATAAAACCCTGGTTCAATCGTGACCACCATATTGGCCGCCAGGGGCCGATCGAGCCGCAGAAACTTGAGCCCAAAGCGATCGCTGCGTGTTCGCCCAGCTGCGTAGCCCGCCGCATCGCCCAGATCTTCCATGTCGTGCACGTCTAGCCCCAGCAGGTGCCCCACCCCGTGGGGAAAGAACAGGGCGTGGACATCTTGCTCAACCAGGCTGTCGGGATGGCCCTGGAGCAGGCCCAAATCGACCAGCCCTGCCGCCAAGGTGCGGCAGGCCAGCAGATGCAGGTCGCGATACTCTACCCCCGGCTGGGCAGCGGCAATGCAGGCATCGTGGGCCGCCAGCACCACGTCGTAAATATCTCGCTGGGCGGCGGTAAATCGTCCTGACACTGGCCAGGTGCGGGTAATATCTGAAGCCCAGCCGCTGGCGGCCTCGGCTCCGACATCGGTCAACAGCAGGTCACCAGCCGCCAGGGCATGGTGGTACTGCTCGTTGTGCAGCACTTCGCCGTGGACGGTGACGATGCTGTTGTAGGCGCAGGTCATGCCCTGCGCCATAATCACCTGCTCCATTGCGGCTCGCACTTCGGCTTCGGTAGTGGCCCTAGGGGTGGCGGCCATGCCCGCCCGGTGGGCTGCAACCGACACTGCGGCAGCCCGTTTAATTTGCGCCAGAGCCTCGTCATCGTGGTGCAGCCGCAGGGCAACTAAGGCTTCGACTAGCGCTTTGCTGGGAGTTGGGTTGGCGGCAGCCTGGGCGGGCAGCGTTGCCGCTGCGGCCAAATGAAGTTTTAACTCGTCATAGGGATAGGCCGCGTCTGCCCCGATTTTAGCCGCGATCGCAGCCCGGCTGGGCGTTGGCCCATGCCAGAGGGCCGCCTCTGGAGAGGTGTCATCCA
Source organism: Nodosilinea sp. (assembly GCA_049646445.1). Taxonomy (GTDB): domain Bacteria; phylum Cyanobacteriota; class Cyanobacteriia; order Phormidesmidales; family Phormidesmidaceae; genus Nodosilinea. The sequence goes on along the minus strand of JBARVV010000005.1, from coordinate 177,999 downwards.
TAAATAAGGTCAACCGGCCCCCCTCTAGGTGAATGGCGGCCTTAGCTAGGGGCAGACCGGCAAAGTACAAAAAGTGGCTGCTGGCCCGAAAGGGGTAAACATTGGCCGGAAAGTTGCGTGCGATCGCCTGCCCCGACCACAGCACCACCGGCCCTGGGTGCAGATCGGCGAGGCGATCGCGGCGCGCCTGAAGCACCTGAGCCAGCGGTAGCGGTGCGGTCTGAAGGGGCATAGAGTCTAGCCAATAATTTCATTAAGTCTGCCACAGAGCTTTAGCCTGCCGCAGAGCACTATTATGGGCACCAATCCTGAGCACCCGTCCTGAATACCGGATCTGGCGATCGCAGACGACTGGGATTCTAAATTTAGCGTTAACCCCGTAGCGCTGCCTGCCAACCCCAAACCTCGGCACTATTTTTTAGATTAGAATAAATCCAATAGCTTATTTAGCTTATTTTTTTGTGTATACCCCGTTCAAAATCAGTTCAAATGAACTATTGTTGGGTCTATAACAGCTAGCCTATTTCAGGTGCAGCGCTATGGCTTCCTTAACAATTCGGCCAGGGTCAAGGGTGCGCCTCAAGGGGCAAGATGACCAAGTGCCAGACTTCGTGGTTGTACGGTGCGATCGCGATCGCTGCTGGATTCGCCAGCAGGACTGGGCTCCTAATGCAGAGCTTAACGTCAGCTTTGAGCAGCTGTGGGTGCCTCCCGAACCGGGCTCTACCCTACCCGTAGCCCTGGCTAAGCAGGTTAAAGCGGTGGGGCTGGTTGCCGCCCACGGCGATCACCGCGCCAGTGACAACGTGGTCTATATGGCCGCTTACCGTCGCCGTCAGGCTCCCCAGGGCCAGTAGTGCCAGCGCTGGCAAAAATGCCAACGCTGACAAAATTGGTTGCCGCAGGTCAAGAATTTAGACCGGCTGCATGTTGCCCGGTCGCCCAGGTGCTAGGATGCAGCTCTGTCGGTTTTAGCGGGGTTCAGCCGCTAAAGGAAACGGGGAAAGCGCAGTGAAAATCTGCCACTGTCCCGCAGCTGTAAGCCGATTTTGACGTCGGGTTTTAGATTTTAGATTCACATCTTCCCAAAATCCAAAACCGCGAAGCCAAAATTGTGTGAGTCAGAATGCCCGCCGATGGATATCCACTTCCTTTCCATCTGCGAGGTACAGATGACTGCTTGTAAACCTTTATCTGTCCTGAAGTGTTGTAGCCCAGGACCCTTTTTAATCACGGCTCTAACCCAACCTTCCACGGGTTAGGGCTATGCGTAGTCACTACAGTGTATGGCAGGGCTGCTTTGGGAACTGGCAGCCGCTATTTATTCGCGAGTACTGGTTGCCTATTGGTCATGCCGCCTGGCAGGGGTTTCTCAGCCAGGGGCGGGGCATGGTGGTGTGCGAGGTGGCAGGTGTCACCGCCACAGTCGACTGGAGCCGCGCCGCCGTAGCCTATACCCTGGGCTTTGTAGATCAGGCTAATCTAGCCAGCCACTGGCGCGATTTGGGCCTGGCTTCCGATCAGCGGCTACCCCTAGACGAGGCCGTTGCCACCTACAACCCGGCTCAGGACACAATTTTGCTGCTGCTGGGCGACTCGCCTCCTTATATCACCTGCCTGAAGGGGTGGGCGGTGCCACCGCCGGAGTGCTTTCGCCAAATGGGCGATCGCGCCGCCGAGTTTAGTCTGGTTCCACAGCCCTAACCTGCTCAATTTCGCCCGCGCCGAGGCCGCAGCGACGGCCGGCGCAATCCACTGACGTATTTTGCCAATTCCTATGACCCAACCGACATTATTTGTCTGTGCCCTGTGCAAGTTCCCCGCCGCTGAGGCCGGGGCGGGAGACACCACCGGAGGCCAGCACCTGATCGATCAGCTAGCGCCCCAACTGGAGGACGGTGCGGTTGCCCTGCAGCCGGTGCGCTGTATGGCCGCCTGCGATCGCGCCTGCAACGCCGCCCTGTCTGCCCCCGGCAAGCTCACCTTTATCTTTAATGATCTGTCGCCCCACCAGGCGGCCCTCGACCTGGCCGAGTTTTGTCGTCAGTATGCCGCTGCTGAGACGGGGAAGGTACCCTACGGCCTGCGATCGCCTGCGATTAAGCAGGCCACGGCCTACGTGCTGCCGCCCTTGATTGCTGCGCCTGGGGAAGCTGCGATCGCTCGGTAGTAGATGAGTGGATGCGTTTGAACCATTCCTCTACTCCCCACCGTTGATCTCAAACTCCAGCCCAAACTTCTGCGCCAAACTACAGGTTTGGTGGTCGGTAATGTTGGTATCGCTCAGCTCCAGGTTGTAAAAGCTAACGCTGGGGTGTGTAAAGTATGGCCCCGCATGCCAGGTACCCACCTCCAGCTTAATAAAACAGCTGCCGGGGATGTGGAAGGCCTGAATGTTTCGCGGCTCGGGCTGGTCGGCAGCGGTGGGAGGGGCCACAGCCATCAGCCAATCTTTGCCTTCCAGCGCCCCCAGGCACTGGGTGCAGCGCTGGTGCCGAGTAATAGTGCGAAACCGGGTGCCTTTGGCCTCTAAGGTCATGATGTAAAAGCGGGGAATGCCAGCATCAAGCTTGAGCTGGGCATCGGCTGGGCCAAAAGTGGCTCCGTCGGCGCTGGGGAAGATCACTTGGCCAAAGGGGGCGAAATTCTTTGGAGTAATGGGTTGGGCCGTGAGATTTTGGAGGGTGAAGGGTAAAGCCATGATTGAAGTCGTGCTCTGGTTGGGCAGGGCCGCTTCAATAGTAGCTTCCAGGTCGTCGCCGCCGGTCATCTCGCGGGAATCGACCCAGGGCAGCTGACCATGCAGCTCTAGTATTTGCCGCAACCGTTGAACTGTAGGGTCATTTTTAGTGGAGTGGGAAATAAAGATGTGATCACTCATGCCCGGTTGTGCCTGGTGAAGTGCCGACCTAGCCCAGGCTAAAGTTACGCCCAGGTTCCCCAGGTTCATAGATATTCATCAAAGATAACTGACCGCTTTCCGGAAGGCGTTGCATTCCAACCCTCCAGTTGCCCCCAATCTAAAATCCAATCTCCAAAATCTCCCAGCACTTCTTACGACACCGGAAAGAAATTTAAAACCTCTCATCCTTACTTGGTAAGCTGAAGGTTTGTTCTTCGATCGCATTGGGCAGTAAGGCATGGATAACAAGTTAATGCTGATGATTCCGGGGCCGACCCCTGTACCAGAGCAGGTGCTGATGGCCATGGCCAAGCACCCCATGGGCCACCGCAGCGGCGAATTTAGCGCCATCATGGCCGAGGTCACCGAAAGCCTCAAGTGGCTGCACCAGACCCAAAACGATGTGCTGGTGCTGGCGGCGAGCGGCACTGGGGCCATGGAAGCAGGCATCATCAACTTCCTCAGCGCGGGCGACAAGGTGCTGGTGGGCCACAACGGCAAGTTTGGCGAACGCTGGGGCGATGTGGCCCGCGCCTACGGCCTGATCACCCAGGAGGTTACGGCAGAGTGGGGCAAACCCCTCAACCCTGATGACATCAAGGCCGCGCTAGAGGCCGACACCGCTAAAGACATCAAAGCGGTAATTATCACCCACAGCGAAACCTCCACCGGGGTGCTCAACGACCTGGAAACCATCAATCGCTACGTTAAGGCCCACGGGGCGCTGATCATGGTCGATGCGGTGACCAGCCTGGGGGCCTGCTCGGTGCCGGTGGATGAGTGGGGCTTGGATGTAGTGGCGTCCGGCTCCCAGAAGGGCTACATGATTCCGCCGGGTTTGGCCTTTGTCAGCGTCAGCGCCAAGGCCTGGGAGGCTTACGAAACGGCGACCCTGCCCAAGTACTACCTCGACCTCAAGCCCTACAGCAAGGGAGCGGCGAAGAACACGACCCCCTTCACGCCGCCCGTGAACTTGTTCTTTGCCCTCCAGGCTGCCCTGAAAATGATGCAGAAAGAGGGGCTAGAGGCCATCTTCGCTCGCCACGATCGCCAGAAGCAAGCCACCCGCGCCGCCATGGCCGCCCTCAACCTGCCGCTGTTTGGGGCCGACGATTGCGCCAGCCCGGCGATCACCGCCGTCATGCCCCAGGGGGTGGAGGCCGAGCAGATTCGTTCAACGATGAAAAAGCAGTTTGACATTGCTCTGGCCGGGGGCCAAGACCATCTGAAGGGCAAGATCTTTCGGATTGGGCACCTGGGCTTTGTCTGCGATCGCGACATTCTCACCGCCGTTGCGGCCCTAGAGGCCACCCTCACCCACCTGGGCTACGACCAGTTCACCGCTGGCGCTGGGGTCAACGCTGCTGGGCAGGCGCTGCTGGCCTAACGGCTGAATGCTGTAAATCAAGGTTAGACCCCAGAGTTTTAGAAAAACTCTGGGGTCTGGTCGTTTACAACCCCAAGGGCTCGGTATCAACGCCAAAGGCCTGTGCGGGCGGTAGCTGCAGCACGCTGAGCAAACCGTCGAGCATGTACTGCACCGCCAGCGCCGCCAGCAGCACCCCCAACACGCGGGTGACCACGTTGATGCCGATTTGGCCTAGGAATTTGCCCAGGGGCTGCGACAGCAGCAAAAAGACGTAGCACAGGATCAAAACTACCCCAGCCGCCGCCAGCACTACGCTGAGCCCCAGGTAGTAGTTGGTCGACTCCCGCGACAGCACTAAAATACTGGCCAAACTGCCCGGCCCCGCAATCAGCGGAATCGCCAGGGGAAACACGCTCACATCTTGCCGAGCTTCCGCCTCTTCGACCTCGGCCTTGGTTTCCCGCTCCTGCTGGACAAAAATCATATCCAGAGCAATTTTAAACAGCAGCACCCCCGCCGCAATCTGGAAGGCTTGCAGGCTAATGCCCAGGTTGTGCAATACATAGGCTCCAGTTAGCCCAAAAACCAGCAGGATAACGGCAGATACCACCACGGCTCGGGTAGCGATTTGGGTTTGCTCGGCCTCGCTGCGATCGCTCACCAGAGCCAGGTACAGCGGCGTTAGCCCCACCGGGTCGATCACGACGAACAGGGTAAAAAAGGCCTTAGCAAACAGCGGTAAAACAAGGGCCATAGGATCGCCTGCAAAATTCTCTAAAATTTAGCGCCGTTTTGGGGCGGTGGCGCGCTCAGTGCGCGATCGCGCTTTTGCAGGGTGGAGGAAGGGCGCGATCGCCCCCCACCTAACCAGCCACCTATACCCCTACAATTCCGCAGAATTTATCTCAATGACCTGAAATTAAGTTTGGTAACGCCTCAGCTCAGCCAGCCTCACAAAGACAGCTTAAAACCTCGATATAGTTCAAAGCAATCGTAAGGGACATCCTTTCGCTGCTCTGCGCTGGGTACCCTACAGGTACTTTTGAGGGGTGCCACCCCCCACCCCATAGCCTGAACCATGAATCTCCGTCACAAAACGTTGCTCTTGACCACTCTGCCCCTGCTGGGGCTGATGACCATTTTATTTGGCAGTTTTTCGGTCATTTTGCAGCGCAGCTATGGCCGTTTAGAACAGCAAGACGCCCAGCGCAATCTCCAGCGGGTCGACGAAGCGCTGGCGGGCGACCTGGCTCAGCTCCAAAGCCTCACCGAAGACTGGGCCGCCTGGAATGACACCTACGACTTCGTTCAGTCTGGCAACCCAGACTACATCCAGTCAAACCTAAACAAATACGCCTTTGAAAGTTTGCAGCTCAACGTGATAGCTTTCGTGAGTTCTGAGGGCTCGATTGTTCACAGTAGCAGCTACGACCTAGAAAACAGGGCTTTTTCATCGATTTTGCCCGATTTGGCCTCACAGCTGACGTCGACTAGCCCGCTGACGAAATTTCAACACCTAGCCGATCACCATCAGGGGCTAATAACGGCAAATGGCAAGCTCATGCTGGTGGTAGTAGAGCCAATTTTGCGCAGCGATGCCACTGGCCCCGCCCGAGGTGCCTTACTGATGGGGCGCTACGTGAGTCCTAATATGGTTGAATCTCTAGCCTTGCGTACCCGCCTCGATTTGCGCCTGTACCCTGTCGCTGAGAATGCCCTTGCAAAGAGCGACCTGCCAGCAGCCCTGCAGCCCATTTTCGCGACGCTGAATGACTCAACCGATCTAGCAAACTTTCCTACCCTGGTGCGCCGTCAGTCGGCTGATACCCTGGCCGGTTATGCCCTCTGGCCCAATGTGTATGGTGCGCCCCAGGCTCTGCTGGAGGTTCAGCTTCCTCGCGATATCTATTACCAGGGGCAGGTTAGCCGCCACTACCTGGGCTGGTCGCTGCTGGGATCGTGCGTGATCTTTACCGGCGGCATGCTACTGCTGCTCGATCGCGTCATTTTGCGGCGGCTGCTAGGGCTCAGCCAGCAGGTGCAGCACATTGGTCGCGCAAATGACCTCAGCCAGCGGGTATCAGTGCTGGGCACCGACGAACTCAGCCATTTGGGCCAGCAAATCAACGACATGCTGGGCGAACTGCAGGTTAGCAATGAAAAGCTGACCGCCGAACAGCAAAAGGCCGAGCAGCTGTTACTGAACATTCTGCCTGCCGCGATCGCTGGAGAACTGATGCAGACCAAAGCCTCTGTACCCCAGCACTTCGACGAAGTGACCATTTTATTTGCCGATATTGTCGGCTTTACCAGCCTCTCCAATCGCCTATCGCCCATTCGGCTGGTCAATTTGCTCAACCAAATTTTCTCGGCCTTCGACGGCCTGGCCGAGCAACTGGGGCTAGAGAAGATTAAGACCATTGGTGACGCTTATATGGTGGCGGCAGGGCTGCCCATTCCCAAAGCAGACCATGCAGAGGCGATCGCCGAAATGGCTCTGGCCATGCAGCAGGTTAAGGCGTCGTTTCAGGCCGAACTGGGGGAACCGATCGAGATTCGCATTGGCATCAATACAGGTGTGGTGGTGGCCGGAGTGATTGGCACCAAAAAGTTCATCTATGACCTGTGGGGCGATGCCGTCAACGTGGCCAGCCGCATGGAGTCGTCGAGCGAGCCAGGCCAGATCCAGGTGACCACTGCCACCTACGAGCGCCTCAAAGACAAATACCGATTTGAAAAGCGAGGCTGCATTTCAGTCAAAGGCCGAGGCGAAATGGAAACCTACTGGCTGCGGGGGCATCGGCCTGAGTCACTGTTTTGCCCATTGCGGGCCGTGGGTATATCCCCGGCTGCGACCGGGCTGAATTACGCATCCTAGAGCAAAGAGTGCTGAGGCAAGTTTTGCAGTTTTTGAAAGACCGCTGGTGGTTTGGCCAGTGCTCCTAGCCTTCAGTCAGTCTGTTCCATAACCCCTAAGCCTCAGCTCAGACTTGAACTGAAGCTTAGAGATTCAATAGCTGGAATAGCCGTTTCGGCTGTCCAGAACCAGCCAGGATGCTCAACCTACGCGAATTGACACAATCCTGAACCCTGAGCTGTTGGGGGTGTAAGTCATCCCACAGGAATACCAGGGCGGTTTGAAGGCGCTAGAAATTGTTAATAAGCGGGTAACGCGATTCGAACGCGCGACATTCACCTTGGCAAGGTGACGCTCTACCACTGAGCTATACCCGCACAAAAACCAGGTCAGAAAGGGTTCATTCGCTGGTTTTGACTTTATCTAGAATCTCAAAAAACTGTGACTATGTCAACATTTTTTTGAAATCGTTCCGGCCTTAGACCGAGTCAGCCTCGGAGGCAACGACCGGCTGCGCCGATACCGCAACCCCAGGTCCTAGGCGGGCTGCACCGTTACCGGCACCACTGCCCATCGCCGAGTGAATGTGATCCATCAGGCTGGCCATTTCCAGGGCACTCATGGCGTAGTCCCAACCGTGGTTGGCCTTGATGCCAGCGCGCTCTAGAGCCTGCTGCAGGGTGTCGGTCGTTAGCACCCCAAAGATAATGGGCACCCCGGTTTGAAACCCAGCGGCAGCTACGCCTTTGGCCACTTCTGCCGCCACGTAGTCAAAGTGGGGCGTAGAGCCACGAATGACAGCCCCCAGGCAAATAATGGCGTTGTAGCGCCCGCTGAGAGCCAGCTGCCGCGCTACTAAAGGAATCTCAAAACTGCCCGGTACCCAGGCATAGTCGACCTGAGTACCTTCGGGGTTCACGTCGATGCCGTGGCGCTTGAGGCAGTCTTGGCAGCCCTCCAGTAGTTTGCCCGTAACTAAATCGTTGAATCGGCCCAGCACGATGGCAAACCGGGGAGCCCCTGTTATGACTAACGTGCCTTCAAATACCGCCATAAGTAATTAGTCTCTACACCACAAAGTAGTTAAGGCCGCCAACTACAACCACCAGCGCGCCCCAAATGATCGATCCAAACAGAATCAATCTTTTAGACTGATCCCAGTCTTGGGGTGAGGCGTAGGCCACAGGCACGTACACCACCAGCACAAAAGACATCAGCACCAGGGCAAACAGCGCGAGTTGAAACAGAATTACCATTGGTTTATCTTTGCTCTCTCAAACACAGCAGCGGAGACGGCGGTAATCAACCCGGCAAATAGCCCAAAACTAGGTCAACAGCCACACTACCCTAACCAGTACGCTATCAGAAAGAGGCCCCTCCGAAAAGCATGGCATTAAAAGATATGGCCCCAAGAGTATGGATCTAGTGCTTTGCCACACCACCGCCGACTTCGACACCCTGGGGGCTGCCGTGGGGCTGGCGCGCCTGCAGCCAGGGCGGCGAATTGTGCTAACCGGAGGCAGTCATCCCACGGTGCAGCGGTTCTTAGCCCTTCACCGCGACGAGTATCCACTGATTGAACGGCGGGCTGTAGACCCCAGCCACATTCATCACCTCACCCTAGTTGATGCCCAGCAGCCCGAGCGGTTTGGGCCAGCGGCTGAGTGGATCGCCCAGGCGGGGCAAAATCGGGTGCCCATTGTCGTCTACGACCACCACCCCGGCGCAGACGAGTCGGGTACTGGGCCAGATCAGGGACACATTGAAAACATCATTGAAGCCGTAGGGGCAGCGACGACGTTAGTCGTAGAAGCGCTGCAGCAGAACGACATTGAACCAACCGTGGCCGAGGCTACGGTGATGGCTCTGGGCATTCATGTGGATACTGGATCGCTGCTGTACGAGACCGCTACCGCCCGCGATGCCGCTGCCCTGGCCTGGCTGATGAACCACGGAGCCAGCCTTTCTGTCATCGCCGATTTCGTCGAACCAGGGCTCAGCCCGGTGCTGCAGGACTTATTGACGGAGGCGCTGGCGGCAATGCAGGTGGAGGCGGTGGAGGGCCATAACTTAGCCTGGGTACTGATCAAAGTCGATCGCTACCTGCCAGGGCTATCGGGGCTGGCCGAGCGGCTGATGTCGCTAGCCGATGCCGATGCCCTATTGTTTGGGGCCTACTACCCCGGCTCTAGCCAGTCCGGCTCTAACCAGGAAAAAGAATTTTCTACGCCGTCAGCACAGGGGCAAGCACCAGCCTCCGATCGAGCCGTTGAGGACTCCATTCCTCAAAAGCTGACCCTGATTGCTCGGGCCCGTGGTCGCTTGGGCGATCGCTTAGATTGGAGCACCCTCTTGACTCCCCTAGGCGGCGGCGGGCACCCGACAGCGGCCTCAGCAGCCACCACCACGACCGAACCTGAGGCGGTGGTGCAGCGATTGCTAGAGCAGGCGCGATCGCAGCTGCCGCCCCAGCCCACCGCCCGCGATTTAATGTCGTCGCCGGTGCGCACCATTCGCCCCGACACCACCATTCGCGAGGCTCAGCGCATTTTGCTGCGCTACGGCCACTCGGGCCTGTCGGTCGTAGATGAGGGCGATCGCCTGGTGGGCGTTATCTCCCGTCGGGATTTAGATCTGGCCCTCCACCACGGCTTTAGCCATGCCCCGGTAAAGGGCTATATGGCCACCAACCTCAGAACCATTACCCCTGAGACTCCTCTGGCCGACATCAAATACCTGATGGTGACCTACGACATTGGCCGTCTGCCGGTGCTGGATGAAGAAGCGCTGGTCGGCATCGTGACGCGCACCGATCTTCTGCGCCACCTCCATCAATCGTCAGCTTTTGCCGCCGCCGAGCAATCGCTACCAAATCGGCCAGCGGCGGCGACCCTGCAGCACACCCTAGCAACCAGTTTGTCGACAGAGTTGCAGGATATTTTGCAGCAGATTACCGCTGCCGCTCAGGAGCGGGGCTGGCATCTTTACCTGGTCGGCGGTGCCGTGCGCGATCTGCTGATCTGCAGCGATCGCGCTGCAGCCGCGCTACCCGATCTCGATCTGGTGGTTGATGGTGGCTTTAACGCCGTCCAGGCAGGGGCTGGCGTTGAGCTAGCCGCTGTCATAGAGCAGCACTTTCCCGAGGTCGACGTGCAGGTGCACGGACGGTTTCAAACGGCCTCTCTGGTGTGGCGCAAAGATCTCGACCACACCTTGGCCGGGCTAATGGTTGACATCGCCACGGCCCGCACCGAGTTTTACCCCTATCCGGCGGCCAACCCCGAGGTCGAGGCCAGCTCGATTCAGCAAGACCTGTACCGCCGCGATTTTACGATCAACGCCCTGGCCCTGCGGCTGACCCAGCCCCAGGCTGGTCAACTGCTGGACTACTTCGGCGGCCTAATCGATCTACAGCAGGGCATTATTCGCGTTCTGCACGCCAACAGCTTTATTGAAGACCCAACCCGTATCTACCGAGCCGTGCGGTTTGCGGTGCGCCTTGGGTTTAGCCTCGATGCTCAAACTAAGGACTACATTCACCACGCCCTAGCCAGCGGGGCCTATACCCAAATGCAGCGCCAGGTGAAGCGTGCCCCAGCTCTCCAGGCCCGGCTCAAAAACGAGCTGAAGTATATCCTTGAAGCTCCCTACTGGCAGGCGGCCCTGGCCCTGCTCGACCAGCTGCAGGCCCTGCGCTGTCTGCACGATGACCTAGCCATGACCCCAGCCTTGTGGCAGCAGCTGCGTCGGCTCAGCCGTTGGGTAGATCGCTTTGGCCGGGCAGACGTAGGGCCACCCTGGCTGCTGCGGCTGGAGGGGCTGCTGGCAGCGGTGCCTGCCGAGGCGCGATCGCCCCTGGCTGCTGACTTACACCTGAGCGATCGCACCCTGGAGCGCCTCCAGCACCTGGATGACCGCGAACACCACTGGCAGGCCCTGGTCGCTACTGACCCTGCTCCCAGCGTTCTCTATGCCGCTTTTAGTCAAGCCGATACCGCTACCCTGCTGCTTGCCAGCGCACGCCACCCCCGCACCTTGGGGCCGACCATCTGGCGGCACCTGATTCAGTGGGCCGTCACCCCGGCCCTAATCGATGGCAATCGGCTTAAAGCTCTGGGCTACCGGCCAGGGCCTGATTTTCGGCCCATGCTAGACGTCCTGTTTGCCGCCCAGCTCAACGGCGACATTGCTACCCCAGCCGAGGCCGAAGCCTTGCTGGCCCGGCGTTATTCCAAACCCTAGCTAGGGCGCAAGATTATTGGCACACCCTAGCTCTGAACGGGCTAAGAACGGGTTACAGTGGCAAAGATCTTGACCGCTGCTGTTTTTTATGACCCTAGCCGTGGGCACTGCCCTGCAAAATGGCACCTATGTAATTGACGCGTGGGTGACCGATGACACCATCGGCCCGGTGTATCTAGCTACGGACGTCTCCCGAGGGCAGTGGGTACAGCTGCGAGTGCTGGGCAGCCGCAATCCAGCTGCTCTGCCCGACGCCTCGGATCGGCAGGCTTTTTATCGCTACCTCGATCAGGTGAATGAGCTAAAGCATGCGGCCCTGCCCCAGCATCTAGGCGGCTTTGAAGAAGAAGGCGTTTGCTACCAAATTCTGATTATTCCCTCAGGTATACCGCTCGATCGCCTGATCGCAGAACAGTCGTCTCTATCTGCTCGGGCCAGCCTGGCGGTGCTGCGTCAGCTCATTGATCTGCTCACTAGTCTGCGTCCGTTGGGCTGGCCTGGGCTGCGGCTTACTCCTGACCAGGCGTGGTATGCCCCAGAAGCGCAAACCCTGACCTTTACAGGCTTTGACCTGGATTCAATGGCCCCGGCGGTGTCTGATGCCGACGACAACAGCCCGATCGATCCGGCAGAGGCGGCCCTGGTGCAAGGGCTTAGCCATCTGCTGTATTTCTTGCTGACTGGGCAACGGGCCGAGGCCACCAAGGCTTCCCTCGCCGTAGAGCTACGCCGTTGCCACCCAGCCCTACCGACTAGCCTAGATGCTGCCTTAGAGGCCGGCAGCCCCGCTGCAGGGCGATCGCCCTGCCTTTCTCTAAGCGAGTGGGCAGCCCTGCTGCCCGTCGATGCTCAGTTGCTCACTGGCCCATCGCCGACTGGCCCATCGCCGACTGGCCCATCGCCCACCAACTCGTTACCGACTAACCCTTCGCGAGACTTGCCCCAGCCCTCGCCTGGGCCAGCCACCGTGGTAGTACCCAGCCACAAAATCTCAACCAGCCAGCTAGAACCGCAAACAGACTACCGCGATCGCCCCCTCGCCGTCGCTGGCTCTCCCTCCCGGCAACGCTCTGCGACTACCCTAGCTCTGGTCTTAACTGGATTGGTAGCTACCGCTAGCGGCCTTGGCATAGGTCTCTATGCCCGCCTGCAGCCCGCTAGCTCTGCCAACCCAGAGCGCCTCAATCCCAATCAGTCCTTTCCGCCCCTACCCGACTGGGATGACAGTGAACTCTGGCAACCCTGGGACGAGGCTCCGGCTCGGCGCGATCGCCCCGACTACGGCAGTACCCCGCCCTCCGGTTCTGAGCCTGCTCCCGACTTTGCCCCCAATTCGCAGGAACCTGCTGCCCCCCCTCCGGCCGTGCCCCAGCCCCAGCCCGTCCCTGATCCTGTCGCCGCACCCGAAGAACCCTGGGAAAACCCCTGGGAGACACCGGCCGAACCCTGGTCTCAGCCAGTGCCGGCCCCAGAACTACCGGCCAATCCAGCCCCTCTGCCTAGCAACGATCCGGCCCCGGCCCCAGAGCCGCTGGCTCCCCCGGCTCCGCTCGAAGCCCCTTCCTTAACGGCCCCGCCGGAGGGATCTGCCCCGGCACCACTCACTGCCCCGCCCCGCCCACCGGCCCCAGCCCCATCTTCTAGCTAGGTCTTTAGCTACGCATTTTGGCTGGGCAGCCCAAAACTTACCTCAATATCTGCCCGGTGTTAGATGAATAAGAACGTTATAATTCTCTACAGTAAATAATCCTGTTACACGACCCGTTTCCTTTGAGGTTTGTCATGAGTAGCCCTGTGCTGCATGCGTTTTACATCGGTCGCGCTCTAGCCGATGCGGTCAACGAACGAGCCGAGCGGTTGCTAACCGATGGCCTTAGCCTGGTTGGCAAATTCGATGCCGAGCAGCGGGAATACTTTCGGCAGTTTACTGATGAAGTAATGGTTCGAGCCCAGCAGGCTGAGGCTGAAGCAGGCGTTTCATACTCTAATGCTGCTGCTGGAGCGAGTTCGGTGACCGATCTCCAAGCCACAATCGATACGCTGCGAGCTGAAATTGCTCAGGTACGGGTTGCCCTGCAGCAGTATCGAACCACTTCCCAGGTCTAGGAATACCCCAAGACCCAGCCCGTTTAAGCACCCCGAGACATCTGCCCTGAGCTGGGATAGAGTGTTCTGAGGCCGCTGCTGTCGCCCCTGTTTTCCTTGCCTAGGAGCCTGAGTGTCTGCTGTTTCCGATTCGTCTGCATCGTCTAAGCTACCGTCCCCTCAAGTTAATGGGGAGGGCAGTTTGGGGTATGGCTCGGAGGTCAATGGTGGGGTGCTAAACGCACTGCCCCCTAAGCATGTGTTAGAGGGTGAAGCAGCATCGCAGCTGCCCTTGGCTAGTACGCTTGGCATCGAGTCGCCTGCTGGCGAAAAGGGGTTGCCGTTTAGCCAAAAAGCCTACCGCTGGAACCAGGGCCGCTATTCTCGCAAACGCCGCTTTGTCGATATTTGGAGCTTTGTGCTGAGGCTGCTGTGGGCCCGCTGGCTCTATGGCAAAGCCTGGAGCTATGGTGGTACCATGACCGCCGATGCCCAGTCGGCTCGGCGGCACCAGCTAGCGGTGTGGATTCGCGAAACGCTGCTGGACTTAGGTCCGACGTTTATCAAGGTAGGGCAGCTGTTCTCAACTCGGGCCGATATTTTTCCGATTGAGTTCGTAGAAGAACTCTCCAAGCTGCAGGATCGGGTGCCCGCCTTTAGCTACGAGCAGGCCCGAGGCATTATCGAGGCTGATTTGGGTAAGCCCATTCACACCCTCTACCGCACTTTTGATCCTATCCCTCTGGCTGCAGCTAGCTTAGGTCAGGTGCACCGAGCTCAGCTGCACAACGGTGAGGAGGTAGTGGTCAAGGTGCAGAGACCGGGGCTGCGATCGCTCTTCACCATCGACCTCTCGATTCTCAAAGGCATTGCCCACTATTTTCAAAATCATCCTAGCTGGGGCAGAGGCCGCGACTGGCTAGGTATCTACGAAGAGTGCTGCCGCATTCTGTGGGAAGAAATTGATTACCTAAACGAGGGGCGTAATGCCGATACGTTTCGCCGCAACTTTCGAGGCGAAGACTGGGTCAACGTGCCTAGGGTGTTTTGGCGGTTGACCTCCTCGCAGGTGGTCACGCTGGAGTATATGCCGGGCATTAAGATCAGCCACTACGATGCGCTAGAAGCCGCTGGACTAGATCGCAGCCGCCTGGCCCGGTTGGGCGCGCAGGCTTATCTACACCAGCTGCTGAACGACGGCTTCTTCCACGCCGACCCTCACCCTGGCAACATTGCTGTTAGCCTTGACGGTTCGCTAATTTTTTACGATTTTGGCATGATGGGGCAGGTTCAGCCTCTGACTCGTCAGCGGCTGATGAATACATTTGTGGGCGTAGCCCAACGCAATGCTGAGCAGGTGATGAATTCGCTGGTGGAGCTAGGGGCGCTAGCCGAAATCGAAGACATGAGTCCGGTGCGGCGCTCTATCCAGTATATTTTGGATAACTTTATGGACAAGCCCTTCGAGGAGCAGTCCATAAATTCCATCAGTGACGACCTGTATGCGGTGGCTTACGACCAGCCCTTCCGCTTTCCAGCCACCTTTACCTTTGTGATGCGAGCTTTTTCTACCCTAGAAGGGGTGGGTAAAGGGCTCGACCCCGAGTTTAACTTTATGGAAGCGGCTAGGCCGTTTGCAGCACAGCTTATGTCTAATGGCAATCCAACCGATGGTGCTAACAGTTTACTGGGTGAGCTGAGCCGCCAGGCCGCCCAGGTGAGCACCTCTGCCCTGGGCCTTCCCCGACGCATCGAAGATACCCTCGACAAGCTAGAGCGCGGTGATATTCGCGTGCGGGTGCGCTCAATCGAGACCGATCGCGCCCTGCGCCGTATTAGTGGCGTATCTATGGCCAACAGCTACGCCATTTTGCTAGGCGCATTTACCCTCTCGGCTACTGGTCTGCTGCTGTCGGAGTTTGTCTGGCTGGCCGTAGTGCCGGGGGTGCTGGCCGTGGGCACCGGCATTGCGTTTTTGCGATCGGTACTCAAAGTTAACCGGGCCGATCGCCTGCCCTAATGGTTTGGTCCGCGTTTGCTATGGTAGATTGCTTTTTCTCAGGCCTATCCGACCGAGGGCTGCTGCGTACCAGCAACCAGGATGATTACTATATCGACCCTGAGGGGCGGTATTTTATTGTCGCTGATGGCATGGGGGGCCACGCTGGGGGCCAGGAGGCTAGCCGCCTGGCTACGGCTGCCATCAAAACGTTTCTAGACCAGCATTGGCACATTGCAGAAACCGCTACAGCGCTGCTGTTAGAGCAGGCTCTAAAGCAGGCCAACAACGCTATTCTCGATGATCAGCGGCGACACCCAGAGCGGGCCGACATGGGCACCACCGTGGTGCTGGTGACCTTTCGTGACAGTGATCCGCAGCCCTGGTGTGCTCACGTAGGCGATTCCCGCCTCTATCGACTGCGGGGTCATCACCTGGATCAGCTAACCGAAGACCACACCTGGATTGCTAAAGCCATTCGGTCCGGCGAGGTAACCCCGTCTCAGTCGCGCAGCCATCCGTGGCGGCATGTGCTATCTCAATGCCTGGGGCGCGACGACTTGGCTGAGTTCGGTATTCAGCCCATTGAGGTGCAGAGCGGCGATCGCCTGCTGCTGTGCAGCGATGGGCTAACCGAAGAACTGTCAGATCACCTAATTGCCTCCCACTTAAAGTCTATTCGCGCCTGTGAAGCAGCGGCTACAGCGCTGGTCAACTCCGCCAAACAGCGGGGTGGTCGCGACAACATTACGGTGGTCGTGGTAAATGTTACGCCCTCATTAAGCAGTCCCGATCCTGTTGCCGACACGAGTACTCGTGGTTAGCTAGGTCAGCAATATCTCTCTCTCCAAGGGTAAATTTTCTGCTGTTACTAGATCAGACCTCCGGCTCATGCCGTGTGGCCTGAAATTGGGCTAGCAACTCTGGCTTCTAACCCTCTAAATCCTTAACTTTACGTGAGTGCGCCAATTGAGTAGCCCTCCACCTAGGCTTTGTCTTGCTTAGGCAAAGAATATATTAAGAAGTTTGTCTTGAGCATTTTTACTTAGCTGTCGTTGTTAAAAAGTGTAAGTTCCCCACCGATAGATGACGGTTAGGGATTGATTTGTTATATTCCCTCACAACGCCAACAACTGGATCTTTGTCAAATGATTGTTATAATTTGTAAACCATCGCGCATTGATCGCGGTTGGCGTTGTGGTTAAACCCATTCCAGGCAAGAGGCCAGATGCGTTCAGCTTGGTTTTCCGATACGGAGGACTAGTTGACTGCCTTAGGCTAGTGACCCAGCGTTTCGAGGCTGGGGTACTGATCCCAACTGGGGTGTTGTTCTCTCTCAGGAGTAAATCCATGAACGAACCGATGCAACTCTCGCTAGAGCAGCAGTTTAGTCTGCGATCGTTTGAGTCTCAGGTCGACAAAATGAGTCGTGAGCAAGCTCAGCAGTTTCTAGTCAAGCTGTATGAGCAGATGATGATGCGAGAAAGTATGTACAAGCACTTTCTTAAGCACGAGTGGGGCATCGGACCAAATCCCCAGATCTAGTTCCAGGTCATGTTCATAATGTCCACGAGACAGCATGAAGACAACGACCTCCCTCTCTTGCAGGGTTACATTGAACCAGGCCGGGGATGTCGGGGCGTTAGCTTCAATGCTCTAGATAGGTAGCTAAGCAGCTGGTTTAGGTGATTGGCCTTACGCAACCTTACCCAAGCAATATTTTCCAAGCAATATTTCCAAGTAACGTTTTCTAGGGGTTTTCTAAGCGCTGGGTTTAGAGAGTCTGTCGAGGAGCGCTCCAGACGAGACCCACCCAGTCTTGTAGTCTAGAAATTTAGGTGCTGGGGCACCTGGGTTAAGCTAACCATTCCTCAGTTTAGTTCGATGCAGATTACAGATATTTTTACACCTACCTAGGCGGGCCAGAGTTTCCTCTGCAGCGAGGGCATTGAAACCAGGCCAAGCGTCAGATTACAAGCGTCAGATTACAGCTGTCGACTAATAGTTAAGACTCTCCACGCCGCTCTCCATGCCGCTGGGAGGCGATAGACATGCACCAGTGCGTCGCCCTAGTCTCTACAGGTGGTGATCACCTATATCTCAAGCGCACTGGGCGCTGCATTCGCGTAGCCTTGCTGCCGCCTATGGCTGGCAAGGTAGATGAGCCTTTAGGCAAGAGTTAGGTTGTCCAGCCAGGGTTGAAACAGCTCGGTCAAACGCTATGGTTAATAGATAGGGCTTGCCCCACCGCTAATGACGGGCTGGGAAGATCAAGCCCTCTCAATCGTCGAGCTTAATGTATTGAGCTAGGTGATGGCCTGCATGGGGCAGGTCTTTGACCATTGAATGCTTGACCAGTTTTGTTGCACCTGAACGAGGGACCTATGTTTCAGCGCGCTCTTATCTGTACCGACTTTACCGATGGCATTTACCGACTTGCCCAGTTTGGGCCGAGTTTAGCGGCTGGAGGATTCAAGTCGCTAGTATTTGTGCACTGTATGTCGGTGGAGAGCGGGCCAGAGATTCCACGGCAGGACTCGGCCCAGCTAGAGCCCGCTCGGCAGCGCCTACAAGAACTGCTGCGGGATGTACCCGACGATATCGAAGTCACCATTGAGGTTCAGCTGGGTCGCGCCAGCGACTGTATTTTGCGCCTGGCCAAGCAGCACCGGGCCGACGTGATCTTTTTGGGTGCGCCTACCCGAACGCTGCTAGAGGAAAAGTTGTTTGGTAGCACCACCGCTAGCTTGGCAGAAAGAACTAGCGTGCCGATGGTTATTTTGCGGCCCCAGCTCATGTCCACTTACACTACCGCTGAGCTAAAGCTGCGCTGTGCTCATTTGTTTCGCTATCTTTTAGTGCCCTACGACGGCACCGAGGGAGGCAAAAAGATAATTCAGAATATTCACCGTCAAGTAAAAAACAATCCCAATTCGGTGCTGGAGCGAGTGCGGCTGCTCTGGGTTATCGATGACCGTGTGCGCCGGGAGCTACAGGGCGATCATCCTGAACAGCAGGCTCAGCAGGAGCTTGACAAGATTCAGTCTGAGCTAGCAGAGCTAAATTTAGTGGTCAACACAACCGTAGTGGAAGGCAGCCCCCTAGAAGAAATTATGAAAACTGCCGAAAACCACGACATAAGCGCGATCGCCGCCTGCTCTCGCAATATTGACGGTATTCTCAAGTGGTCGACTCCCAGTCTCACTCGCGAGATTCTGCGGTGTAGCTGGCATCCGGTGCTGTTTTTCCCCAATTAAAATGGTCTTCAAGTCTCTTTTTTGGGAAGGTCAGTCGGAAAGGCTAGATCCAGTATCGACATAGATAGACTCTAGCTTTTGCAATACCTTAGCCTTGAGCTTAGTTTGTAACTCGTTGCGCAACAGGTCACGGCTGGTGGTCGTGGCCCCGGTAGAGGGCCGACTGCGGGCGGTGAGCGACCACTCTTTCAGCAGGTTGCGCTGAGGGTCAGAGACGTTACAGCTCAGCACATGGGCGCAGCGACGCGGGTTTTCGAGGGAAAACAGCAGCAGCTTGTAGGCACCGGTTTGACCTAGCAGCCCGGTCATGTCTTGGCCCAAGGACGTTTTGAGGTCAAGATAGCAAGGCAACCACCTGGCCCCATAGGCGCTGCTGTAGAGGACGGTGAGCCACAGCATCATGGGATGGGGAGCCATGGTGCAGATAAAGGTGTTGTAGCGAGTGCTGACTAGCCGTCGGTTGATTTCAGCATCGGGCATCATCGCCCAAAGGGTGGCTATAGCCCCTTTACTCGTAGGGAGCGGGTGGGGAAAGACAATTTCGGCGACGGGCTTGGTAGCAGGCCATACGGTCAGCTTGCACACCTGGTCTTCTTTAAGGATCTCAGCGGCGGCGGGCTGGCGGGTGACGGGTACCCGGCTAAGCGTTGTGCCAATTCGCTGGCTAATGCGAAAGCCGCTGAAGTAACGCGCCTGAAGCGGCTCTAGGGTCTGCAAAATTTCTTGGGCGCTCTGGGGACGGTCTGCTGGTGGCTTAGCCATGCAGCCCATAACTAGGTCTTCGAGCAGCTTAGGAATTTTGATACCGCTGGCTACTTCGCCTATACGCTTTGGGGTTTGGGTCTGGTGCACTTTGTACCAGCCGCCGAAGGTGTGGCTGCTGGCCCGCAGGGGTAGGTGGCCCGTGAGCATCTGAAACATCATAACCCCGAGACTGTAAATGTCAGAGCGGCTGTCTAGGTCACGCCCCTCCATTTGCTCGGGGGAGGCGTAGGCCAGGGTGCCCATGAAGCAGTTGGTTTGGTCACTGTCGATCTGCATGAGCTTGGCGATGCCGAAGTCTAAAATCTTGGCCAGCTCCCCCAGAGTGGGGTCTTGCACAATCATGATGTTGCTGGGCTTGATATCGCGGTGGATGATGGGCACCGGATCGGGCTGGGTCTTTAGAGTGATACCGTCATGGGCGGTCTGAAGACCCAGGCAAATTTGCCGAATCAGGCCCAAAAATCGAGGTACGGGCAGGGGCTGGAGGTTGATCAGCTGGCTCAGGCTTTGCCCTTGTAGGTACTCCATGACGTAGAAGGGTACTTCTTCGTCGCTGACGCCATAGTCGGTAACGCGGACTACGTGAATACTCTTTTGGCCTAGCTGAGCGCAAGTCATGGCTTCTTGCATGAAGCGATCGCGCATTTTTTCGCCGGGCATTGTCTGTGACAGCAGCTTTACGGCCACCTTGACGCTGCCCAACAGCAAATCTTCGGCCAAATATACACGACCCATAGAACCCTGTCCAACAGGTTCTAGTAGTTCATAGCGATTTGCTAATTTACAGCCCAGATTTGAGTCAGCCATAAAACGGTTCTAGCCAATAGTCGGCAAGCGGGGCAGTGAGCGAAACGATCCTGACAGAAAAATAACGAGCAGAGCTGGGCTTGCCACAGGGTGAACCAGCTCAAGACTTACAGAGCTAGGTTACCCAACCACAGTGACGCACACAGTGACGACAAGACACGGCCTTTCAAACCCCTGGGCTTAACCGATAAACCAAAGCCAACTCGTCTACCAAGGCCGTCTACCAAGGCTCTAATGCACCCAGCTATATCTCCAGTTCCAGTTCAGCGTATTGGCCCTGAAGTATAGAGTTAATATGCCCAGCTATAGCTAAAAGGCGTTATTTCTACTGTAGTACATTCAACTGAGCGCCCACCAGCTGCCTAACCACCGCCTTGGCAGGGCTAGATCCCTAGGGGAGGACTTTGCAGGTGCAGGGTGGCCTCCATGGCGCTGGTCAGGTAGTGTCCGGTCATAATGCCGCTGGAGAGATGGTAGCGATCGCGATCGAGACGGTAAAGGGTTTCAAACCCGGTGCGGCGCTGGCGATCGCCCAGAGCCCAATACCGCTGAATAATAGAGTCGGGGGCCACCCAGCCCTCCCCTTCGACCCGCCCTAGCAGGCTGTGCTGCAGCACAAAGGTATATTGACAATCGCCACTGGTCAACCGGCCTCGGTACTGTAGCGCCATTTCATCAGGCTGCGTATCGGACAGCGCCAGCTTCATGATCATGGTGAACCAGTCGTCGCGACTCCAGGCAATCAAAATTTTACCCTTGACCGGGGTGGGCAAGCGATCGCGCTCCATCCAGCTGCCTTGCAGGGTCCACCGGCCAGGCTCAATTAAAAAGCTATGCACCACACACCGCTCCCCCAGCCATTGACATTTCCTGTAATACTGCGTTGGTTTAGCCTGACCTACTGTCATTTGTCCTAGGCTTCTCAAGCATACGCCCTATTGCTCAGACTGAGGTATGGGGACTGGGTAACCCTTTGGGTTCAGAGGCTCAGTGGGGGTCGCTAAGGCGTCCGAGAACTCTGGGACTCGTGGCACCCGTGACGGCGGGCAGGTTGCCGGGGAAGCCCTGGCGCTGCCAATAGCCCAGTACGGCAAAGGCGATCGCCTCTTTATAGCTGGCCGATAAGCCGACTGCATCGGTGGGTTGTACAGGGCTCTCTGGCAACTGGGCCTGGAGACGCGCCATTAGCACCGGGTTGTGGCTGCCGCCGCCGCCCACCAGCACGCGATCGGGCAGGGCAGGCAAAAAGGCGCGGTATTCGTGCGCTACCGAGGCAGCCGTAAACTCTGTCAGGGTTGCCACCAAATCTGCGGCACCTAGCCCCTGCGCCTGGGCATCCCGCTGGCACTGCCGAAAAAAGTCCCAGCCAAACAGCTCGCGCCCGGTCGATTTTGGCGGCGGCTGGGTGAAATAGGGGTGCTCCAGCCACTGACTGACCAGCGGCAGGCAGGGCGTGCCCTGGGCGGCCCAGGCACCATCGCGATCGTAGGACAGGGTGCCGTCAGAGAGGGTATGTACGGCAATGTCGATCAGCGAGTTGGCTGGCCCTGTATCCCATCCCAGTACCTTGGGCGCACTGCCCTGGCGATTCCACGGCGGCAAATAGGCGACATTGCCAATGCCGCCCAGGTTTTGCACGCATCGCCGCTCAGTAGGGTGGCTGAGTAGGCAGAGGTCTAAGACGGGTGCCAGCGGGGCACCCTCTCCCCCGGCCTCAATATCGGCCTGGCGAAAGTCGCTGACCGTGGGTAGGCTCAGCCGCTGAGCGATCGCAGCCCCGCGCCCCAGTTGTAATGTGTAGCCCAGCTGAATTGGGCCTTGGTGGGGCAGCGCTGGACGACCCACCGGGCGGTGAAATACCGTTTGCCCGTGGGAAGCCACTAGCTCAGCAGCACCCGCCTGGGCCATGAGGGCCTGGGCCGCATCGGCAAAGCTTTGGGCTACGGCATCATCTACGCGAGCCAGGTTCTCTAAACTGACGGCCTCTCCGGCGCAGAGGGCCAAAATTTGCTGCTGCAGCTCGGCGGGATAGGGCCAGGTCAGCCCGTCTACCAGGGTCACGGTGAGGCCGTAGCCCTGGCCAGTTACCTCCACCAGAGCGGCGTCGATACCGTCAACGGAGGTACCGCTAATTAAACCAATTACGCGCATGGGCTATACCGGTAGACGCTCTAAACCTTTGTTGCTGCCAATCACGACCATCAGCCCCCCGGCCTTGAGGCGGGTGACAGGGCTGGGGTTGATCTCAAACTGGTCAGGATCGTTATCCTGGCTGATCGCCAGCAGGGTCAGCTCGTAGCGGTTGCGCATATCTAGATCAACAATGGTCTTCTGGTCGAAGGCCTTGGGCACAATCACTTCGGCAATGCAGTGGTTGGGGTCGATCTCAAAGCGATCGAGAATGCCGGGAGTTGTGAGCGATCGCGCCAGTTCGCAGCCCATTTCGTGCTCAGGAAAGACGACGTGGTCGGCCCCAACCCGATCGAGCAGCTTGCCGTGAATCTCGGACGACGCCTTGGCCACGACATTTTTAACCCCGGCCTCCTTGAGGTTGAGGGTGGTGATAATACTTTCTTCGACATAGTTGCCGATCGCCACAATCACGGTGTCAAAGTCGGTAATGCCCGCCTCGCGCAGGGCATAGGGCTGAGTGGTATCGATTTGAATGGCGTGGGCGGCAATCTGGTCAGTCAGCGCCTGGCTGACCCGGCGCTCGTCGGTATCGGCGGCTAGCACCTCGTAGCCCAGGGAGTTGAGGGTGCCGCACACGGCCCGGCCAAAGCGGCCTAGGCCGATCACAGCAAACTGGCGATTGGCCGATCGCATTTTGCGCAGAAACGTCAGCGACGACAGATTCACAACCCTTTTTCCCCGCTAAAAATAGTGATTTCAATAGGGCTCGGGCCGAGCCTGACCAATCTTATCACCCACCGCCGTATCCCCCATTGATAGAGGGGTTCTAGCTCAATAGCTATACGGCGAGAAATCTTTTTTGCTAGGCTAACCTAATGGTTTTGGCCCAGAGGGTAAAGAGGGACGTGAATATACAACTTGGTCGCGGCAAAGTAGTCCGCAGAGCATACGGCATTGACGAAATTGCCCTGGTACCAGGGCCCAGAACTCTGGATCCAAGTTTGGCTAACACTCGTTGGCAGATTGGCGGTATTGAACGCGAGATTCCTATCATCGCCAGCGCCATGGATGGTGTCGTAGACGTGGATATGGCGATTCGGCTATCGAAGCTGGGGGCGCTGGGGGTGCTGAACCTAGAGGGCATTCAAACCCGCTACGAAGACCCTAACCCAATTCTCGATCAAATTGCCTCGGTAGGGAATAACGAGTTTGTGGGGTTGATGCAGACCCTCTACGCCGAACCCATTAAACCTGAGCTGATTACCAAGCGTATTCAGGCGATTAAAGCAGGCGGTGGCGTTGCTGCGGTAAGCCTTACCCCCGCTGGTGCCGCCCGCTTTGGCGCGACTGTGGCCGAGGCGGGGGCCGACCTGGTGTTTGTGCAAGCCACGGTGGTGTCTACGGCCCACCTTTCCCCGGCTGATATTGACCCTTTAGATCTGGCCGCTTTTTGTGCTGAAATGCCCATGCCGGTGATCTTGGGCAACTGCGTCACCTACGAGGTTGCCCTTAATTTAATGAAGGCCGGGGCCGCCGCCGTGATGGTGGGCATTGGCCCTGGGGCCGCCTGCACGTCGCGCGGGGTGCTGGGCATTGGCATTCCCCAGGCGACGGCGGTGGCCGACTGTGCCGCTGCCCGTGACGACTTTTTTGCCGAAACTGGTCGCTATGTAGCGATCGTGGCCGATGGCGGCCTGGTGACCGGCGGCGACATTTGTAAATGCATTGCCTGTGGCGCTGATGGCGTAATGATCGGCTCACCCTTTGCCCGCGCTGCTGAAGCGCCAGGGCGCGGTTTTCACTGGGGTATGGCGACTCCTAGTCCGGTACTGCCTCGGGGAACTCGCATTAAGGTGGGCACTACCGGCAGCCTGGAGCATATTCTGCGCGGCCCGGCTCAACTCGACGACGGTACCCACAACTTTTTAGGGGCACTGCAGACCAGCATGGGCACCCTGGGAGCTAAGGATCTAAAGGAGATGCAGCAGGTGGAGGTGGTGATCGCCCCCTCACTGCTGACGGAGGGCAAGGTGTACCAGAAGGCTCAGCAGCTGGGCATGGGCAAGTAGAGCGTTGCGCCAAGCATACTGGTTTTAGTAGAGGCGATCGCATTTCGAAAGAATGCGATCGCCTTTTGGTGCAGAGCTGGTCTCTAGGGCGATCGCAGCAGAGTAGGGGCAAACGGCTGTTTGCCCCTACGAAAAAACTGGCTTTGACATGAGGTGCCAAAGCCAGCTACGCCTGGGAGTTCAGAAAAGGACTGAACGATATTGGGTTACCAGCTGCGGGTGGGCGCTAGAGCATGGCCGCGAATTAGGCTGCCCACGGTTTTGGCGGTGATTTTCATCTGCACCAGGGGGTTGGCGGGCACCACGGTCTTGTAGAGGTAGCTGTCGAAGGTGAGCTTCTGCACGTCAATGTCAGAGCACATTTCCACAAAGGCCTCGCGGGTGGCGTCAGAACGGTAGAACACCGTTTGCAGCAGATCCAGCACTTTATAGGTAATGCCGTACTGCTGATCCCAGCGTTTGAGGTAGACCTTGAGGTCGGCCTCGGTGGGAATGCGCTGGCCATTATTGGAGAATTCCACAATGGTTTCGGCGCACATGCGGGCCGACTTGGCGGCAAAGTAAATGCCCTCACCGGAGGATTTGGTGACGGTACCAGCGGCGTCACCCACCAGGGCGACCCGGCCCACCACGCGGCGGGGGCGGGGATGCTCTGGGATGGGGTGCGCTTCGACCTTGATAATTTCGCCACCCTCTAGGCGCTTGGCGGCGCGGGCGCGAATGCCCGCTTGCAGGCCCTTGATCTTGGCTTGGTTGACCCGCATGGTGCCGGTGCCCACCGCGACGTGGTCGTACTTGGGGAAGACCCAGGCGTAGAAGTCGGGGGAAACGTCGTTGCCCACATACATTTCGGCCAGATCTTCGTAGTAGGCCATTTTGTCGTCGGGCAGGCGAATGCGCTCCTGGAAGGCGATCGCATAGTTATAGTCCCCAGCTTTGATCGCCTTGGCAACGCGGGAGTTGGCCCCATCGGCCCCAATCACCAGATCCACTTGCAGCGACCTGTTGTCGCCCACCAGCCCGTCTTCACGGTGCTCGGTGTAGTGCAGGGTATAGACTCCGGTCTCGCTGGTGGGAATTTCGAGGGTGTGGACGGTGCCGTTGATTAGCTTGGCTCCGTGCTTAGCGGCGCGATCGCGCAGAAAGCTATCCATCACCTCGCGGCGGCACATGCCGATGTACTCGTCATCCTTGAGGGTGCTGCCGATGTTGACCTCCACATTGGAGGGGGAGATCATCTTCATCTTGCGCACGCGGCGATCGATGATCTCAGGCGGCAAATCAAACTCTTCCACCATGCACATGGGAATGGCCCCACCGCAGGGCTTGGCGTTGTCGAGCTTGCGCTCGAAGAGGTACGTTTCAATACCGGCTCTAACTAGTGTCTCAGCAGCCGAGGAGCCTGCTGGACCTGATCCTACTACTGCTACCCGAAGTACCAAGGGTGCCTACTCCACTATTGAAAAAAAGCTACGGATGAATCGTATCACGGGAGTTTCGGGATTTTGGCCCACTTCCACCAGATGTAACTCGATTGAAATACTCGTTTACATTGAGTTATCGAGATCGGGCGTCGATCTATTTACTGACCAGAGAAAATTCTATAGGAATGGAAACGGTGAAGGGATTAAGGACGGTGAGGCAGATAGAACGCTGGATCGCCATCGGGAGCAATCCCCTGCCAAGCGCGGGTACAATCAGCCCTGAGTCCTTCGGCTTCACCCCCCCTCTCCTGCACCTAGCTCAACCCCTAGCTCATCGATCAGCCAGTTGAGCACCTGCTGGCGCTCACCAGAGGTAAGGTAGAAGCGGCCCGTTTGGCGCAGGCGATCGTTCATGTCTTCGGTATCGGCCAGGGTAAACAGCCCGGCGGTGGTGCCCAGGGTGCAGAGAATGTCATCTTGGCCCTGCTGGTCAAGTCCGCCATAGCGGTAGCGGGCAATGTGCTTGCCCAAGCGGATAAAGTCGTAGTTATCTTGGGCAAGCCGCTGCTTTTTGTGCTCAGGAATCGGTTCTCCCGCCGCTATTTTGGCGTAGTCGGTGTCCAGCATATCGAGCTGAACGATGCGGGGTTGAGGGTGAGAACTCAAGCTGCCTCCTTTGACCTTAGCGTGACCTGACCTTAGCGTGACCTTAGAACGGGTGACCTAAAACGGGCCAGCCCCTCTGGTTGAGAATGCCTACCAAAGGTACCAGGGTAGTGGAATGATTGGGGCTAGCCCTCGTTCTGCTAGATATTTCTAGATATTTTTAGATCATACCCATAGCTAGGTAGGCTTTCTCCGAGAGGAGGTCCGTTTCTGACTGTATCCGGTCAAGAAACACCCTGCCCTCTAGATGGTCGGCTTCGTGCTGAAAGATGCGGGCGACAAAGTCTTCCCACACCTGATGCTGAGGCTGTCCGTGGCGATCGCAATACTCTACCTCAACGACCCGATGGCGAGGCACCCGGCCCCGCACTCCCGGCACGCTGAGGCAGCCTTCCCAGCCCATTTCCAGCTCGTCGCTGGCCGCCACCAGGCGGGGATTGATCATCACCACCGGCTCCATGACGGGAGCGTGGGGATAGCGCAGGTTAGGGCGCGAAGCGACTACCAAAACCCGCAGAGCATAGCCGAGCTGAGGAGCGGCGATGCCGACGCCATTGGCCGATCGCATGGTTTCGAGTAGCTGATTAATGAGCTGCTGTAGATGCCAATCATCCACCAAATCCACGGGCCACTTTACGGGCCACTCTACGGGCTGAGCCCGCTGGTGCAGCACCGGATCACCCAGGGTTAACAAAGTGGCCGGGGCCGTGGATGGGCGGGGCTGAGAGGGCTCTGGCAAGGTCATAGGCACTGGGTTCCAGGGGTAAATTGCGGGACTGCTGTTGGGACTGCTGTTAGGAGTGCTCTTCAAATACTGTAGTCATTGTATACATCGCCCCCAGGCACGAGGCACCTGTGCTTCAATAAACCAGCAGGACGTCACTGGCTCCTGACTCGACTCGGGCATTAGCAGGATCTAACTTTGCCGAAACGCTATATTTTGCCGAAACGCTATATGTAGAATCAGGGACATTTTTTTGCCATATATCTAGTACCCTATAGATCCTCGTGCTGCCATCGCTGGGCTTTCTAGTCTATGGCCTGGTCTCGGGGATTATGTCTCAGGCGAGCGGCTACATCTCCTGGCAAACCCCAGTTCTGGCGTCAGAATGCCATCGAGTGCCATCGAGATAGAGGATGAAAGCCAGCTTTGCTCACCCATGCGCTACGTCTGCCCTTGGGCAGCGGTTATTTTAAGAGGTAAACCGTGGATCAGGCCCTGAATCGGTTGTGGGAAGAGGTGCTAAGCCAGCTTCAGGTAGAGCTGAGCCGTCCCACCTTTGAGACTTGGATCAAACCCGCCCAGGTTCAAACCTTGAGCGATCGCGCCCTAGTGATCTCAACCCCCAACCCCTTTGCTCGCAACTGGGTGCAGAAGCACTATGCGGGCACCATTACCCAGGTAGTCAACAATATTTTGGGCAAGGCGATCGAGCTACAGGTGACTGTAGTACCCGACGGGGACAATGCCGCCGTCGCCCTGCTGCCCATGGCCGATGTCAACTGGCCGACCCAGACGCCGAGCCTGCCCGTTCGCCCAACGCCGACCGTTCGCCAGGTTTCGCCCGCCCGCCAGACCCCAGTAGACCTGCCGGCCCCAACCCAGGAAAACTACAACGACCTCAACCACAAGGCGGTATTTTCCCGCTTTGTGGTGGGGGCCAACAACCGGATGGCCCACGCGGCGTCGCTAGCGGTGGCCGAAGCTCCCGGACGCGAGTTTAACCCGCTGTTTTTGTGCGGTGGGGTAGGGCTGGGCAAAACCCATCTGATGCAGTCGATTGGTCACTACCGCCAGGAGATTGCCCCCCAGGCAAGGGTAGCCTATGTATCTACCGAGCAGTTTACCAACGACCTAATTACTGCCATTCGCCGCGACAGCATGCAGCACTTTCGCTCCCACTACCGGGATGTGGATATTCTGCTGGTGGACGATATTCAGTTTATTGAGGGCAAGGAATACACCCAGGAAGAATTCTTCCACACCTTTAATACTCTCCATGAGGCGGGCAAGCAAATTGTGCTGGCCTCAGACCGCCCCCCCAACCAAATTTTGCGCCTGCAAGACCGGCTGATTTCGCGCTTCTCGATGGGGCTGATTGCCGATATTCAGCCCCCCGACTACGAAACCCGGATTGCCATTCTGCAAAAGAAGGCTGAGTACGAGCAGGTGCAGATTCCTCGCGAGGCGATCGAGTACATTGCCGCCAGCTACACCTCGAACATTCGCGAGCTGGAGGGGGCGCTGATTCGCGCGATCGCCTACACCTCGATCGCGGGCCTGCCGATGACGGTTGAGCATCTGATGACGGTGCTCAACCCGCCCGTCGACAAAATTGAGGCGTCTCCTGGGGCCGTAGTGGCTGTCGTTGCCGAGCACTTTGGCGTCTCGGTAGACGATTTGAAGGGCGCGTCTCGACGGCGCGAGATCAGCCAGGCCCGCCAGGTGGGCATGTACCTGATGCGGCGGCACACCGGCCTCAGTCTACCCAAAATTGGCGATGCCTTTGGTGGCAAAGACCACACCACGGTGCTCTACAGCTACACCAAAATTGAGAAGCTGCTGAAGCGCGATTTGGACCTGGCCCAGACGATTCGGCAACTGGGCGATCGCATCAGCATGGCAGAGCGTAGAGGGTAAATCAGGGATAAGGAGGTGAGGCAGTTTAGGCGTCATCGTCCCTATCCTTCAATTGTGATCGGCGGCTTGGCCATACCAGCGCTGCAGCACTTCGCTGGCTTTCTCCAGCGGCAGGGGTCGGGCAAACAGGTAGCCCTGGGCGGCTTCGCAGCCGAGCTGTTGGAGCTGCGACTGCTGCGCTACGGTCTCGACCCCTTCAGCGATGCAGTCCATATCTAGGTTGTGGGCCAGATCGATAATCGCCTGCACAATGCTCTGGCGGTGGGGCTGCATTTGAATGACAAAGGATCGATCGATCTTGAGAGTCTGGACGGCAAACTGGCTCAGGTAGCGCAGCGACGAGTAGCCGGTGCCAAAGTCGTCGATGCTGAGCTGCATGCCTCGGGCGGTAATTTCGGCTAGGGTTTGGGCAATGCTACCCGACTGCTCTAGCAAAACCCGCTCGGTAATTTCAAGTTTGAGGCGATCGCCTCGCACGCCAGTTTCAGCCAAAATTTGATCGAGGGTGGCGATAAAAGTGTCATCGCGAAACTGATGCCCCGAAACATTGACGCTGACCCGAAATTTTTCGTCTAGGCAATAGTCGTTTTCCCACTGTTTGATGGTTTCGCACACCTGGCGCAAAATTTGGCTGCCGATCGCTTTA
The DNA here is from genome assembly GCA_049646445.1 of Nodosilinea sp. Classification (GTDB taxonomy): domain Bacteria; phylum Cyanobacteriota; class Cyanobacteriia; order Phormidesmidales; family Phormidesmidaceae; genus Nodosilinea. The sequence goes on along the minus strand of JBARVV010000005.1, from coordinate 148,137 downwards.
ATCAGGCCGGTGTCTTCGGCCAAATCGATAAAAACGCCCGGCATAATCAATCCCCGGCTGGGGTGTTGCCAGCGAACCAGGGCCTCAAACCCCAGCAGCGCCTGGCTGGGCAGCGCCACAATGGGCTGGTAGTAGGTGATAAAATCCTGTTGCTGAATGGCCAGGCGCAGATCGTTTTCCAGGTTGAGCAGCGCGATCGCCTCCTGGTACATTTCGAGGCCAAAAATTTCGTAGCGGTTGCGGCCCAGGGCCTTGGCGCGGTACAGCGCAATATCGACATCCCGAAAGATTTCGTTGCTGGTTTTGTAGGCGCTGTTGGCCATCAAAATGCCAATACTAGCCGAGGTGTAAATGATTTTCCCGTCTACGTCAATCGGGCTTTCTAGGGCAATTTTGATCCGTTCTGCCACCTGAATAACTTCTTTCAAATCGGCGACTCGGTCTAGAAAAATCACAAACTCATCGCCGCCCCAGCGCGACACCATATCGATATCGATATCGCGAACGCAGCTTTTCAGCAAGCGGCTCACGGCAACGAGCAATTTGTCGCCGGTTAGGTGGCCAAGGCTATCGTTAACCGCCTTAAAGCGATCGAGGTCGATCATTAGCAGGCCAAAGCAGGTCTGGCTGTAGCGCTGGCACTGCAAAATTTCTAGCTCCAGGCGCTTGGCGAGCCAGTCGCGGTTGGGCAGGTGGGTCAGCGCATCGTGGAGCGAATCGTAGCGCAGCTGCTTCTCAATTTTGACCCGCCGGGTCACATCTCTCGAACTAGTGACCGTGCTTGTCATCTGCCCGCCCTCGTCAAATACCGGCTTGGCCAGGGTTTCGAGCCAGAGGTAGCGCCCCGACTGGCAGCGAAATCGATAGCAGAGAGCCGTGGACTGGGTCGATTTTAGCGGCGACTGAAAATGGAGCTGCACGTACTGGACATCGTCGGGGTGGCAAAAGTCGGCGATCGATTTGCCGATTAGCGTTTCGGCGGCGTAGCCCAGCAGAGTTTGGGCCGATGGACTGACGTAGAGAAACTGCCCACTCGGGTCGTGCAGACAGACCAAGTCGCCCATATGGTCGGCAATCAGCCGGTAGCGACGTTCGCTGTGGCGCAGATCTTGTTCGACCTGTTGTCGCACCTGAATCTCAGCCTGTAGCGACTGATTGACGATGCCTAGCTCGTGGGTGCGCTGCTGCACCTGGTGTTCTAGATTCTGGTTAAACTGCTGCAGCTGCAGCTGGGCCTGCCTGAGACTCAGCTGCGTACCGACCCTGGCCATTAGCTCCACGGTTTTGAAGGGTTTGGTCACATAGTCGCCGCCGCCGACGGTAAAAGCCTTGACCTTGTCTATGGCCTCGTCTAGGGCGCTGAGAAAAATAACCGGAATCGCCTCGGTGGCGGGGTCTGCCTTGAGGGTTTGACAGACGATGTAGCCGTCTATGTCGGGCAGCATAATATCGAGCAAAATCAGATCGATCGGGGTAGACCGGGCCACGGTGAGGGCCATGGTGCCGGTGAGCACGCCCCGCGTTTCGTAGCCCTGGGCAGATAGCTCCCGCGTTAGCAGGTGCAGATTATCTGGAATATCATCGACAACTAAAATCGTGGGTTTAGGGCTGCGAATGGTGCTCATCGTCCCTACAGGTGAGGATCATAACGTTGTCAAACTGGAAGTTATTGATCCAGCTGTGGAGGGTGTGACGAACGGCAGCCTGGGCAGGGGGAAGGGCCTCTAGCAGCCGCAGTAGGGTGTGCTGATCGGCCTGGGTCGCGGCCTGGTAGACGCGATCGCGCCAGGCCAACGGCATTCCTTCTAAGCTACCCTCCGGTAGCTCCAGATTCTCAGGAGCGGCCACCGCCGCATCGGTCTTGGGCTGGGCGTAGATAAATTTTACCTCCAGGTGCTGCCCCAGCTTGTCGACAATCACCGCTGGCTGAAAGGGTTTGCGAATAAAGTCGTCGCAGCCCGCCGAAAGCACCAGCGATTTTTCTTCATCAAAGACGCTGGCGGTGAGGGCAACAATAGCAGTGGCCTGCCCCTGCATCTGCGCCTTGATCTGGCGGGTGGCCTCAAAGCCATCCATAACGGGCATGCGCATGTCCATCCAGATCAAGTGGGGCTGCCAGGTTTGCCACTGGGCGATCGCCTCCTGACCGTTGCAGGCTTCGCGCACCTCAAACCCCAATTCGGTCAAAAACTGCACTAGCAATCGGCGATTGCTGAACTGGTCATCGACCACCAGCAGTCGATAGGGCAGCTGGTGGGGGGCCAGTCCGGTGGCCTGACGCACCAGCGGTAGAGGCGTCAGCTGATCGGCAGTGGCCCGCTGCACCGGCACCACAACGCTAAACTGTGACCCTTGGCCAGGCTGGCTGTGCACCTCGATAGTGCCCCCCATTAGCTGGACGAACCGATCGCTAATTCGCAATCCCAGCCCCGTACCTTCGTGGCTACGCCGCCCGGTTTCAGTCTGTGAAAAGGACTGAAACAGCAGCCCTAGCTCCTCTGGGGCAATACCGGGGCCAGAGTCGACCACCTCAAACCGGAGCCGGTAGCCCTGGTGGTTAGGGGCGGTAGACTGCAAAACCCGCAGGGTGACAAAGCCTACCTCGGTAAACTTGATAGCGTTGTTGAGCAGGTTGATCAGCACCTGGCGCAGCTTGCGCTCATCGGTTTGAATCAACTCCGGCAGGTCAGCGCCGCGCTCAATGGTGAAGCGAATCGACTTGGCTTTGGCCCGCAGCGAAAAAACGCCCTCCAGGTTGGCAATCAGGTCGGGGAGGCTAAAAGCCGTGGCGTTGAGGGTGATGCGCCCGGCTTCAATTTTGGCCAGGTCGAGCACATCGTTAATTAGATCTAGCAGGTGCTCGCCGCTCGATTTAATCAAGTCTAGCTCGGTGTAGTACTGCGCCAGATCAGGCTGCCGACGCAGCAGATCGCTAAAGCCCAAAACGGCGTTGAGAGGCGTACGCAGCTCGTGGCTCATGTTGGCTAAAAAGTCGCTCTTGGCCTGGTTGGCCACCTCAGCCGTTTGCTTAGCCTGCTGCAATTCCTGAAATTTTTGGGTCAGAGTGGTGGCCATTTGCTGAAAGTTTTGCACCAGCGATCGCAGCTCAAATACCGGGCTACTGGGCCACTGAATTAGCCGTCGCTCTTGCACCTGCATTGGCAGGTTAGTGGTGACCTGGGCCAGCTCAAACAGCGGGTCGACAAACCGACGGCTGAGCCAGGTGGCAATGACCAGCGCCAGCCCCGTCACCCCAATCAGAATCAGCAGGCTCTTCGTGTGCTCCTGCTGAACCCTATAAACCTGGGGCTGGGCGGCTGACTCGACGATTAGAGTCCAGTCAGCGATCGCGGGCAAGGATGACTCTTGCACAAACCGCGAGTTGCGCCAGCGCACGGCATAGAGGGCACTACCCAGGGTTGGTAACCACTGATAGGTATTATCGCTGAGGCTAACGACTTCACCAGTTTGGCGGAGGTCAAGCCGAGTTCCCCAGGGCCGTTCTGGATCGGTGCTAATCAGCACTCGTTGGTCTCGATCGACCAAGGCCACTTGAAAATTGAGCGCGGTAGAGGTCTCTGTCACCAGCGTCTGCAGGGTGGTCAGGTCAATTTCGCCCCAAACTCGCCCCTCAACCTGGCCCTGATTGAGAACCGGCTGGCTCAGCAAAGCGGTATTTTCCTGGTGGGTGCCAGATCCCAGGCGATCGAAGGAGAGGACTGGACTGTGATTGGTAGCAGTATGGCTGGCGAAGGGAATGCGGAGCGCATGGTTAGGGTCATGATCGCTAGCCGCCTGGGCCACGATCGCATTGGCACCATTGGTCACAACCAGGTGCTGAAAATCTGGAATTAACGCTTGAATAGTTTCGGTCTGAGCCTGGAGAACAGTCTGGTTTTGGGTGGATAAGAAGGCCAAAGTCGCCTCAGCCGCAATATTGGCGAGGGTTGTCGTAGCGTTTGTATGGCGGTTATACCAGCTGTCAATGTGGGCCACCAGGGGTTGAGAAAAAAGGTTGAGGTGAACTTGCTCTTCGCTCATAATGTTGGCTACCACCCGATGGCTGTTCAGGGCCATCAAAATTAGGGTAGGGAAAAAGGCGGCGGCCACCAGCAGGTTAAACAGGGTTTGCTGGAGTGATAGAGCGCTGGTCGGCTGAGGTCGCCCCAGCCAGCGGTAAATGGGTGTGTAGGCCAGCAGCAGACTCGCAACTAGAGCATTAAAAATGCCGTTGACCGCCTGCTTAAGGGCAATGATTTGGGTTTGGTTGAGGTCTACTCCTGAAATCTGGTGGTAGAAAAACCACACTAGCGGCATACCCAGCACCACCCAGTACAGGGCACAGAGCAGCACTAGGTTGTGCTGGCGGCGGCGTAGGGTCAAACCCGCCACCACCAAAAACTCCGCCGAGAAAACGACAATCGCGTAGGGGTGGTTCCAGATGAGATAGGTAATGCTGGACGCCACCAGGGCCGCGATCGCTCCCCAGCGCACCCCGTAGAAGCTAAGCACCAGCCAAACCGCAATAGTGCCAAACAAAAAGTCGATGTGAAAGAAAAGCGACCAGCGAAAGTAGTTGCCCAAAATCCCCAAAATCAGCAGAATCCCTAACCCAAAGCTACTCTGCCAACGATTCAAGTTTTTCTGCTGGATCAACGACGCCCCTAACCCCTGCCCCATTGGCCCTGACTGCTGCATACACTATCCCCACTGGCAGGATTTTAGGCTCAGACTGGTTTGGTGATTATGTTTGGTCATTGTAAAAAACTCAAACCGCCACGCCTATGGTAATGGCTGCTTTAACCTAATTGAGTGCAGCCCTTACCTAACCTTAAAGTGCCCGTAGGCTCATGAAGTCTACTTTGGTAAAAGAAGTTAACCTACGAACCCGCCTACCACAGTCGGGTATCGGTCTGGTATAGCACGAATTTGTAGGCCTAAGGGGCACAGTCGAGAGCTGGCCAAAAACGCCGACCAACCCCTGAGGCGCTTTGCTGGTAGCAATTGTAGCCCCTAAGCCTAGCTCAAATAGTAATTACTCTGCCGCGCCACCGCCGGTAGCAAAACAGGCGGTTACTCGTGGCAACGAGAGTGGCAACGGAAATGGCAACGAGAATTTTATTGATAAACCGAAACAGATGACACAGGACAATAGCCTGGTTCGCTTTAGACTGTGAGCATTGGCCCATTTTTCTCAGCCGTAGGGCTAGGAAATCTGTTGCCAAATGTAGCCAAAGAACGTTGTAACCTAAGGATGTTTTAACCCCATATTGACTTGACGCCAATAGTTTTGTTGTATAGCTGTAAGAGGATCGCTCTATGACTTTATTTACTAGCGATAACGTTCTAGTTCCCATTGATTTTTCGGAAGAGGCTAGTCAAGCTCTCAATGAAGCCATCACATTTTTTGGAGACGCCACGACTGTTCACGTCGTCCACGTTCTCTCGCCGCTAGAGCCAACTCAACCGGGCATGGTTTGGCAAACTGTAGATGATCAAACTCGCATTGACCACATTAAAGCCCTATTTCATGAAAAATTTGCTGGTGAGGCTTACGAACGGATCAAGTTTGTGGTCCAAATTGGCAACCCCAGTTCTGAAATCATTGACTATGCCGAGGGAAATGCCATCGATTTAATCGTCATTCCTTCGCGGGGGCGAACCGGTATGGCTAGGTTTTTTCTAGGGTCTGTAGCGGAGCGAGTGGTGCGATTTGCGCGCTGTCCCGTTTTAGTGGTGCGTAAATAAGGCCTTCGCGTAAACCCACAGCAGCCGTCATTTAGATTCAGAGATGGCCTCCCCAACGCAAGGGGCAAGAGAAAGCATTGGGATACTTAAGTACGCTAGTCGGCTAGCGCTATATCTACAGATGATAGTTCCACTGGCTGAGGCCGATGGAACTATCGTGTTTTTGCATCGTTTTTTTGCATAGATGCCATCGAGGGTATCTTTTGTTGTCTAATCTGGGGCACTTTAGGATTGGGACATCTAGAGAAAAATAGCAGCCCTAAAACGGAGGCAGATATGCTTTGGCTTTCTATGTGTCAAACCTCAGAAGCGCTAAATCCTCTGGTTGGCAACCGCAAACCCTGGGCCAACCTCGAAAACTTTTGGCGGTTTTGCCAGCTGTACGGTGACTATCAGGCCACTCCCCCCGGCCTGCGGCGGCAATTCATCATAAAAATAGAGCAGGATTGCGATTAGGCAAAATCCTGCTCCATGGGTTCTCAGTGATTTATGTTTTCACTGATTTATTTAGTCTCGACCTACTCAAAAACGCCCAGAAACACAGCACAGAGAACATCGAGGTACTCAATGTATTTCAGGTATCTCAGGCTGGTCTTAGGCCAATTAAGTGTTGTCGGAACCAACCGCAACTGGGCTGTATGTCTTCATTTCCCCTGAGGTCAGCCGTTGCCAGTAGTCTTTGAGGTCTTTGGCAATTTCGTTGGAGAGAATGTAGCAGCCAATCAGGTTGGGGAAGGCCATACCCAGCAGCATCAGGTCGCTGAAGTCGATAATCAGCCCTAGGCTGGTGAGGGTACCCAAAAAGGTGCAGAACACGTAAATGAGCTTGAATACAATGGTGGTGCGCTCGCCAAACAAATAAACCCAGGCCTGAATGCCGTAGTAGCTCCAGGAAATAATGGTGGAGAAGGCAAATAGACACACTGCAACGCTGAGCACAATGGGGAACCAGCCGATTACCGACTCAAAGGCAGCGGCGGTCATGCCCACACCGCTGAGCTCGGCCCCGGTGTCTTGATACACGCCGGTCAGCACGATCGCGATCGCAGTCATGTTGCAAATTACGATGGTGTCGATGAAGGGCTCTAGCAGGGCCACAATGCCTTCGCGAATGTGCTCATCGGTGCGCGCGGCAGAGTGAGCGATCGCAGCAGACCCGACCCCGGCTTCGTTGGAGAAAGAACTACGCCGAATCCCCTGCACCATTACCCCGACTATGCCGCCAACGGCTGCGGTAGGCGCAAAGGCTTCGCTGATGATAGTGCCAATGGCAGCAGGTACCTGGCCAATATTCACCACAATTACAAACAGACAGGCGATAGCGTAGATAGCGGCCATTGCGGGCACTAGCTTCTCGGCCACCGCCCCAATGCGCTGAATGCCACCAATAATCACAAACCCGGCCAAAGAGGCCAAAATTAGGCCAAACACCCAGGCGGGCAGCCCCGGAATCAGGCTAGAGATAGCCGCATAGGCCTGGTTAGACTGAAACATATTGGCCCCACCCAGGCTGCCGCCCAGGCACAAAATGCAGAACAGCACGGCCAAACCCTGGCCCAGGGGGCGCATGCCCTTAGGCGCTAGCCCTCGGGTTAGGTAATACATCGGCCCACCCAGCACGGTGCCGTCGTTTTCGATGCGGCGATACTTGACCGCCAGCGAGCATTCGACAAACTTGGTCACCATACCGCAAAACCCGGCCAGGGTAAGCCACACCATGGCACCGGGGCCGCCCAGCTGAATGGCGATCGCAACCCCGGCAATATTGCCCAGCCCCACGGTGCCTGAGACAGCGGTAGCCAGCGCCTGAAAGTGCGACACCTCGCCCTCGTCGTGGGGGTCGTCATACTTACCCTGCACGACTTGAATGGCGTGCTTAAACCCGCGCAGGTTGATGAACCCCATCCGAAAGGTAAAAAACAGCGCCGCCACAAACAGCCACAGCACAATAAACGGAAACCCATTCTCGCCGCCAATTTTGAAGAACAGCAGCAGCGACATCACGTTGACGATAGGCGCAAAAATAACGTCTACCCCAGTAGGAGCAGCCTCCTGGCTCCAGGCAGGCGGCGCAATATTCAGCACCAGCAGGGCGGCTAGCCCCAGCCCAACCCAGGAACAGTGTCGCTTTAAGGCTCGCCAAACATAGACAGGCCACACTGATGAAGGCGACTTAACGGGCGACATTTGCTTGGGATGACTCATTAACTTTTTTCGGTAGAGGTCTAGTTTTACAAGAAAGCCGGAATGCTGATGCTGGCGATCGGCGGCCAGTAGAGATACTGGAACCCGGTACGCCACCATACGCTCATAAAATTCTTATCTTTCCCAGGTACAGATAGCAATTTTTTGGGACGCTTACTGTTACTTCTGACACTCTCTGCTATCTATCAGTAGGGTCAACCGAACCTCTCAGTCGAGAAATCGCCGCTTGTAAAATTCGCCATCAGCGTCAAAAATTGCTGGTAAGAGAACTATCATCTGAACCACTACCGCACTGCCATGACGACGATTCTGGAACAGGGCAATATCTCGATCCACACCGAGAATATTTTTCCGATCATTAAAAAAGCGCTCTACTCAGAGCACGAGATCTTTCTGCGCGAGCTGGTCTCCAACGCCGTAGATGCGATCAAAAAGCTCTCCATGGTGGCTCGCTCTGGAGAGTACTCCGGCGACGTTGGCAGTCCTGAAATTGAGATCAAGATCGACAAAGACAAGAAAACCCTCAGCGTGTCAGACACGGGCATCGGCATGACCGCCGACGAGGTGAAGCAGTACATCAACCAGGTGGCATTCTCCAGCGCCGAGGAGTTTATTACCAAGTACAAAGACAGCGCCGCCGAAGACCCGATCATCGGCCACTTTGGTCTGGGCTTTTACTCCTCGTTCATGGTGGCCTCCACCGTCGAGATCGACACCCTCTCCTACAAAGAGGGGGCCGAAGCCGTCCACTGGAGCTGCGACGGCAGCACCCAGTTTGAGCTGAGCGCCTCGGAGCGCAGCACCGTCGGCACCACCATTACCCTGACTCTGATGGAGGGCGAAGAAGAGTACGTCGAACCCGCTCGGATTCGGCAGTTGATTAAAACCTACTGCGACTTCATGCCGGTGCCGATTAAGATCGACGGCGAAGTGGTCAACAAGCACGAGGCTCCCTGGAAGCAGTCGCCTAGCAGCCTCACCGACGAAGACTACCTAGAGTTCTACCGCTACCTGTACCCGTTCCAGGAGGATCCGCTGCTGTGGATTCACCTCAACACCGACTATCCCTTTGTGGTCAACGGCATTCTCTACTTTCCTAAGCTCAAGCCCGATATCGACATCACCAAGAGCAGCATTAAGCTCTACTGCAACCAGGTGTTTGTCACCGACAACTGCGAAGAAGTGGTGCCCCGCTTCCTGCTGCCCCTGCGCGGCGTGATCGACAGCACCGACATTCCCCTGAATGTGAGCCGCAGCTTCTTGCAGGGCGATCGCACTGTCCGCCGCATTGCCGACTACATCGCCAAAAAAGTGGGCGATAGCCTCAAGGCTCTCTACCGGGATGACCGCCCCAAGTACATCGCCAGCTGGCAAGACCTGGGCAACTTCGTCAAGTTTGGCTCGCTCAACGACGACAAGTTCAAAGAGCAGGTCAAAGATATTCTCATCTTCCGCACCACCGCCAAGCTGGGCGACGCTGAGGAAGCCCCCAAAGTAGAAGTGCAAACCGACGAGGGTGATGCCTGGTCGGAGGTTTCTGAGGCCCCTAAGCCCGCCACCGACGCCAAGGGCAACTTCTACACCACCCTGAAAGAGTACCTAGAGCGCAACAAGGAAAAGCACGAAAATCGGGTTTTCTACGCCACCGACGAAGTCTCCCAGGCCACCTATATCCAGCTGTTCAAGAGCCAGGGCCTAGAGCTGCTGTTTATGGATTCGTTCATCGACACTCACTTCATTCCGACTCTAGAGCAGGAATATTCAGAGGTTAAATTCACCCGCGTGGATGCGGATCTCGATGACACCCTGCTCGACAAAGAAAAGCAGAGCGAAATTGTTGACCCGGCTACCAACAAAACCCGCGACGACGAAGTTAAGGAGATGTTTGAAAAGGCGATCGACAAGCCCCGCGTGAATGTTAAACCTCAGGCGCTCAAAGGCGAAGGCGCGCCCCCGGCGATGGTGCTAGTGCCCGAGGAAGCCCGCCGCATGCAGGAAACTATGGCGATGATTCAGCAGCAGGAGATGCAGTTCCCCGATGACCACGTGCTGATGGTGAACACGGCCCACCCGCTGATTCAAAACCTGCTGGGGCTGAGCCAGAGCACGATTATCGGGGCCGACGGCGGCAGTTCGCCAGCGGGCGATATGGCGACGATGATCTGCAACCAGGTCTACGATACGGCGCTGATGGCCCAAAAGGGGTTTGATGCCGACGGCATGAAGGCCTACGTGGAGCGATCGAACACGCTGCTGACCAAATTAACGGAGCGGTAAGAAAGTCTCTCTGTAGAGCCAGATCTCCGGGTTCTTGAAGAACCCGGAGATCTTTTGGCTGTTAGTGGCTATGCCTCCACTGTTCTCACTCTTGCTCGAATAATGTCATGCGTTTGGTTAATATTCGCATGACCTCGTTGGGGTTTACGGTGGGCAACGGCCTTGACCATTCTTCGGGGCGGGCGTAGCCCAGGCGATAGAGGGTGATTACGCAGCCGTTGACGACTGGGGGAGAACCGATCGCGAGCAGCCGCAAAATATCGGGAGAGGGGCGATCGCGCAGGTCGATTAGGGGTTGTTGCGGTTCAGAACCGGGCAGAAATGCAGCTAGATCTAGGTTGATCAGGCGATCGCGGTGTCTTGTCTCTGGCATCATAGGTTTTAGCTCCATAGTGAGTCGCCCAGTCCTGAAGTTTTCCAGGCCCAAGGACTGGGCTTTGAGTTTTTATGGGTGGTTACAAGGGTGATTCCATTTCATGCTTGTCATCATGAAGCGGAATTATCCATCAGATAAATATACTCTTGTTGCGGGAGGGGTACTTCCACGGGATGGGTATAGTCACACCATGGCTGTATTTGCCACCGCTCAGGGCTGTAAGAACGCCTATGAGTTCTGGAAGATTACTGGGCTGTCTCAAGCGATCGCCTATAGGCTCTACAACAACCCAGATGCATTTCCTTCTAAAGAAACCCAAGATGCAATCTGCAAGGTGTTTGATGCACAGCCAGGGGATTTTCTGCGCTATGTCCCAAATAGTGATGAGCAAGAGTAGGGTGCTACGCAGGGGTAATGGTTTCCTACTTGGTGTAGATCAAGCAACTAGGATTACGAAATGGACCTTCACAGGGAGTGCCCGTAATAAATAGATAACGTATTTTTGCTTAACTAAGAATTGGTTACGAAATTAAAGATTGCTAGTATTAAATTATGGGAAACCTATGTATAACACAAGAACTATGAACTCAAAGGTCATAACAAATGGCTGCAAAAAACCTAGCAGTAGGCACCTATTTCTTTCTCTGTAACGGTGATTGGCGATTCGATACTGATGATGGCGAAATAAATCAAACTAAGGATGTTCCTCGTTATGTCCAAGCCATAATCTCAAAAGGTGATTTTGCCTATGTTAACTGGAGCTGCGCCAACACAAAGAGAATACAAGTTGGTGATAGAGCCTACCTTGTGAGGAGTGGCAGTTATCCAACAGGTATCATCGCAGCAGGTACGGTTGTTCCTGCTCCTAAAGATGAACAGCTCAGAAATATTGGTCGCCAATATGAAAGCTTAAGTGCGGCTTATGTGAATCATGTAGGAAACACTTTTTATGTATGTCTTAAATTGGATTCCGTAGTTGATTTTGATTCTCCATTAGAACAAAATACCTTGAGGCAGCTGCCACAATTTCAGGAGGTTAACTTTCATTTTCAAGGTGGTGGTAAGCAGTTTGCGCCTGATCATCCTGTAGCAGTTAAAGCTTTGGCTGATGAATGGAGAAATCATTCTCTTGTTCAGCAAGGGCAAGGTAGAGGACGTCGGCTAATTGATGTCTTTCTAGAAAGAGGTGGCAAAGCTAGTGATGAAAATGATTTAGAACTCGCCGTTAGTTATTATCAGCAAGCCTTGGATATAGATCCGAATCATTCCATAGCACAAGAGAAACTCAATGACGTTAAAGATAGGATAGCTAAGCGAGTAATTATTACTCCCCCGCCATCTTCCCCTCCTAAAAAAACTCACAAAGCTGAGCTTGAGCACATTAGAGACAGACTAGATGAACCCAATTTCTTGGAGCCTTTAGCTACTGAGGAAGCTCAAAAAAGAGTCTTGGTTGAAATCGCTAGACGGCAAGGGCAAACAAAATTTCGTCAAACCCTATTAAATGCTTATGGCTATAAATGTGCCATCACTGGCTTTGATGCGGGTGAAGCTCTAGAAGCCGCTCACATCATTCCTTATGCTAAAACCGAAAATAATGATCCCACAAATGGGCTATTGCTCCGGGCCGACTTACACACCCTCTTCGACCTCAATCTACTAGCTATTCACCCTGACACGCTACAAGTTGTTCTACACCCCGACCTACAAAACACTGAGTATAGAACAATCAACGGAAAGCAGATACGAATTCCTGACGTGGAAACTTTTCGGCCTAATTTACAGGCTCTCAGACAAAAGCTACAGCAATGCACCTGGCTAGATGTAGGGTAGCCATAAAACTATAAATCACAATCATGAAGTAGTGCGGTTATCACGTTATGTAACCGCATCTTTCCTTAACCGAAGGATCGGGTGGTGGCTCGCACACCCATCCATTCACTGCGGACACTCAACGCAGAAGCCACCACTGAACTGGGAGCTCGGAGACGAGACATGGGGGTACCAGTGCGCTCATTAAATTGCTTGCTACACTCTCGGCATCGGTATCGCTGCATCAGCGGGCCGTTGGAGCGCGATTCACGCCCATTTTTAACGACCTGTGGACTTTGGCAGTGAGGACAATCCATAGCTTCGGAGTAATTGCACTGCAACCATTTTACCCATCATCGTCTAACAGACCAGTACCCTGTAAGCGGTAACGACTAAGAGTTAAGTCAAACTGCCCGGTTTCTCACTCATACGTCATCTGCTTATAAAGCTGTTTAGCTGTAGCTTCGTCTTTTGTCCCTGGGTAGAATCTCTTTCTCTTTCGATCCAAGGTGAAGTCGATCCTGTAGTTTCCCTTGTCACAGGTGAGGTTGAATTTCACTTTTCTAACGTCCGATCCGCAAATCAGACGCCAAAACCTAGGTAAGTCAGCTAGCTACCAGTCGTCTACCAGTCTCTGGCGATTAGCACAGTGGTAGCAAATCCCACTGGAAAAGAAAGCCTGAAAGCCTTGAGAAGTATGGGCGATACTGGTTTCGAACCAGTGACCTCTTCCGTGTGAAGGAAGCGCGCTACCACTGTGCTAATCGCCCTTGGGGTTTCTAAGATAGCACATCCTCTGCGTCACTTTAGAGAACGATCACCGCCTAGGCCATATCGGGGGGGATAGAACTACCCTGTTGGGTCTGCTGAAGCTGAGCCTGAATTAGAGCCTGCATATCCTGACGGCGAATCTCTACGCCCTGGCCAATTTGGCCTGGAGTTTCAAAAAAGATCAGACTATGGATAGGTTGCATAGCCATTAGCTGAAATAATATGTGCACCACTGGTACCGGTAGGGCCATCACCTGAGGGTCTTTGATCGCCGCCTGACCGGTGGCAGCATCTTGCAAGGTGGGGTAAGCGTAAACAATGTTCTTCTGCGTGTCGGGCTGGTTGCGATTGCTGAGGGTGGTCATCATCCAGCCCTGTTCTAGGGTTTGCAGCACGTAGTACTGATCGTGCTTGAGCTGGCCTGCGATCGCCTTCAGCGTCGGGGCAATGGTGGTAATAGCATTGGCGGTGACCCCATCGTTGGGGGCGCTTTGCTGGAGGGAGGCAATTTGGGCATCAAGATCCATAGGTCTACCGAGTGATTTTTGTGGCCAGCATCTGTTTGAACCTGAGGGCTGAAGCTGGGCCTTGGGGCCGAGGAGGCAATACCTGCCGTTACGCCCGATCTAGCCCCACTTTAGCGCAGGGGGGTGCCTGGCCCTGCATCCATAAAATCACAGACAGATGTTAGACTGCTCGGTATCTTGTAACCCTAGACCGCAAATCTACCGAAGATTGAACTTTTTTAGCACAGTTCAGTCTCTATGTATGGGCTAGTCGAAGGCGATCGCCTATTTCAGGGTTGCAGCGGGCGCATCCACCATGTCAAATACCTGAATATCGCTTCACGGACTTGTGTAGCTTTTTGAGGATAGCCAGATTGAGTCAGGGTATCTGTGCATTGAGTGTGGATTCGCTTAGTCAGCTTTTCTGCCAAGATTTAAAGACTGGTACCGGTGCTTCAGAGGCCGGATGCCGGGTCATGGCTCAGCGCCTGGCCCACGAGGTGCAGCGCATTTGTAACGAGAGCGATCGCATTCAGGCTTCGGGCGATGTCGAAGCCTGGGCCAGGTCGTTGGGCAAGCATCGGCTTGATCAATGTATTAAGTACTACAGCCTGGGGTCACGTCAGGGCAGAGTGGAGCTGCACAGCACCCTCAGCGCTATTGTGTATCGCTACATTACGCCGCCCCAGGTGCAAACTAGCTACCAGGCCCGCCTGGGGCTAATCGAAGACTTTTTGCAGGGTTTTTATGTCGAGGCACTGAATGCCTTTCGGCGCGAAAATCAGCTCGGCGATCGCTACCAGCCCCGCACGTTGCTAGAGCTAGCCGAGTTCATGGCCTTTTCAGAGCGCTACGGCAAGCGGCGGATTCCGCTGCCCGGTCGGCGCAGCCAGCAGCTGATTATTCTGCGGGCTCAGACCTTCTCCAAGCAGCAGCCCCCCGAAGTCGCTATCGATATCGAGCAGGCCACCGACTACGGCGGCGAGGGCGACGACGTCCGTCCTGCCGCATCCCACCAGCGGGTGCGCGAAGAGATGATTGCTCAGGCCGACGACCTGCCCGAAAATTCCCTGCGCGGACGGGTGGTCGAAGAGCTGCTGGCCTACCTAAAAGAACGCAACCAGGACGAGTGCGCCGATTACTTCACCCTACGGCTGCTTGACCTGCCCACTCAGGAAATTGAGTCGCTGCTCAACCTCACGCCGCGCCAGCGCGACTACCTGCAGCAGCGGTTTAAGTATCACCTGCTGCGCTTTGCCCTCTCCCACCACTGGGAGCTGGTGCACGAGTGGCTAGAGGCTGGTCTAGAAACCAACCTGGGGCTAACGCCTCAGCAGTGGCAGCAGTTGCAAGATACCCTGAGCGACAAGCAGGGTAAGCTGCTAAATCTCAAACAGCAGGGCATAGCCGACGGCGAAGCCGCTAAAATTTTGGGAATGACTACCACCCAGTTTCAAAAGCAGTGGACTAAGCTGCTAGAGCAAGCCTGGGAGATTCGTAACGTTTAGTTATCCGTCAAACATCCATCCGGACAGACCACAGCAGGCCATGAATAGAGATTCAGATATCCCCGAAGACCTCTTGCTCAAGCTTTTGCTAGAGCCACTTTCGGGGAACGACTCACCATCAGGAACTCGCTTTTTCCCCGCTGTTAACGCTGAGTCAGAGCAGGCAGAGAGCCTGCCTGCTCCTGCGGTCTACCCTAGTGACGAATCTACCCCAGCGCCAGCGGATTCAACTGACAATGCGAGCAACGCCACATATAACCCTGTCTTTGACTCTGGAGACCTATCCACTGTGCAACCCCATTTTGAAGCCCTTTTGAAGCGCCGTCTGCGGCAAGAAATTGCCCATCGCCCGCCACTGTTTCCTTGGGAGAAGGGTCTACAAGACTATCCCGATGCCCTACAGTCTGGGGCCGCCTCCATTTGGTTAGACCATCTCAAGAACCTTTCGGTTCCCGCTGGGGTGCCGGAAGATGTATTGGCCGACTTACTCAACCAGTGCCAACAGGTTGCCTCCGACGTTCGCCAGACCGGTCGACGGCTGGTGGCTGCCGTCGAAGCGCTGTTTCCCGATCAGCCTCAAACCCTGGAATACATTGCTGGTCTAGTGGCTCGACCCGCTTATCGGTCGGCCCAAACCGAAACCCTGGCTCAGGTCAACTATGCCACCGCCTCTACCCAACAGCAGGTAGCGCTGGCGATGCTGGCCGCCCAGAGTATTTTTGAAGCTCTGTCGCTAACGGTATCTAAGGCCGACCCCAGCCAAGGTAAGGCCTGGTTGACCCCCTCTGGTCTACTCACCGTGCAGGCTACCTACGACCAGCCCCAGCTTGAAGTAAAAGCGGTGCTGCCAACGGGCGGCAGTCTGGTGTTGACCGGCTTGGGTGAGACCATCGGGTCAGAGCGCTCTACCCCCGGCGACTTGGTGCTACGGCTGGCGACTCAGCCCAGCACGGTACTGCGACTGGATGTTAGCCTGGCTCAGTCTCAGGGGACACCGCTGAGCTTTCAGGTGATGATTGGTGACTAGCTAAGCGCCGCTGGGCAGGGGCTGGCCCAGCGGTTAGCATGGAGTCGGCCCTACCCCGGTTATGTCTATGGTCGCTTCGCGCTGGCTGGCCTCTTCCCCTTTAGCCAGGCCCATTCCCCCCGACGAAATTGAAGACTCGCGGCTGCTGCGGGGACTGGTACAGGGGCTAGTCACGCTGGGCATTTGCTCGGTGGTGGTGGCGGCGGCGGGGGTCACAGCCGCCTCATGGTGGAACCTGCTGGCCATTCCCCTGAGCGCGATCGGGGCAGCCTTTAGCTGGCAGCGCCGCCGCGATCGCAATATAGCGATCAAGTTTTTCATCGCCATTGGCATGTTGATGGCCCTGGCCGCCTTCTTTGCCCGCCTGGTTGAAGAGCCAGGCGATACGCGCATTGTGCTGGCAGAGCTTTTGGTGCAGCTACAGGTGCTGCACAGCTTTGACCTACCCCGCCGCAAAGATCTGGGCTACTCGATGATGATTGGCCTGATTTTGCTGGGGGTGGCCGCCACCATTAGTCAAACCCTGGCCTTTGCGCCGCTGCTGCTGCTATTTTTGGCGGTGGCTATTCCGGTACTGGGGCTAGATTATCAGTCGCGGCTGGGGCTAGGGGCATCGGCCTGGGCGGAGGGGAAATTGCGGCCTACCCTGGGGCGACTGGCCGGGCTAATGGCGCTGGTGGTGGGCCTGGGGCTGCTCATTTTCTTGTTTTTGCCCCGGCTGCCGGGGTACCAAATTCAGAATTTTCCGGTCAGTTCGGTGATCGACACGCCGGGGGATTTCTCCGGCGAAGATATTCTCAACTCGGCCTACCGCAATAACCAGGGCAATGACGGTGAAGGGTTTGGTGAGGAGGCTGGCACGATTCAGGGCCAGGGCAAGTCCACTGGCCCTGGCGTGGTCGACACGACTTCCTACTACGGCTTTAACCAGCGCATGAACCAAAACCTGCGCGGCACCATGACGCCCCAGGTGGTGATGCGGGTCAGGTCGCAGGCCCCCGGCTTTTGGCGGGTGCTGGCCTTCGACACCTACACCGGCCAGGGCTGGGATATCTCCCGCAACGACGACACTCAAACCCTGCGGCGATCGCGGTTCTTGGCCCAGACCTTTTTGCCCATGGACCCCACCCTGGCCCGCCATCGGGAGGTGGTGCAGACCTACACCCTGGTCAGCGAGCTGCCCAACCTGATTCCGGCCATGTACCAGGCCAAGGAGCTGTACTTTCCCACCCGCGAGGTGGCGATTGATGCTGAGGGCAGTCTCAGATCGCCAGTGATCTTGCAGGAGGGCATGACCTACTCAGTGGTGTCGCGGGTGCCCTACCGCGATCGCACCGAGCTGCGCGCCGCCGGTAGCCAGTATCCTCCCGGCCTTCGATCCCATTATTTGCAGGTGCCCGAGGACATTCTAGAGCCAGTGCGGGCCAAAACCGAGGAACTGCTGGCCACCTCCCCCAACCCCCTCACCGACAACTACGAAAAGGCTCTATACCTGACCCAGGCCCTCAAGCAGCGCTACACTATCAAGCCTGAGCTGCCGTTTTTTAACGCCGACCAAGACCTGGTTGAAAGTTTCTTGTTCAGTACCGAAGGCGGTTACCCCGACCACTTCTCCACCGTGCTGACAATCATGCTGCGATCGATCGACATTCCGGCCCGGCTGGTAGCAGGGTTTGGCGAAGGCGACTTTAACCCCTTCACCGGGTTCTATGTCGTGCGCAACACCGACGCCTACGCCATCACCGAGGTGTACTTTCCTCAGCACGGCTGGTTTGGCTTCGACCCCATCCCCGGCCACGAGCTAATTCCTCCCAGCCTGAAAGAGTCTGAGGCGTTTAGCCTAGTGCGGCGATTTTGGGACTGGCTGGCTGGCTGGCTGCCTTCGCCCTTAGTTGGCCTGGTCGACGGCCTGATTACGCTACTCGGCGACGGCATCGCCTACCTGGTGCGCAGCTTCAACGCCCTGCTAAATCTGGGCTGGATCGGTATTATGCTGGGCATTGCGATCGCTACGGCTCTGGGATTTGTGGTCTGGCTAGCCTTTTTAGGCCTGCGCCGCAGCTGGCGCTACCGGCAACTGCGCCAGCTTGCCCCCACCGAGCGGCTATATCAACAAATGCTGACCTGGTTTGATCAGCAGGGCCTCGGCAAAACCGCAGCCGAAACCCCAATTGAGTACGGCCAGCGCCTCTACCAGCAGACCAAGGCCCAGACCGCCCAGGCTGCCAACGAAATTACCCATGCCTACGTGCGCTGGCGCTATGGCGGCGAACCCCAAAATCTCGACTACTTAGGTAAAAAATTGCAGATTGTTCGGCAGAGCGGCCGCTCCCGCCAGCCGCTAATTCGCCGTTGATCTACCCAGGATGATCCTTGATTTTCCTCGGGTTTCCGCTATGCTCGATCAGTATGCTTAATTCATATTGAAAGAGTGAGTCAGTGTTGTCGGTGAGTCGATTATTAGGGCAATTTCTGCCATCACCTACCCACCCACCCACTCGCCCACCCATCCACTCCCCCACTCCCCACCGTGATCCTCAAAACCCTCGTCCAAAACTCCCTCAAGTCGTTCAACGTAGCGACTAACGGCAGCATCGCCTTTTCCCCGGCCCAGTTTGATGCCGACGTGATGACCACCTACGGGCGCTTCCCCCTGGCGCTAACCAAGGGCCGAGGCAGCTTTGTGTGGGATGACCAGGGCCGTCGCTACCTCGACTTTGTGGCGGGTATTGCCACCTGCACCCTGGGCCACGCTCACCCGGCCATGGTTGAGGCGGTCACCAAACAGATTCAAACCCTGCACCACGTCTCAAACCTCTACTACATTCCCGAGCAGGGGGCGCTGGCCCACTGGCTGGTCGAACATTCCTGCTGCGATCGCGTCTTTTTCTGCAACTCTGGAGCCGAGGCCAACGAGGGGGCGATTAAGCTGGCCCGCAAGTACGCCCACACCCAGCGGGGCATCAATAATCCCTTGATTATCACAGCCACAGCTAGCTTCCACGGGCGCACGCTGGCCACCGTGACCGCCACCGGTCAGCCCAAGTACCAAAAGAACTTTGACCCGTTGATGCCGGGGTTTGCCTACGTCCCCTATAACGACATCGCGGCCCTGGAGGCACTGATCGCAGAACTGGATGCCGAGACCCCTCAGGTTGCCGCCATCATGCTCGAAGCTCTGCAGGGCGAAGGGGGCGTCTGTCCCGGCGATATCGCCTACTTCCAGCGTATCCGTCAGCTCTGCGACGAAAAGGGCATTCTGCTGATTCTCGACGAGGTGCAGGTGGGCGTGGGCCGTACCGGCACCCTCTGGGGGTTTGAGAATTTGGGTATTGAACCCGATATCTTCACCTCAGCCAAGGGGCTGGGCGGCGGCATTCCCATCGGGGCGCTGCTGTGCAAGGCCTCCTGCGCGGTATTTGAGCCGGGCGACCACGCCAGCACCTTTGGCGGCAACCCCTTTGCCTGCAAGGTGGGTCTTACCGTTTGCGAAACCCTGGAGGCTGAAAACCTGCTAGATAATGTTAAGCAGCGCGGCGAACAACTCCGGTTTGGTCTGCAACGTCTGGTGCAGCAATACCCAGCCCTGTTAGAACAGGTGCGCGGCTGGGGGCTGATCAACGGCCTGGTGCTTCAGCCCGACTCGACTATCAAATCGGTGGATATTGTCAAAGCCGCGATGGATGAAGGGCTGCTGCTAGTGCCCGCCGGATCTCAGGTGGTGCGCTTTGTGCCGCCGCTAAACGTCAGCGCTGACGAGGTGCAGCAGGCGCTAGTGGCCCTAGAGAAGGCGCTGGCAATCTTGATTGAGCGGCAGCACGCTTAGATAGAAACCCTTCATAGAGCCTGAACTTCACTCTAGTTCTTGGCAGCGCACGTTGAGTGACGATTGCCGCTGGCTGAGTGATCTAGGGAGTCAGGCTTCGGCGTGAGCTTTTCCTCAAACCCGACCAAGCAAACAGAACCGAGGTAGTCCCTCGATTACTACCGAGGCAGTACCTCGATCGCAGTGGCATGGGTATGTTTAAAGTCCACTCCGGCCACAGCCTTGAATCAATACCCATGCTCTGCCAAAAATTCTAAAGAAACGCTGTCACCTGCCGCAGCCTCCTTTCCTTCCACAAATCTTTCCACGTACTTGCCCAGTACGTCGCCTTCCAGGTTCACCGCCTGGCCGGGGCGCAGGTTTTGTAGGGTGGTTTCGCGATACGTCACCGGTATCACCGCCACCGCAAACCAGTTGCCGCTGGGGCTACAGTCAGCCACCGTCAGGCTAATGCCATTCACCGCGATACTGCCCTTGGGCACGATGTAGCGGGCTACACGGCGATCGCCCACCGTAAAGCTCAGCTGCCACGAGTCTTCGGTAGCGATCGCCGATTCGAGATGGCCCTGGCCGTCAATGTGACCCGTGACAAAGTGGCCGCCAATTTTGCCGCCCACCCGCAGCGACGACTCTATATTGACCCGGCTGCCGTCGACGAGCCTGCCCAGGCTGGTGCGATCGAGGGTTTCGGGCGAAACCGCCGCCACAAAGCCATCGGGCAAAATGGTTTCGACCGTTAAACAAATGCCGTCTACGGCAATGCTATCGCCCAGGTCTACGTCGCTCAGGGCGGGAGGCAGGAGCAGGGTCTCCCAGCGCAGGTAAACCTGCGTGTCGCCTTTATGAAACAGGGTGCCCGTAGCTTGAATCAATCCGGTAAACATAGCCGTAACCTTAAAGAAATTCTCAGGGAAGCTGCGGCCCATTGGGGCGCGATCGGGGCATACTTAAATCAATAAATTTTTTCTTTAGAGTATCCCGAATTCAAGCGGTCAATAGCTAAGCTTTAGATAGACTAGACAGGAACCCTATACCTACTGCTGCTTTAAGATCGCTCCATTTCGCTCCTGCCGAACGGCTGCCTATGGCCGGGTACGCAATCAGCCTAGTACACTAGTAGGGCTATCACTTCCAGGCTGACAAGAACGCTAGAGCACGCCAGTCAACGGATCCAAGAGGCCAAGCCAATGATTGAAATGAGAGTCGCCGGGATTGCCCTAGATGCGATGTCGCGAACTCCGGTGATTTTGCTCAGGGACACCACCGATCGTCGCCAGGTACCCATCTACATCAGTCGCGAGCAGGCCAACTCCATTATTGCGGTACTCGAAAATCAGCCTGCTCCTCGTCCCCTCACCCACGACCTGTTTGTCAACCTGCTCGACGAGTGGGATATGACCCTAGAGCGGGTGGTGATTCATTCGCTGCAAGACAACACCTACTACGCCCTGCTAACTCTCTCAAAGGGCGAAATTCGCCGCGAACTAGACTCGCGCCCCAGTGATGCGATCGCGATCGCCCTGCGGCTCGATGCTCCCATCTGGGTGATGGAAGAGGTCATCGCCGAGGCGTCTATCCCCGTTGATCGCGATGCCGACGAAGCCGAAACCCAGGCATTTCAGGCGTTCTTGGCCAACATAAACCCCTCCGACTTTACCCAGCGGGGCAAGTCTTCTACCAGCAACGACACCCTGGAGAGTTCTGATTCGTAGGCGTGGGGTTTAGAGTACAAGGTATAGGGTTTGAGGTGTACGGGCACAGCCTTAACCCTCAAATCCTAACCCCTGCATTTGTCCTATGCACTATCGGCGGTTTGGCCGCACCAATCTCGATCTTTCGGTGCTGTCGCTGGGCACCATGCGCGCCCTGGAGTCTGAGCAAGTCTTCTGCGATACCCTGGCGGCCGGGCTGGCCTTGGGCATCAATCACATCGAAACGGCCCAGGGCTACGGCACCAGCGAGCGCTGGCTGGGCAATTTTCTCAACGGGGCTGATAGTCCAGATAATCTGGTTATTACCACCAAAGTGCCGCCCCAGCCCGATGCCGCGACTATGGCCCAGCGCATTGAGGAATCTTTGGCGCGGCTGGGCCTCGACTACATTCATTGCCTAGCGATTCACGGCCTCAATACTCCAGAGCACTTGGCCTGGGTGAGCAATGCCTGTGGCTGTATGGCGGCGGTGCGCCAGTTTCAAGCTGAGGGCAAGATTGGCCATATAGGCTTCTCAACTCACGGTAGCCAAGAGCTGATTGAAGGGGCAATCGCCACCAACCAGTTCGATTTCGTCAACCTGCACTATTACTATTTCTTTCAGCACCATGCCCCCATATTGGAGCTTGCCGCAGAACGGGATATGGGCATTTTCATCATCTCCCCCGGCGACAAGGGCGGCATGCTCTACACACCCCCCGTCAAGCTAGAAGAACTCTGTGCCCCATTTACGCCCCTAGCCATCACCTATCGCTGGCTGCTCAGTGATCCCCGCATTACCACCCTCAGTACCGGCCCTGCCATTCCGGCAGAACTCGCCCCTCTAGAAACCCTGGGCGATCGCACCCATCCGCTCACCGCCGCAGAACTTGCCACTCTCGAACGGATCTCAGCACAGGAATCTGCTGCCCTGGGGAGCGATCGCTGTGCCCAGTGCTACGACTGCCTGCCCTGCCCTGAAGCCATCAATATTCCAGAAGTCCTGCGGCTCAGGAACCTGACAGTGGCCTACGACATGCAGCCTTTCGGTGAATACCGCTACCGCATGTTTGAGAATGCAGGCCACTGGTTTCCCGGTCGCAAGGCTAACCGCTGCACCGACTGCGGCGACTGCCTGCCCCGCTGCCCCGAGAATTTGGATATTCCCGCCCTCTTGCGCGACACCCACGACCGCCTCCAAGGCCCTGCCCGCCGTCGCCTCTGGGGCGATTAAGGCATACGGCTTTAGGAGAATACCGATAAAGCGCAAGCTGAGGGCAAACCATGAGCAGTAGAACGTCGGTTGCTATACTAGCGGAGTGGCATTTTTGGCATCATACCCAGGGAATTACTGCTGGGCAGGAGCGGTCGGTTTAGACCATCAATGTTCCTACCGCCGAGAAAATGCCTACCCTATAGATAGGGCATTCATCCCCCAGCCATTCACCCAAAGCCAAATACACCGTGGAAGAACAAAAGCAACCCTCTGAAGTCATCACCCTGCTCTCCAGCCGTGAGCTAGAGAAGATGCGCAAAGCCTGTCAGCTTGCCGCCCAGCTGCTCGACTACCTGACTCCCCACGTCAAGCCCGGCGTCAGCACCCAAGAACTCAACGACCTGGCCGAAGCCTGGACCCAAAAGCACGGTGCTAAAAGCGCGCCTCTGGGCTATGCCGGTACGGTCATGCCCTTCCCTCGCTCCATCTGCACCAGCATCAACGAGGTTATCTGCCACGGCATTCCCAACACCGAAGACGTGCTGCGCGATGGCGACATCATCAATATTGACGTCACCCCCATTCTCGATGGCTACCACGGCGACACCAGCCGCACCTTCCTGGTGGGCGAGCCCTCCCCTATCGCCCGTCGCCTGGTCGAAGTCACCGAAGAAGCCATGTGGCGCGGCATTCGGGCAGTAAAGCCCGGTGCGCGAGTGGGCGACATCGGCGCTGCCATTCAGGAATACGCCGAGGGCGAAGGCTTCTCGGTGGTGCGCGACTTCGTCGGCCACGGCGTTCACCGCATTTTTCACGCTGCGCCCCAAATTCCTCACTATGGCGACAAGGGAAAGGGCAAAAAGCTTCGCCCTGGCATGGTCTTCACCATTGAGCCAATGATCAATATCGGTGCTTACGAGGCCGAGGTTTTGGTTGACGGCTGGACGGCCATCACCGTCGATCGCCAGCTTTCGGCCCAGTTTGAGCACACCGTAGTCGTAACCAAAGACGGCGTTGATGTGCTGACGCTCTCGCCCGCTAAGGTGCTGGCCTAGCGATCGCGGGCACTGCAACGTTGAATACAATCAGTGGCTGAGCGGAGTCGCAGCCACTGATTAGTGAGCGTTACCCTCAACCGTCAGTTGACAACAGCAAAAGCTTTCTTCGCACCCGCTTCATTCACACCCTACGTGAACTGAGCTGTTGACGCTCAATCCTTAATCTCTCTGTGGATACCCGACAGCGGTTCAACAATAGGGATATGCTAAGGCTGTTTTTACGCTAGGCAGGGCGATGGCACGGCAGCGGGCATTTTCGGGTACCCCTTGGGAAGATAAGGTTGGCTACTGCCGGGCAGTGCGCGTGGGGCAGCAGATTTTTGTCTCGGGCACTTCCCCCAGCGATGGTGAAGGGGGCACCTTTGCCCCAGGCGATGCCTATGCCCAAACCCATCGATGCTTTGAGATCATTCAACAGGCCCTAGAAGAGTTGGGGGCCAATCTCAGCGATGTGGTCAGAACCCGTATGTATGTCACCAGTATGAATCATTGGTCAGAGGTAGCCCGTGCCCACCACGATCTATTTGTCGACCATCCGCCCGTAAATACTACGGTCGAAATTCCTGCTCTGATGAACCCCGACATGTTGGTAGAGATCGAGGTAGATGCCCTATGCGAAGAAACTCTACCGCAAAGACCTCTTGCGGTTCGTCCCCAGAGTCGAGCCCAGAATATGATTTTGGGTCGCCCCATTCAGTCAGCCACCCTGCCGCCCGTAACGGCCTCAGACCTAGACGAAAGCTGCCTCGACTAGGCGGCTAAGCATAGCCAGCGGGTAAATCTACAGCGGCTTGAAAGGCATCCCAGCTTGAGATATCGTGCAGCAGCGCTTGGTAGCCGGCCACATTGGGGTGCAGCCCATCGGCAGAAATCAGCGGCAGCCACCAGGGTTCGCCGCGGCCTAGCCACAGGTTCAGCACGTCCAGGTAGGGAATATTGTGACTTGTGCAGGCCAGGCGGGTGGCCTCGCGGTACCGCCACTGGTCGCCATGGGTGTAGTAGAGCACTTCCGAGAAGGGCATAGCCTGCTCGTTTACTGGGGTCATACCCACAAACAGTACCGGGCACAGCCGCCTCGCCTCAGACAGCAGGTTGTCTATTTGCCCCTTAAATTCATCAAAATCGGTGAGGTTGCGGCCCAAAGGATTGCCGACCCGAGCCGAGTCATTAACGCCGACCAACAGTACGAGTAAATCGGGTACCCGATTGCGAATTTCGCCTCGGTAGCGAAACTCGTGGTCAAGCCGCTGGGTTACCTGGCTCACCCCATCGCCCCGCACCCCCAGGTTGTAAAACACAGCCCCCTCGCGTCCTGGGGCCATGGTCAGGCGGCGCAGACGCTCGACCCAGCCGCCCCCCTCGGGGTCACCAAAGCCGTATACCAGACTATCGCCCAGCACCAGCACCTTTTGGGGATGAGACTGTTTAAGGGTGATGCCTATCGTTAGGCTGGGATGGGAGGCAAGCATAGGGTTGGTAACGTAAAGAATATATTGGGGCGGCTTGAGCCGAACTCAGTGCCAGGCGGGGCGAGAGTTTGTTTTAAATTGTTTACATATTACCCCCCAGGGTGCCTAGTGATAGAAGCGAACCTTCACGCTGGCCTCAAAAAAGAGCGATCGCGCCAGCCTGAAATCCGCTACTTTGCCGTAGGCTGTAGATGGCTGTAAAGGCCGCATCTCTACTGACCCAAGCCAACATTAAGCAGATTTATGGAGTACGGTGTAGCACACAGCAACAAGCCCATCGCCAAAAGCTGGATAGCCCGCTGGTGGGAAAAACTCAGCCCCATAGCCCAGTCGATTCTGGTGCTGCTGGCCACGCCCCTGATAGTGCTCAATGTGTGGGCTCTATCAATTATCTTTGGCTACTTCCGCTCTATTTTGGTAACCGTGCTAATTGCTGGGCTGCTGGCATTTTTGCTCAGCTACCCCATGGGTCGCCTCGAAACCCTCGGCCTCAAGCGCGGCCTGTCCGCCACCCTGGTGCTGGTGCTGGCTCTAGTCGGGTTTTCGGGGCTGGCGATTGTCGTTCTACCCTTTGTGATTGACCAGGGTCAGCAGCTGGTCGTGCGCCTGCCCGACTGGTTTGACTCGGGCAAAAATCAGCTGATGATGCTCGACGGCAAGCTGGCTGAATGGGGCTTACCGATCAACTTCGACGGCATTATTACGCTCACCAGCGATCGCCTTAAGCGCGAAATCCAGTCGATCGCAGGTGAAGCCCTCAACCTCACCATCAACGTGGCGGTGTTTACCGCCAACAAACTGCTCGACGTGGTGCTAACCGTGGTGCTGACCTTCTACCTGCTCCAGCATGGCGAAGAGGTTTGGGGAGGGGTTGTGAGTCTGCTGCCGTCTCGCCTCCAGCAGCCCTTTTCAGAAACCCTGCGGCAGAGCTTTCGCAACTACTTTTTGGGCCAGTTTATAGTTGCTAGCTGCTTTGGCACCGCCCTAACGATTATTTTTGGCCTGCTCAATGTGCCCTTTGGCTCGCTGTTTGGTCTCACGGTCGGGTTGCTGGCCTTGGTGCCTTTTGGCGGCACCGTTGGCGTCATCGTCGTGACTCTGCTGGTTGCCCTACGCGACATTAAAATTGCTATTCCCATGCTAATTTCTGCCGTTGTTGTGCAGCAGCTAGTCGAGAATGGTATTGCTCCTCGGGTGCTAGGTAGTGTTACCGGGCTCAACCCGTTTTGGGTTTTCATTGCCATTTTGTCGGGAGCCAGGGTGGGCGGCCTGCTTGGGGTGATTGTGGCTGTTCCCGCTGCGGTCATCATCAAAGAAGCGTTAATGGCCCTGCGCAACGCTCCCGAGAACGTTTCAAAGGCTGATACTGCTGATACTAGCGCTGGCGCAACCCAGGCGCAGGCCGCCGCTCTGCCCTAGAGCACACCCCGACGGCCGTTGGGCATTACCGTAGACCAATTGGTACGGGCCGTAGCCAGCTGGTCGTTGGAGATCAGTGCGCCTCTGAGGTCGGCCCCGCAGAGGTTAGCGCCGCGCAGGTTGGCGTTGGAAAGGCAGGCGTGGGCCAGATTAGCACCGCGCAGGTCGGCCCCCTCTAGGTTGGCGTAGTGGAAGTAGGCTTTGACCAGCTTGGCGTTGCGCAGGGTGGCCCGGATGAGATTGGCACGACCAAAGTTGGCGTTGCTGAGGTCAGCCCCCTGGAAGTTGGCGCTGGGCAACTTTGATTGGTTAAAGTTGGCCTCGACCAGCAGGGTGCGCGGCAGATCGAGATCTTTGAAGGTTTGCAGTGAGAAGTCGCGCCGCCCCTTGGTGTATTTTTGCTTGACGTCTTCTGAGGTCAACAGGGTGGCAGGTGCCGTTTTGGGCCGGGGGCTTGGCTTACCATTGCGGCTGGGAACCAAAGGGGCGGCGTTCTTGGCCTCCGAATGCGATCGCTCGCGCCTGGCCCGAATTGCCGCCGCCATCCGAGACGAGGGAGAACCGCCAGAATTGCCGATCGTCGGATGGCCCGAAGAAGTGCTGACCGGCCCGCTGCTGCTCGTAATTCCACCGCTGGCAGGCCCCGCTGCCGAGGGAAAGGCCATATTTTGAGCCAAACTCTCCATATAGGGTTCTAGGTCAAGCTCTCGGTGAATAACCTCTATGCTCTGGTATCGATGCTTTACCGAAATCTCCAGCATTTTTTGCAGCACCCCAGCAAAGTGATCGCTAATGTGTACCTGCTCGCGCCACATCAGTTCCCCCGTGTTGGGGTCGTAGTTGAAATCTTTTGGAGCTTTGCCCGTGAGCAGGTAAATGCAGGTGACCCCCAGAGCATAGATGTCGCTGGCGTAGACCGGGCGCATGGCCATTTGCTCGGGTGGCGCATAGCCGGGGGTGCCAATAGCGTAGGCCGTGAGGGCGGTCTGGTCAGAGTTGGCGGCCTGGGCCGGGTTAACCTTGTCTTTTACCGCGCCAAAGTCAATCAGCACCAGTTTTTTATCCTGGTCGCGGCGAATGATGTTGGCGGGTTTAATGTCACGGTGAATGACGTGGTTGTCATGGACGTACTGCACCATCGACAAAATTTCGCTCAAGAACTGCTTCACCCCCGCTTCGGTAAAGGGGCCACCGCGCTTGACCTCCTGCTGAAGAGTGAGGCCGTTGATATATTCCTGCACTAAAAAGAACTCTTGCTCGCTTTCGAAGTAATCGAGCAGACGGGGCAGCTGGGGATGGTTGCCGATCATGCCCAAGATTTTGGCTTCCCGCTTGAACAAATCGCGGGCCATTGCGAGGATGTGGGGAGCCTCAGTCGACGGGCGCAGCTGTTTAATCACGCAGGGAGGCTTGCCTGGCAGCAGCTCGTCGCGGGCCAGGAAGGTAGCCCCAAAACCGCCCCGCCCCAGAGCCCGAATCATTCGATAACGGCCCCGCAGCAGCAGCTCTGCCCCACAATTTTGACAATGGCTGAGGGTTGGGGGGTTTTTGGGCTTGGAACAGTCGGGATTGATGCAGTAGCTCATGCGGCCCAGGATGGTGGATATCTAGACGAGGCCCGAAGACTACGCCTGGGATTGAGTTAACCAGCAGCGGGGCAATTTAGATGGGGAGCCACAACGCCGACAAGGCGGGAGTTGTGAGGGGTGCCCCATGCGGTATTGCCACATTACCCCAATTGTTCCCTCTTTCAGAGAGGGGTTATAGCATTCACCCACGGGATATATACTTCGGCCCAAAATCGCGGTGAAATGTAAAAAATCGATGAACCCTTGATCCCCATGCTCAATTGTGCGCCAGCGGCTAGGCCCAGTAGCAGATCAGGCTGGGGGTGTCCTTGGGTAGATGCAATGCCCACGGGGTAGAATATTTGGGCAATATATCAAGTCCAGCTCGGGATCTGTAGGCTTCCCACCGGCCAAACTCCACTTCTGGACTTAGATGAGATCTAAACCACAGCGTTTTAGCTTTTTTTAGCGGTCAAACCAGCCCTACTATGCGCATATCTCTCAACTGGCTCAACGAATACGTCGATGTTCAGCTTTCTCCAACAGAGCTAGCCGATGCCCTGACTATGGCGGGCTTTGAGGTAGAAGACATTGAAGATAGACGCACCTGGGCTGATGGCGTGGTGGTGGGTCAAGTGATAGGTCGCACCCCGCACCCCGATGCCGACAAGCTCAGCGTTTGTGTGGTGGATATTGGCCAGGCCGACAGGTCAACTATAGTGTGCGGAGCCGCCAATGTGCGGGCCGACATCTATGTGGCGGTGGCTACGGTAAATACGTATCTGCCCGTGGTCGATCTCACCATTAAGTCTCGCAAACTGCGGGGGGTGCCCTCAGAGGGGATGATTTGCTCTCTGGCTGAGCTGGGTCTGGCCAAAGATTCTGAAGGCATTCATGTTTTTGAAGCGACCGATCTGAACCTGGGGCAGGACGTGCGCCCCCTGCTGGGCCTCGACGACGTGATTTTAGATGTCACCTCCACCGCTAACCGGGCCGACGCCCTGAGCATGGTGGGTATTGCCCGCGAGGTAGCGGCGATTACGGGAGCCACGCTGCGCTTGCCTCTTACTCAGTCCCCTACGATACTCAACAGCGACGCCGATCCTGTGATCGCCCTCACCGATGAGAAAGCTTGCCCGATTTACATTGGTACGGTGCTAGAGAATATTGCCCTGGAACCATCGCCCCAGTGGCTACAGCAGCGCCTGGTGACAGCGGGCACCCGTCCGATTAATAATGTGGTGGATATCACCAACTACGTGCTGCTGGAGTGGGGGCAGCCGCTGCACGCCTTCGATCGCGATCGCCTGCTCGCTACTGGCGATGGGTTGACCCTGGGCGTTCGCTACGCCCGGCCCGACGAAACCTTAGTCACCCTCGATGGCCAGAAGCGCGAGCTCCAGCCAGAAACGCTGCTGATTACCGCCAATGATCGGCCTGTGGCCCTGGCCGGGGTGATGGGCGGCGAAGCCACGGAGGTTCACGATGGCACCCAGGCCATTGTGCTAGAGGCCGCCTTTTTTGATGCGGCGGCGATTCGTAAATCAGCCCGCAGCCAGGGATTGCGTACCGAAGCCTCGGCCCGCTATGAGCGCGGGGTGAACCCAGCCGAGCTGGGGCTGGCCTGCGATCGCGCCCTCCAGCTGCTCCAAGAGCTGGCTGGGGCTACTGTGGTTGCCCAAACCACAGGCACTACAGCCCTCGGTGCGACTATTCCCGAACGGGTGCTTACCCTACGGCTGGGCCGGGTAGCTCAGCTGCTGGGGAAAGTTGTCAATCTGGGGGATACGCCTCAAGAGTTGCCCCCCAGCACTATTCAGCAGCTGCTTGAAACGCTGGGCTGCCATGTGATCTCGACCGACGACGCAGGCGTTTGGGCGGTGACGGTGCCCCCCTACCGCTATCGCGACCTGGAGCGCGAGGTTGATTTAATCGAAGAAATTGCTCGCCTCTACGGCTACAACCACTTTGCCGATACTCTGCCCCTCAGGGCGGTAGGTGGCTACCTCTCGGTGGAGGCGGCCCTGCGCCGTCGGCTGCGGGCGGCCTTTCGAGCAGCGGGGCTGACCGAGCTGCTGCATTACTCACTGACCAAGCCAACTAGCGATCACCAGGTTACACTGGCCAATCCCCTATTTCCTGAATATTCTGCCCTGCGCCAGGATCTGATTGACGGTTTGATCGAGGCCTACGCCTTCAACCTCAACCAGGGCAACGGCCCCCTCAACGGCTTCGAGATTGGCCACATTTTCTGGCAAGACGACGAGGGCATCCACGAGGCCGAGGCCGTAGGCGGCATTGTCGGCGGCGACGGGCGATCGAGCCAGTGGGTGACCAGCGGCCAAGATCAGCCCCTAACCTGGTACGAGGCTAAGGGCATTTTAGACAGCGTGTTTAATCGCCTGGGTCTGACGGTCGACTACCGGGCCGACAGCACCGACTCGCGTTTTCACCCCGGTCGCACAGCGTCGCTATGGGTGCGGGGTCGGCTAGAGCTAGGCCGCTTTGGCCAGCTGCACCCCCAACTGCGCCAGCAGCGCCAGCTACCCGCCGAGGTGTACGTGTTTCAGCTCAACTGGTCGGTGCTGGAGACCTGCCTGATACCGGTACTGCAAAAGTCGGCCAAGTTTGCGGCCTACTCAACCTTCCCGGCCAGCGATCGCGACCTGGCTTTCTACGCTCCCCTAGAGGTGCCCGTGGCTGACTTGACCAGCGCCATGACCAAAGCCGGTGGCAAACTGCTGGAGTCCGTCGATTTATTCGATGAATACCGGGGTGAAACCGTGCCCGAGGGACAGCGCAGCCTGGCTTTTCGCCTAATCTATCGCTCCCCAGACCAAACTCTTACCGATGATACCGTCGACCCCGTCCACCAAAAGGTACGCGCCGTATTAGAAAAGCAGTTTAAGGTCACCCTGCGGAGCTAAAGGATGGTTACAACTGTGGTGTACCCCAGCAGTCTGCCTCTAAGCTTGAAGAGGTTTATTCCCACATTTGCTATGACTCAACCTGCCCCTGCTGCCGATATTGCCACTGCTTCAGACCTGCTGCAGGCCTACGCCACCGGGCAGCGCAGCTTTAGCAGTGTCATTCTCTCAGAGGTTGACCTCAATGAGGCTGATCTCAAGGGGGCCGACCTCAGCTACGCCGACCTCAGCGGCAGCGACTTGACTGGCGCTAACCTGCGAGGGGCCGACCTCAGCTACGCCAATCTGGCCGAGGCTAACCTAACCGAGGCCGACCTGCGGGGGGCCATGCTAATCGGCACTAATCTGAAAACGGCTAACCTGACGGGAGCCTTTTTGGCCGCAGCAGACTACGATCCCCAAGAAACGCACTTTCCGAATGGGTTTGACCCGGTGAAGCAGGGGTTGAAAAGCGATCGCTAGCCTCCCCCAGCATCTCTATGGGCGATACTTATCGCCTAAACCGGCAGTACGGTCTCTAGCAACGCCGTCGCCAAAAACGTTGCGCCAACGCCGCAGATCACTAGCCCGGCTCGCTGCACAAAAGCCGTGTGGGTACGTTGGGCTAGCTGTCGCCCAGCCCAAAAAACCGCGATCGCGATTGTGATCTGAATTGCCGTAAAACCTGCTAGATAAGCCACTAACGGCATAGTCTGAGCCCCAAAAATCGCCTCGCCGTAGGCAAACCCGTGGAATAGCCCCGCGATCGCAGCCAGCCCCGCAATGACGAGACTTTGGGGTCGATTCTTAAGCGCCAGCAGTACGCCAAACCCCAGTACCGATCCAGCGATGACCAGTTCAGCCGCCGGTAGCGTGATCTCGGCTAAGTGCAGCCCCGTGCCGACCATAGCGGCCAGCACAAAGACGATGGGGATCGCAATGCCCCAGGTGCTGACCGCCGCTAGCAGGCCTACGGCCACCACAAAAACCAGATGGTCGAGCCCAATCACGGGGTGCCCCAGGCCTGACAAGAAGCCATCCGCGAAGGTGGCGGGCACTCGACCCCCCAGCGGGTGGTGGGCCAGACTGGGCAGGGGCAGCAGCAGCAGGGCGGCGATCGCGCCCACAGTACTACGACCGACCAAATTCGACCGTAAACCAGCCCTGATTGATGCCAAGGCCATAGCGCAATGATTCATCCGTACCTCGCAGACGAAGAAAGAACAGCGAAAAACAGAGATGCGGTCGGCGGGCATTCTGGCTCGGTGAATTTTGGGTTCGTAATTATTAGGTTTTGAAGCAGCTGTCTGTAATCCAAAACCGACAATCTAAAATCCAAAATTACCTTACAGCTGCGGGACAGCGGCAGGCTTACACTGCACTTTCCCCGTTGCCTCCGGTGGCTGATCCCCACCAGAACCGACAGCGCCCAAGCATCATAACACCGGGTGAATGCTGCCCTGCCGCTGGTTTATCAATAGTCACTTGAACCAGCTCAGCCTAGATCAGCCTCAATTGATAAAGCCTTAACGCCAGTGCGTTAGCATCGATCAACCTGTATCCCAGTTTCCAATGGTTTCATCGTCTCGTTTGACCCGGCAAAGAGAAATCGTCGAAGTCGTGCTTAGCCACGGCTGGGACTACATGCGGCGGCTGCTAGCCGGGGGGCAAGCCGACGAGCCCGAGCTGCCGCCCCCGGCGGTGCTGCGCAATATATTGACCGACCTAGGGCCGGTATACGTCAAGCTGGGGCAGCTGTTGAGTACCCGTCCCGACCTCATGCCCCCGGCTTACATCGAAGAACTCAGCAGTCTGCAGAGTACGGTTCCCCCGGTGGATCCTCAGGAGATTGAGATCCACATTCGCCAGTACCTGGCCCAATCCCCGGAGGAGTTGTTTGAGCGGCTGGAGTATCGCGCGATCGCCGCTGGATCCATTGCCCAAACCCACAAGGCCGTACTCAAGGATGGTAAGCAGGTAGCTCTCAAGGTGCAGCGCCCCGGCATTGAGCGTCAGGTCGAGCGCGACATGACGTTGATTCGCGACATTGCTCGACTGGTGTCGGCAACTCAGTTTGGCCAGCGCTACAACGTGGTCGATTTGGCTGAAGAATTTGCCGATGCCCTCAATGCCGAACTCGACTTCACCACCGAAGCAGCCTATACCGATCAGCTGCGGCGCAACCTCTCCAAAAGCGCCTGGTACGACGCCAGTCAGCTGATTGTGCCGGAGATCTACTGGGATCTCACTAACTCTAAAATTATGGCGATGGAGTGGCTAGAGGGCACCCCCTTGCTCAAGGCCGACCTACGAGTCGAAGATGTCCACAGCGACAGCGTGGGGCTGCGGGCAAAAGCCACTACCCTGCTGTTTCGGGCCTTCTTCAAGCAGTATTTTATCGATGGTTTTTTTCACGCCGACCCTCACCCCGGCAACATTTTTTACCTGGAAGATGGTCGTCTGGCCCTGCTAGACTGCGGCATGATGGGCCACATGGATCCGCGTACCCGCACCACTATGACTGAAATGGTGCTGGCCATTGTCAATAGCGATTCTCAGCGGTGCGCTCAGCTTACTCTGCAGCTGGCCGAACCCCTGAAGCCGGTTAACCTGGCCCGGCTAGAGAGCGACTACACCCGGCTACTGGGCCGCTACTATGGGCTGAGTTTGGAGCAGATCAACACCGCCGAAATTTTTGGCGAAATTCTGGCGGCGGGCATTCGCAACAACCTGCGCTGGCCCGCCAATGTGGGGCTGTTTACCAAATCTTTGGCCAACCTGGAGGGGGCGGCCCGCCAGTTTAACCCCGGCGTCAATTTAATTGATGAAGTGCGGCCACTGATGGCCGACTTGTTCCGACAGCAATTAGTGGGGGACAATCCGCTGCTGGCGCTGCTGCGTACGGGGCTGGAATTTCGCAATCTGTCGCTGAGCTCGCCCCGGCAGGTGGGCTTCTTGCTCGATCGCCTCAGCTCGGAGCAGCTCACCTTCAACCTCAATATTCAGGGCGTCGATGACCTGCGCCGCAGCCTCGACGAGGCCTCTAACCGTCAGTCTTTTAGCATTGTGGTGGCCGCTCTGATCGTGGGAGCGGCAATCGTCGCCACTGGCCGCCAGTCGCCTCAAGGGCAGATTCTCAGCATTATTTTGTTTGCGGCGGCCAGCTTCTTTGGCCTGTGGCTGCTGTTTAGCATTGTCAGGCCCAGGCGACGACGATAGAGACCGCGTCAAATAGGACGCGGGATCAGGCTTTTTGGGCTTTGTACTTGTCTTTGAATAAGGCCTGCTGGGTTTTGTGATCGACAATGGGGGCCGGGTAGTCGCCGCGATCGCCCGCCGCAATTTTCCCTGTCACCAGGGCTCCAGTATCCAGCGACCTGAGTTCGGGCACCCACTGGCGAATATATTCGGCCTCTGCGTCATACTTTTGGGCCTGACTGGCGGGGTTAAAAATCCGCAGCGGTTTGGGGTCCATGCCGCTAGAGGCGCTCCACTGCCAGCCGCCGTTGTTGGCCGACAGGTCGCCATCCACTAAATGCTGCATAAAGTATTTCTCGCCCCACTGCCAGTTAATAATCAGGTCTTTGCTCAGAAAGCTGGCCACAATCATGCGGCAGCGGTTGTGCATCCAGCCCATCTCGTTGAGCTGACGCATGGCGGCATCGACAATCGGGTAGCCAGTGCGCCCCTCGCACCAGGCGGCAAAGTGGTCTTCGTTGTTGACCCAGGGAAAGTCTTTGAGGGGCGATCGGTAGGGGCCGTCGGCCAGCTCCGGGAAAAAGTACATCACGTGCTGGTAAAACTCGCGCCAGGCCAGTTCCTGCTGCCAGGTCTGTACGTTGTCGCGGGTTTCGTCGCTGCGGCAGCGGCTGTAGGCGGCATCGGCGGCGGCCCAGGCGGTGCGAATACCCACGGCCCCAAACTTCAGCGCCGCGCTGAGGCGCGAGGTGCCGTCTATGAAAGGAAAGTTGCGCTGATCGTCGTAGGTAGCAATGGCGCGATTGTCGTCACAGAATTTCTCTAAACGAGCCAGCGCCGCCTGCTCTCCCGGCTCGATCGGGAAGCCATTGTCCCAAATAAATCCCAAATCTTCAGCGCTGGGTAGGTTCATGCAGCCTACCTGCTGGGCCGCATCAGTTTGCTTGTCGTTTAGGGATTTTAAGTCTGTCGGGGCGGGCAGCGGATCGGCCTTAGCCTGCTTAACCCAGTTGCGCCAAAAGGGTGTGTAAACAGTGTAGGGATCACCTGCCCCGGTACGTACTTCTCCCGGCGCGTGCAGCAGCTGATCCCAAAAGGTGGTGTGAAACTCTATGCCCGCCTGCTTGAGTGCCTCGGCAACACAGGTGTCGCGCTGGCGCGAGTAGGGCTCTACATCGCGGTTCCAATAAATCGCATCGGCCTCTAGCGCCTGGGCTAGGGCGGGAATTTTCTGGCGCGGGTCACCCTGGAGAATCAGGAGCTGTCCGCCCGCCTCAGCGTAGGCCTTTTGTAGCGCTTCCAGGCAACCGATCATGTAGGCCACTCGAGCTGGGGCCACGTCACCGTTTTGGAGAATGCCGGGATCGAGGCAGAATACACCAACCACCTGGGCGGTGCGATCGCGCACCGCGCTCAGCCCCATATTGTCGCCCAGGCGCAGGTCGCGACGGTGCCAAAACAACACTAAATCGGCCATGGATGTAGCCCCAATGTCCTTTGCAAACAGCCACATTAACGGATATTCAGCGGATTTTCAGTATAACGACATTAGCGATCGGGGTTAGGCAGCTTCTATGATGGGGCAGATTCTGTCCGTACGCCAAGCATTTTTGAGGAGATCAACCATGCTGCAAAACAAGCAAATCATCCTGAGTACCTTTAATGGCTACCTTGATTTTTTATCGGAAAGCCAGCCAGCCCTTCCCCCTGACGCCGCCTGCCAAGTCGCAGCCCTGCTAACCCAGGCCGAGTTCAACCTTCAGGTGGCTGAGAGCAACCGCAAACCCTAGCGCTAGGGGCAAGGGCACAGAGTGAAAGGCGTCAGGGGAAAGGGCCGCTCAAGGTTTTGGGTTAAAGCTCTACTCTTACCCCTACGCCTGGCAATCAGTCATGCGGGTTAGCATGACGAAAATCATGTCGAGGCGATCGCTAAAGTCGAAATTCAGCCCTCTGCTTTACACCTACGATTGGGACAGGCTAAAAATCAGCCTGCCCCATTTTTATAGGTTTATAGGCCATATCTACTCAAATTACGGAGCGTCGATCAGCCTTATGGCCACCACCTATCGTTTGGGATCCTGAAACCCATAAGCAAACCAATCCATTACTAATCGGTTTGATTACGAATCCCGTTCAGCCAAGCCGCAAAAAGACAAGACAGTCTTCAGATTTTCCCGTAGTATCAAGATTGTGTTAGATCTGCTCAGAGCAAATCCTGGAAACCTTATCCCCAGGCTGTTCTGTAGTTTAGAGATCGACGTAGAATCTGTATTTGACGAGAGGATAGCACCATGGCAACCTTCAAGGTTACGTTGATGAACGAGGCCGAAGGGCTCAACCAAACCATCGACGTTGATGACGATACCTACATTCTTGATGCCGCCGAAGAGCAGGGCCTAGATCTTCCCTACTCCTGCCGGGCTGGGGCTTGCTCCACCTGCGCCGGTAAGATCACGGCTGGTACCGTCGATCAATCCGATCAGTCTTTCCTGGATGATGACCAGATTGGTGCTGGGTATGTGCTAACTTGCGTTGCCTATCCCACCTCCGACTGCACCATCATGACTCACCAGGAAGAAGAACTCTACTAAAGCTGAGGGGCTAATTTCTCCGGTTTAAACCGATGGAAATAAACCTTCAAACGAGTTTTTCCAACCCATAAAAGGGCGCTGCTTAGAACTCTAAGCAGCGCCCTTTTAGCCTTTAAAGAATGCAGTCTTACTTAGCTGCGGCTACGCACTGCTCGACTAGAGCCGCAACCTTGTCGACATTTTGCCAACCCAAAATTTCGGTTACCTTCTTCTCCAGATTTTTGTAGGAGCGGAAGAATTCGGCAATCTCGTCTAGCCGGTGGGGAGCCACGTCATCCAGCGATTTAACGTTGGTATAGCGGGGGTCTTCAGCAGGTACGCAGAGAATTTTCTCGTCGCGATCGCCGCCGTCGATCATTTCCAGCATGCCGATGGGCCGCGCCGCAATCACGCAGCCCGGAAAAGTCGGCTCATCCATCAGCACCATGCCGTCGAGGGGATCGCCATCATCGGCCAGGGTATTGGGCACAAAGCCATAGTCGTAGGGATATTTCACCGACGAAAACAGCACCCGGTCAAGAATAAAGGCGTTTAGATCTTTGTCAAATTCGTACTTGTTTTTGCTGCCACCAACAATTTCAACCAGCACATTGAGCAGTCCAGGCTCGGGCTGGGCTGGAATACGGGATAGGTCCACAACGATACTCCAATGGATAATAAATTAACGTCACAGAAACGGCAGCAAGCCTAGAGCCTCGCACGCAAAGAACGGCAGGCTCTAGCAAGTGCCCTTTCGACATAGTATTCTACGGGGCGGTGGCCCATTTTCCGCAAGGTTTGAGCCACGGCCCCGCAACTTTGGGGGGTAGCGTAGGTAGAAGCTAAAGCTTTGCCCCAGCTTTATACAGATGGATTGATCACGGGGGTACCAGTGGTTTGGGTGCGGTCTCAACGCCCTGCCGAAGCAGGTACCACAAAGGCAGGTGGTCGTTCAAGATTTGCTGTAGCTGATGAAAAATGGGCGACCATAAACAGCGGTAGCGTTAGCGTTAAGACCGCAATTAAGACGCCCAACACACTGGATGAAGGACTAGGAGGTTCCCCCGCAGGGGTGTCAGGTTGACTGGCAGAATCCATACATGCAATAACAGAGATCAACAAGGGACAGCTGTCTGAGGCTGGGGCAGAGCCACAAAAGCTCAGACAGTCCCACATATCCAACCATCATCGGTAGGTCTCGGCTGAGACCACCAGTATCGTGCGCTCGCCATGGACGAGATTATCGACGACATTGAGGTGAAAAATGGTTCCATTACAACCATATGCAAAGGTTATAGCAATCAATCCATGACATTGCTCAACCCCAGGGCTTAACTTGTGGCTAGCTCTAGCCTACAGGTTTAAACCACTCCTAAATCTAGCATTCCCGACCGTTTGAGAGAATTACGGATATTACTCTGGAGATGGGGAAGTGAGGGGGATAAGGCTTTCGCGGGTGAATTATCAAACCCATTGGGAGGCAAGCATCTCGCCTGCCCAGCGAGGACAGGCAGATTGCCTATCCCACCAAGTTCTAAGCACTCCGGCTGGAATCCCTCCCCATCCCCTCATCTCTCCATTCCCCCTGCGTTCATACCCCTGCTCTTTCTACTTCCCTTGCCCCTCTAGCAGCTCACGAATCGCTCGCAGTTCTTGCAGCATCTGGCGCATCAGATCGTGGGTGAGGGTTGCTTCGACAGGCTGTATCTGAATGGTGGGGTGCAGGCCTAGCACTTCCTCCGCAAATCGCCGCACTTCCTGGGGGTGAAACTCCAGGGGGGCATCTTTATCGCGGCGCACTTCAGGGTTAAGCTTAGTTTGATCGTAGGGGGGGTTGAGCATTTTGGCATCGGTGTTGGCGTAGCGGTACACCGATGCCCTCGACCGATTCAGGTATGTTTGCACCGCTTCTACCGATAGGAGCGGTGCAGTCTCTGCGGCGGCTGGTAGATCAGCAGCAGTGTAGAACACCGGATCGGCAGTAGAGGAAGGTGAGGTAACGGTTGGGTCGGGGGTCATAGGGGCAGGCTACATACAGCAAATCTGTGGCTACTTTACCAGGTTCATCTGGCCCTGGTGCAGCCTGTAACAGAGCATGCCAAAGGGCGATCGCACTTAGAAAAGGTGTGCTAAAACCTTGGCAGCGTCAACTAATTTTGGCAGGGCTTTAATGTGAAGGGCGATCGCAGGCAGATTAAACGGCACATTCAATGGCAAAACCGATGGCGAAATCTATCGGGTCTAGCTGTCGTTATGTTTGGGGTAGGGGCCATCGCCGGGCTGAACGCATCCCGCTGGTCGCCTACCCCGTCACCTGGGGCAGGCGGCGAGATTACTGCAGCCCTAAGGCTGTCCCAGGTGCCCCAACCTCTGGTTTTTAATGGTCGGCCTCAGGTCTCCCCTTTGCCCACGTTTGAAGACGTTTGGGAATGTCAGGTGGTCGTAGTGGGGGGCTCTCTTGGAGGAGTTGCGGCGGCGACCCACGCCATGGCCACGGGTGCTACTACCTGCCTGATTGAAGTTGCGCCCTGGTTAGGGGGCCAGATCAGCGCTCAGGGGGTATCGGCTTTAGATGAATCACTGAGAATGCGCCAGGCCAACAACCTATCGCCTAGCTGGCAGCGATTTCGCCAGCGCATTCAGCAGCAGGTAGCTGAGCTGCCGGACTGGAGTCCCAGCGGAAAATCGCGATCGGTGGCCGACATCAACAGCTGCTGGGTGGGTACCCTCTGCTTTCTACCCCAGGTAGGGGCCAATGCCGCCGAACAGTTTTTAGTCGACACCAACCCCAGTGCCCCCGCTAGCCGCTGGGCCACCATGACGGCCTTCAAGGGAGCTGAGTTCGATGCTACAGGTCGCCGCATTACGGCGGTATATGGGGTGCGGCGGATTCCCAAAGATTCTGGCTACAGACCGAAGGGACGGCTATCTGAGGAGCTAGCCCACTGGTACAGCTGGTCACCCACCGCCGAGTTCGATCGCGTGCCCGTTAAACTGCAGGCTCCTCCCGGTCAGCGGATGATTGTGATTGACGCCACCGATACCGGCGAGCTGGTGGCCTGGGCCAAAGTGCCCTATCGCCTGGGGTCTGAGTCGAAAGCCACCACAGGCGAGCCGAATGCCGCCGCATTCGACAACCCTGACTGTACCCAGGCTTTTACCTACCCGTTTGCGATCGGCATTCACAACGACGGGGGCGACAGCCTAGCGGCTCTATCGCGGCTCCAGCCCACCTACGGTCTCCACGAACATCGAGCTTCATTTGATTTAGAGGGGTTCCCGTTTTTTGCAGGCAAGAGCTTGTTCAACTATCGTCGCATTGTCAGCCAAACTCGCAGCAACCCCTACACCAGCACCCCTGCCCCTGGCGATATCACCATGGTCAACTGGAACCGTGGCAACGACTGGAACTGGATGGACCCACCCCTAGTGCTCAACGCGGCTGCCCTAGAAACCTCTGGGCAACATCAAAACTGGATGGGGGGGCTGTCGCAGTCGGCCCTCAAGTTTGGCGAAGAAAATGCCCTTGCCTTTGCCCACTGGCTGCTTGAAACTCAGTCTAGTCCAAATTATCCTCTGGCCTATCTCTACGGGGACGAAAGCCCAATGGGTACGCTATCGGGGCTCAGTATGGTGCCTTACTTTCGTGAAGGGCGACGTATTGTGGGCCGCGCTGCCTATGGCCAAGCTGAGTTTGTGATTCGTGAAAACGATCTCCGCTACGACTTTTCTGGTCAGCGAAACTTTAGTCCTACCGCCGTGGGCCTCACCCACTACGCGATCGATATCCACGGCTGCCGCTACCGCAACTGGCTACCCTCTGGAGAAGCAGTTAGTGCTCCGGCCCAGGAGCCCCGCGTTAAACCGGTAGAAATTCCGTTGGAAAGCCTGATTCCCCAGGGAGTCGATAACCTGCTGATGGGCGGCAAGGCCATGGCCACGACCCACATTGCCAATGCCTCAACCCGTATCCACTACGGTGAGTGGCAGGCGGGGGCCGCCGCAGGGGTGACGGCTGGCTGGCTAATGTCTGCCGATGCACCGGTCAGCGACCCGACAGAGGTGATCCCCAATGGTTATATGGGAGTGTTGCAAGAGACGATACGGCTACAGGGCCTCAAGACTAGCTGGTAGTAATGGTCGTTAGCTGACCTCGAACCCACATTCCGCACAATGAAAATATGGTCGGAGAAAATTGCTGTGATCCTCACGCTTTCGTTCCAAATATCCAATGTGCCAGTTGGAAGTGCGGAATGTCGGCTCGAAGCGAAGGATTTGAGGTTGAGATCAGCCGAAGCCTAGTGGCGCTAGGTCATTTTTGATGGCGTATTAAACAAGGCAAATACCTGGCGGCAGCAGCGGCGCAGTCGCTCTCGGCAGGTAGGGTCGGGGGTAACGTCTCCCGAGAAGTCCCAGCTGTCGATGGTGGACAAGCTCCAGCGTCTGCCTCGGTGATCGAAGCCGGCCAGGTCGAGGCCGATAACTCGGCGATCGCTCCCTGGGCAGGCACTTTGGCTATCGCCTGTCTCTGGGTCGGTGTACAGGCGAATTTGAACCAGCAGGCTGCGGCACTGAAAGAGCCGACTTACGCCAGGGAAGTGAAAGCCCAAATCGATTGAGTCGGGATCAACGAGATCACGAGTATCAGGGTCGTTGGCCCAGGGTTTGAGGTCGGCCCGCAGGTCAGGCAACTCTGTCTTGAAGAGACCTACCACGGCGGCTATTTTGCTGGCGAACTCGATGCTGTTGGCCTGTTCTGCTGCGTTCACGCGATCTGCAACAATAATACTAAAGGAGCTTCAAGCATAGACCAGCCCTCCCGGCTGAACCGTCAACTGGGTAACGACTGGCCCAACTTTGCCCAGCTCTACTAGACCAGCCCTACTGCCCGGCGCTACTGACCCGGAGCCACAGCTGCTTGGCACACATCGAGCATGCGGTGATCGTTGTCGCTAAGGGTGTCAAGGGCAAAGAAGCCGCTTAGCCCAAAGGGAGCTAAATCACCATTGGTTTCACTGGTGGCCACTGCAGGACCGTCGGCCAGAGCCAGGCTATAGGGGTAGGCCTCTTGATCGTAGCTATTCACGATGGTCATCGCCAGATCGGTGCCTTCTACCTGGCCGTAGAAGCAGTCAAAGGATGAGCTGGGGTAATATAGCGCGCCATAGACGCGATCGCCCGTGCGTTCAAGGACTACGTAGCCCTGCCCAATTTTGTCGGGCTGAGGCACCTGGCCAAACAGGTAGCGACCGGCCTCAGGCAGCGCGGTGGTGGTTTGAGCTACAGCCACGTCTAAATCGCCTTGAAAGGTGCTCTGGGCCTGAACTGGCGCAATGATACCTAGGGCCGCGACGGCCGCCGTACCGACAAACAGATATGACCGGGGGTGGCGATCGCGATTCTGACCCTGGTTCAAAAATGATTTTGCCAGGGAGGAAAACAGCTTGGATTTCAACATCTTAATACCCACTTCCTTACCCCCTTTCGTCTAAATTTTCGACGTGCTAGTTAGCCATAGAGAAGACTACGCAACAGCGACGGCTCAGTCTTTCCTCGACCTTCTCTCAGCACTCTAAAAGGCCGCTCTATGGCCCTTTCAGGTCTTTGACCCTAATTTAAATGTAGTAGAACCCGGCCACCTGGCCCGTTGTTTTAGCGCGAACCGTAACAACTCTTGTTAGTGGTTAGATTCGGTTGGCGGATGGGCTGGTATAGCCGTAGTTTTACGCTTGCCCCCAGGGCGATCGCATCTACTGCACAGTGGTTTGCCGCTAGATATAGTTTCAAGCCAATGGCTGAAAGGCGCATCCTCCCATAGGACAGATTGGCAACTGGTTGCGATCGCCTTGGTTCTTCGCCTAGTCCTTTAGAGCAGCCTAGTCTTTTTTAGAAGCCTAGAGAAGTACTCAAATTAGGCTGTAGAGAGCCTAGTAGTCAGGGTAAAATCATAGGTAGAAACTGGTTTTCAGACTTTTAGGAGACAGTGATGGAGGGTTCCTCCACTTCCTTTGACGACGTTCGGGTGCCCCTCAAACTGCTGCTGTTTATCGATAAGCGGCCCAGCCTGGCCCGGCAGATGCGCCAAATTAGGCAGTATCTGAAAACCCTGGAAGCTCACTTTGAATTCAACCTAGACGTGGTTGATATTGGCGAGCAGCCCTATTTGGCCGAGCACTACAAGCTGGTGGCTAGCCCCGCCCTGATCAAAATTGCTCCGGCCCCGGAGCAGATGCTAGCCGGTAGCGATATTGTCAATCAGCTTGAGCGATGGTGGCCCAAGTGGCAGCAGGAGTACCTCGATGCCGTCAAG
Organism: Nodosilinea sp.; assembly: GCA_049646445.1. GTDB lineage: Bacteria > Cyanobacteriota > Cyanobacteriia > Phormidesmidales > Phormidesmidaceae > Nodosilinea. The sequence continues at coordinate 104,676 of JBARVV010000005.1, read as the reverse complement.
CTGGCAGACGCCGATCCTAATCATGGCGACCCGCTGGGCGAGCCAGACAATCCCCTTAGCTATTCGGCTGAGCTGATGAAGCTCTCCGATGAAATCTTTCGGCTCAATCAAACTCGCGAAGAACTTGAGGCTCAGCTGCGCTTCAAAGATCGCATCATTGCCATGATGGCCCACGATCTGCGCAACCCGCTCACGGCCGCCTCCATCGCGATCGAAACCCTAGAGCTAGGCTATGCCCCCAACCAGGCCCGTACCCTTACCCTCAAGCCCGAGCTTACCGGCCAGCTGCTCAAGCATGCGAAGACTCAAATCCGGGCCATCAACCGCATGATCACCGACATTCTCAAGGCCGCCCGAGGGGCTTCAATGGAGCTTCAGCTTGTGCCCCAGGAGCTCGATCTAACGGCGATTTGCCTGGAGGTGGTAGAGGCATTTCAAAATCGGCTGGGCGAGAAGCAGCAGGTATTGACCACTGAAATTCCTCAAGATTTGCCGACGGTTTACGCCGACGGCACCCAGGTCAAACGGGTGATTACCAACCTGCTCGACAATGCTATTAAGTACACTCCTCAGCAGGGTAAGGTCTCCATTGTCGTGCTTCACCGCACAACTCAAAAGGTGCAGGTCTCGGTGGCCGACACCGGGCCTGGCATTCCAGTCGAGAACCGCGACAAGATTTTTGAAGAAAGCTATCGCCTCCAGCGCGATGTTACCCAGGAGGGCTACGGGCTGGGGCTGGCCCTCTGTCAGCGAATTGTACGCGCTCACTACGGTCAGATTTGGGTTGACTCGTCCTCCGACGAAGGTAGCTCCTTCTGTTTTACTCTCCCCGTTTACCGCGCCTAACGGTTCTCGCCAGAGGCCATGCTGAAGGTCTATACCTATGGCAAGATAGGGGCCATGATTAAGCGGTTCTTGTATTACCTTCGTCCTGCTGTTTGGGCCAGCCCGCTGGCTATCTATGGCAATGGCCAGCTCTGGCGAGAGGTGTGGCTACAGGCGGCGCGATCGCGCTGGGCTGAGGTGGCCGCTGCGATCGCGTTTCTTTGGCTGCTGGGGCTGCTGGGGATCAGCTTTGTGATACTGCACCTGGAGCAGTATCAGGCTCCACCGCTGCCTTCAGGCGTACTGCAACTGGCCCACGGGCTGCTAACCAGTCTGGCGATCGCCCCTGTAGACGCCAGCCCTGTAGACGCCAGCCCTATAGAGGCCAGCCTTATAGAGGCCACCAACCTAGACGCCAGCACCAGTCTTTTCAGCCGCTGGGGGCTGGGCATCCTGGGCTTAGGGGCCTGGCTGTGCTTAGTCACCGGTAGTCAAAAGCTGGTTCAGCTCGTCGCTGTTGCCTACGGCGGCAAGAGCCGGTTTGCAAACTGGCGCACCCGGCTCTTGCCCTGGGGGATTACGCTCCTGGGTCTGGTTCTGGCCGGGCTGGTCTTTAGCCTGATTGGAGGGGCTGCAGCTGATCCCGGCCTAGCTGCAGGGGTGTGGCGGCTGGGGCGCTGGGCGATCGCGCTAGTTAGCATCGCCGCTGGGTTGGCAGTGATATATCGTCTGGCCCCCCGGCGCTGGGTATCAGTGCTACCCCTGTGGCCCGGCGTCAGACTGGTACTGCTGCTGGGGCTAGTTGGCCTGGGGCTGCGGTACTGGGGGTTGGCCTGGCTGGCTGGCCAGAATTTTACCTACGGGCTGGTGCTGGCTCTCGGCCTCAATTTGGGGGCATTGTATGGGCTCATTTTGCTAGTGCCGGTGGGGGCGCAGGTCAATCTCAGCGCCCTGCGCCACCGAGGCACCGTTAGCCGCCCCTGGGGAATGCAACCACCGCCAGCGTCGCCCCCGTCATTTGACTCGTTTAAGATCAATCGCCGCAACTGAGGGCTATACGCTGCTGCGTCACCTCAGTTTCAGCTCGTGGCCGTGACCTGTGTCCTCAGCGCAGTGGCCAACGCTATGCTAGCGAATCCGCTGCAGGCTGCTGATAATGCCCAGGCCAAAGCAGATCAAAATGAGCAGCCAGATTACCAGCCCTGGCAAAAAGGCCAGCACCGACAGACCTCGCAATATCCACACGATGGCCGTTAACCCTAGGGCGGCTAAAAACAGCTTGGTGAGCAATTGCAGCGGATAGCGACGACGACCCATAGCAGCGATGACTCCATTTGTAAAGCTTTCACCGGGCTACGGGAGAATACTGACGCCCTTAGTAAAAGCACCGTAATGATACTACCGCTTCTCCCATACCTCAGAACTGTCTGGCATTTAATAGAAAAACCAGCGGCACAGCGGTAGCATTGGCCCGAATGACTCAGCGTTACTACGTTAGCAAGCTAGGTAGCCGATGGGGCTGGGTTTGCGATCGCCCCAGGGAATCCGTCTTTGACTCCGGTCTTCAGTAGACTGGCTTACGGTCCCCAGCATCGAGTTCAGGTCGCGTCCTTAGGAGGAGTAAAGCGGTGGTAGTTAGCAAAGCACAGGTAATCGGCGAAGTTAGACCCGTAAAGGATTTTCTAGCTCAGTTTTCTTCTGGTGATCAGGTCGCCCTGCTGCGGGGAGATGTGTTGCTCAAATCTCAAACTAGCCGGGACGGCGGGGCCGTAACGGCTTATATGTACGTACCCTTAGCGCGGCCGCAAATCTGGCCTCAAGTGACCAATTACAGCTGCTGGACCCAGTATTTTCCCAACATTATCCACAGTGAAGTGATCGAGACCGTGAAAACGGCTACCCAGCGCTACCGCCGTCTCTACCAGGTCGGGCGCAAGGGGTTTATGCTGCTGACAGCCCAGGTCGAAGTCTATCTTAAGGTGGTCGAGACGACCTGCGAGGCGATCCAGTTTCGCCTGGAGCGGGGTACCTTTTCCCATTTTGCCGCCGATTTGCACCTGCAAGACTTCAGCCAGGGCACCCTGCTGAGCTACTCGGTGCAGGCTGCTCCCACTATTCCCGTCCCGTCTTTTCTGATTGAGCAGGCGATGAAGACCGACCTACCCGGTAACATGAGGCAGATGAGACGGGTTTTGTGCGCGCGGTATGGTGTGGCTTAAGCGACTGCGAGGCGGCGTTTGGCTGGGGCTGGGGTATCTGCTGTCACCCCTGTCCTGGTGGAACGATGTTATTTTTAACCTGCCGATTGCCTACGGGTTTGCCTACCTGGTTACCCTGGGGCATCGGCAGTGGTTGTTGCCCGCTACGGTAATCGGCTACTGGCTCTCAAACGTGCTGGGTATGGTAATGATGCAGTGGGGCGTAACCGATGTCGTGAGCAGCGATCGCGAGTCCGACTGGCGGCGCAATTTGCTGGTTGGGTTGGCTAGCTCTACGGCCTATACGGCGATCGCAGCGGGGCTAGTTTACTTTAAAGTTTTGCGGCTTCCAGAGGGCTTGCTGATTGGCTAAGCCGCTGGCTTCTAGCTATAGCGCTCTACGAATGACCGACCCGCCGACATTGCGGCGCTGCTGGTGGTATAAAACGTGCCATCGCTCAGCACATCCAAATCGGGGTTGACGATCCAGCACTGGTAGCCTCGATCTTTGCTGTGGCTAACGCCAATAATCCAGCCGGTCATGGCCGAAATTTGCACTACTGATGAATCTGTGTCCATGGCCGTATTCTCCCCTAGGCCTAAGACTTAGCCTCACCCAGCCGCCCTAAACTAACCGAGTCAGGCTTCGTGCTCGCAGTGCTATGGTAAGGCAGATCTAGTTTAGCCCCGGCAAAACCGCTAACTTTCTTCCTATTTGCCCCCGTCCCCTCATCTACCCCTGCGGCAATGAGCAACCAAACCCTCAACCTCGACGATCGCCTGTACCGCTACCTGGTCGACCACTCGGTACACGAACCCGAGGTGCTGGTTGCCCTGCGTCACGAAACCGCCCAGCATCCGATGGCGCAAATGCAGATCGCCCCTGAGCAGGGGCAGTTTATGGCGCTGCTGGTGCAGCTTTTGGGGGTCACCAAGGCACTGGAGGTGGGGGTATTTACCGGCTATAGCGCCCTGCGGGTGGCGCTGGCCCTGCCACCCGAGGGCAAACTGGTCGCCTGCGATGTGAGTGAAGAGTATACGGCGATCGCCCGCCGCTACTGGCAGCAGGCTGGGGTAGCCGACAAAATTGACCTCCGCATTGCCCCCGCCGCCGACACCCTGACTCAGCTGATTGAGGCTGGAGAGGCCAACAGCTTTGACTTTGCCTTCATTGATGCCGACAAAAGCGGCTACCCCACCTACTACGAACAGGCGCTCCAGCTGGTGCGTCCCGGCGGGCTGATCGCCGTAGATAATGTGCTGTGGTCAGGTCAAGTTGCCGATCCCGCCGTAACCGACAGCCGCACTGCCGTATTGCGTACCTTTAACGAGGCTATTTACAACGACGATCGCGTGGTTAGCAGCCTGGTACCGATCGCCGACGGCCTCACCCTGGCCATGAAGAAGCGCTAGGCCTCGCCAGCAACCGGGTTATCGATGTGGCCATACATTAGGTGGGCTGGGGCGGAACGGTGATCACCTTCGGCTGACGCAGGTGATGAACTAGGTCTTTTTGCACCTGGTGGTAGAGGTCATCACTTTCGCCCTTGAAGGCCACAACACCATAGACCTGAACGGCTTCGTGCTCGCGCCCGGCCAGCACGTGGGTGCCCTGGTCTACGGTGATGATGTGGTCTTTTACCAGGTCGTAGCAGGGTTGGGTAATCAAAATATCGGTGCCGATCATCTTGGTGAGCCCCTCAATCCGGCTGGCGACGTTTACGGTGTCGCCAATGGCGGTGTACTCTAGTCGCCGCACCGACCCTACATTGCCCACCACCAGCTCGCCGTAGCTAATGCCAATGCCGTTAAAAAGCGGCGGTAGCCCCTGAACCTCAAGGGTAGTACGCAGGGTCGCTAAGACCTTTCGCATGGCCAAAGCCGCCGATACGGCCCCTAGGGCATCTTGCTCTGGCCCCTGGGATTTGGGCGCGCCAAACTCAGCCATCACCGCATCGCCAATGAATTTATCGATGGTGCCCCGATAGTCCAGAATGGCGGCCACCATGACATCTAAATAGGTGTTGAGCAGGCTGACGGTTTCTTCGGCCCCCAGCTGGTAAGAAATGCGGCTAAAGCCGCGAATGTCTGAAAACAGCACCGCCGCCTGAAGTCGCTGGCCCACGGTAAGGCTGGTGAAGTCTTCGGGCTGGTTGAGAATTTCTTGGGCCACCGAGGGGGCGACGTAGCGCTCCAGGGTGCGGCGCAGGCGCTGTTCTTCTCGTCGGTTGCTGACGGCTCCGGTGGCAATATAGGTGACGCCCCCCAGGCCCAGGCAGGCCACGGGAATGGCAACGGGCATGAGGCGATCGCGCTGCACCATCAGCAGGTAGGCCAGCGCCCACCAGGCGGCGATCGCGCCCAAAAAGCCCACCAGCCTTGGCACCGGCTGGGTGAAGCGATAGCCCAGACCCAGCCCAATCGCACCGATCGCGATCGCCGTCAACAGCCCCTGCGCCAGCGGATTTGGTAGGGCTGCACCGATGGTTTTGCCCTCCATCAGCGCGGCCAGGGCGTGGGCATGAATCTCAATTCCCGGCATGGCGTTGTCGATGGGGGTGCGCTTGCGGTCTTGAAACGACTCGGCCATCGGGCCAATTAGCACAATTTTGCCTTCAAACTGGTCGGCAATCAGGGGCCAGTTGGTGGGGTCGAGCACCTGCACAAACGACACCACCGGAAACATGCCTGCCGGGCCATAGAAAAATAGCTCCTGGCTCTGGCGATCGGGTGGGAGGTAGTCGGCAGCAGCCAGTGCCGCCCCGGCCAGGGAGGGTAACTCGTCGACAAAGTCGTGGGTCTGCCGCAGGGCTTCAATCCCGCGATCGGGAAAGGCCCGGTACTTACCGTCCACATCGGCCTCCAGGTTAATCAACCCCACCTGGGTCGGGCTGCTGTAGATCGGCTCCAGCAGGCTGGTAAACAGGCCAAAGTCGCTGCTCGATACATCGTAGGCGGCGGCTAAAACGACGCGATCGCCCCACCGGGCCAGGGTTTCGTTTAGGGCATTATCATCGGCGGGGCCGTAGCCGCTGGGGTCTACCAGCAGCACATCAATGGCCACCGCCTTCGCTCCAGCCGCCATCAGCTGTTCGATCGCCTGGGCGTAGGCCTGCCGCTGCCAGGGCCAGATCGCCAGCGGAGCCAAAAAGGGGTAGCGCTCCGGGTCGGCCCGGTACAGATCGCCCTGGCTGAGGGAGTATTCGTCGATGCCCAAGATCACAATGTCGTCTGGAGGTGGCACCGCCCCCCGCAGCCGCAGCAAAAACGACTGAGCCTGCCCCTCAATCAGCACAATCCACGGGTGCTGGGAGGCCAGGGCAATCGCCCCAAACACCGCCCAGCTCACCATCAGCCCGTGCCCGAGCTGAAATAGGCGGCGGTAGGACTTAACCACGACAGATATCCCCTAACATCATCAGTCTTACCCCAAATCGATCTCACCCTAAAACGGAAAGGGAAAACGAATCAGCGGGCTAGGTATCGGCGGCACCCAGTAGTAGGGCAGTAACACTCCCGGAAACAGCTGCTCAAAGGATCGTCGCAGGTTAGCCATGCCCGGTATTGCCACCGCAAAGCCGTCGATCAGCGGTCCTTCCAGCAGGTCAATAAAGTCTTCCGGCGATAGGGCCAGAATCACCGCCTGATCGTCTCCGACCTCAATAATGACCTGCTGCCCCTCGGCGATCGTCAGCAAGTCATCCTCGGTAAAGTCTACGGTTTCCCCGTCGGTAGTCGCCTCGGGTAGAGCGGGGGCCGGGTCGGCGCTGCTGTCCAGCGGGCCATCTTGCTTGAGCTTAAATTGTGCGGCAGCCAGAAGACCATTGGTAGTCTTGATGCCAAGGGGGGAGGTAGCGGGCGGTGGAATCGGCTCGGTAGATGGGTCAAAAGGCGGCTCCAACCCTGGTGAGTTCTCCGGCCCCGTAGTAGGCGGGTCAATGACCGGACTGGGACCGGGGGGATCAACCGGGCTGGGACCGGGAGGATCAATGACCGGACTGGGACCGGGACTGGCGGGCGGCTCCATCGGGTTGACAAAGGGCACCACCGGGTCCGTGACGGGCACTACTGGATCAAGCGATGGATCGAGGGGGTCAAAGCCATCTGCCATTGGGTCCACTGGCTTAGGGTTGAGGTTGCGCTTAATCACCACCTCGCCCTCATACACCTGAATAATGGTTTTGCCCATGTCGGTCACCTCAATGGTATAAATTGTGCCACGCACCCCAGCCACAGTAGAGGTCGAGCAGCCGTTAAGGGTGCCGTTAACCAGCAGCAAACCCCGGTTAAGCTGGGCACATTGCCCCACTACCAAGCTAGAGTTATGGGCCAGGCGAGCGACGGCCCCGCTGTTGAATCGCAGCGAAGTGCGGGCGGCTCGAGTTCTAACCTGCTGACGCTGCTGAGCCAAGCTGTTGACCCGAGCTGTGCGGTTTTGAATGTAGACCTGGTTACTGTCTAAAATTTCGGTGACGGTGGCGGCAGAATTAGCCTGGGCCTGGGCCTGATACTCCGGTGCCGCCAGCAGCATGCTGACTGCCAGGGTTGCCCCCATCAGTCCCGCAAACTGTCTCCAACGAGTACCAGACCTGAACCAAAATCCCTGTAGCAAAAAAGACGCGATCATAAATTCCACTGGTCGGCCTGATAGGATCTATACACAGACGACGCCCCAAAATCAGCAGATATCGCGAAACTTAACTAGCGGAATCGCTAACTAAATACGTCGGGCTGGTTTTCGTCGTGCACTCGACCCAGCTGGGGTAGGGCAGTAGTCACCGCATCAGGTGTCTCGACAATCATTTGAAGCAGATCGTAGGCTTCGACTCGCTGTCCTGTCTGAGTGGAGATCTGGTGGGCGTAGTAGCGCAGCTGGGCCATAATGCGCGGCTCCGCCTGGCGCAGGTACATGCACAGGCAGGCGCGAGCCTGTGCCTCTGGATCGCGCCCTAAAAAATAGGCCATAGCCGCCAGCAGGTGGCGTTCGTAGTCGGGCAATGCTTGGGAATTAATGGTCATAGCAAAGTTGTGCAGGTTACTCCTTAAGACATTAGCGGCTGCGAGGTTGGGTTAAAAGTTGAGCCAGGACAACCTGCACCGGGCTTTAAAGCGATCGGGCGCTAGGCTAAATGCCCAACGCCCGATTGCGCTATTTTGCCGCTGTTTGGTGCTGGCGGTGGCTAGCTGGAGCTAGCTGAGGGACTGGCTTCGACCTTCTCAACCACTTTCTCGGTAATCAGGCGCGACCCCTGCTTGCGAGTCAGGTAGTTGGCCCCCCACTGGGTCATCACCATCAGTTTGTTATCAAACTCAATTAAGTAAAAAATGTGCACAAACAGCCACACAAACCAGGCTGGAAAACCAGTGAGCTTGGCCCAGGGCAGGTTGACCACGGCAGCGTGACGGCCAATCACCGCCAGGCTGCCGCCGTCTTTGTACTCGAAGGGCGGCAGCGTCTTGGCTTGGAGCCGCTTTTGAATCAGCCGAGCCACGTACTTGCCTTCCTGCATGGCGACAGGGGCAACACCGGGCAGGGGACGATTCCCCTCCGGAGAGGCTGCGCCATCGCCCTGGTGGGCAAAGTGGGCCAGGTCGCCGACCACAAAAATATTGGGGTGGGCCGGCAGGCTGAGGTCGTTGCTAACTATCACGCGGCCCGAGCGATCGCGTTCAGCCCCGGTGCGATCGGCCAGCAACCCGCCCATACCGGGATCGCGCACCCCCGCCGCCCACAGCACCGTACCCGCCTGTAGGGTAGTCAGCTGATCGCCCTGCCTGAGGGTAATTTGGTGCCCCGCGATATCGGTCACCAGGGACTTGGTAAGCACCTCAACCCCCATTTTCTCTAGATCGGCGCGGGCGCGGGCCGATAGCTCAGGCGGGAAGGGCGGCAGCACCCGATCCATCCCCTCAATCAGCAGAATGCGGGTGTCAGTCGTGTCAATATCGCGAAAATCGTTGCGTAGGGTGTGGTAAGCCAGCTCTGCCAGTGACCCGGCCAGTTCGACCCCGGTGGGGCCTCCCCCAACAATCACAAAAGTCAGCAGGCTTTTTTTGAGGTCTGGGTCACTGGTGTTCTCGGCTTTTTCAAAAGCCGCAAAGATGCGCCGCCGCATTTCTAGAGCGTCTTCTACGGTCTTGAGTCCGGGGGCGACATCGGCCCAGTCGTCGCGGCCAAAGTAGAAGTGGCTCATGCCCGTGGCCACAATCAGGCTGTCGTAGGGAATACTGCGGCCATCATTCAGGGTAATCGCCTGCTGCTCGGGGGCAATATCGGTAACTTCGCCCATCAGCACGCGGGTATTCTTTTGGGCGCTCAATACGCCGCGCAGGGGTGAAGCGATATCTCCCGGCGACAGCCCGCCCATCGCCACCTGGTATAGCAGCGGCTGAAACAGGTGAAAGTTACGCTTGTCGATCAGCGTCACCTCTACATCGGCCCGACCTAGCTGCTGGGCGGCATAGAGTCCGCCAAAGCCGCCCCCAATAATCACCACCTGGGGTTTGCCAGGAGTAACCGGCGGCACTTCAACGGTGGGAGAGGGGTTTTCAAGAACCGTATCTGAAACCATGGCGGTGGAGTTGGGAGAGCGGGGGACAGTCTGCATAGCAATACTGGAGAAGCAAGTTGTTACTTTTTGTTATAAGTCAGAATACCGCTAAATACTGTGCCCTGTGCTATATCCCTTTAACCCGGCCAAGGCCTGACCAAGATTGAACCAAGACGTTCTTGGATGGTGGCGTTAACAGGGGCTGGGCTGATACAGTGACAGATCTGGTTTTAATACCCCTACCCGGCAATCTTCGGCATTGAATAGCGTGGGATAGTGCGCTGGCGTGGTGATATGAGACTAAAATTTGGAAACCTTATGCCCCCAAGTCTAGTGACCTCCGCCACTAGAAGGTTTGGCCAGGGCGGTGGGGGCTGGGCAGGCCGCTGACGCCCCTAGGAGAGGTACTTGACCCTTGCCGGGAGGCAAACGATAACACTATGGCGCTAATCGTACAGAAATATGGGGGCACCTCCGTTGGCACCGTGGAGCGCATTCAGTCGGTGGCCCAGCGGGTCAGGGCTACGGTAGAGGCGGGCAACTCAGTGGTGGTAGTGGTGTCGGCCATGGGCAAGACCACCGACGGTCTGGTGAAGCTGGCCGCCGACATTACCGATCAGCCCAGCCATCGCGAGATGGACATGCTGCTGTCAACCGGTGAGCAGGTCTCGATTGCGCTGCTGACCATGGCCCTGCACGCCCAGGGGCAGGAGGCGATTTCCCTAACCGGGGCCCAGGTGGGCATTGTGACCGAGGCCGAGCACACCCGCGCCCGCATTCTAAAGATCAAGACCGATCGCCTACAGCGCCACCTCAGTGAGGGCAAAGTGATTGTAGTGGCTGGGTTTCAGGGCATTAGCCAGACCTCCGATTTAGAAATTACTACCCTGGGTCGGGGCGGCTCTGATACCTCGGCGGTGGCGCTGGCCGCGGCCCTGGCGGCAGAAAAGTGCGAAATCTATACCGACGTGCCCGGCATTCTGACCACCGACCCGCGACTGGTTCCCGAAGCCCAGCTGATGGAGGAAATCACCAGCAACGAAATGCTGGAGTTGGCTAGCCTAGGAGCCAAGGTGCTGCACCCCCGAGCGGTGGAAATTGCCCGCAACTACGGCGTGACGCTAGTCGTGCGATCGAGCTGGACCGATGAGCCAGGCACCCGTGTGGTATCGCCCCGACCCCAGCCCCGGCCCCTGGAAGGGCTAGAGCTGGCCCACCCGGTGGACGCGGTAGAGTTTGATACCGACCAGGCCAAGGTAGCGCTACTGCGCATTCCCGATCGCCCCGGCATTGCCGCCCGGCTGTTTGGCGAGTTGGCCAACCAGGCGCTAAACGTCGATTTAATTATTCAGTCGATCCACGAGGGCAACACCAACGATATTGCCTTCACCATGGTGAAAGCGAATTTGGCCAGAGCCGAGGCGGTAGCCGAAGCCATTGGCCCGGCCCTGCGCAGCAACCCTACCGACATCTCCCAGGCCGAGGTGATGGTCGACCAGCGGATGGCCAAAATTAGCATCGCTGGGGCAGGCATGATTGGCCGGCCCGGAGTAGCCGCCAAGATGTTTTCGTCGCTGGCGGCGGCGGGCATCAACATTCAGCTGATCTCGACCTCTGAAGTAAAGGTCAGCTGCACGATTGATGTAGCTGACTGCGATCGCGCCATAGTAGTGCTGTGCGATGCCTTTGAAATCACCTCCTCGCCCATGCCCCAGGGCGATTCGCCCACGACCAATGCCCCGGTTCCGGAGGTGCGCGGGGCCGCCCTCGATATCAAGCAGGCCCGTGTTGCCATTCGCCACGTGCCCGATCGTCCCGGTATGGCGGCCAAGATCTTTCAGCTGCTGGCCACCCACGGGGTGAGCGTTGATATGATCATTCAGTCGCAGCGCTGCCGCTTGGTGAATGGGCAGGCCACCCGCGACATCGCTTTCACCGTGGCCCAGGCCGATGCCCAGGCAGCCAGGGCTGTAGTCGAGTCTGCTGCCGCCGAGTTGGGCCTGGGGGATGTAACCGTCGATGAAGAGATTGCCAAGGTTAGCGTCGTGGGCACTGGCATGATCTACGCCCCTGGTGTAGCGGCACGCATGTTCAAAGCGCTCTCACAGCAGGGCATAAACCTGCAGATGATTGCCACCTCAGAAATTAAAATCAGCTGTGTGGTGGCCGAAACGGAGGGCGTTACCGCCCTGCGAGCGGTTCACAATGCCTTTGGTCTAGCCGGGCTCAAGCACACGGTAGTGTCGGCGTAGCCGTGGGGCCAAATTGTGGCTACACCTACTAAAAAACACCGCTGGTAACCACCGGTGCCCTGCTTCCCCCTGGGGGGAAGGATTGATTATGCAACTATGTCGGGTCTAAGCCTGCACGTGAGGCTTGGGAAGGGCCAAAAGCGTTAGACTTTGGTGGGTGCAGGCTGCTTGGAGCCTACAGGCTGAATGCGGAACTTGACCAGATTAGCCAACTCCTGCAGCTGGTGAATGGCCTCGGCCCCTTCCAGCTTCATCAGTTCGCGATCGTCGCGCATTTCGGTCCAGGTGATGCCGTAGTCTGACACCAAAAAGCGAATCAGGTGGTCATCGCCCAGGCTTACCATAAAAGACGCGCTGTTCAGCTGGCCCCCGCAGGTGTAGCAAGAGGCTAAGTAGCCCATGTCCTCAAGCACTTTGGCCAGCGCTTGCAGGTTCAGAACCAGATCCCTCACGAATTGACGGTGCTGTTCGGCTAGTCGGACAAACATAACGACACTCCTCGTTACCCATAGAGATTGTAGCCTAAAAATTAATTAATTCTTAAGATGTGGACTAAAGTATTTATTTTCTGCGTTACTAACTCGATCCATCTTAACCACCCTGATGCAAATATGACCCTTTTCTAGAGTAAATCAGCCCTTAATTGGTTTTCTGCTGGCCAAAGCGTAAGCAGGTAAAGGCTCTTGTAAATTATGAAAACTTGAAAACTTGTGCGTTCTAACGTGAAGCTAACCTTTGGAGCCAGGTTTAAGAACCCATCTTTAGAGATAGGGACAAGCAAACCATCGCTCAATGCACTGCGACCCAGGGTAAGCACTAAGCTGAGGGCAAACCGTAGCTATCACCACTAAATGGCTATTCTTAGGGAGAATGTCATCCAATCTTAGGAATCTGTCCCTAAGAGTCTGCCGTAGTTAGGTCGGGAGCCTTCAGCGTCCAGGTGTGGTCTTCGCCCAGTTCAAGGGTGCTCTGGTGGTAGTCGTGCAGCGACTCGCGGTGGCCGACGCTGACAAAGGTCGTGCCGGTATGGCGCAGGTAGTCGTAGAGTTTGGCTTCATTACTTAAATCCAAGGCGCTGGTGGCCTCATCGAGAATGGCAAAGCCGGGCTGACTGAGCAGAATGCGGGCAAATGTGAGGCGCTGCTGCTCGCCTAACGACAGCACGGCACCCCATGCTTCGACGGCGTCAAAGCCACCAAAGCGATCGGCTAAATCGGTCAGATTCACCTTTTCCAGGGCGGCTTGCAGATCGGTATCGTCTATATCCTGGCGGGCGTGGGGATACAGCAGCTGATCTCGCAGGGAGCCAAGAATCATGTAGGGCTTTTGGGGCAAAAACAAAATATTGTCTAGGTCGGGGCGGTGGATGGTGCCGCTGCCAGAGTGCCACAGGCCCGCGATCGCCCGCAGCAGCGAACTCTTACCGCAGCCGCTCGGCCCGACGATCAGCAGGCCGCTCTGGTCGGGCACCTGAATGGAGAGATTTTCGACCAGGGTGCGCTGGTAGTTGGGGGTTTGCAGGGTAAAGTTGTCCAGCGCCAGGGAGTCGGCGGTTTCGATGACGATTCTGGGCTGGTCGGCAGTCTCTAGAACCTCTGTATCGGCAGCCTCTGTATCGGTAGCCTTGGTCTGGTCGGATTCAATTTCTCCATGGTTCAGCACCTCGGCAAAGCTATAGAGGCGGTCAATACCGGCTCCAAAGGAAGTTAGCTCTGAGAACCGGGCCACTACCACGTTGAGCGAAAAGAACACCCGCACAAACGCCCCCTGGGCCTCAGAGACTTTGCCCACTTCGAGATCGCCTGCAAACACGGCGGGGGCAACGACGATCGCGGGCAGCACAAAGGGAATGAACTCGTAGGCGTTGGTCAAAACGTTGAGGTTGAGTTCCCAAATAATCAGCCGCTTGAAGTTCTCGAAGGCGTCCATAAAGCGGTTGTTGACCTGGCTGGCCTCCTGGGCCTCGCCCCGGTAAAAGGCGATCGCCTCGGCATTTTCGCGAATGCGCACCAGGCTAAAGCGAAAGTTGGCCTCCCGCTTGAGCTGCTCAAAGTTGAGCCGTACCAGAGGCTGACCAAACACCAGCACCGTGACCAGGGTGCCCACTACGGCGTAGAGCACCAGAAAGCCCACCAGCGACTTAGAGATGCCCAACAGCACGCTGCTAAAGGCAATTACCTGGAGCACTGAGCTAACCACCACCAGCAGCAGGGCCAGGGACTGCTGGGTAAAGTTTTTGACGTCTTCGGCGATGCGCTGGTCGGGGTTGTCGATGTCGGGATGAAACTGCTGGATGTCGTAGAAGGCGCGATCGCGGAAGTAGTCGCCCACAAACCGCCCGGTTAGCCAGCGCCGCCACTCCAGCCCCAGGCGCTTTTGCAGGTAGTCGTAGCCGGCCAGCAGCGGCGCGTAGGCCACCAGTACACCAATAAACACCAGCACCGTCTCCCAAAAGCGGGCTTCGTCTTTGGCCGACAGGGCTGAGATCAGCACGCCGCGCTTGTTGTTGAGCACCACGCTGAGGCCGGTATAGCCCAGCAAAAATACCGCAATTAGCAGCAGCAGGCCTCGGGCTTTCCACTTTTCGTCGCCAAACCAGTACGATTTTGCGATCGCCCAAAACCGTTTGAACCCCGTCAGGTTGAATCGTTCCATGCCGTAGCCGTGTCTCCCGCTGTGCAAAGGGTGCCTGGGGAGATCTTACAAAAGTTAACCCTTTTGTGCCGGGCTGGGCCGTGGCTAGATGCCCCTAGAAGACAGACCGTAGTACAAGGAACAGATCCCCCATTGCTAGGACCACTGCCCCCATGTCCGTTATCTACGAAGTTGAGCACATCACCCGCTATCGCTACGCCAAGCCGGTCACCTTTGGCCCCCATCGGGCCGTGTTTTTGCCCCGAGGCAGCTACAGCGGTCGGTTGCTGAGCTATGCTCTCGACCTCAATGTACCGGCCAGCGTGCACTGGGTCAGCGATACGCTCTCGAACAACGTGGCGGTGATTGAGGTGAAGAAACCAGCCCAGGAGCTAACGGTGACCTGTCGGTTTCAGGGCGAGCACTTTGGCACCCGCAGTATCGAAAACTTTCCGCTAGACCCTAGGGCCAATGAGGTGCCTGTACAGTACACCCCCGACGAATGGACCGATTTGGCGGTCTACCTGCGACCCCACGCCGAGGATCCCGACGGCTCGGTGGCGGCCTGGGCCAAGCACTTTGTCGGCGGCGATCAAGATACCACCAGCGACGTGCTAAACCGGATTATGAACACCATTCGCGATACCTTTACCTACCGGGGCCGCGAAGAAGAAGGTACCCAGGCCCCTGGCGAAACCCTGAAGATGAAGTCGGGCACCTGCCGCGACTACGCCTGGCTGATGATCGAAACTCTGCGGCGGCTGGGGTTTGCCTGTCGGTTTGTATCGGGCTATCTCTACGACTCAGCCCTCGACGGCGGTGATGTGGGTATGACGGGGTCTGGGGCCACCCACGCCTGGCTGCAGGTGTACCTGCCGGGGGCTGGCTGGCTAGTGTATGACCCCACCAACCGGATTACCGAGGGGTTTGATTTGATTGCCGTTGCGATCGCACGGCATCCCGGCCAGGCCATTCCGCTGGCGGGGTCGTGGTTTGGCGATGCCGACGACTACCTGGGTATGGAGGTGGCGGTGGCGGTGCGTAAGCTGGGCAGCACTCCCGAGTTTGGCTAGCGACCCAGCCGGTTGGGGATATCGGCACAGCCACCGGGAACCGTAGCGCGGGTGCCCTCGCCGCCCCAGGCGCAGATATAGCGGCGCTGCTCTTCAGACAGGCGATAGACGCCGCTCAGGTTGGCCCCCTCAACTACGGCCCCCGTGTTGACCCCGGTCGCGTAGTCGGGAGTGCCCGTGCGGGTGCGGGGGGTAGCGGTGTCTATGCTGCCGTAGAACAGCCGCGTCTCCATTAGATCGGCCCCAGAGAGGTTGGCCTGGTACAAAATCGCCCTGGCAAAGTTAGTTCGCACCAGATCGGCCCGACGTAGATCGGCCCGAATCAGGTTGGTTTCACTCAGGTCAGCCCAGCGCAAATCGGTACCCGATAGATTGGCAGCAGCCAGCATAGCCCCCAAATCAATCACGCGGGTGCCGCTGAGCCGGTCTTCTTCGTAGCCGCCGCGCCCGTCTAGAATGGGGCGGCCCAGGCGATTGTCGCGCCGCAGCGGCGTGAGCAACTTAGAGCGCGACAGAAAGCGGATCACTTTGGCCTTGCCGCCTGCATCGACGCTACCCAGAATGGCGGCGGTGCGAGCTTCGGCAATGATGCGCTCCTGGGGCCAGTCTTCGAGCAACCCTTCATCATCTAACACCAGCTCTGAAATACCCTGAAAGAAAGAATCAATGGTTTGCTGCTGGGTAATCAGGTTTTGCTGCCGGGTTAGATCGCGGGAAATAACGTACTGCCGCCAGGCCACAAACAGGGCCAAAAAGGCAATAAAAATCTGCCCAATCGCTCCCAAAAAATCGCCCAGGGCACCGAGAATATCCCACCGAAGGGTCAATCCCCAGGTCAAAATGGCGCGGTTGATGCCGGTGATGGTCATTAGCCCAAGAATGCCAATCAGCACCCCAGGAATGGCAATCAGCAGCGACTGCTGCCGGGGCGACAGTTCCCCCAGCACCTCCTGAAAAAAGGGCCACATCAGCCGCAGGGAAACCAGCGTGGCCACCAGCGACCCGGCCAGGGTAAGCCAAAAACTGCCGGTAATCAGCCCCAGCCCAATCACGGCCACCGATACAATCGTAATTGCGCTGGCCGAGGTCACCGCCGGGTCAACCAGAATGGGGCCAGCATTAATGGGGTCAGAGGAGTCGAGGTCGAGCCGCTGAGAGGGCGCTTCTGGGGGGCGATCGGACGGACTGTCGCTGCTGGGTAACGTTGAGAAAAGCTGAGCGGCTAGCTTGCCAAGCTTAGGATCAGTGCCATTGGCCGAGCTAATACTTGGGCTATTACTTAAGCCATTGTCTGGGCCATTGTCTGGGCCGTTGTCTGGACCGTTGTCTGGTGGGGGAGTGGGCGGCTGGGGCTGAGCGGGGTTTGGAGGCGGTGAGGTCATGGCGCGCGACAGCTAGCGATGAGAATAAACCCCTGAAGACACGGCAGCACGGGGCAGGTTGTCTGGCTTTATTTAAGCACCTTAACTCTTGAACTACAGCCATTGGAGCGGGCTTGCCGCCCACGTGGCCCCCTCAGGCAGACCTGACGACACTCCCAAGCTGCTCCCCAAAGATATTCACCAAGACAGCCCTGGCTAGTCGGTCTAGCCCATCAACGGTAGACTGATGGGGTTTTGTGCGCCTTTTAAGGCGCGTCGAGGAGGCTAGGGATAGCGGCACTATGGTGATGACTGGGTTAATTTTGCTGGCCGCGATCGCAATTTTGGTCTGGGGCTACCGTCGCGCCCAGCCCTACGGCAGCGTGGGCATTTTGGCCTGGCTGCAGTCGGTAGCGCTAATGGGGCCGTGGCTGCTGTTTTTTGGCCTGTTTGCCCTGGGCATTTACATCAACCTGGCCAGCGTGTTGGTGCTGGTGCTGGGGTCGACCGGCCTGTACATCTATCTGGGACGGCGGCTACGCGACCTGGGCCAAGACACCCTCTCAACTCAACGCCCGGTTTCGGTGGCGGCGGTAGACGCTACGCATCGAGATAGCGAGGGCCTGGAAAAGACCGACCAGCCTACCCCTACGCCGACCGATAGCCCAGCGGGTATCTCGATCCCGGCTGAAGATTTGGCTCAGATTGAGGGCATTTTTGGCCTCGACACCTACTTTCGTACCGAGACCATTCCCTACGACCAGGGAGCTATTTTTCGCGGCAACCTGCGCGGCGAACCCGCCACCACCCAGGCCCATCTGGCGGCATCGCTGGAGGATCGGCTGGGCGATCGCTACCGCCTGTTCTTGGTTGAAAACCTGGAGCAAAAGCCCACCGTCGTCGTGCTGCCCGCCACCGCCGACCCGGTCAAAACGACCCCGGCCCAGTGGGCGCTGGCGGGGGTACTGGCGATCGCCACCCTCTTCACCGGGCTAGAGGCCGGGGCCATTTTGCAGGGCTTTGACTTACTGCAAGACTTTTCTCGCTGGCGGGCGGCCCTACCCTTTTTAGTGGCCCTATTGGTCATTCTGGTCGCCCATGAAGCGGGGCACTGGGTGACCGCCCGCCGCTACAACATCCGCCTGAGCCCGCCATTTCTGATTCCGGCCTGGCAAATCGGGGCCTTTGGCAGCCTCACCCGGTTCGAGTCGCTGCTGCCCAACCGCAGCGTGCTGTTCGATATTGCGCTGGCTGGCCCCGCCGCTGGCGGTCTGATATCTCTAGCCATGCTGCTAGGCGGGCTGCTGCTATCGCACCCCGGCAGCGCCTTTCAAATTCCCTCCGGCTTCTTTCAGGGATCGGTGCTGATCGGTGCCCTAGCCAAGGTAGTGCTCGGCTCGGCCCTGCAAGAGCCGCTGGTCGATATTCACCCGTTGACCATCATGGGCTGGCTCGGCCTGGTGATTACCGCCCTCAACCTGATGCCCGCCGGGCAGCTCGACGGTGGCCGCATGGTGCAGGCGATCTACGGGCGCAAAACCCTAAATCGCACCACCCTATTTACCCTGGTAGTGCTAGCTCTCGTATCGCTGGCCAACCCTCTAGCCCTCTACTGGGCAGGGGTAATTTTAATTTTACAGCGCACCCCCGAGCGCCCCTGCCTCAACGATATTTCTGAACCCAACGACGCTCGTGCTGCCCTAAGTCTGCTGGCCCTCTTCCTGGCCCTGACAGTGCTGCTGCCGCTGACCCCTAGCCTCGCCGGTCGGCTCGGCATCGGCGTTTAACATCACCGGCTCCCTCGCTCCTTACCGTCCTGGTTACATCACCGCCCCTACCCGAATCTCCTCCAGCCGCTGGGCCAGATAAGCCGCTGCCGTAATCGGCGGAAACTGGGGCACGCCTCCCGTGCGATCGATCAGGCTCCCTACCGGGGTCAAATCGACCTCCGGACGAGGATGCACAAAAAACGGCATCGACAGTCGAGCCTGGTTGCTCGACTGGGGGTTGACGACCCGGTGGGTCGTGCTTTTAAACAAACCATTCGTCAGGCTTTGCAGCATGTCGCCGGTATCGACCACAATCTGGCCAGGAGTAGTTTGAACCGACAGCCACTTGCCCTGCTGGGTCAAAATTTCTAGACCTGGGGCGGTGGCCTCGCAGAGCAGGGTAATCAGGTTGATATCTTCGTGGGGGGCGGCCCGCAGGCTGCCGGGAGGGGCCACCCCTACCGCCGGATAGTGGGCCAGCCGCAGCACAGTATTACCTTCGGTAGCCATCGCCACCAGCCAGTCTTGGGGCTGGCCTAGATATTCAGCGCAGGCACCCAGCAGCACCTCAGCACAGGCCATCAGCTGCTGGTAAAGGCGGGTCATCACCGGACGAAAGGAAGGCACTTCCTGAGGCCAGGGCGCATTAGGAGCCTTTAGGCTGTGGCGGTTGACGTGCCAAAATTCTTTGAGATCGGGAACGGTATGCCCCTTGGCCTGCTCACTGCCCAGGCTAGAAAAGCCCCCTTCTCCACGGCTTTGGGGCAGGGTGTACTGGGTCTTAGCGGCTTCGGGTAGGGCAAACACCTCTGCCGCCACCTGATAGGCCCGCCGCACCACCTCAGGCGAAATAGGGTGCGGTTCGAGAATGAAAAACCCCACCGACTCAAGCGCTTCACCTAGGGTGGCGATCGCCCGCTGCCGCGCCACCGTTGTACTGAGCAAATCGCGGTAAGACACCACAGGGATGGCGGGCCGAATCATGACGTTGTCCTTAGGGACGATAAAACAGTTGGGTGGATTGTAGCAGCCTGGTCAACTGTAGACAGCCCCCGACGGCACTTGATTGGCTTCAGGCTTCCAGTCTCCCCGGCTAGCCCAACACATTTGAGAATGACTTCGCATAATGCGATAAGGTTGGGGCTAGCTGGTCTATTTCGCCCCTTCCGCCTGTGAATACGTCTTCAACCCCCGATTTTGGTTCGGTACTGCATGTTGGCTCTCAGGCTTTAGCTGCTGCTGAGGTAGTGCCTCTGCTGCGGCGCTACGGTCTGTTGCCCGCCCTGATTAAAGAACTCGTTATTGATCAGGCTACCGCCGCTGTTGCCCTCACCCCCGAGCAGGCTGCCCAGGCCGTAGACCAGTTTTTGCAGATCAACCAGATTACCAGCCCCGAGCAGTGCCAGAGTTTTTTAACTCAGCGAGGGCTGAGCGAAGCCGATCTGGCCTTTTTGGGCGAACGAACCCAAAAGCTAAAACAGTACAAGCTCGATACCTGGGATCCCCAGGTTGAATCATACTTTTTGCAGCGCAAGAGCCACCTCGACCGGGTGCTGTATTCCCTCATTCGCACCCGAGAGGCAGGCCTGGCTCAGGAGCTTTTTTTTCGCATTCAAGACGATGGCCAGCCCTTCGCCGACCTGGCCCGACAGTACTCCGAAGGGCAGGAAGCCCAAACCGGCGGGCTGATTGGGCCCGTCGAGCTGTCGGTGCCTCATCCCACCCTGGCCCGCATTCTCTCCATTAGCCAGCCGGAGCAGCTCTGGCCGCCCACCCGCGTCGGTGAATGGTTTGTGGTGGTGCGTCTGGAAAAGTTTTTGCCCGCCCGACTCGACGAAGCCACTCGCCAGCGGCTGATCGACGAACTGTTTAACACCTGGCTATTAGAGCAGGTGCAAAAAACTCTAGCGGACAATTCTTCAGCAAAAAGCGAATAACCATCTAGAAAAACTGGGTTCCCGTAGCCCTGAGAAAAAACTGTCCCTTCGTATTCGAAGGGACGGTCTCTTGGGGGTGAGCACGTTTTGCAGTGGTGAAGACGCTTAGCCGTATCGAGCTAATTCTGGTGAGCTTGCCGGTTCAGCCCAGGCTGGTCTTCGTTTTACCTGGCTCTAAAACGGAATGTCGTCGTAGCTAGGGGCTGGTTCGGCGGGGCCGCTGGGAGCTTTTGCCGGGCGAGAGGCAGCGGGACTGGGGGGGGCAGCAGGGGTAGCTACCACTGCCGGAGGAGCCATGGGCATAGTACCCAGGTCACCTACGCTGTAGACGCGCTGTACCGTCATTTCGGCCTGTTTTTCTTTGTAGCCCTGGGGATTGTCCAACACGTTCATAGACAGGCGGCCCTCCAGCAGCACTCGCTGGCCTGCCTGGTACTGAGACTGAATGTCTTGGGCCAGATTGCCCCAGCCCACTACCTTCATTTGAGAAGACGGATCGCCTTCTTTTAGCCCCGGAAACTGCACCACAAACTCGGCTACGGGGGTTTGATTGTCAGAGGTATAGCGCAGCTGGGGCGACTGCACAATCTCGGCCATTAGCAGGCAGTTGTTCATAGCGACACGGTCTCCTTGATAATCCCCTGTTCTTTCTCGATGAAGTCTTGGACATGCTGCTGATGCTTAGCCAGGGTGGTATCGAGCCATTCGCGGCTCTGGCTGTTGCCGTAGATGTGGACCAGGGGTTCGCCAGCATCGGGCAAGACCAGAATCCAGTCGTCAGGGTTGTCACCTAAAATTTTAACCCCGTCGATAAGCTCTAGCCGCTCGGGCGGGTTATCTTCGACCAGGTAGCGCATCAGAGCACCCTTCACTGTCCAAGGGCAGCGCAGGGTTTGCATGCGGTAGGCCATCCGGGGCAGCTCTGACCAAACCTGCTCTAGCGATCGCTGCTGTAGACTCAGTAGCTCGATTAGCTTGGCGATGCAGAACATGGCGTCAAAGCCGGGGTGCAGCTCGGGGAAGATAAAGCCCATCTCACCACTGCCGCCGAGCACGACATTGGGGTTGGCCTGGCAGGCTTCCATTAGGGCCGTGGGGTTGGCCTTGGTGCGAATCACGTGACCGTCGTGGCGGCGGGCAATGTGCTCGATCGCCCCCGAGGTGTGTACAGGCACCACGATCGTGCCGCGCGGGTGGGTGGTCAGCATCATGTGCGACATCAGGGCCGTGAGCACCTCGCCGCGAATGGTGGTACCGACCTCATCGACTAAGATGAGCTGCTCGCCGTTGGCCGAGACCTGCGCCCCAAAGGTGGCCCGCAGCGCCTGCACCACCTGACCCAGCTGACTCAGCATGACCTCGCGCTCGTCGTTAGAGAGGGCCATCTGCCGCAGGCTGGCATTGAGCACGACCGCATCGCAGTCAAACTTGCCCAAAATCTGCGGCAGCACCGCCCCCGACACCGCATAGAGGTAGTCGATGACGATCTTGGCCTGGCTATTGGTCACCGCATCGATATTGACGTGCTTCTCAAAGGCGGTGGTGTAGGTGGAAACTACCCCGGTGGGATACGTGACAGTGCCGATCTCGTGAATGGGCGATCGCCTCAGGTCTTCTTTAAAGTAAGCGCCCTCGATCTTCTTCTCTTTGCCCTTGGGAATGTCGATACCGTGCTCGTCGAAGAACTCGATTAGCACGAAGTCGGGCCGATCGGGGTGCAGGCGCACGTGAATGCCCCCCGCCACTCCCATCTGGGCCAGCACGCTGCGGGCCACCGGAATCGCCGTCGCCTCTAGGTTTTGAACATTGACGCCCACCGACATTAGACCGGCAATCAGCGATCGCGACACCATGCGCGAAATACTGCGCTGATCGCGCGAAACCGTCACGTGGGAGCCTTGCTTCAGAGTTGACCCGTAGGCTGCCCCCAGTTTGACGGCAAACTCGGGGGTGATGTCAATATTGGCTAGTCCGGCCACCCCTCGCTGACCAAATAGGTTGCGCTGGGCCGTATTGCCCCAAATAAGGTTAATGTTCAACGTTGCACCTGACTCGATTTGCTTACTCGGCCAGACCCTTACACCGGGGCTAATCTGCGCCTCTTCACCCACCGTAGACAAGGGGCCAATCACCGCTCCCTCCAGCACGTGAGAGCGACGGTCAACCCGCGCCCCTCGCGCAATCGAGCAAGCCCGCAAATGTACCTCATCGCCCACAATGGCACCGTTCCAAATAATCGGGCGCTTGAGGTCGGCATCGCTGCCGATGGTGACATTGTCACCAATCACCGTGCCGGGTTCGAGCACGGTGCGGGGGCCAATGCGGCAGTTGTTGCCAATCATCACTGGCGGATGAATCTGAACCGTTGGATCTATCTGAGTATTGTCACCGATCCAAACGTCAGGAGATGTCTCAGAGTAAGCATAATCAACCACAACTTTGCGGTGCAGGGCATCGTACTGGGCCTCGCGGTAGGCCTCCAGGTGACCCACGTCGCACCAATAGCCGTCGGCCACGTAGCCAAACATGGGTTCGCCCTTCTCCAGCAGCAGCGGGAAAAGGTCTTTGGAGAAGTCAGACTCCTCGTTGGCGGGCAAATAGTCGAGCACCTCGGGTTCGAGAATGTAGGTGCCGGTATTGACTGTATCTGAGAAGATTTCGCTGGTGGACGGCTTTTCTAAAAACCGCTTAATTCGCCCCTCCTCGTCAGTAATCACCACGCCAAACTCAATGGGGTTAGGCACGCGGGTCAGCACCAGAGTGGCCTTTGAACCCTTTTGCTTGTGGTATTCGATGGCTGCTTTGAGGTCGAAGTCGGTAACGCTGTCACCGCTAATCACCAAAAATGTCTCGGTCAGCAGGTCAGCAATATTCTTAACACAGCCAGCCGTGCCCAAGGGCTGGTCTTCTTCGACGGCATAGGACATCTGGATGCCAAAGTCGCGACCGTCGCTAAAGTAGTTGCGCATCACATCGGGCAGGTAGAAGAGGGTAGCAACCACCTCGGTAATGCCGTTGCGCTTGAGCAGGTTAACAATGTGTTCAGCAATGGGGCGGTTGAGGATGGGCACCATTGGCTTGGGCAAGTCACAGGTTAGTGGTCTCAGACGAGTCCCTGAACCACCGGCCATAAGCACTGCACGCATATCGTCTCCTTCCTGCTTGAAAACATCTTCCCAATGGGGGCCTCCGCACGATGGCGGGGCATTAGCTCAGTATCGAATAGACAGAGATCGCAAAGCACAGAGTGATCTGTCTTTGGACATATCTATTACTTTAACCCGGCCCTGACCTGCCCAAGGATAGATTAGGGTAAATATACCTAATCTATCTCTATCTCAGGTGGGATCTGTGCTGCGCCGCTGTGTGCCTGCCTTTCTCTAGCCTTGGAGGCCATTGCTAAGGAAATAGAGGCCATAGCGGGCAACCAACCGGGAGTCAACGTTGGTATTGTAGAAGCATAGGCGACCTGGGTAGAAAGGAGCAGTGACTATGAGTACATTGATCGCGCTTTTATTGGCTGGTATCTACGGCGGCGGGGCCTTTAAGTTTTGGACGGGGTTTAACCGCACCAACTTTACCCAGGGCAAGGTTAAGTTCACTCTGCTGTGGCCGCTGTTTTTGGCCCTCAACAAGTCGTACCGCGAAAACTTTAGCCGAGCCCTAAAGGGATGAAAGGCGAAGGGATGAGCCGATTGCCCGCCGACCCCTCCCCGTGGGGAGCACAGATTCAGGCTGTGGCCCGGCGCTATGACCATGAGTTTAGCGGTAAAGCCTTTGACCTACCCCCCGAGGTTGAAGAAATGCCTGTGTTCCAAGACTGGATCGCCGGTACGCTAACGCCCCGGATTTCGACCCCCTTTTGGGAATCGGTCAAGCCTCGCAGGCGCGATCGCTGTCTTGATATTGGCTGCGGTATTAGCTTCTTAATCTATCCCTGGCGCGATTGGGAGGCCCTATTCTACGGGCATGAGATTAGCCCAGTAGCCTGTCAGGCTTTGACCTCTCGCGGCCCTCAGCTCAACTCCAAATTGTTTAAAGGCGTTACCCAGGCCCCCGCCCACCGGCTGGAGTACGAACCGCACTCCTTTGATATGGCGATCGCCACCGGCGTGAGCTGCTACTACCCCGCCAACTACTGGGCCACGGTGCTACAGCAGGTCAAAAAAATTCTCAAGCCCGGCGGCTGGTTTCTCTTCGATGCCCTCAAGCCTGAGGCTGAGCTGGCCGAACCCTGGGCCATTCTCGAAACCTATTTAGGGGCCGAGGTTTACCTCGAAGACCTCGATCGCTGGCCTGCCCTGGTCAAAGCCGAAGGCGGGCGCGTTGTCTCTAGCCGCGACTATGAGCTGTTTCGCCTGTTCAAGGTGAAGTGGGACGGGTGAGTGGGTGAGTAGGTAGGTGAGTAGGTAGGGTAGGTGAGCCAGTCTACCGCTCTGTGCTTTATGCGCTACTATTAGCGGCGATATGAGGCCGGGAGGTAGGGCATGCAGTTGGGCTGGGAAAACGCCAAACTAGGGCTGGGATTGCTGCTGGCGCTGCTTACTCTGGGTGGCTGTACCCGAGGATCTAAGGTTTCTGACGTTGCCGACCTGCCTGCTGAGGCGATCGGGGGCGGCAGCCCCACCGCAGAGGCGGGCGAGGCTGAGCCTGGGGAGGAAGGGGGCTATCGCTCAACGCCCATTAACCCCGTTCGGGTGGCTTACCTGAGCACCCAGGCTGAGGGGTCACAGATCAATTTGCGATCGCAGCCCACGACCCAATCCACTGCTCAGGGCTACGGCCTCGGCGGCGATCAGATTACCCTGCTGCGCCTGGCCGAGGGCGAAGGCGGCTTTAGCTGGTACTACGTCAAGTTTGCCCAATCAAAGGCTGAGGGCTGGGTGCGCGGCGACTTTGTTGACACGACTGGGCAAGCCGCTAGTGTGGCACCTGGCTTTGGGACTACTGGCTCCGAGATTGGTATTGGCCCCTGCGGCGACAGCAGCCGCCCCGAAGCCTTTTTCGAAACCAAATCATTTGCGATTCATTTGTGCCAAACCGCCCAGGGTCTGAGCTACATCGGCATTGACAAAACCAACAGCAAAACCCTCGCCACCGCCGACGTGCGCCAAGCACAGGGCACCTACATCGCCATCAACGGCAGCTATCAGTACCACATCAGTGATGAAAACCTAGCCGTCTACCAGATCACTAGCGGCAGCTACACCCAGCTTGAGAATGAGGATGTCGTTCGCCACGAGCGCTTTATGTACTGAAGCTCACCCCTCTAACCGGGCGGAATCTCATCCCGCGCGGGTGCTCTATCCGGCATATTCGTATCTACAGGCTCTACAGCCTCGGGATTTTCGATCGTGTAAGGATTCTCGGTCGCGTCTGGGGAACCCATTGGAGCCGCGCCGGGGGTGCTAACTGGGGTGACGCTGGGGGTGCCCACCGGGGCCACAGGCTGGGCCATCTCAGCATGGACGGTGTCGGTCATGCGGCGAATCAGCTCGCTGGCACGGCCATCGTTGGTGGGTCGCTGCACCAGCAGCGCCAGCGTATAGCGCTTGCCGTTGGGGACATCGATCAGGGCAATGTCGCCGAGCAGGCCGCCAATGTCGCCCGTTTTGTGGGCCGTAAGCGATTTATCGCCAATCGCGGCGGGAATCAGGCTGATGTTTTCGGTGCGCTGCATGATGCTGAGCAGGCGATCGCGCGACCTAGGCGTCAGCAGCCCGCTTTGATCGATTAGGGCCATAATCAGCGCCATATCTTTAGCGCTAGTCGTATTGGTGCCGTCTAAGTCGGGCAGGGGGTTGCGCAGCACGGTGTGCTCTAGCCCCCAGCCAGCAAAGGTCTGGTTGAGGGTCTCAATCCCCCCCAAGGCCGCAATCATCATATTGGTAGCGGTGTTGTCGCTGGCCACAATCATGCGGGTGGCCACCTCTAAGGCCGTGTATTCAGTGCCCACCGCTTCACCGCGCAGGGTGCCCGAGCCACCCGCCATGTACTCCTCCTGCAGCATGAGGGACTGGTTGAGCGCCATCGTGCCCGCATCGACCTGCTGCAAAAAGGCGATCAAGATCGGCACTTTAATGGTGCTAGCCGCCGCTACCGGCTCCGTCCCGCCCAGGTCGACATACTGGCCCGAGTCGAGATCGATGGCAAAGGCAACCGGAGTGAGGCCAGGCGTGAGGGTGGCCAACTCCTCTAACTCGCCCTTGAGATAGGTCATCTCGCTGGTTAGCCTGAGGTCAGCTACGGTGGTTGCGGCACCGCCCTGCACGAGCGACCCGGCGGTTCGAGTTGCCGCGCGCGGGGCGGGGGTGGCTTCGTTACCTGGAGCCGCCACGTTGCTGGGGCTGAGGACTGACAGCAGGGTGCCTGCGATCGCCGCCACCCCGACCCCTAAAATAATCAGCCGAATCAGATAGAGCAGAGGTAAGGGCGGGTTGGCCAGGCGGCGGCGGGCGGTGGCTGCCCGCGATCGCCGCTTGGGGGCCACACCCTCGGGTAGAGCGCCTGGTTCAAGCGAATGGGTAGGCTCTGGCGTCAGCGTGCGGGCAGCCTGAGCCGCTGCGGTTGCTGGCCCCAGCGAACCGGTCTTCGACCAGCGCCGGGACTGAGATCGCAAAGGCGTGACCTTGGAGGGTAATACGCCCGGCGGTAAGCTGGCCTGGTCTGGGGGCACGGCTATGCCGCCGGGGTTAAGCGTGCTGGGATGAAGTGTACTGGGATGAATGCTGTGGGGGTGCATTTGCAGTGACGAGGCACCGGGCTGGGGCGACCGGGGTCGCTCCGGTAATCGCTGACGACCCACCCCCTCTGGCCTAGGCTGATGCCCGAGTCCCGCTGGCCGAGCCGGCGGCTGAGGAGGCTGCGCTGGGCCACGACGAAAGGTAGGCAACGAGGCGTTGCGGGCCGAGGGCCGGGGCGCTGGGGCTGGTACCGGCACTGGCACTGGCACTGGCACTGACTCAACGGGAGCACTGCCAAAGTCAGGGGTGAGCTGCTGGTATTGTCGCCACTGATTGCGCCGCCGCGCCTCTGGGGAAGGACGCTGCGATCGATCGCTGTCCCAGGCACCATCTGCTTCACTCGGCAGGTGTGGCCCACCGCTCCCAGTCCCAGCGTTAGGGGGCGGCTCACCCCCCCAGGGCGAGTCGCCGTCGGGTCGCCCCGAAGCAGATGAAAATGGATTGCGAGAATCGTCGTACTGTGCCATCTAGACTCACTCACACCGTTCGTGCTTCACCCGTCTGCCGCTGCCACCCTAGTCTTGGCCGGGGGCTTTATCCACGGCCCAGCTTACCTGCCGCAGAATGCCCCTAAGCATAGCCAATTCTTTGCCATCTGGCCCAGCTCGATGCAGCAATCGCCGCAGTTTTGCCATTCGGCTGGCGGCGGTATGGGGGTAAAGATAACCGATTTTTAGCAAAACGATTTCCAAATCTCGATAAAACCCCTCCAGCTGATCGAGAGACGCTGAATGTCCCGCTACGGCAGCTGTTTCTACGGCGGGAAAGGCGGCCTCTAGGGATTCTGCCAGGGCCGAGCGATGCAGCAGGTAGCCGCACACCGCCACCGCCTGGGCCAGGTTCAGAGATGGATAGCGATCGCTGGCCGGAATGCGTACCCAGCGCTGGGCGTAAATCAGCTCATCGTTGCTCAGGCCACGGTCTTCGGGGCCAAAAATTAGGGCGGCGGCAAAGCTGGCCTCGGGGGCAGGGGGCAGCAGCCAGGGCAGCGCCACCTCAGGCAGCTCCAGCGGCTGATCTTGGCGGTGGAGGCGGCCAGTAGTGGCGATCGCCCGCTCACACCCCACCAGCGCCTCGGGCAGGTTGGTCACAACCTTTGCCGCCGACAGCACATCATCGCCGTGCACCGCCATGCGCTGCGCCTCTTCAGCGTGCAGGTCACACTGCGGATTCACCACCACCAGATGCCGCAGGCCCATATTTTTCATCACCCGAGCCGCAGCGCCCACATTCAGCGGCCCCGCCGGTTCCACCAAAACAATGCGGATGCGATCGAGCTGCCAGTTCAAACCGCCTCATCCTCAAATCGATACCCCACTCCGGTAACGGTCTTAACGTAGGTCGGCTGGGACGAGTCGGGCTCAACTTTCTTGCGCAGGCGGGCGATGTGGGTATCGACCACGCGCTCGTCGCCAAAAAAATCTTCGCCCCAGAGCTTTTCGATCAGGTGCTGGCGGCTCCACACCCGGCCAGGGTAGCTCATAAAGGTGGCCAGCAGATCGAACTCCAAAGGGGTTAAATCGAGCTGTTCTGAATCGCTGGAGCCGTTCTGCCGGTGGGCAATGCGCTGGTCGAGGTCAAGGCTAAAGTGGGCGGTGCGGTAGGTTTGGGTGGGGGCCTCCTGGCTGTGGCGCAGGCTGCGGCGCAGCAGGGCGCGCACGCGGGCCACCAGCTCGCGGGGGCTAAAGGGCTTGACCAGGTAGTCATCGGCTCCGGTAGACAGGCCAATAATGCGATCGATCTCTTCGCCCCGCGCCGTCAGCATGAGAATGTAAGGGTCTTTGGCCCCTGGCCCCTGCCGAATGCGGGTGCAAACCTCTAGCCCGTCGAGCTTGGGCAGCATCACGTCGAGAATAATCAGGTCGGGCTGCAGGGTCTGCTGGTAGCGCAAAGCCGTCTCGCCGTCTTCGCAGACTTCGCAGGTAAAGCCTTCTTTCTCTAAATAGAGCCGAATTAGCCGGGCAATTTCGGCTTCGTCTTCCACAATTAGAATCAGCACCGTGACCTAATCACCCCCGCATCATCCCCGAGTCATCCCAAGATATCTTGTTTCAGAGTATCAACCTTGCACTAGCATACTCACTAAGCGTCATCAACTAGGTCATTGTGTTGGGCCGTTTGTACGTTGGAGCACCAGAGTTGGAGGAAGCATCAGATTTGGGGGCAATATTCATCGGTACTCTATGACCTCATTATCATCGCCTACTACTACAGGCTTTGAGCCTCTTCAGCAGGCCCTGGCCAGCTACCTCAAGCAGACCAGTTTCTACCCTGGGCTTACTCGTCTGGAGTGCTCAGAGCGGGGTGGTCGACTGCTGCTGCTAGCCGAGCACTCGGCCCCTGAGGTCGTCGAAGCCAACCATGTGCTCAAGCAGCTAGAGTCGGCATTTCGAAATTTGGTGCCCACGGTAGGGCTGCCCGATGCCGACTGGGCGGCGGCGGGTGTTGTCTCCGTCCGTATTTATTTGAGGCTGAAAGCGAGGGTACAGCCCTACGCCATTCATACCTTTACTTGGCAGCCAGACGATGCGGTAGATGTGGTCTTTCCGGCTGAGCCCGCCGTTGCCGACGGTTTTGCCGACCAGTTGGTTGATCAGGTTGATCAGGTTGATCAACCGGAGGCCACCGAACCCGAGGCAGCAGCGGCGGCAGTGTCCGCTCCCATAGATTCTATAAATGCTACGGATCCTACGGGTTCTATGGATCCTATAGATTCTACGAATCCGAGTGCAAACGGATCAGAGACTGTTGGTAGTAGCGATGGCGCTAGGCCTGAGGTTGCAACCGGGCTGGCCTTTAGCGATGCGGCTCTGGCCCTGCCCAATACGGCGGTGCAGACCCCTGAGGGGGCGGGGTGGGCGCACCGAGGGCAGGCCTGGGCCGGGCAGGGGATGCGATCGCTGCGCTACTACTGGAGCTACGGCCTGGCGGCGCTGATTTTGGTGGGTAGCGGGGCCTTTGTCTACGCCCTGTCGCGGCCCTGCGTGGTGGGCAGCTGCGATCGCATCGATCGGGCCGCCGAGTTCGACGATTTAGCCCAGGCCACCCTGATTGGTCGCCCCAACGGCGACGATCTGGCCTCCGCCCAGGCCGACCTCCAAACCGCCATCGATCTGCTGGCCCCGGTGCCCACCTGGTCATCTCACTACGACGCCGTTCAGGCCGACCTACAGCGCTACCAGGGCAGTATTGCCTCCCTCAATGCCATTATTCAAGGGCAGGCGATCGCCACCGAGGCCGCCATTTTAAGCCAAAACCCGCCCCACCCGGTCGAGCGCTGGGTCAAGGTACACCTGCTCTGGCAGCAGGCGATCGACTGGCTGGCTAGCGTTCCTGTCGATAGCCCCACCTACGACTACAGCCAGCAAAAACTGTACGAGTATCGGGCTAACTACAGCGCCATTGGTCGCCGCATTGTGGCTGAAGAAGAAGCCGAGGCCAACTTTAGTACCGCCATGCAAACGGGCACCCTGGCCCGCCAGCGCATGGAAACGGCCAACTCCCTAGCAGGCTGGCAGCTGACTACCAAAGAGTGGCAGGCGGCCATCAAGGGCCTATCGATGATTCCCCAGGGCACCATGGTCTACAACGAGGCCCAGGCCCAGCTCAACGACTACCGCCAGCAGCTCAGCCGAGTCACCAACCGGGCCACCCTCGAAGAGGCCGGGGCCAGCAATTACCACCAGGCTGTCCAGGCCGCTCGGTCAGCCGCCGCCTACGAGGCGAAGGGGCAGTGGACCCTGGCCCTGCAGCAGTGGCGACAGGCCGTAGGCCGCGCTCAGCAAATTCCCACCGATACCCTTCTGGTGGAGGAAGGCGCGGTGCTACTTGAGACCTACCAGCCCGCCCTGGCCAACGCCCAAACCCGCTTGCGTACTGCCGTAGCCCTACAGTCGCTGACCACCACGCTGGCCCAGCTGTGCGAATCTTCTGCCACTCCCTGCACCGTGCGCGAAGACCCCAGCCAAATTCGAGTTATTCTCTCTAGCCAGTATGCCGAGCCCCTGCGCCAGGCCATTACCCCTCCCGCTGCCGACGGCACCTTTGCCTTTACCAACCAGCTCAGCCCCAGTGCTAAGCAGCTAATCGAGGAAATTATTACCACCAGCCACCAGGTCGAGCGCCAGGTGGCGGTATACGACGCCCAAGGAGGCTTTGTGGCCCGGTATCGGCCCGATTTAGGTGGGTTCATCAAGAATTAGTAGGTAGCTGAGAGCACTAGCTGAGAGCACGGTTAGAGCGCTGGTTAGGCTGGCTCAGAAGTCCCGATCTCGACCTGATTTTTGCCGCTGTGTTTGGCCCTGTAGAGGGCGGCATCGGCCTGCCGATAGCTGGGGGTCAAGCCGCGATCGGGGTCAAAATTGCTAATCCCAAAACTGGCCGAAATAAAAGGACGGGTTTGGCCTGGAGTCAAATCGGCGAGGGAAATTTTTTGGATCTCCTGACGAATCGTTTCGGCCTTTTCTCGGGCTTCTTCGGGGGTGCAGCCCACCAGCAGCAGCACAAACTCATCGCCGCCGATGCGGGCGGCCAAGTCGATGGCGCGAACTTGGCTGTGCAAAACCTCGGCTACGGCCTGGAGCAGCCGATCGCCCATCTCGTGGCCGTAGGTGTCGTTAATGGCTTTGAACCCATCGAGATCGACCAAAATAAGGCTGTGGACTACACTGCCAGGCTGATAGTTCAGGGCGGTCATGGCCGTCTCTAACCCCCGACGATTGGCAATTCCGGTCAGCGGGTCTTGCTCGGCTACCTCGCGGGTTATGACTAAATCTTGATGGGTGCTGAGCAACTGGGGCACCAGTTCTATGAGTCGCCAGGCCGTGTATAAACTGACGGTAGCGGTGACCAATGACCACCCCCCTGAGAGCCAGTAGTTGGCATGCCAAATATTCCACACGCGCAGGCCATGGCCAATGCTACAGCTAAAGATAAAAGCCGCAAACAGCAGCAGTACCGGGCGAATTTGAGCGTCGATATGCTGCCGATTGAGCAGCAGCAGCAGTGGAATCGAGAAATAGGCTATCACTATACCTCCGTCACTGATGACGTGTAGGGAGGTCAGCCAGGGATCCCATAAGAAACAATACCCGTGGGGCATTAAAGCAAGCATGGGAGCACACTACTAGAGAACAGCCGTCGGATTCGCGATGTGCTAACTGATCGCCACCGCACCAACATTGCTGCATCACTAGGGCACAGCAACATTTTGTCAACCGCATACCTCTCCATAGTTACCCTAACAAGACAGGCCAACGACGCTATAAAACCTGAAAAGGCGATAGTTTTCTCAGTACACTCTGAATGACTCTTAGGATGCCCGCCCATGACTTTGTTGCAAACTCCTCTCTACTCTGCCTGCGTTGAGCAAAAGGCGCGCATGACCGAGTTTGCCGGGTGGTCGATGCCCGTGCAGTTTGGCGGCATCAAGCAAGAACACCAGGCAGTGCGCGATCGCGCCGGGCTGTTCGATATTTCCCACATGGGCAAGTTTGAGCTGCGGGGGCCAGGGGTGATTGCCGCTCTCCAGCAGCTGGTGCCCTCTAATCTGGCGCGGCTAACCCAGGGGCAAGCCCAGTACACCGTGCTGCTCAACCCCGAGGGCGGCATTATCGATGATTTGATTGTCTATCTAAAGTCGCCCCCTGCTAGCGCCTCTGGCAACGATCGCGCCGCTGACTTTGAAACCGTGGCCCTGATTGTCAACGCCGCCACCACCGACAAAGACAAAACCTGGCTGCTCAACCACCTAGCCGACCGCGATATTGAGCTAGTAGACGAGTCGCGCGATCGCGCCTTGATCTCAATCCAGGGGCCTGCTGCTGCCACCCTGCTGCAGCCCCACACACCCCACAACCTCGACGTGCTGGGTCGCTTTGCCCACCGCGATACAGCCCTGCTAGGCCAGCTGGCCTGGATCGCCCGCACCGGCTACACGGGCGAAGACGGCTTTGAGATTATGACCGACCCCGCCACCGCCCTAGCTCTGTGGCAAATGCTCACCGCCGCGGGGGTAGCCCCCTGTGGTTTAGGTGCCCGCGATACCCTACGTCTGGAAGCCGCTATGGCCCTCTACGGCCAGGATATCGACGACACCACCAGCCCCCTGGAGGCGGGCCTGAGCTGGCTGGTGCATCTAGACGAAAAAGGCGATTTTATTGGGCGATCGCAGCTCGAAGCCCAAAAAGCCCAGGGCGTCAGCCGCCGCCTGGTCGGCCTCGCCATGGAGGGCCGCCACATTGCCCGCCACGGCTACCCCGTACTGCACCAGGGCGATCGGGTCGGCACCGTTACCAGCGGCACCCTGGCCCCCACCCTCAATAGCCCTATTGCCCTGGCCTACGTCGCCGCTCCCCTAGCCAAAATCGGACAGCCGCTGGCGGTCGAAGTACGCGGCGAACCCCGCGCCGCAACGGTGGTGAAGCGGCCATTTTATCGGGCAAAGTGAGGCGGCACTGCGCCAAAACCACCGACTCGTGGCACACTGGCACTGGATTCCATCAGCTTCACGCAATTTACCTAGTCCAGCTCGGAAACTGTAGTTTCCCACCGGCAAAACTCCACTTTTGGACTTGGATT
Organism: Nodosilinea sp.; assembly: GCA_049646445.1. GTDB lineage: Bacteria > Cyanobacteriota > Cyanobacteriia > Phormidesmidales > Phormidesmidaceae > Nodosilinea. The sequence continues at coordinate 70,754 of JBARVV010000005.1, read as the reverse complement.
GGTTGAGCTGTGGTACAAATAATTCTTCCTGGGTCGATGTGAGGTTACGCCATGGCATTTGAATATCCCGAAACGCTGAACTATCTCGACAGCCACGAATATGCCCGCACCGACGAAGACGAGGGCATTGTGACCGTGGGCATTACCGCCTTTGCCATTGACCAGCTGGGCGATATTGTCTTTTTAGAACTGCCCGAGATTGGTGACAGCCTAGAAAAAGGTGAAAAGTTCGGCACCGTAGAGTCGGTGAAGGCTGTAGAAGAGCTGAAGTCGCCTGTCTCTGGCGAGGTGCTGGAGCGCAACGAAGCCCTGATTGAAGCGCCTGAGCAGATTGGCGATGACCCCTACGGCGACGGCTGGCTGGTTAAAATCAAAGCCAGCGACTTAGAAGAACTCGACGATACCCTCACCGCCGACGAGTACAAAGAACAGGTGGGTGGCTAAGCGCATGCTGCTGAGCCAAGTCTGGCGAGGTCAGGTCTGGCGAGGTCAGGTCTGGCTGAGACAGAATGAAGTCATGGCGTTTAATTAAGACATGGCTATACTAAATCTGACTTTTGCTGCGCCCTTGGTCTGGCGGATGCGGGCAATTGGTTAGCTAGAAGTGCGGTACACCTCTCAGGAAGCGGGCATGGCTTCAGATCAAGATACCTTTGAACGGCCAAAGCCTCGGGGGCTATCCTCCGGGCCAGCTCGCTCTAGCCCAGTGCCACCTTCGCTACCCTCGGGGCAGTTGCCGCCGCGTCCATCTGCCCACGGGCCAGTGCGCTACGACCCCCTGGCCGACCTGCGCCAGCGCGCCGACGGCAACCCCAGCCGCCCTCAGCCCGGCGACTCTCTTAGCCACAAACCCGGCGATCGCCCCGCCGATCGCCCCACCGATCGCCCCACCCCTCGGCCACCGCGACCGCCCCTGGCGCAGCGCCTGGCTAAGACCTGGCCGATTTGGTCAGTGGGCATTTTGATCGCGGTAATGGGGGTCGGAACGGTGTCGGCCATCAGCCTGTTTCGGATTCCCAACCTGCCCAACTGTCGGGCTATTTTTTGGCCAGCGGCCTCGGCCACAACCCGGCTTCAGTGCGCCGAGGCCTACGCGGAACAGGTCACCGTAGAGGGATACTTAGACGCGATCGCGCTGCTGGAGTCACTGCCCTCCGACCATCCCCTGCGGGGCGAAGTTGACCTACGCATTGAAACCTGGTCGGAACGCATTCTCGACCTGGCCGAAACTACCTTTCAAGCGGGCGACCTGCGCGAGGCGATCGCGATCGCCCAACGGATTCCCAACCATACCGGAGCGGCTCAGCTAGTCAGCCAGCAGGTTAGCGAGTGGAACCAGATTTGGCAAGAGGCCGAAACACTCTACGAAGCCGCCGAGGCCGACCTCAAGACGCTGGCCTTTCAGGAGGCCTTTGCCAAGGCGATTCAGCTGCTCGACGTGGGCAATACCCACTGGGAAACCGTCAAGTACGACGAGCTAACCGCCAACATTACCGCCGCCCGCGAAGACCTCAACAAACTGGGCAAAGCCAAAGAACTGGCCCGCCAGCGCACCCTCAAGGCCATGCAGGAGGCGCTCACAATTGCCCAAGACATTGACAGCCAAAGCCCAGTCTACAGCGAGGCCCAGGCGGTAATTCGCGAACTGGGCAACGACCTGCTAGAGATGGCCGAAGCTGCCCTCGATCGCCAAGATGCCACGGCGGCAGGGCAGATGCTAGAGGCGATTCCGGCCTCGCTGGGCATGGGGACCGAAATTGCCGACATGCGTACCTTTATCGATGCCAGCCAGCTCTCTTGGCAGGGCGGCATTACCGGGCTGGAGGGGGCGATCATACGGCTACAGAGCGTCAGCGCCGATCGCCCCCTCTACGGCAAGGCCCAGGCTCTGATGGGTCGTTGGCAAGACGAGGTACAGGGGCGTACCCAGCTAGAGTGGGCCCGGCAGGTGGCGCTGCCCGGCGGCGTGGCCGACCTTCAGGCCGCTATTATCGAAGCTCGGCAAATTTCGCGCAGCAACGCCGCCTGGGAGGATGCCGAAGCCCAAATTGGCCGCTGGCGCAGCCAGGTTCAAACCGCCGAAGATCGTCCTATTATCAGTCAGGCTCAGGCCCAGGCCCAGGTCGGAGATTTGGCCAGCGCGATCGCTACCGCCCGCCAGATCGGCCCCGGACGTGCCCTCTCTAGCGAGGCTCAGGCAAACATTGACCAGTGGCGAGCCAGCCTGCAGCGAGCCGAAGATGGCCCTCTACTGGCCCAGGCCCGCCAGCTCGCCGCCCAGGGCCGCCTCAGCGAGGCGATCGCGATCGCCTCCCGGATTGGCTCAGGGCGAGCGCTCTCCGGTGAAGCCCAAAGCAGCATTCAGGGCTGGCGGGGACAGCTGCAGGGGCAACAGCAGCTACAGGCGGCCAACCGAGCCGCCCAGGCGGGCACCGTTAGCGCCCTAGTCGAGGCGGTGCGGCTAGCCCAACAGGTGCCGGAGAGCAGCCCCCAGAGAGCCGAGGCCACCCAGGCCCTCACTCGCTGGAGCTGGGATATTTTGCGCCTGGCCGAAACCGAAGCAGCTATCAACCCCAGCCGCGCCATTACCATCGCCGAAGCTGTACCGGCCAAAACCGAAGCCTATGCCCAGGCCCAGCTGCGGCTGCGCGAGTGGCGTGCCGCTGCCCAAGAGCAGCCCCAGGGCATAATCACCAGGGAGTGACTCCCTGGCTCATCGCAAAAGGCTGCTGAAGCAGGCTGGGGAACTCAGGTCGTTATTCAACCAGTCGTCATTTAAATTTTGAAGTTTGTCAGGTGCTTTGTAGGTGGGGCATTGCGGCGACAGGTGGCGCTGTAGTATAGGTAAACTATTAAATTTTGAGCTGCTGGGGACGACGTTACTAAGTATACTTACTTATTAATTTTGGCGTTAATTTCAGTTTTGGGGCTGATCAATCAGCCCCATACTCCTCTACTATTTTTCTAAGCATTTGCGGTTGTTTAGCGCTATCTATGCACGGCTCAATGTCTAATTCGGAGAAAATTCCAGAGATTCTCAAGCTGATTGACATCCTCGATGGGCTAGAAGCGTTAATTGACAGCGCCCCCAATGAAGACGTGGAAGACATTTTAGAAGAGGCGTGGTTACAGGTTAGCGACACTTTTCCAGACGACTTTAAGGCCGCTACCCAGCACGATGCCGGGGCTGAGGGGCTGCGCCGCTACCTCAAGGTCAAGGGCTTTTTTGAAAACCCGTCTGAGCGATCCATTGGTGCAGCAGAGCTAGAAGAGTACTATCGCAGCTATATCGCCGCTGAAGAGGATGAAGAACAGACTGACTTTTTCTTTCCCGAGTGATACGAAATCCGATTTGGTAAACCCCGATTCATAATCAGGAACCCCGTAGGGGCGTAGCATGCTACGCCCCTACAAACCGGGGGTATTCAGTCAGGATTTGGTATGAGAGGGAAAAACAGCCGTTTAGCAGAGCTAACTAGCGGAGGCTGAAGAAGGGGTAGGCACAGAAGCCAGTAGGGTTTCCACTTCCGTGGCGGGCAGGGGTTTGGCAAACCAGTAGCCCTGGGCTAGTTCGCAGCCCAGGCGGTGGAGTTGATCATACTGGGCCTGGGTTTCAACCCCTTCGGCGATCGCCGCTAGGCCCAGGCGGTTGCTGAGGGTAATGATAGTTTCGACAATGTCGGAGTTGCAGCTGTTGGCCTCCATCGCCATCACAAAGGAGCGATCGATTTTGAGGGCATCGACGGGCAGCTGGTGTAGATAGCTGAGCGATGAGTAGCCGGTACCAAAATCGTCGATGGTGATGGTAAACCCGTAGGATTTGAGCTGCTGCAAAATAACCACCATGGACTGAATATCTTCGATCAGGGTGCTCTCGGTAATTTCGAGGTTGAGGTGGTGGCCTTGCAGATTAGTTTGGGCCAAAATGCTGGTTAAATCGTCGAGCAGATCTTTGCGTAGCAGGTCTTTGACCGAAAAATTAATGCTTACCGTGAGGTCGACTCGGTGGGGGTAGCGTTGGTGCCAGAGGGCAAGCTGTCGGGTGGCCTGGATTAAGACCCAGCGATCGAGGGGTACGATTAGCCCGGTTTCTTCGGCAATGGGAATAAAGCTGTCGGGGGTGATAAAGCCGCGATCGGGGTGCTGCCACCGCACCAGAGCCTCAAATCCAGAGATTTTCTGGGTTTCGAGCTGAAAAATGGGCTGGTAGTAGAGCACCAGCTGACCCAGCTCGATGGCGTCGCGCAGTTCCTGTTCGAGCTGGAGTCGCTGCAGGGCCTGCTGATGCATCAATTCATTAAACACCACATAGCGACCCCGCCCTTGGGACTTGGCCCGGTACATGGCAATGTCTGCATCTCTCAGGGGTTCGGGAGGGCTTTGGTAATCGCAGCCCCCCATCACAATGCCGACACTGGCGTTGAGAAATACGTTGCGCCCACTCACCGCCAGGGGCACTTGGATTTCCTGGAGGAGCCGCTCGGCGATGTGCAGCGGCTCTTGCAGAGTGTCGATGTCTTCGAGCAGCAGCACAAACTCATCGCCCCCCAGACGGGCTGCCAGGTCGGTGGCGCGAACCAGCGATCGCAGCTTTTGGGCCACAACCACCAGTACCTCATCGCCCGCCAGGTGGCCCAGACTATCGTTGATCACCTTAAAGTGATCTAAATCGAGAAAGAGAACCGCAAACTTGTGCTGACTATGGCGCTGGCAGCGCTGGAGGGTCAGATCGAGCCGCTGCATAAGCAAATTGCGGTTGGGCAGTTGGGTGAGGGCATCGTGCAGGCTGTTGAACTGCATTTGGTCAGCCACTCGGCGGTGCTCGGCCTCGGCCAGGCGGCGCTCGGTGATGTCGGTGTAGGTACCGCTCATGCGCACGGGACGGCGGCTATCGTCCCACTCGACCACCTTGCCCCGGTCGAGCACCCATACCCAGTGGCCCTGACGGTGGCGGAGGCGAAATTCGCATTCGTAGCCGGCGTTTTCGCCCTCAAAGTGACGCTTTAGGGCGACCTGTTTGCGGTTCCAGTCGTCGGGGTGCATAAATTGCTGCCAGGTATCGATGCGGGCGGGGCTAATGTCGCCGGGGTTGTGGCCAATCAGTGCCGCGCAGCGATCGCTAGTCCACACCTCCCCGGTTTGCACCTGCCAGCCCCAAATACCAATACCAGAGCCATCAATGGCCAAATGCAGCAGCTCTCTAGTCTGCTCTAGCTCGGCCAGAGCGGCGCGGCGATCGCGGCGGCTCTGGGCCTCTCGCACCTCGCGCCGCACCGATTCTACCAGCCGCGAGAGATTGTCTTTCATGACGTAGTCATGGGCACCGGCCCGCATCATTTCTACGGCGGTGGCCTCGCCCACCGTGCCCGAGACAACGATAAAGGGCAGGTCGTAGGGGCTGTGCTTCAAAATTTCCAGGGCTGCCGGAGCCGTAAACTGAGGCATCTGATAGTCAGAAAGCACCACATCCCAGTCGTCGTCGTCGAGGGCAGCGCGAAAGTCATTGGCCGTCTGCACCTGCACCCAAATAGGATTAAACCCAGACCGACGCAGCTCCCGCAGCAGCAGCAGCCGATCGTCGTCGGAGTCTTCTACAATTAGCGCCCGCAGGCGTTCAGAATCAGTCATGGCAGGGTGGGTGGCAGCTCACTTATTAAGGCCCAATACAGGCCGAGCTGGCGCACGGCTTCGGTAAATTCATCAATGTTGACGGGCTTGCGTACATAGCTATTCGCCCCCAGGCTATAGCTTTCCATGATATCGCGGTCTTCACTCGACGAGGTGAGTACCACCACGGGCAGCAGCCGGGTGCGATGCCGGTGGTGTGGGTGGGCTGACCATCGGCATTCATCACCCGCTCACCTTTGGACTGAAGGTAAACTAGCTTGCCATCGGGGCGCAGAATCCGAAATTCGCAGTTGTAAATTTGCTCGTCGGCAATCGTCCTTTCTACCCTCTGCTGATGAATGTCGGCGGCGTCAGAGTGTAACTGCTGCTTGCAGGTCTCCATAGTAGGTGTGCCGATATCTAAATCGCAAAATCGCCGCTCGGCTCCCAGGTAATCACCTGGCCAGCGCAGATAACCCACACCATCGCGGCTGGCACTGGCTGCCACCTCAGCCCTCTGGGCAGCGGCCATCTACTGCGGGGAGTGCCGCTAGCTCAGCCTGCTCCAGAGGTCGGCGGGGGTAACAATCGACCTCAAATAAGTAGTTGGCGGCCCCCAGATTCATCGCCTCTAGGGCCATTCACCCTTTAGGCTACCCCGGCTCTCCTAGCTGCCCTAGCGTGGTGATGTAAATTACCGCTTCGTCGGGTGGAATACCCAATACCTCATTGACCTGGTCATCGTAGAAGCCGCCGATGCCGCTCACCCCCAGCCCCAGCTGCACGGCGGCTAGACTGAGCCGCTGGCCCAGGTGCCCGGCATCAAGGTGCAGGTAGCGGTAAACGCGATCGCCGTAGGCCGCCACCGCCCCAGCCAAATCGGCGGTGTGAAACACCACGGCGGCGGCATCGCGGCCCAGTTCCTGGCCCAGGCACAGGTAGTGCAGCTCGCGGCGGAAATTCTTGAAGCGCACCTGACGCAGCTCTTCGCTGCGGGGGGCGTAGTAGTAGCAGCCGTCGTCTAGGCTCTCAATGCCGCAGGCCACCACAAAGGTGTGCACTAGGCTGCGATCGCCGTAGTCGGGGTCGGGATCAAAGCCCTGGTCGCGGTAGTGGTGGGGCTGGTAGGTAAAGTCTAGAAGCTGCTTGAGCGCGTCTAGAGAAATCGACCCGCCGCTAAAACGCCGCGTCGATCGCCGCTTGAATAGAGTGGTTTCGAGCTGATCGAGGTGCGGCCCCCAGTCGATCGCCGGGCTGGCGGTCGGCACCCGCAGGCCAAAGGGCAAATTGTACTTATCTTCTAGGGTGTCGGCAGGCTGGGGGGTATCGCCCGTGGGCCGCATCGCCCAGTTGGGGGCATTGACGGTAGGGGCGATCGCCGTAACCTGGTGAAAGTAGTTCAGCAGCTCGCCATCGGGCACCGCCGAAAACTCGGTTTGGGGCGGCGTGGCAAAGGCCACCTGGGCGCAGGGCAAATTTTGCTCCACCGTCAGCAGATCGGCCAGGGGCAGCACCGCCAGTGCCCCCTCCTCAGCCGGGTCGAGGTAGAGCAGGTCGGCCATGGCGCGATCGGCAAAGCTGGCAATCAGATGGGGGCGGTAGTCTACCAAAGTGCTAGCCAGCTCCAGGTTACCCAACAGATGCCCCACATCCAGACAAATGCGTCGGTAGGCCCGGTCTTGGTAGCGCCAGGCCGACCGATAAAATACCCCCGTTACCACCACTGCCAAATGGGTGGCCTCTAGCGCCGGGTGCCAAAAGCAGGCCTGCTGCAACCCCTGCCACACATGGTCTTCCCAGTAGCGCCAGAGGCTGTGGCTACGGACTTGATAGTTGTAAAGCCCCGCCGGCAGCAGCCGAGTGCCGCGCGAAATAATATAGATCTCCGCCGGGTACAGCCCCCCCGCCGAGGGTGCCGATCGCAGGTAAAACGTCTGCCCCGTTGCGGTAGGAAACCTAGCCGTTAACCCGTAGGTATTGATCAGCAGCCGCGATAGCCGCATCCAGTCGGCCACCTCGTCGGCCTGCTCGGCACTGTCTTCATCCAGGTAGGGCTTGAGGTCAACCTCGGCTCCTACCCGGTAGGTCTTAAAGGTGACGGGCTGGCGGCTGTAGTCGAGGGGGCGAGCCTGGGCAGCCAGGGTATCGGGGTCGTACTTAGTACGGCTGTGGTAGTGCTGAGCAATAGAAACCAGAGCGTCGGGCATAGCCGAAAGAAAGGGGTGGCAATGGGCGCAGGCCGCGCCGGACAATTGCAATTCAGTCTAGCCTAAGCGATCAACGTCTCCCCAACAGCGGAGTTATTTCTTGGGGCGACGTTGCCCAGGCTTAATCTAGAGCGGGCCAACCTCAGCGAAGCCAAGCTAGAGGGTGCTGACCCCAGGGGTGAATGTTAGATACCGCTGCCCTAACCCCCTGGAGTATCAGGTATCCTAGGCATATTCCATTAGGAAAGTCCTGATGAGGCAGCCCATGCGTTCCCTGGCCGATGTTCCCCGCCCCCTGTTGTTGCTGGCGCTGATGTGGATCAGTGGTGGGGTCGTAATTCGGCCTGCGTTTCCGGAACGCGCTGCGGCGCAGGTTAGGTCAGATGTCTCTACTCAGGTGACCCCAGCAGCACAGATGCAGCTGGCCCAGGCGACCACAGCAGCTGATCTAGAGCGGCTGAGCCGCGAGGCCGACCTGGCCTTTCGCCGCGCCACCACGCTATTTTTTGTCATGCTGGGCACCCTCCTGCTGCTGCTGGGCCTGGGGGTGGTGATGCTTTGGCTGATGCGGCGATCGGTGATTCAAGAAGTCTCGGTGGTGGTGCGCAGCCAGATCAACGACATCACCGATCTGGAGACCAAGATTCAAACCGCCACCCGCGACCTCGACTATATTCTGGTTCAGGCCAAAGAACGGGCCACCGAACTCAGCAGCCGCACCGATCGCTTTCAGGAAGACGCCGTCACCAAAAAGCAGGTGCTGAACCGGCTAGTGGATGACCTGGCCGAGTTTAAGGCCCGCACCATCAACGACTGGCAGTCTACCCTGAGCGATCTGCAGGTGAAGCTAGAGAGCACTGAGGCCAACTTTGTCGGCCACCTGACCGGGCTGCGGGCCACCGCCGATGACGAAATTACCACCCTGCGCAAAGACACCCAGCTCCAGCGCGACGTGGTGTTTCGCACCTTAGAAGAAAACCAGACCGGCTTTTTGCGCGACGTCAACCGCCTGCGCAGCGACGTAGAGGTTCATCAGGACGCGGTGCTGCAAAAGATTGGCAATGCCGAAACCAGCTTCGCCGACCAGATGGGCACCATGACCCAGGCCATGCAGGAAGAGCGCGATCGCGTTATGGCGGCCCTGGCCGATCTGCGCCAGCAGCTCACCACCCAGGCCAGTGACCAGGTCGATCGCCAAACCGCCACCATTGCCGAAGCCCTAGATACCCTGCGCCAGAGCAGCCTTACCCGCCTGCAGGGCCAAACCGAAGACATTAGCCGTCAGCTGGGCGATCTGCAGGTTAGCGCTCTGGGCGAGCGCGATTTGGCTTTGCAAACCATTCAGCGCTCGATCGACGAATTTACCCAGCGCTTTGCCAACCTGCGCACCGAGGTCGATGGCCAGCGCAGCCGCATTTTGGCCGACCTGCGCCGCCAGGCCGACGAGTTTTTGGCTCAGTTTGGCGGCCTCAGGGTCGATATCGAAAACCGCCAGGATATGCTGCTGGGCGACCTGCGCCGGGCGGCAGACGAAGCCCTGGAGCGCTTTGCCGCCACCCGTACCGAGGTCGATGCCCGCCAGCAAAACACCCTCGAAGACTTTCAGCGCACCGCCCAAGATTTACAGAGTCAGCTGGGCCAAATGACCACCGAAGCCGAGATTCAGCGATCGACCCTGCTAGGCGATATCGAAGCGACCGCCAGCGCTTTTCGTCAGCAGGTGCGAGTGCTGCAGGAGGGCGCGGGCGAGCAGCAGATTCAGATTATCGACGGGCTGCGGGCGATGGAGGCGGCCTTTACCGAGCAGCTAAACCAGGTGCGCGAGGCAATCTTTACCCGCCGCGATCGCGTGCTCGACAAAATTGACGGTTTCGACGCCCGCCTCAGCGAAGATTTGGCCACCCTGGGCACTACCACCGCCGAGCGTGAGGTCGCCGCCCGCAGACAGCTCGATAGCCTGATGGCCGAAATGACCGATCGATTTGCCCGACTCGAAGCCGACATTGAGGCCGGGCGAGAGGTGACCCTGGGCCGCCTAGGCGACCTACAGCAGGGCTACCGGGTGCGGCTAGAGGCGATCGCCGCCGAGGCCCAGCACCAAAAAGACGAGATTATGCAGCGGCTGGGCAAGGTGGCCCCCCAGTACCTGGCCGACTCGTTTATGAGCGAGGCGCGGCAGCAGTTTGAGACCATTACCGATAAGATCGGTCGGCTGGAGACCAATCGGCCCCAGCTGTTTCTCACCGCCGACGAGTACATTGGCCGGGGCGATCGCTACCTAGCCGACAACGACTACGCCCTGGCGGTGGCCGAGTACGACAAAGCCCTCGACATTCAGCCGGTCAATATCCAGGTGTGGCTCAATCGGGCCCAGGCCCAACAGGCGCTAGAGCAGCTGGAAGGGGCGATCGACTCCCTCAACCACGCCCTGGAGCTAGAGCCCAAACACACCGGGGCGCTGATGCAGAAAGGCCTGATTTTGCGCGAGCTGCGCCGCCATGAAGACGCCCTGACGGTATTTGACCAGCTCACCGAGGTCACCCCCAACGATGCTAAGGTCTGGCTCAACCGGGGCATGGTGCTGAGCCGCCTAAAACGCCGCGAAGACGCCATTACCGCCTTCGATCGCGCCCTCGATATTCACCCCGAGTACCACGAGGCCTGGGTGAATCGGGGGGTGTCCTACGGCATTTTGCAGCAGCACGAGGAGGCGTTCAACTCCTTTGATAAGGCCGTAGAGTACCAGGCCAACGATGCGATCGCCTGGCTGAATCGGGGCCTCTCGCTGATCGAGCTAGAGCGCTACGACGACGCCCTGGTCAGCTTTGACAAAGCCACCCGCTTCAACCCCGACGCTCCTAAAGCCTGGGACAACCGAGGGCTGGCTCTAATCAAGCTGGGCCGCGACGAGGATGCGATCAAGAGCTTCGATCGCGCCACTGCTATCGACCCCGACTATCCCAAAGCCCACTACAACAAAGCCCTCTGCTACGCCCTCCAGCGCCAGTTTGACAACGCCATGGAAGCGCTGCAGCAGGCGGTGCGCCTCGACCCCGACTACCGCGAAGAGGCCCGCACCGAACCGGCCTTCGACGAGCTCTGGAGCGACAACTGGTTCCGCGAGCTGGTCGAAAAGTAATTGAGGTGAATGGGACGTGACCCGATCACCCAAAGGGTAAGAAATGTGACTAAAATGCTGGTGCTGCAATCGGCAGAATTTTGGTAAAAATCGTGCTTTGGGTATTGGTTATTGGGGCGTTGAGCCTGGCCGTCGTAGAGATTTTTCTGCGGGTCAGGTACGGCTTGGGCAACCCACCTCTCTATGTGGCCGATGCCCGCACCGGCTACCGGCTGGCCCCCCACCAAACCCTGCGGCGGCGGGGCAACCGCATCGCTATCAACGCCTACTCTATGCGAGGGCCAGCTACATCGCCGCACCGTACCGCCGATACCCTAAGGGTGCTGATGGTAGGCGATTCGATTGTCAACGGCGGCGGCTGGACTGACCAGTCGGAGCTGCTATCGCTCCGGGTGCAGACGGCCCTAGACCGCTTAAAACCCGCCGAGTTTCAGCAGGTCGAGGTGCTCAACGCTTCGGCCAACTCCTGGGGACCGCGCAACGAGCTGGGCTACGTGCTGCGGTTTGGCACCTTTGAAGCGCAGGTGGTGCTGCTGGTGCTCAACACCGATGACCTATTTGCGATCGCCCCCAACAGCTACGACCTAGGCCGCAACCCCCAATACCCCACCCGTCGCCCGCCCCTGGCCCTGTGGGAGGCCGTCGCCCGCCGCCGGAAATACACCCCCGGCCCCGAACTGCAGGCTCTCCACGACCAGGGGGGCGATCGCGTCGGCGTTAACCTGGAGGCGATTCGCCAGCTCAACCAGGTGGTCGCGGCGGCGGGCGGACAGCTAGCGATCGCCATGACCCCCCTGCGCCGCGAGCTGACGGGCGATGGCCCCCGCGACTACGAACGCGTCGCCCGCCAGCGACTCACCACACTTGCCCAGGCCGAGGGCGTTCCCTACCTCGATTTTTTGCCCCGGTTTCAGCAAACCCGCTACGAACCGCTCTACTACGACCACATTCACCTCAGCGCTGAGGGCAATAGCTGGGTGGGGCAAGCCCTGGCTGAGCTCGTGGTTGAAGGCTGGCATCACCCGTTACTCAAAACCGCCCAGCCGCCACCCCACGACCCCCTAAGCGATCTTTGGTAGGCCAGAACCGCCTATAACGCGCCTGATAACGCGATTGGGCCCATGCCCTACGCCGCCTGTTTCTGAAGCCGCCCATGCCTGAAACGGACTCAGGCCAATTCTGGCAACGAAAATACCCGATATTGTTGCCTTCTCTGAAGGGCGCAGGGGCAGCTTCCTTCCCAGAAACCTCCTAATCAAATGCGACATGCATCATTTGATCATGTTGCGTGATAACACAACATATTTTTAATATTGTGTTACATTGTGCCTGGCTACAACCGTCCACCCGCGAAGGAGACATACCGATGTACCATCAATCTGACATGGCCCTGGAGCGGCAGAAAGTTAATATTCTTCAACTGCTTTTTTTCTTGCTCGGTGCCCCGCACATTTCAGGGGTGCTGCGCTCTGCAGAACGGCGGCGGCAGCAGCGCAAAATGCCCGTCATGCAGTATATATCAGTAGCTCTGCTGGCCATGGCGATCGCCAGCGCCGCTGAAATGTGGCTGCTGTAGGGGTACCTTAAAGCCCTTAAATCTATCCTTCCTGCTGCATCTCGCTGTAGGCCGCGTACACCCCCTGCACCGTGTACCAGTTCAAAAAAACCCGCGCCAGTTCCAGGGCCACCTGGGGTTTGCCCTGGTCGATTAGCCAGCGCAGCAGGGGGGCCATGGTGGTCTCATTCAGCCTGCCGCCGCCGGTAAGCACTCCCCACAAGAGGCGGTGCAGCCAGGTCATTTGAATCATCATCTTCACGTCGCGGGTGGGGTGCTTTTGGTAAAACAGCGCCCCCATCCGGCCCCGCTGAATTTCTTGATCGATCATTTTAGGAATTTGGTCGAGGGCGAAGGGGGCGTGGTAGTGGTAGCCCAGCGCCTCGGGCACCTTGACCATCGAGACACCCAAGTTTTTGAGCCGCACCCCCAGCTCTAGATCTTCCCAGCCGTAGAGGCGAAAGTCGGGGTCAAACAGGCCAGCGGTGAGCAGCCAGTGGCGGGCGATCGCCACGTTGGCCGTGTCAAAAAAGGCGTTTGAAAAGTCGGTGACCTTGGCCGGTTCGTCGGTGGGCTGCTCAAAGTTGCAGGTGTTGACCAAGCGACCGGCGCTAAAGGCGCGATCGTCTCCCAGCCGCTGGTAGGCGTCACTCAGGGCCTGGGCGTGGGCCTGCAGCGCCCCTGGCACCAAAATCACGTCGCTGTCGATGAAGACAATGGTGTCGCCCTGGGCCACCTCGACCCCGTAGTTGCGAGCCGCCCCGGCCCCGCCGTGGTTGCGCTCAAACAGCCGCACGTGGGGAAACTCAGCGGCATTTTGGCGCAGCCAGACCTGGGTACCGTCGGTAGAGCCATCGTCCACGACTACCAGTTCGTAGTCGGTAATCAGCGCCGGGTCGTAGGTCTGCTGCTCCAGGGCGCGGAGGCACTTTTCTAGAACGGGCTGGCGGTTGTAGGTGGGGGTAACAACGCTGATAAACACAGTAGACCTTGCAAATAGCGTTATTATCCTAGCGCCTTCCCTTCCCCCCAAGGCATGGCGCTGGGCCGAGGATCTGCGCCGCCCAGAAAGATTCGTGGCATAATTCAGTATGCATGAACTTTAGTTCAATTGTATTGATACGGGTTGCAGGCTACGGTTTGAGCAGGGCGCACAGCAAGGAAATACAGCGGTGAGCAATCGAGGTCAGGGCAAACGCGGGTTGAGCAGTCGGCTGGGGGTATTGACCCTGCTGCTGCTGGGTGGTGTTTGGGGATGCTCTAGCCCTAGTGCTGACCCCGGCCCTCGCAATGTCACCCTGTCTCAACAGTGGGCGCTGCAGCCGGGCGATCGCCTGGCCGGTTACCAGGTGCAGAGCAGTTTGGGCGACATAACCCTCGCCCTGCGGGGCAAGCGAGTGTTTATGCCCTTCGATGGTCAGGTGCAGCCCGCCGAGGGCAACGCCGATCTGTGCGTGATTTTGTCGAGCCCGGATGTGCCTGCCTACCTGTTTCGTCTCTGCGGGCTGCGCCAGGTGAAGCTGGGCGATCGCGTCCAGGGCGACCCGATCGGCAGCGGCGATAGTATTTCTTTTGCTACCCTGCGCCGTCAGGCCGACGGCACCTGGGCCATGGTCGAACCCGCTAAAGAAATGATTGAACAGTTCTTAGACCCGTCCTAGTGAATGAGTAGAGAGCCAGAGCTTGAAGACCGGGCGTTGCTGAATTGAGGCATGAATTTGGACAGGGCAAACAGCCGTTGGCCCCTACGAGAGACGCTGAATTTTTGGTTTATACCTGTATCCCAACCCCGCAGACGGCGTTAGGCGCTTGATCTAGGCTACAGATCCGGGTCAGGCAGGTCGAGTTCACCCTCGTTGGCCGGAGCACCGGAGGGGGCATCGATGCCAAGCAGCTCTGGCAGCGGGTCGTCGTCGGGGGCGTCTTCGCCCAGATCGCGCAAAATGGGGGCGGCTGGCTCTGGCTCTTCTAAGAATATCGCCGACAGCACCGCCTGTAGGGTTGGGGCCATGGCGATGCGGTTGCGATAGACCATAATCACCCGAGTCAGGGTGGGCAGCTGGTTTTGCTCGGCCACCAGGTACAGCGGTTCGACGTAGAGCAGCGATTGCTCAATCGGTATCACCAGCAGGTTGCCCTGCTGCGCCCGCGACCCCTGGGTATCCCACAGTGAGATGCGCTGGGAAATCTCGGGATCCTGGTTGATGCGGGCCTCGATCTGCTCGGGGCCGAAGACCAGCTCTTGCTTGGGGAAACGGTAGAGCAATCGCCGCCCGTAGCGATCGCCGTCCGATCTAGCCGCCAGCCAGGCAATCAGGTTGTTGCGCTGGGCCGGGGTAAACAGCCGCAGCAGCACAAACTCCTCGGTTTCTTCCTGGGGCAGCTTCATGATCAGGTAGTAGGGCTCTACCCGCTGGGTTTCGCTGCCATAGATTTCGCTGGGGGCGCGCCACTGGTCTTCTCGGTTGTAGAACACCTGGGGGTCGGTCATATGGTAGGTCATCAGCGAGTCAGACTGCACCGAAAACAAGTCCTGCGGGTAGCGAATGTGGGCGCGCAGGCTGTCGGGCATCGCCTCCAGCGACTCAAACATGTTGGGCAGCAGCCGATCCCAGGTTTGAATGATCGGGTCGTTGGGTTCGGCGACAAAAAAGCTCACCGACCCGTTAAAGGCATCGACCACGACTTTGACCGAGTTGCGAATGTAGTTAAAGTCGTTGTCGCCGGGGTCGGAGTAGGGGTAGCGGCCGCTGACGGTATAGGCGTCGATAATCCAGTAGAGGTAGTTCTCGCCAGTCTGAAGGTTAAAGTTTTCGGCAATAAAGTTGGGGTCGCGATCGCGAAAGGTATCAAACTCAAGGGTCTGCGGGGCGCGGCTGCCGTGGCTGGGGCCAATCCCCCACTGGCTAGAGCTATCGCCAATGTCGGCGGTGACCAGGTAGGGGTCGGTGTCAAAGCGCAGAAAGGGCGCGATCGCCCGCACGCGATCGGCAATGTTGCGGCGGTACAGCAGCCGCGTATCGTCGGTAAAGTCTTCGGTAAACAGCATGCGCCAGTCAGCCAGGTGGCGGGCAAACAGCAGCCGCCGCCAAAGGCTGCCTAAACTAATGCCGCCCCGGCCCAGGTAACTGGTGTAGATATTCTCGTTGCCGCTGGGGTAGTCGAGCTCCAGCACCTGGTTGTTGGTCATGATATAGGTATCGGTCAGCTCGCCAAAGTACAGGCGCGGCTCGCCAATCGGAATGCTCTGGCGCACCTCTTCGCTGCTGGCCGTGTTGTCGATACCGCGCACAAAGTAGGTGGGCAACCCGTCGGGGCCAGCGGTATTCACCGGGCTCATGGTGAAGCCATAGCCGTGGGTGTAGACCAAGTGCTCGTTGACCCAGGTTTTGGCAATCTCAGGCACCCGCTCGTAGTTCAGCTCCCGCGCTGAAATCAACACCTGGCGACGATCCGATCGCCGCTGCTCATTCAAAATGCTGTAGCGGTCAAAGTCGGCGTCCTTAAACTCGTAGTACAGCCGAATTTGCTGGAGCTGTCGGTTGCTCTCCAGCAGCGGGCGCGAGTCCCACAGGCGAATGTTTTCTACGGTGAGGTCGTTTTCTTCTAAATCTTCAGCGGTCAAGTCACCGCTAGGGTCAAAGGGCTCTGAGTTAATCGCCTCTAGTTCAAAGGCCGCCCTGGTAAGAGCAATGGAGTTGGTAATGTAGGGCCGCTCTCGCTGCAGCTCGTTGGGCTGCACCACCAGCCGCTGCACCACCATCGGGGCCAGCACCAGACCCAGCACCGTTAGCACCAGGTAGCCGCAGATGCCCTTGACCAGCAGGCTAGTGCGCCCAAACCCCGCCCACCAGCCCAGGGGTGCGCCCGGCACCAGGGGTCGGGCGTTAGCCCGCGCCGATTTTCGCATCGGGTTGACATAGCCCGGTGCCGCCAGCCGCCCCCGCAGCAAAAAGACCAGGCCCAGGATCAGCGTGACAATGGCTAGCATCCAGTTGGCGGGCAGCAGCACGTGAATGTGGGTATAGCCCGCCCCGTACACCACCCCCTCGCGGGAGTAGAGCACCTCGTAGCGGCCCAGCCAGTGGCTAAAGCTGGTGGCCAAAAACAGCAGCCCCGCCAGGGTGTAGAGATGCTGCTGCTGCGCTGGCGAAAAGCCGTAAAACCGCCCCTGGCTGAGGGTGTTGCCGGTTAGCAGATAGACCAGATACACGCTGACCAGGGTAAAAAATAGGGTACCAACAATCCAAAACTCCACCAGGTGCAGCACCGGCAGACGAAAAATGTAGAAGGAAATATCGCGGTTAAAGATGGGCTCGACCTGGTCATAGGGCACCGGGTTGAGGGCCAGCAGCACCGAGGGCCACTGCTTGGCCAAAATCAGCCCGTAGCCCAGGCTCATTAACACCGCCGCCAGTCGCCCCAGCTGCCGGGGATAGATCAGAAACGCCACGGTGCTAATGCCCAGGGCAACAATTAACCAGGGCTGAGTAATGAAAATTTGGCCAATCACCTCCAATAGCTGCAGCTTGGGCCACAGGGGCAGCGGCGTGCTGGAGTCGTAGAGGGTGGCCGTCTGCTGCCAAAAGTCTCTGGCAATTTGGCCCTGGTAAATGAGCTGCACCCCGACCAAAAAGCTCAGGGTTACCCCCAGCACCAGCAGGCCACTCAGCCCTAGGCTCAAGGCCCGAGAGACGCGATCGCTGGGTGGCTCTAGAGGCTTGGCTCGGTCGGCCAGGGTAAGGTTGCCCCAGGTAAACAGCAGGGTAAAAAAGATGGGAACTAAGCCGAGCACAAGCTGTGACCTGAGCCGCACCCAAAATAGCTCCAGGTAGTTGAGCTCAGCAAACCAAAGGCGCTCGGCCTGAAGGTTAACGATCGCATCTAAAAAGAGCAGAGATAGCAACCCCAGCCCCACTCCCCACCAGGCCCACCGGGGCAGACCCCACTGAGACAAACTCTTTGCGATCGCCTTACTTACCATTGGCCCTACGGCTAGACAGCTACCCCAGCAATGCCTAGATTGTAGCGTCGCTGCGCCCAGCCACTAGGGCATTCCCGCCCCTGGGCACTGTTGGTTTGTATCTGCCTTGCTAAGGCCCCAGCAGTTTTATACTTGAAACATGCAAAAGCTTACGATCACCCGACCCGACGACTGGCATCTGCATCTACGCGACGGCGCGGCGCTGCAAGCAGTTCTGCCCCACACGGTGCGTCAGTTTGCCCGTGCGATCGTCATGCCAAACTTGAAGCCGCCGGTGCGCACAGTAGCGGAGGCTGCGGCCTATCGCGATCGCATCATCGCAGCCATTCCCGCTGGCCAGCGGTTTGAGCCCCTAATGACGCTCTACCTCACCGACAACACCAGCCCCGCAGACATTATTCAAGCCAAAGCCTCTCAGTTCATCAAAGCGGTCAAGTACTACCCAGCCGGGGCAACGACCAACTCAGACTCTGGTGTAACAGATATTCACAAGTGCGATCGCGTCTTTGCAGCGATGCAGCAGGTAGATATGCCTCTACTTTTGCACGGGGAAGTAACCGATTCAGATGTGGATATGTTCGATCGCGAAAAAGCGTTTGTTGAGCGCCATTTGATTCCTCTCAAACAGCGATTTCCCAGCCTGCGCGTGGTGCTTGAGCACGTCACTACTTCAGATGCCGTGCAGTATGTTCTATCTGCCAACAATATTGCGGCAACAATTACGCCACAACATCTGTTGTTTAACCGCAATATCCTATTTCAAGGCGGCCTTCGTCCTCATTTTTATTGCCTGCCCATTTTGAAGCGTGAAGAGCATCGCCAGGCTCTTTTGCAAGCAGCGACCTCTGGCAATTCTAAGTTTTTTCTAGGCACCGATAGCGCCCCTCATCCCCGCGATGGCAAAGAAAGTTCCTGTGGCTGCGCGGGGTGCTATTCGGCTCTGCACGCAATGGAGCTATACGCAGAAGCGTTTGAGAGCGCTGATGCGCTTGATAAACTTGAAGCTTTCGCCAGTTTCTATGGGCCAGATTTTTATCAGCTCCCGCGCAACACCGAACAAATTACATTGACCCGCACAACCTGGCGCGTTCCCGATGAGTTGCCGTTTACTGAATCGGGCCTTGTGCCCTTGCAGGCAGGACAGGACATGACGTGGCAAATGACTTAACATCAGCATGACAGAAGTTAGTCGATTTGGACGATCGTGCTTCCGAGTAGGCACTGGTCTCTTACGTTTTGCTTAGTTGCTATTCGCTTTGGAACCTGGCTAAGAATGTGACAGTAGAATAGGGGTACTTCCTCGTGAAGAGTGTCATCTGCCTCACCCGTTTAGCCATGCCAACCCAAATTAAAACCAGACCCCTTGGAGAAACATTGCGCCGCGCAGGATTGCTCTCCCCAGCGCAGCTTGAAGTAGTGCTTCAGGATCAGAAATGGCAGCCCGATCTGAGAATAGGCGATATTTTGGAGCTGCGCGGGTGGGTCAAGCGCGACGCCATTGAGTTTTTTGCTGAACAGTGGCCGCAGCTCGCCAACAGTGGTCGAAGTCAGCCCATCGGCTACTACTTTCAGCAAGCAGGGCTGCTGGATTCTCAACAGGTGGAAGCTCTGCTGCGGGAGCAGGCGCAAGCGGGGCTGAGAATTGGGGCGCTGGCGGTTTTGCGCGGTTGGCTCTCCCAAGAGACGCTAGATTGGTTTCTGCGATCGCTGGCACCAGAGGAGTTTGCGTCCTCTGCTTTTATCAAGCGGAGGCAGGGGAATGGCGGCGATCGCATTAGTCCAGCCGGTCAGGCTCGGTCAAAATCGCAGGCTCCCCAAGCGCAACCCAGCCAGCCAAAGACGGTTGCAGAGCCGCCAGCTGAGGCGCTAACCAAGCCCAGGCTGGATGATGTTTCCTGGGTTGGTTAAACGGGCATAGTGGCTAAACGACGAGCTGGTAGCCTTTTCCTTAAGCAGGCAGCCTGAACTAATCGGTGCTTGACCCACGGAATATCAAGGTTCACCTCGAACTTACTCTCAAGCTCCACAGCTACCCCAACCCAGACCGCGAGCCGGTCAAAATACTTATCGTTGGCAGCAAGCGCTCCGTCAGCTCTATTGTCGTTGCCCTTCGCCAGCTCGGCTTTGCCGAAATCTTTGAGTAGACAGATTTTCTCAGCGCTCCTAATGCCGACAAGCCGCTCCAGTTTCAGGCTGGCGAAGTCATGAAAGCACTGTTGAAATTCTTATCCCGAGAAGGGTCGGTTGGGTGGCTACTCAGTAATCAACTTCTTTGTGCCTATTTGCCCGTGACTCGCTTCACGGCATCGATTACTTTTTCTACCAGGCTTTCGTTATCCTCTTCAGGGTCAAACTTGCCTTCAGACTGCCGAATCTCTTCTCGTATGCCTGCCGACTCGCTAATATCATAAGCCCGATCTAGCCGTTCTTCGGCACTCAAGGGTTCACCCTTGACGCGACCCGTAAGCTGCTCCTTGGTTTGACCGTGGGCTTCTTGCGAATCGAAGGGGATTTGGGCCTGACTCGGCTGTACAGCAATGGTCAAAAAACTGGTCAAGCTAAGGAAACCGGCTAACCCGATCAGCAGCAGGCGTCGTCCCATGCGATCGCAGTGGAACAGGGAAAATAGCTTCATAGGAAAATCTCGTAAGCTTTGCTGAGAGATAGCCTTATCCAGGCTATCTCTGCTGTGGCTTTAGCCTATCGGGCGTGCGGCACTACCTGTTCTATCTGGCGATATATTTTGCGTGAATAACGTGACGACGATTGTAGAACGTCCCGATGGCTGCGGGGGTTCATGTGGGGCAGTGCTCACCACTATCCGCTGGGGCGAGGGTTTTTGACCGGAGCCTTTCAAGGCCCCGACGACTTTGCCCCCGACGACTACCGCCGCCACGCGCCCCGTTTTCAGGGCGAAAACCTGGCCAAAAACCTGGCCTCAGTCAATTAGGTGAAGGCGATCGCTGAGCAAAAAGGCGTGACCCCAGCCCAGCTCGCCCTGGCCTAGCTGATGGCTCAGGACGATGACATCGTGCTGATTCCGGGCACTAAGCGGGAGCGAGATTTTGATACCGAATTCTGTGTAGCCAACCCATTGTTTAGGAGCCCATTTTTTTAGCAGTACTGCACTGCACTGCTCCTACAAGGGCGTTGTTGAATAGTGGTGTGAATATGACCTAATGCTGATCTAAAAAGCCCTTGACCCAAAATTCATCTATCCACTGCTGAATAATCAGCGTTAGCGGCAGGGCCAATAGCAAGCCCAAAAAGCCAAAGAATACGGCAAACACTACCTGAGACAGTAGCGTTACCGCTGGCAGCAGCGAAACCTGCTTTTTCATCACCATTGGAGTCAAGATGTTGCTTTCAATCTGCTGAATCACGATATAAAGAATGATCACCGCGATCGCTTTCCAGGGAGCTTCAAGCAGCGCGATCGCAGTGGGCGGCAGCACGCTCAGGAAAGGGCCGAGGTTGGGAATAAAAGCTAGCAGCCCCGCTAGCAAACCATTGGCAAAAGCGAGGGGAATACCCAAAACCCAGAGGCCAATCATACTCATCGTGGCGATAACCGTCATGTTGACAAGAATGCCAACAAACCAGCCCGAGATTGCTTCTTCGCAGTCGTCTAGCACATAGCTGACCTGCTGTCGACGAGATGAGGGAAAGAGCTTGAGAAAGAGATTTCGGTAGGCTTTTGGATTCAATAGCATCATGATGATCAGCACTGTCACCAAAAACAGATTGAGTGCCACAGTCAGGGTGTTTGAAAACCAGGTGAAAAACCGGCCAAATATCATCTCCAGATTTAAGGTTTGAAGCCGGTTTAAAATAGCTTCCAGGCTTTGCAAATCGTCTATGGCAAAGCCCGGTATCGTATCACCTAGGTTGAGCGCCCAGATCTGCACCTGATTGATAGATTGGTTGGTAAGATCGATTAAATCTTGAAGCTGGTCAAAGAAGGGCGGCACAATGATGAACCCAAACCCGCTGGCAATCAACAAGACAGAGATAAGCAAAATCAAAACCGCTGCCCTGCGATCGTGAATACGTTTTTGCAGCAGTCCAACGGCGCGATTGAGCACTACGACAAAAGTGACAGCAGCTAAAGCTAGCAGCACCACGCTGCGAATTTGCCAAAAAATATAGAGGCAAACTCCTAAAACTACTAGACTTAACCACTGACTAAATCTCAACGTCGATTTCCCTATAGATGGTAAGAGTGCAGTAAGCGTAAATAAGCTAACAAACTAAAATTAGTGACTGATGGCTATTTCCATTTGTAGCTGAGTGGCACTAAATCAAGGCTGATGGGCAGGATCCACTCTACGATAAATCAAGGCTTTCGGCGATCCGCAAGAGCTTATTTCAGCGACATTCATTTGTAGTTACCTATCTCTCGGTTCATCAAAATGAGATACCGATCGCCCCACAGTGCTGTTTGGCTAAGCTTGGAGCTACTAAATCGAGGTTATAGAACCGCCGAGCTGGATACAACAGCCTATAACAATTAGCTAATTAAGGCTGAAGCCATCTATATTGTGGGTTACTTGCTTTGCATAGCCATCCTTCTCAAGAACCATATGCTTTCAAGTTATGCCTTTCTATGGATGAATTGATCGCCTAAAGAAAGATGAAACTTGGCCAGCTATGCTTTTTAATTAGGTAATAGGAAAAGCTAGGTAAGAAGAGGTTCTATGGACTTTTTAAGAATTTTAGTGGCTATTTTGCTGCCGCCCCTGGGAGTTTTTCTACAGGAAGGAATTGGTGTTCAGTTTTGGATTAATATCTTGTTAACCATTCTGGGCTATATTCCCGGCATCATCCACGCCGTGTGGATCATCGTTAAGAAGTAGAGCGTTCAGGTTATCTGCGACGCTCCGCAACTACTCCGTTCTATTCAGCCTGCGGCTGATTGAACGTCAGATCATGTATAAGCCCTGGCCAATGGCCAGGGCTTATAATTCTTTAAAGGCCATTTAAAGGCCGGGATGCGATCGCATCCTCATCCGTCCGTAGCGCTTTTGGCTTCAAATGCAGCCGATTGAGTTGCCGTAGGGCCAACTAAGCTATACGCTGATGTCGTCAAAAACCTAAAGTTAGCCTGGCGCAGTGCTTGCTCAATCGATTTGAGGTGCAGCCCAGACGATCGCTTGATTACAGCCATCTGCTTAACATTAATCAAATCGGGTGAGCCACCTTTCATCCACTGAGTAGCGACCTGGTAGCTCACCCCAAACGACAAAATCGATGCTCCAGAAAACAGCGCTAGCAGCTTTGCAGACTTAATATGCTTGATCACTGTTCACCTCAAAAATTTCTGGAGCATTAATTCAAGCTACGGCTAAGTTAGGACGTAGCCAGTAGACTACACCTGGGAACCGCTGTCGGTGGTCAGTTCAGCTCCTTCTTTAGATACAGTCATCGGAGAGGCATTGCTTTTAGGCAACTGAGACGACGGGGTACCGGCGTTGAGCTCAGACCCATCCTTCATGAAAGCAGGGGCTTTCTTATCGAGATAGTTACCCAAAAATGTGTTGACCGCAGACAGCACAACTGGCCCCAGCAAAAATCCTAGGATGCCCGTGACGTAGAAGCCTGGTACAAACAGGGAGGCCAGCCAGAGGCAGAGGCCGTTAACAATCAGAGAAAAGGCTCCGAACGTGACCACATTGATAGGTAAGGTAAGCGCCTGTAGAAAGGGCTTCACAAACGCGTTGACGACACCGACAGAGGCAGCGGCGATCGCAGCAGCGGTAATCGTATTAATAGTGATTCCGGGCACTACTAAATCAACGACTAATAGACTTAAGGCCGTGGCCAAGCCAGATAGAAAGATAGTCCACATAGCAAACTCCTACTTTTAATTACACAGATAATTTTGGCTCAGGGTCGTGCTTCTAAACCTGATGGGCAAAGGCGAGAAAGCAGATGACCTTAGGAAGACAAGCATCGACAAAACGAGAGCACAGAAGCAAGAGAGTCTTCTGCTTCTGTTATATCTACTATTTAGGTTAAAGAAAGCTAGCTGGCACTGCTTCTATCCTGGGGGTCATTTTTCCGAGCTTCTATCGTCGCTTGGCCCCTACAGCTAGATTTGCCAATCGATCTCTATCGATAGAAATAAAGCGCTGATCGGCTGATTATTGGGTGATTAGAAGAGTTTCAGGTTTCATATCTAGCGCTGCTGAACGGTCAAAAGCACTAGCATTAATAGTCTTAGCATCAAAAGATAGAGGCCAAGCCTCTAAAAGCTCTAGCGCTAGAAGGATGGTTTAGGCTGACCTCAGGATATATAAATTGGTTACTTTCAGATTGATCGTATCAACCTGATTTGCACTGACTGATGGATCGCATTTGCGGGCAGGCTTGTATTTTGACTTTGCCTGGATAGATTGGCTGGGCAGATCGGGCGCGTTTTTTCAGCCAGAAAGCTAGCTAAACGCTATGAGGCAATACAACCATGGATCTTCAAGATATAAATCCCCAAGGGCAGCAGCCTGAACAATGGATCGAGCGACTGGCCCGGTTTGGTTACGCCGCCAAGGGAATTGTCTACATAATCATCGGAGTTCTTTCCTTTATGGCGGCCTTTAACTGGGGCGGCCGGGTAACGGGTACCGAAGGCGCTTTTCAAACCATTGCTTCTCAACCCTTTGGCAAAGTAATGCTGTTTTTAGTTGCCATTGGGCTGTTGGGATATGTGCTCTGGCGGTTTGTGGAGGCCGTGAAAGATCCAGAACACCAGAACAGCAGCGGTGCGGGCGCGATCGGCAGACGCCTTATATATGCGGTTAGCGGCATTATTTACGGTGGTTTGGCCCTATCTGCCTTGAAAATAGTGTTTGGCAATTCTTCTGGCAGCGGCAGTTCTGGTAGTCAGGGCCAAACGGCCACCCTACTGGCTCAGCCCTTTGGTCGGTGGCTGGTGGGCGCTATTGGCGTGGCGAGCGTAGCCTACGGGTTTTACTGCTTTTATCGCTCCTATTCCACCAAGTTTCGCCGCAAGCTCAAGCTATCCGAAATGGATATTGCAACTGAGAAGTGGGCAACTCGGATTGGGCGCTTTGGGCTTGCAGCCAAAGGGGTTGTAGCTGTTATCGTTGGCTACTTCTTTATTCAGGCCGCTCGCACCTACGATGCCAGCAAGGCTGGAACGACTGAGGGCGCTCTGCAAGCGCTTCAGCAGCAGCCCTACGGTGCCTGGTTGATGGGGATCGTTGCCCTCGGCCTGATTGCCTACGGCATTCATCTTGAAGTGCAGGCTCGCTACCGCCGCATTTCTCCTTAATTTGACCTATCTTGGCTCGGCCTGCGCTTTAGTGCAGGCCGAGCCGTATGGGTAGAGCGTGTAAAGCGTAGCGCTCTTTTGAGAATAATCTTCTTGAGCATGACCCGAGGCGTCCACTGCGCGCCTGCTACGACTGCTTGTGGCTATGGATAACTGAATTGGTATGGCGCGCTGGGTAACGGCTCAAACTCTCAAACGGGGTTGGTATCAGTTTTGGCAAGATAGCCGTCAGGTATCGGCTAAGATTTGGCGGCGGTGGGCCGGGACTTTAGCAGTTGGCTTGGGCCTTTGCGCCTTAGCTACTTTGGCTCTTACTGTCGGCGTTAAAGCTCATACCGATCAGGGGCTGCAGGCCTGGGATGCCCGTATGCTGCCTCTGCTAGCCGATCGCCTGCCGCTGAGCTTTTCTAGATCTATTACCTGGGAGTCGCCGGGCAATTTGCTCGGCATGCTGCCCGTGGTGACAGTATTTGTGGGGATTATGGTGGCGCGATCGCGCCCCTTGCTAGCGGCCACCATGATGATGGCCTACGGGCTACAGTTTGCCCTGGTGTGGATTGGCTGGGGCTACTGGAACCGCGATCGCCCCGACTTGATTGCCGATGGGGTAGCGGCATCAGGACTGCATTCGTTTCCGTCAGGGCACGCGGTCGTAGTGATTACGGTCTACGGGCTGCTAGGCTACCTGTGGTACCGAGCCAGCCACAGCTGGGTCGAAAAGCTCGTCATCACGGTTGTCATGGTGGGGTGGATTAGCCTCATTATCAGCTCCCGGATTGAGCTGGGTGCCCACTGGCCCAGCGATGTTGTAGTGGGGATAATAGTTGGCCTACTGTGGCTAACAACGGTAATTGTTGCCCTGAAGCGGGTCGAAGAAGCGCTATAGGGACGAATGCTGCTGCACTAGGGCTGGTGGGCCAAAAGAAAACCCCCATCTACAGTGATGACACAGTGATGGGGGTTGTTGAGAACTGGGCCGCAAAAGCCCACGCGGCCACTGGGCGCTAGCGGCAGGTTAAGCCCTTACTCATCCTCAGACGGGTAAGTTTCGTCTTCGATTTCGACTTCAATATCGTCTACCTCTGCAACGGCCACGCCAATTTCGAGCTTTTCTCTAACCTGAGTTTCAACCTTCTGGGCAAACTCGGCATCTTCTTGCAGGCGCTGGATGGTGTTTTCGCGGCCCTGGCCAATATTGTCGCCTTCGTAGCTATACCAGGCTCCTTTGCGAACAATCACCCCCTGCTGCTCGGCCAGGTCAACCAAACAGCCCATGCTGGAGATACCCTGACCAAAGAGAATGTCAAACTCACCGATTCGGAAGGGGGGAGCAACTTTATTCTTCGCGACTTTTACCTTGGCGCGAATACCGTACTCTTCGGTGCCCTTCTTCAGGGTTTGAATGCGGCGAATATCCAAACGCACCGAGGCGTAGAACTTAAGCGCGTTGCCGCCAGTGGTCACCTCTGGGTTGCCGTAGGAAATACCGATTTTTTGCCGCAGCTGGTTTAAGAAGATGACCGTACACTGCGACTTGCCAATGCTGCCGGTAATCTTGCGCAGGGCCTGGCTCATCAGGCGAGCCTGGAGACCGACGTGAGCATCGCCCATTTCGCCCTCAATTTCAGCCCGAGGCACCAGCGCGGCTACCGAGTCTACCACCACCACATCAATGGCCGACGATCGCACCAGCTGATCGACCACCTCCAGGCCCATCTCGCCCGTGTCGGGCTGGGAGACCAGCAGCTCTTCGACGTTGACCCCCAGGGCGGCGGCATAGATGGGGTCGAGGGCGTGTTCGGCATCGACAAAAGCGGCGACTCCGCCCGCCTTTTGCACTTCGGCCAGCACGTGCAGAGCCACGGTGGTTTTACCCGAGCTTTCCGGGCCATAGATCTCAATCACGCGCCCCTTGGGCAGACCGCCGCCCAGAGCCAAATCGAGCGTCAGCGCTCCGGTGGGAATGGTCTCAACCTTCATGCGGGCAGCATCGCCCAGGCGCATAATCGCGCCTTTGCCAAAGTTGCGCTCGATTTGACCCAGCACCATGGTCAGCGCCTTTTCTTTCTCGGTCTGTTCTTTACCTTTTTTCGCCGCCATAATCGCCTCGGTACGGTAGGACAAGACCCCTGAACCCTGGAACAGTTGTCTTTAGAAAACTAGTATAGTACAATTGCACTCAATGGCAATAGGTAGTTATCTAGGCGGCGAGCGATCGCTGGGCTGGTTACAAACAATCTAGAGCCTCCAACGTAGCACCTCTCTGGTGAGGGGGTAAACCCGATGGCAAGCGATACGCTCAGCAGCCTAATTGCGTTTCCCGAATGGATAGTGGCGGTGACTCAGCATCGGTCGACCGGGTTCTTTTGCTGGGTGATTACGCCTGAGCTAGCGGCCCTCACCGATGGCGAGGCCTATTCGACTAGCCAGGCTGCACTAGCCGCTGGGCGCAGCCTAGTGCAGTGCTCCATTGGCCAGCAAATCGACTTTAGCCGCTGCCGTTTGTACGACTAAAGCCGCCGCCAGCGCTATGCCAGCGCCACATATTCCGTGAGCAGATTAAGTGAGCAGACCTTTTGCCGTAGGCCAGGGCGTTGACGCCCTGGTGGCTGTGGCCGGAGTGCCTGATTGCAGCTGACTCAAACCACCCTGCTGGAGCGATCGCTCCAGCAGGGTGATGGTCTTGAACCAACTCCGAATCACAAATTCCCGATTTCCAAAAGGCAAAACCGCAGGGGTGTAGGCGCAGCCGAGCCAGAGGTTCTATCGCGTGCGCCTAGAGGTACCGGGGATAACCCAACTGGATTTAATATTACGCGAGGATTTTAATCTACATTTCCCAGCCGGTCGGGGGGCCAAAACCGAAACACGGCCCGACCAATCACATGATCTTTGGGCAAAAAGCCCCAGTAGTGGGAGTCAAAGCTCTTGTTGCGGTTGTCGCCCAGCACCAGGTAAGAATCGGGGGGAACCGTTACCGGGCCGTACTGGTAGTCGGGTTTAGCCGCAATGTAGGGTTCTTGCTGCACCTCGTCATTGATGTAAACCTGGCCGTCTCTGACCTCGACCACATCTCCTGGTAGGGCCACCAGTCGCTTAATAAAGGCATCTTTTTGACCGAGGGCATCGGGGGGGCGAAACACCACAATATCGCCCCGCTGGGGATTGCCAAAGTCATAGCTGACCTTATCAATAATCAGGCGATCGTTAATCTCCAGAGTGGGCAGCATCGACTCGGAGGGGATATAGCGGGCTTCGGCCACAAAAGTACGGATGCCAAAAGCCAGCAGCACGCTGAGGCCCAGGGTTTCGACAGTTTCGCGCAAAACTCCCTTAACTTGAGCAGCCGGAGGGTTTTGAGGATCAGATGGGCTGCTGTTGGCGTTGTGCATGGGCGGGTAGTAAAGGATAGGGGGAGATGCGATGGTCAAGGGCCAGTTTAAAGGCGATCGCTCTAAACCTTGAGAGCATGCCCAACGTTATCTTGGTGCTGGCCTCTAACTGATTCTATAGCCATCGTCAAATTGGTTAGGATATTCTATGTGACGTTTTTAGAGCGCTGGCTATAGAATCAGCGCGCTGCCAATTTTTGCCAGTGGCAATAGCCTGTGTGCCAAGCGCGGTGACCATCGCTATCTATAGATCTTATGCGGATGGATTCTATAGTAGCGCCAGGTTTTGTGCCAGCGCTTTAAGCGGCTGATCGCCCTGATCAGACCACCCTACGACTGAAAACTGATCTTGCTCTGGGCCTGGTCTTGATTGGTGATTGTGCAGGACAGCACAATGCCGTCTTCGTCGGTGACGATGCTCACGGCCTGGGGACACACGACGCGATGGGCATAGGTGGCTTCGCCGATGCCCTGGGGGCGGCCTACGGTAACGACTATGTCGCTGCCGCAGTCGGGGCGATCGTAGGCAATGGCCTGGAGCGGGGCGTGGCGCAGCACTTCAAAATCCCCCATCTGGTCATCCAGCAGCTTTAGGGTAATCAAGCGGCCCCGGTTTTCGTCGGTGAGCTGATCAAAAAACTCTGACCATACCGCCGGGGGAATGGCGAGCTGATAGCGCTTGTAAGACAGGCCCAGTTGCATCTTTCACCTCCTCTAAAGGGTTAGGTCAAATAGTTTAAGAATCTAAATTAAGTGAACCTCAGCTTAGTGGTGAGCTGTGTCGCTGATATGGCAATGGCGTGACGACGAAGTGTTTTTAGAAAAGCGTTCTTAGAAAAGCTTAGCCCCAGAGCGGCGGTTGTGGCAGGCTGCGATCGCGATCGCAGCTTGCCACCAAAAATAACCAGCCCCCGGCAGAATCGGGTGAGGTTTTGTCAGTCCATTGGCTCAGCACCATACACTAAATCTAATGGCGCGTACGCCAGCGGCTACCGACCTAGTCTCTACCGTCCAACTAGATTTGCAAATGATACCTGTAATTACCAGCATGGCTGGGTTTAGCCCCCTCGGGCAGCTGGCTTCTCCCGGCCCCATCGCCTTTGAACTCGGCCCTATTACCTTTCGGTGGTACGGTCTGCTGATTACGACCGGTTTGCTGCTGGGCATTACCCTAGCCCAGCGCCTGGGCCAGCGGCGCGGCCTCGACCCCGATCGGGTTGGCGACCTGGCGATTTGGCTGGTGCTGGGGGCCTTGCCGGGGGCACGGCTCTACTACGTGCTGTTTGAGTGGCAGCGCTACGCCGATCGCCCCCTCTCGGCCCTGGCAATTTGGCAGGGGGGTATTGCCATTCATGGGGCCATTCTGGGGGGCGCGATTGCCGCGCTGCTGTTTGCCCGCCGCTACACACTATCTTTCTGGCAACTGGCCGATGTGGTAGCCCCCGCCCTGGTGCTGGGGCAGGCGATCGGTCGCTGGGGCAATTTCTTTAATTCCGAAGCCTTTGGTAGCCCCACATCGCTGCCCTGGCGAGTCTTTATTCCTGCGGCCCAGCGCCCGCCAGGGCTGGCCAATGTTGCCTACTACCACCCCACCTTTCTCTACGAGTCGCTGTGGAACCTGGGTGTGCTAGGCCTGGTACTCTGGCTGTTTTTTTGGGGCCTGCGCCACCCTGGTCGGCTCAAGACCGGCACAATATTTTTGGTTTACTTTACTACCTACAGCCTGGGCCGCTTTTGGATTGAAGGCCTGCGGCTGGACAGCCTGATGCTGGGGCCTTTGAGAATGGCTCAGGTGGTCAGTTTAGCAGGCATAACCTTTAGCGTGGTTGGGCTGCTGTGGCTGTATCGGCTCAATCGGCCTCTACCCGATGTGGCCAGAGCCGAATAGGCATCGATTAGCTGTACAGCGCCAAAATGGTGAAGCGGTTCTCCACCTTTACCGGTGTTCACAGGAATGTCACATTTGCCCGTTAGGTTTGCTGTCTAGGTAATTGATCGACGCGAAGCTTGATCGGGCCACTCTGATGAATAGCTGGGCGATCGCCGCAGTCAGTTAAAATTACCTAATTATCATTCCTTCAGAACTCTGCTGCCATGCGCTATTCATCTAGAGAATCCAGCTACCAAACGGCTACTTCTATTCCTAAGCGCTGGCGTTCAGACCTTGAAGATGAGACGACAACCGATACTGTAAATGCCCCTTCCGGCCTGGAGGTCGTGCTCAGTCAGCGTTCAGGTCGTTTCCCTGAGCGGCCCAGCAAAAGCCGCAGGGCTG
The DNA here is from genome assembly GCA_049646445.1 of Nodosilinea sp. Lineage (GTDB taxonomy): Bacteria > Cyanobacteriota > Cyanobacteriia > Phormidesmidales > Phormidesmidaceae > Nodosilinea. Next base: position 40,304 of record JBARVV010000005.1, on the reverse strand, counting down.
AATAACTCAGTCTAGATAGTTGCGCGTGCCCCTAATAGTTGTGTGCCCCTAGTTGAGATCTCTATTTGTGTTTGCACGGCCAAACTGGGGCAGCTCAGCAGGGTTGGGCCTAGAACAAGACAGCCCCCAGGTCGTATTTACCTGGGGGCTGTCTTGTTCTAGGCGGTTAATGGGCTTAATCAGGCGGCTTCAGACCGGCTAAAGTCACCATAAAGCAAGCTCAGCAGAGCACCACAGCCCAGCAGCTTCAGCGCTTCTAGACCAAAATACAGACCGTGCATAGAATCCATGGCGGCGGGTACAGCGGTGGTGGCAGCAAAGGGGTCTAACGATGCGCCCAGTGCGCCCATCGCAGGGGCGATCGCATAGGTCAGCACCAGCGTAATGGCCAGTAGCACCATCGCAATTTCCCTAGCCCAGCGGCTGCGGAAGCCGCTAGCGATCACGTCTTGCTCACGGCGAGCCTGGCGGGCAACCAGCAGCCCGGTGAGAATGACCCCCACGCACAGCAGCTCCAGACGGTTGTAGACCCAAAACATGGCGTAGCCCGTGGGCCCAAAGTCGGGCTGGTTCATCATGCCGCCCACAAACAGCCCAGGCATAACGACAAAATCCATTAGCAGGCTGCCGCTGAACCAAAACATGAGCGCAAACAACACCGCCCCGACCCAGCGGGTGGGCCTAGCGACGGTAGGGTGAGATAGCGTATTCATCGATGTATGCCTTGTGAACTGTAAAAAATAGCGAATCGCCAGATTAGGAATCTGCTGTTTAGCTGAATTCCTTATTTATCAATGATTTCAGCCTAGCGAACTTTGCTGGCTACCGATGTGAACTATTCTTTCGGCACCGTTATTTCGACCTGCTCGTTACATTGCAATACAAAGGCGAAAGCTATTGCAAAATGACGATTCGAGGCGATCGCAGGGGGCAGCCAGCCCTCCCAAACGAGAAAAAACGTAATTTCCTGTTACAGACGGTCAGGCCGCGCCGCGATCGCTAAGAGCAGCCAGGTGCTCGACGCCAGCTTCTGCCCCAACGTTGACGAGTCCCAACAAACTCCATTCACCTGCTCACCCTCCCCAAGGCTCGTCATGCTCACCAATCGTCGATCTAGCGTTGGACTACGCTACGCTGACGATCGTCAGCCCCTTACCCGATCTACCCCATGGAAACACCCTCAGCCTACACGCCGCCCCAAGTCTGGCAGTGGGACGCCGAGAGCGGCGGCACCTGGGCCAGCATCAATCGCCCGATCGCTGGCGCCACCCACGAGAAAGATCTGCCGGTCGGGCAGCACCCGCTCCAGCTCTACTCCCTGGCCACCCCAAACGGGCAAAAGGTCACCATCATGCTGGAGGAACTTCTAGCCCTTGGCATTACCGACGCCGAATACGACGCCCACCTGATCAAAATCACCGAGGGTGACCAGTTTGGCAGTGGCTTTGTCGGCGTAAATCCCAACTCCAAAATTCCGGCCCTGGTTGACCAAAGCACCCCATCGCCAACCCGTATCTTTGAATCGGGGTCGATTTTGCTCTATCTGGCGGAGAAATTTAAGGCCCTGCTACCCACCGAACCCGCCCAGCGGACAGAGTGCCTATCTTGGCTGTTTTGGCAGATGGGATCAGCCCCTTACCTGGGCGGTGGTTTTGGCCATTTTTACAACTATGCCCCAGTCAAAATTGAATACGCCATCGATCGCTTCACGATGGAAACCAAGCGCCAGCTTGACGTGCTCGATCGCCAGCTAGCCGACCGGCCCTACATCGGCGGCGAGGCCTATACCATTGCTGACATTGCGATCTGGCCCTGGTACGGTGAGCTAGTCCTAAACCACCTCTACAACGCCGCCGAGTTTATCGATGCCTCTAGCTACACCCATCTGGTGCGGTGGGCAGAAAACATTGCGGCCCGGCCAGCGGTGCAGCGCGGGCGAATTGTGAACCGAACCTGGGGCCCACCGGCAGAGCAACTCCACGAGCGGCACGCGGCCAGCGATTTTGAAAACCGCACTCAGGACAAGCTTGAAGCAGCAGACTAGAGGCGGGCTAGCTAACGGGTAAGACGGCCCTGGTACAAAGTCCAGCGCATGATCAGTTCCTTCAGATGTTGAATATTCAGCGGTTTGCTAATGTAGTCATCCATCCCCGCCTGCAAACATCGTTGGCGGTTCTCCGCACCAGCGTGAGCCGTCAGGCCAATTACCGGAATGTGGCGCTGGCCACCTTCGCGCTGGCGCAGCTGCCGGGTCGCTTCATAGCCGTCCATGACCGGCATCTGACAGTCCATCAAAACCAGATCAAATGATTCTGCGGCGAGTTTATCGAGAACCTGCTGACCATTCACGGCAAACGCCATTTTGCAGCTGGTGTCTTTTAAGATTGTGGCGATCAGCTCACGGTTATCTGGATTGTCTTCTACCACCAAAATGTTGAGGTTTGCCAACGGGCTGGCCGCAGCCGCCTCCAAGCTCCCCACGACCGAACCTTCGCTTGCCGCCGGGCTGTCCTCCTCAGCGGCGGTTTGCAGCGGTACCGTAAACCAGAAGACAGACCCTTGGCCCAGGGTACTCTCCAGGCCAATTTGGCCTCCCATTAGCTCCACAATGCGACGACAAATTGCCAGCCCTAGCCCGGTGCCGCCGTACTGTCGAGTGGTCGAACCATCTGCCTGCGTAAAGGGTTGAAACAAATCGCTCTGCTGGTCGGCGGCAATACCGACGCCAGTATCGGCCACGGCAAACCGCAGCCAGACGATCGCAGGATTGGCCGCCCGATCGGGCGCTTGCCCGTCGTGGGACGAGCCTGACTCGGCGAAACCCACCGAAACTGCGATCGACCCATCGCTGGTGAACTTGAGCGCATTGCTAAGCAGGTTACTCAGCACCTGCTGCAAACGAAAATCGTCGCCGATCAACGGGTCTGGAATAGCCTCGTCAACCTCGGTGCGGAGCAAAAGCTGTTTTTGCTGAATTTGCAGCTCAAACATGTCGCGCACGAGGCCAATCAGATGAGTGAGGCTAAACGATCGCTGTTCCAGCTCCAGGCGACGAGATTCAATTTTGGCCAGATCGAGAATGTCATTCACCAGGCTGAGGAGCTGTTCACTGTTGCCTTTCAGCATTTGCAGCAGCCTGCCGTGGCTATTGACGACCTCAGAGCGCATCAGCAGCTGCTGCACCCCCAAAATAGAATTTAGCGGCGTCCGCAGTTCGTGGCTAATATTCGACAAAAATTCGCTCTTAGCCTGGTTGGCGGCATCGGCGGTTTGGGCCACCGCGATCGCATCTTCCAGCGCCTGATTTTGCTCAATCAGGCGCGCTTCACTATGTCGCAACTCGGCTTCGGTCTCGACCATTTGGGTCACTTCTACCATCACCATGCCAATGCCGCGACGCCCCGTGTCAAAATCTACCGGATAACAGCTAGCCAGCCAGGTCTGCTCCCGATTCGGAGATTGAGATGACGTTCCCCGAATTTCAAGCTCTTCTACCGCTCGACCTGTTTCTAGCACCCGGTTCAGTCGGGGGAAAAGGGTGTCTGCAAAGGTTGGCAGCATCTCATCTACCGATCGCCCCTGATGGTCTTCGACCGCAGCGCCGTTGATATTGGCCAAAGTCTGGTTAATCCGAACAAACCGCAGCTGGTCATCCAGCAATCCCAGCCCTGCGGGGCTAAAGGCGTAGAGATTTTCTAGCATGGCATTGGCCTGCTCTAGCCGCGACTGCACATGCTTCAGCTCATTGATATTGATAAACGTCAAGACCACCCCCTCCTGCCGGTTGCCATCCTGCAGGTAAGGATTGATTCGCATCAGCAGGTGTTGCCCCGACTGCACCTGGGTCACCTCTCGCTCAATCGACTGCCCCGAGTCCAGCACAGACTGAATCATCTCAAACAAACGGGGGCAGTCGAGGTTATTGGTCAGGTCGGCCAGCGGGCGGTTCAAGTCAGTCGGTCGGATGTTAATGCTGGTGGTAGCAGCGGGAGTAAACTTGCGAATATTTAGTGCACTATCGAGAAAAACCACGCCAATGTCGGTGCTGCGCAGCAGGTTATCGATATCGTTGTTGAGCTGAGTCAGCTCCTGAATTTTGGACTCATACTCAGCATTGACGGTGTAAAGCTCTTCGTTGACCGACTGTAGCTCTTCGTTGGTGCTCTGCAACTCTTCGTTAGAGGCCAGCATCTCTTCGTTGGTGGCCTGCTGTTCTTCGTTGGTAGTTTCTAACTCCTCAATCGTCACCTGCAAATTTTCGCGGGTCTGCTGCAGCTCATACTCCAGTTCGTTAATCTGCTCGGCAGCTTCATCGCCAGGGTCGTAGCGGCGATCTGTCGCCGGTTCATCCTCTGTTGTGGTCTGCCGCTGGCAAATTTCTAGCACGGCAATTAGCAGGGTTTCACTGGCGGCAGGATTACTTTGGTCTAGGCCAACCCGCAGGTTGACCAAACGATCTTCACCGTTCTGATCTAGTCTGATGCCCGAGTAGAGTACCGTTTGCTGGTCTCGATTGCTGCGGTGCAGGGCCGTGCTCAGGGGCAGGCGCAGAGCCGGATGGACAATTTCGGTAGCGTCGTAAACCGTTTCCCCAACGGGAAACTCGAGTAAATTGGCAGAATTGTAGAACACCCGCAGCAGGCGATTGTCCGGGTTGATCAGTAGGCAGGTGATCTGACGCTCTGGCAGAGCGTAGCGAAAGACCTCTCCCATTAGGCGGTTGGTCTGGCTATCCCGAGCCTTACTGCGGCCCGAAAACGCGACCGGCTCAAAAAATGACTGGCGGCTAATCGGTATGTCTGAAAGCTGGGAGTCTCGCTGCTTGCTAAAGAGTTTGCACGGGCGATTAATGGTCTTAAATTCTGGCTCCATGTCGCCCAGCGTCTCAGAACTGCCCAAAAACAGCACCCCTTCTGTGGCCAAGGCAAAGTGAAGCAGTCTCAGCACCTGCTGCTGTAGCTGGGGCTGCATGTAGATCAGCACATTGCGACAGCTGACCAAGTTCATCTTGGAGAAACCGGCATTTTTGGTCAGGTCATGGGAGGCCACGGTGAGCATCGCCCGCAGCGATCGGCTGACATGGTAGTAGCCGTTTTCAAAATTAAAGTAGTAGTTTAGGCGCTCTGGGGAAATGTGGTCGGCAATAGTTTCGGGATACACGCCCTGGGCGGCCACTTCCAGCGCATTGGTATCTAAATCGGTGGCGAAAATTTTGACCTGCACAGCTCTGTTGGATCGACGCAGGGCTTCATCGACCAGTATGGCCATAGAGTAGGCTTCCTCGCCGGTGGCACAGGCCGACACCCAAACCCGAAACTGCTGCCCGTCTTTTAGGTTCTCGATTAAGGCGGGCAGCACCTCCTGTTCCAGCAAGCGCCAGGCGGCTGGGTCGCGGAAAAAGTTGGTTGCCCCAATCAACATGTCTTGCCGCAGTAGCTTTTGTTCTTCAGTAGAACGACTCAGCAGCCGCAGGTAGGCTTCGATGTTCGCCTGGCGAGTGATGGCGCAGCGGTGGTGAATGCGGCGACTCAGGGTACTGACTTTGTAATGAGAAAAGTCAGTATTTTCTCGCTCGGCCAAAATGTCTAAAATTCGCTGTAGCTGATCGGGATCGATCAGGTTGGCATCTTCGGCGGTGGACTCAGGAAAATTATCAGAAAATCGAATCAGTTCAAAGACGGTTTTAGCTAAGTCCTGCGGCGATAGCACTTCATCCACCAGCCCCGACGGAATGGCGCTGGTGGGCATGCTGGTAAACTGAGCCGTTTCTGGAGACTGCACCAGGGCAATGGCCCCGGCCTGACTAACCGTCTGCAACCCCTCGGTGCCGTCTTCGCCAGTACCCGACAGCAAGATCGCAATGATGCGATCCCCCCAGCCCTCGATCAGGGATTTGAAGAATCGATTGATGGGGTAGTCAAAGGCCTCAGAGCGTTCGGTTAGGTGCAGCCGCCGCTTTTCGATCACCATATTTTTGCGGGGCGGCAGCACGTACACGTGGCCCGGCTTTAGCAGCACGTGGTCTTCTGCTTCGCTCACGGTCATCACCGTTTGGCGCTGCAAAATTTCGGTCATCATGCTTTTGTGGTTGGGCGACAGGTGCTGCACTACCACAAAAGCCGCGTTGGGGTCATCGGGCACGCTGGCAAAAAACGACTCTAAAGCCTTTACTCCCCCTGCCGAAGCGCCAATGCCAACGATAAAAAAACCGTCGGCAGCGTATTCCCGTTCAACGTTGTCACCCATTCTGTCCTTAGGATCTTGAAGTCTTTGTGCTCCACTCTTTTTATAGCTCACGTTCTCAGCTGGCAAACAGGCTGTTAGATCAGCTGTGCAGAGGTGAGAATCGAGCCGGCAGCCAGCGCCCAAAGCGGCCAGACTTAACAGCCCAACTTAATTTTTTAATCATAAAGCTAACTGATCCGAGGCGTGGCTATATCTATCGCAAGAGTTATAGGCGCAAGAGCTATAGGCGCAAGCGCTATGGGCTGGCCAGCCGCCAGCTAGGCTGTTAACCAGCGCCGCTGGGTAGCGCCATAATTTTCTCCATATCTGCCAAAAGACAGCATGATAAAAACAGAAAACATTGTGCTGAAGTCTATGCCGTCCGAACCAACTGGAGATCTGCCCCCCTTATCCTCCAGCGTCGTCCGCGCCTGCCGTCGCTTCTCTTGGCAGGCGGGTATTGTCGTCCTGGTGCTGGGCGTTTTAGTCCTGCTGGGCTGGGCGCTAGATATCGATATCTTAAAGAGCGTCATTCCAGGGCGGATTACCCAAAAGCCCAATACGGCGCTGGGGCTGAGCATGAGCGGTCTGGGGCTTTTGCTCTGGCACTGGCGGCAGTCGAGCCAGCGGCTGGGTCGCTACCACCGCTGGTACAAGCTTGGGCTGATGGTGGTGCTGTACCTGGTCGTTGCCCTGGGGGTTGTGACCCTAATTGAATACAGCTTGGGGGTAGATCTGGGAATTAATCGTTTGGTTTGGGTTGAACCCTCTCCCGATGTGGTAGATGCCATAGTCGGCGGTCGCCCTGCTCCCAATACGGCGATTAGTTTTGTGCTCCTGGGCTGGGCCTTGCTGCTGCTAGTGCAGCAGCGATACTGGGTAGCTCAGGGGGTTAGCTTGGGGGTGTTTTTTATCGCCCTGCTGGCGCTAAATGGCCACCTCTACGCCGTAACCGACTTTTATCAGGTCGGCTCGCCTACCGGCATGGCCATTCATACTGCGGTTTCTTTTTTGCTGCTGTCTTTGGGGGTGATGGCCGCTCGGGCCGACCAGGGCTGGATGCGAGATCTGAGCAGCAGCTATGACGGTGGGATTATGATGCGGCGGGTGTTGCCGATTATGATTGGGGTGCCGCCGCTGCTGGGGTTTGTCATTCTGTATGGTTATGAGCGCTTAACGGCCTACCCGGCTGGGGCGATCGCCCTACGCAGCGTCCTTAGCATCATGTTGTTTTCGGCCATAATTTGGTGGAATGGCCGCGCCCTCAACCGTCTCGATGGCCGCCGCCAGGCGTTGCAGGCCCAATTTACCCAGACCCTAGAAGATCAGGTGGACGCCCGCACGGCTGAGCTTCGGGCCGCCAACCAGGCTCTACAGCAGGAAAATGCCCGCCGCAGAGAGGCCGAGGCTAGCCTACAACAGAGCGAGAGCCGCACCCGCCGGGCGATTGATCTGGCCCCCATCCCTGTTGTGATGCACGCTGAGGATGGCGAAATTTTGGCTATTAGCCAAACTCTGACCGACATTACCGGCTACACTGCCGCAGATATTCCGACCATTGCCGACTGGACTGAACGGGCCTACGGCGATCGCCAGACTGATATATTGACGGTCATCGATCGCCTCTACCAGATCGACAACCGGGTTAATGATGGAGAATTTGCGGTGGGTACCAAGCAAGGGGAGACCCGAATTTGGGACTTCAGCTCTGCTCCCCTAGGCACTATGGCCGATGGGCGACGGCTGGTGATTTCGATGGCTTCAGATATTACCCGCCGCAAACAGGCCGAAACGACCCTGGCCCAGCGGGCCGCTCAGCAGGCCGAAATCGCCCTGATTGGCCAGCAGGCCCTGGCTTTGACGAGTCAAAACCTGGATGATTTTTTCAATAGCGCTGTGGCGCGGGTAGCCCAGGTGCTCAAAGTCGAGTACTGCAAGGTGCTGGAACGACTGCCGGGCGATCGGGGCATGCTGCTGCGGGCGGGGGTTGGCTGGCAGGATGGGTTAGTGGGCCAGGCGATCGTGCCGACCGGGCCAGATTCCCAGGCTGGCTATACGCTTCTCAACCAGGAGCCTACCGTAGTCGAAGACTTACGCCACGATCGCCGCTTCAGCGGCCCAGAACTGCTGACCCGCCACGGGGTAGTTAGCGGCATCAGCACCGTAATTGGCGATGTAGAGCAAAACCCTTTTGGGGTAATTGGGGTGCACACCCGCAGCCATCGGTCGTTTACTCAAAACGACGTCAACTTTTTGCAGTCGATCGCCAACGTTTTGGCAGCCAGTGTGGCCAAGTACAGCAGCCAGCAAAAAATTCAGCAGATCAACGCCGGCCTAGAACTCCGCATTGAGGAGCGCACCCAGCAGCTCACAGACGCAAACCAGGAGCTAGAAGCCTTTGCCTACTCGGTCTCCCACGATCTGCGGGCACCGCTGCGGGCGATCGAAGGGTTGACCCGCATTTTGCAGGAAGACTACCACCACTGCCTCAGCGACACCGGGCAAGAGTACACTCAGCTAATCATTGAATCGGCCTCTCGCATGGATCAGCTGATTCAAGACCTGCTCGCCTACAGTCGCCTGGGACGGCGAGATATTGTGCTGGTACCCACCAGCCTAAAAGCGGTCGTGGATGACGCGCTGCGGGATCTGGCCCCTGCCTTTGCCGAAATGACCGACCTGCCGCCTGACATTCGCGTAGATCCGCTGCCGGAGGTAATGGCCCAGCGCGGTGTGCTGCGGCAGGTGCTCATCAACCTGCTGACCAACGCCGCCAAGTTTGTACCCACGGGCACCCAGGCCAAAATTCAGGTCTGGGCCGAAGACCGCAGCCCGTGGGTACGCCTCTGGGTCGTAGATAACGGCATTGGCATTTCCGAACGCCATCAGGATCGCATCTTTCGCCCCTTTGAACGGCTGCACGGGGTTGAGGCCTACCCCGGTACCGGCATCGGTCTGGCCATTGTGCAGCGGGGCATCGAACGCATGAACGGGCAGGTCGGCCTGGAGTCTACGCCGGGAAGCGGCAGTCGATTTTGGCTGGAGCTATCGCGCCCATAAAAAGGGAAAAAAGAAATGTCAATCTCTCCAAGGACAGAATCAAAAGGTTTCTGCAGGCTTTAGATTAGAATTGAACTGGATGATTTGATGCGTCCGTAGCGATCGCTGTTTCATATAGCCTTAAACCCCATGAGAGATCCTGTTGAGCACGGTATTCTACTGGTTGAAGACAGCTCTACCGATATTTTGTTAGTTCAAAGGGCGTTTAAGCGGGCCAACATCACCAATCCTATTCGCATTGTCAAAGACGGCGACGAGGCGATTGACTACCTCTCGGGGCAGAACAACTACAGCGATCGCAGCCAGTATCCCCTACCGGCCTTAATTTTGCTCGATCTCAAGCTGCCCCGTCGCCACGGCATAGAGGTCTTAGACTGGCTAAAGCAGCAGCCCATCATCAAGCGCATCCCGGTAGTGGTGCTAACCTCTTCCCGCGAAGATACCGATATCGATCGGGCCTACGATTTAGGGGTCAGTTCCTATCTGCTCAAGCCGGTGCACTCCGAGGCCCTGAATCACCTAATCGACAGTATAAACAACTACTGGCTTCATCTCAACGAGATGCCCAACCTGGTTGGAGCCTGACGCTGGTTCATTAGCAACAGAGCGTTAGTAGCAGAAGATCGGCAGCAAAAAATCGTCAATACCGTGCCGCACCCCAAACCCATCTGAAATATTTTCGATAGGTAGCTCAATTGCAGCTTAATCTTGCCATGAGTTCGGTCAAGCAGACCCTGCAACGTATTTTGTTCGTCGATGACAACCCGGCTGATCGTCGCCTCATTACCCACGAGCTTGTGCGCAGGTTCCCTGAGGTTGACCTGCAAGAAGCCGCCGACCTCAAGAGCTTTGAGCAAGCCTTCAACTCTGAAAACGGTGGGCAGTTCGATCTGATCATCACCGACTACGAGCTTAACTGGGCGACGGGTATCGACATTTTGCAGCAGGTCAAGCAGCACGATCCCATGCTGCCTGTGGTCATGTTTACCGACTCTGGCAGCCAAGAAATTGCCGTCGAAGCCATGAAGGCCGGACTAGACGACTACGTGCTTAAATCCCCCAAGCATTTGGTTCGGCTATCGCAGGCGGTGCAAACCAGCTGGGAAAATTCTCAGCTTCGTCGTCGGGCCAGTGAGCTAGAGCTACGCCAGCAGTTTTTGCTAAACCAGCTGGATGTCGGGGTATTTCGAGCCACCTTAGACCAGCAGCTGATTGAGGCCAACCAGGGGTTTCTCTCTATATTGGGGCTGTCTTCTTTAGCAGCAGCCCAGCGCTTTTTTCGCGAGCACTTCGGTTTTGTCGCCATCGGCCACTCCAAGGCTGAATGGGCCGAAGGCAACGAGTGGGAAAAGTCGCTACAGCGCCTCGATGGTCAAATCATCTGGGTACAGGTCAACGCCACCCTGATTGAGGCCAACGGCAAAACCATGGTCGATGGCCTAGTCAGCGATATTACCAGTAAGAAAGAAGCGGCGCTGGCCCTACAAGAGTTCAACAGCGAGCTAGAAATCCGAGTTCAAGAGCGCACCGCCCAGTTGGAAGACAGCAACCGCCGGCTCAACGACACCAACGAAGAGCTAAAGCTGCTCGCCTCGTCCCTGTCCCACGATCTACAGGCTCCTCTGCGCCAGATCAACGGCTTTGTCGCCATACTGCAAGAAGATCTGGCCGCGATCGAAATTCCCTCCACCGCGCAAGATGCCATCAGCCGCATTACCCAGCTGACGGGTCAGGCCAGCAGAATGATTGTGGATCTGCTGGACTATTCCCGCGTAGGGCGCACTCGCCTCGACTTCACGACGGTGAATATGGAACAAATTATCCAAAGGGTTCAGCACCAGGCTCGCCAAGAGTATCCCGACCGCACCGTTGAGCTGCACGTTGCCCCCCTGCCCAAGGTCACGGGCGACCTATCTCTGCTGCGACGGGTTTGGCAAAACCTGATCAGCAATGCCGTGAAGTACACGCGCCAGCGAGACACAGCCGTCATTACTATTCGCAGCCAAGACGAGGGCGCTATGGTCGTGTTCTCAGTCCAAGACAATGGCATTGGGTTTGATACCCAGTATACCGATCGCATGTTTGGCCCCTTTCAGCGGTTCCACAGCAAAGACGAGTTTGAAGGCTCAGGGGTTGGATTGGCCAGCGTTAAGCGCATCGTTCATCGCCACGGGGGCAAGGTCTGGGCCAAGGGTGCCGTCGACCAGGGCGCAACCTTCTTCTTCTCACTACCCAAAACGCAAAAGTAAACCGACTTAGTAAACCGACTTAGCACGGCCATCTCTATATCGGTCGATAGACTTTGACCCCATTACAGAAAAAATTGCTGCATTATGCACTAATAAAAGCAAAAAGAGCAGAGTAAGGGACTAAACCGTTTGAAAGAACGCTCCTTTGAGTTTTACAGCATTGCCCTCTGGGGAATCATTCTGTGCCGCTATTTTCTAGTGGCGGGAACTACCTACTGGTTTTTTTACGCGTCCGCTGGCCGAGGGTTTAGCCGTTCTAGACGGCGATCGCCCCCCTGGCCCACAATTTGGCACGACATCAAGCTTTCTGCGATCGCGGCAGTGGTGTTTGCCCTAGCCGCCGCCTTTGTGCTTTCTTCCTACCACGACGGCACAACCCGTCTCTATACCAATCCGCAAGACTACGGGCTGTGGTATCTAGGGGCCAGCTACGCCGCAGCGCTAATTCTGCAAGATACCTATTTTTATTTCACCCACCGGCTGTTTCATCACCCCAAGCTGTTTGCCTGGCTGCACCAGGGACACCACCTGTCGCGCTACCCCACCCCCTGGACCTCCTTTGCCTTTGACCCCCTAGAAGCCGTAGTTCAGGCGCTCTTTTTGGTCGGCATTATCTTTCTGCTGCCGCTGCACCTGATCACCGTCATCGCCGTGATGATCACCATGACCCTGTGGGCGGTGCTCAACCACTTAGGCCCCGATCGCCTACCGGCCTTATTTCCGCACCACTGGCTGGGGCGCTGGGTGATTGGCCCGGCCCACCACTCTGTGCACCACCTCAAGTACAGCGTCCACTACGGGCTGTACTTTACCTTGTGGGATCGGCTGCTGGGCACCCAAGACCCCAAGTACGTGCAAATGCTGCACGATTGCCAGCCAAACAACACCGACAGCGCTTAGCTGCAATTCCAGCGTTGCTGTTCGCTCGTTGTCAGATGGGTGAGTATGCCAATTGCCGGGAAGCCAGGGGCTGGAATCGCTGGTTTATTGCAGCCATGCGGTACTCATGCGGGCTAAGGTGGAATGTCACTGAGATAGGGCTGGTGGGCAGTGCCCACCCTACGATAGATCAAGGCTTTTGGCGATCTGCAAAGGTTGATTTCAACTGAATTCAGTGCCATTCGGTCTAAGGTGCGATCGCCTGTTCTGTCAGCCCGTTCAGCGCTTCTGCCACATTGGCAATTACCTGTGCGCCGCAGCCGTCTAAGCGATGTCGCCCGCCCAGGTAGCGCGGATCGTTGTAGGCGATCTGCACGCCCTGCTCGTCTTCAAAAATCAGCAGCTTCTGGGGCAGGTCAATACCGATACTTTGCTGACACTGCATCAGCGGCGTGCCGGCCTGGGGGTTGCCAAAAATAACCACACGAGTAGGCGGTAGCTCTAACCCCGCATCTGAGGCATTCTGGGCATGGTTGACCGTGGCGAAGATATTTAGCCCATTAGCTTCGAGGGTTTGAATGAAGCGATTCTCTGTTTCTTCAACGCTATAAGGACTGGGCTTAATTACAAGTCCGGTGGGGGTCATGATCTGAGCCGTTACTGGGCGCTGGGGCATGACCTGGCTGAGCGAGAACCCAAACCCAATGGCCAAACTCAACCCGAGAAAACTAATGTTACGCATACTCACCAACCTAAAGATACTGCCGACAGCTTATCGCTATGCCTAGAACTAGTGCAGAAGGCTGAGATCTGGGGCGGTGCGCCATACATAGATACACTTCTGATGTGATGCTAAGTTGGGTTTGGTTCCTTCAATAAGGCTGTCCATTCGGTCTATCCTTGAAAGATGCCGTGTTCAGCCCAGCCGTAGCCATGCACAATTTTTTGCCCATCGCCTACTTTGAAGGTCAGTTTTGCAATTTCAACGAGGCTAAAATTTCGATCGCCACCCACGCCCTGCACTACGGCACCGGGGCCTTCGGTGGGCTGCGCGGCATTCCCGACCCGGCTGGGGGCAACCGGGTTCTGCTGTTTCGGCTCGATCGCCACTGCCAGCGGCTCAGCACCAGCGCCCGGCTGCTCAACTACGATCTGCCCGCCGACAAAATTCAGGCCGTTATCGAAGACTTCGTCCGCAAAAATAGCCCCGACAAGTCCTTTTATATTCGCCCCTTTGTTTACACCTCAGACCTGGGCATTTCGCCACGGCTGCACAATGTAGAAAAGGATTTCTTTGTCTACGGGCTAGAGCTGGGTGACTACCTCTCGCCCGAGGGCGTCACCTGCCGCTTTAGCTCCTGGTATCGGCAAGAAGACCGCAGCCTGCCCCTGCGCGGCAAAATTAGCGGCGCTTACATCACCTCGTCGCTGGCTAAAACCGAGGCGGTCGAGTCGGGCTTTGACGAATCAATTTTGATGAATTCCCAAGGCAAAGTCAGCGAAGCCTCGGGCATGAACGTGTTTGTGGTGCGCCATGGCAGATTAATTACCCCTGGCTACGAGCAGGATATTCTCGAAGGCATTACCCGCGACAGCATTCTCACCCTGGCCCGCGATCTGGGTGTTGAAGTGGTTGAGCGCCCGGTCGACAAGTCGGAGCTGCTGATTGCCGACGAAGTGTTTCTCAGCGGTACGGCGGCCAAAATTACCCCGGTGCGCAAGGTCGAGTCATACGATTTGCCCACCAGCCGCCCCGTTACCGATCGCCTGCGCGATCGGCTCACCGCCATCACCGAAGGGCGCGATGAGCAGTACAAAGACTGGGTGTTTGCGATCGATCTCAGCTAGCCTGACCCAGCTTGGTTCCTCGGGCAGTCTTGAGCAGCTTGCGAAACGTAGCCGCGTCATTGCCCGGCCTGTAGAAGTCGCAGGTACGATTCTTCTTTGCTTTTGAGCACGGAGTTGCCCGTTAGCCCCGGCAACTTCTAGGGGCACCAGACACGGTCTATCCACGGCTGCCTTGCTGGCGGCGTCAGGCGATTCTTCTCGGCTTGTCTGCAAAGCCCTCTACATCTTTAAGGGCAGAGGCCCGATGGGGGTCTACCTCGGCAATCACGCTAAAGCTACCGTCGGTTTCAAGTACGACCGCCCCAATGTCTTCAACTCGACTATGGCCGCTCAGCCGGATGGCCGCCAGCACTTCTCCTTTGGCAACTCGCTCTTTCTTCAGCGTGGACTCCAGCATTGATCCTTCAAACAGCAGTAGGGTAGGCTCTGCCTTAACGAGCGACTGTACCTGATCAGTGCGAACCGATAGCCAGGTGAGCAAATATTGCAAGCCAACTAGCAGCCCAATGGCCAGCATGGCCTGCACAAACGAGGTACTGCCGGTTAATAAAGCGCTGGCAAGAATAGAGCCAAAGGCGATGGTAACAACGAAGTCGAAAGCATTCCATTTGGATAGTGTCCGCTTGCCGGAAACCCGCAGCAATCCAATCAGGCCAATATAGGACAGGGTGCCAACAATCAGCGTGTGTAAAACCGCATTCCAGCTGCCAAATAGATCTTTTGCAAGCGAGTAATCCATGGGAATGGGTAGAGTCCTTAGCGGTGAGCATGACGGGAAAAGAGGAGGCTTTTGAGTCTAAAGCGCCTACATCAAATTTTTGAACAGCAGCGCTACCTGCCCCTGAACTTTCTGCAGGCGGGGACGGTTTTGCCAGTCGGCGTAGGTGAGACAGTAGCTGTTGGCCACGGTGTCGAGAAAGAACTGCTCGATTTTTTCAGCTAGCTCAGGATAGATGCCCGAGATGTTGAGCTCGTCGTTGTGGAAGTAGCTGCGGGGGTCGAAGTTGGCGCTGCCGGTGCTGACCCAGTCGTCGTCAACCAGCACAAACTTGGCGTGGAGCATGCTGGGCTGGTGTTCACAAATTTTGATGCCTGCCCTCAGCAGGGGGCCATACAGCCCACGGCTGGCCAGGTGCACGATACGTTTGTCGGTGGCGCTACCCATGGTTAGCACCCTTACATCGACGCCTTTCTCGTGGGCGGAGATCAGGGCTCGGACCGTGTTGCCGTCGGGTACAAAGTAGGGGCTGCCAATCCACAGCCGCCGCTTGGCCGATAGCATGGCCAGCTGCATTAGCAGCCGAATCGACGACTCACCTAGGCTGGAGGTGTCATCGGTAATAAATAGCGGCACGCTGCCCTCGCGCTGCACTCGATGAATGCCTTTGGCTAAGTCAAGCTCGCCGCCAGCGTACACCCAGTTCTGCAAAAACTTACCCTGCAGCAGGCTGACCACCTCGCCTTCGTAGGCGAGTTCAAAGTCGGCCCAGGGGGCGGTGTCGTGGTCAAACGCGACGCCATCCCAGAAGTCGGAGATGCCAGCGCCGCCAATCAGCACCTTGCAGCCGTCGATAATCAACAGCTTGCGGTGCGATCGCGAGTTGTAGTCTAACGGCGCGCGCCAGTTGGGCTGCCGAAAAAACTGGACTTCAACGCCGATATTTCTCAGTCGTCGCCAGTACTTGGCGGGCATATCGCTGGTGCCCTGGTGGTCGAGCAGTAGCTGCACCTGGATTCCAGCCAGGGCGCGATCGGTGATGGCCTCGGCAAAGGCGTCGGCCCGACGACCGGGCGTCATAAAGTAGGTTTCGTACTGAATCAGGTGATCGGCGCTTTGAATGGCGGCGAGGCGAGCCGCGTAGATATCGTCAACATTGTGCCAAAATCCGATCAGACGACCCGTGGTATCGGCAGAGTCGGCTAGCCCTTCCATGCTGAGGGCAAAGCGTGGGTCGTCGGTACTGGGTACGTTGGCGATCGCGTAGTCGGCCTCTGTCCGAAAAATGCCTCGCACATAGCCGTAGCCCACCAGGGCCAGCACGGCGATGGCCAGCACACCGCCTAGCCACCACAGCCAGACGGGCGGAGGCTCTCCATCAGAATCGGGCTCGTTTTGCGAAATGGTCATGGGCCGTGGAACCTATGGCAGGCCGACTGAAGCGCGGTAACGTTCAGCATAGCCACCGGTGACCCGCGAAGACTCTACCATTGGAGACATTGGAGACAAAACCCCTAGCGCTCAGAGGCACTACGCCGCCGATCGCGACGATGGCAGCACCCGGCTCAGCCCAATGTAGAGCACCAGCGCTACTACAACGCCGTTGATGGGCACAATGCCCCAGCCCGCCTGGCCGGTTACGTAGGCGATCGCAGAGGCGACCACGTAGGCGATCACCCCGGCCCAGTTAAAGGCAGGCTGCGGTTCAGCCAGCGACGGAAACTGCCCCCGCCGATAGATCCAGTAGTCGGCCATAATAATGCCGCCAATCGGTGGAATGAAGGTACCCAGCAAAATCAGGTACTGCACCAGCCCTTCGTAAATGCCGCCCCAGGCCATAAACAGCGCGATCGTGGCCCCGCCCAGCACAAACAGGGTGCGACGACTGCTGCGAAACATGTTTGACCCTGCGATCGAAAACGCGTAGATGGTGTTGTCTTGGGTGGTCCACATATTCAAAAAGAAAAGCACCAGCCCGCCTACCAGCAGCCCCTGCTGCGCCATTACGTTCACAATATCGGGCTCGCCGTAGACCTTGGCGCAAAATGCCCCCGAAAAAATCAAAAAGCCGTTGCCCAAAAAGAAGGCAATCAGCGTGGCGATAAAGCCCGCCTGACCGTTTTTGGCAAACCGGCTCCAGTTGGTGGCCTGGGTGCCGCCCGAGACAAAGGTGCCGACAATAATCGTAATCGCCGCGCTAAGAGGTAGCGGATCGGCAATCGACGCGGCCTGCAGCCCGGCAAAACCACCCACGTCCCGCGAGGCCACCGTCAAACTCAGGCCCATGAGCAGCACCATGGCAGGCACCGCCACCCGGCTTAGCCAGTCCATGGCCTTGTAGCCAAAGTAGGCGGTCGAGCAGAAGGCGTAGGTAAAAAAGAGAATAATCAGCCAGTTCCACGACTCGGGCACCCCGGCCAGGGTGTTGAGCAACTGCGCCATCAGGGCAGATCCCCAGGCATACCAGCCAATCTGGGTAAAGCCCAGAATAAAATCGACCCAGCGGGAGCCCACATTGCCAAAGCTAAACCGCGCCATTAGCACGGTGGTCAGCCCGGTTTCGCCAGCGATGTAGCCCAGCAGGGCCGCGTACAGGCCCAAAATCAGGTTGCCGACCACAATCAGCGCCACCAGGTTGGGCCAAAACTGAAACGACGGCCCCACCAGCCCCCCGGCAAACAGGGTGCCAGAGTAGAGGGTAAAGCCAGCCAGAATGGGGGCGAGGGAAAGCAGCGATCGCCGCGCCGCAGCGGGCACCGGAGTTAGCGGATAATCTTCAGTAACGATGCCCTGGCTAGCCAGAGACGATTCGGTGGTGGTAGACATAGGTAAAAAAAAGCGCTTTGAACCGCATTGTAAAGATAGGCCAACGCGCAAAAAGTGTTCCATTAAACAGCAGAGAGCCAGAGTCCAGGACTCTGGCTCTAAACTATTGGATCAAGTTTCCTCCCGAGGGCGCAGGCCCTACGCCCCTACATCGGGGTATCTTCTCTCCCAGAGATCTCCTTTCCAGAGATCTCCTTAGTGGGAGTCAGGCGATGATTTATCATCCTTGGCATCCCTGGCGTCCCTGGCATCCATAGAACGCCGGGGTTTAGACTTGCCGGTGCGCGACATATTAAAAGACTGAGAAAACGCCTTTTTGCGGGCGCTGGCGACATTCCCGCTGAGGTAGTCGACTTCTAAATCCTGCAAAATGGCCTGCTCTTCTAGCAGCGCTTCACTGGGGGCCATCGCGGCCATGTTTAGTCGAACCTGGCTCAGGGATGCGCTGGCGGCGGCATAGTCGCCCCGGTCTGAGTACTGGATCGCTTCGCGGCGAGCGCGGGCGGCCATCAGGAGAGCAACCTGCTCTTGCACAGCGGCATCGGCTGGAAAATCGCTGAACTGCTCGGCGCTAACCATGGGCAGTTCTAGCCCCGCCCGCAAAACCTGACGACCGGGCCGTTCGGCATCATCCCAGGCCAGCCGCACCTGCATGAGTTCGCCGCTTTGGCTCAGGGCTGGCACCTGGAGCCGCACGACGACCTGAATGGGCGATCCGACCATTAGATTGGGCAATTTGTAGCGCTGGGTAGCGGTTTGTTCAAAGTCATTCAGCACGTCCATTACCACAACGCCCTGGGCTGGCTGAAGGCCCAGGCTAACCCGCTGACCCAGGGTGGCGGCTAGGCCCGAGAGTTCGGTTTCAAAAATGCTGGGCAGCTGATCGGCTGATTCGATGTGGAAAAAGTTGCCGTCGCCGCTGCGGGCCATGGCGGCCAGCAGGTCTTCGCTGTAGTCGTCGCCAATGCCCAGGGTGGTGGTGCTGACGCCGCGCTGGCCTAGCCCGTGCACATCGCTGGCGATCGCATCTGGTCTGGTCTCGCCCACGTTGGCCAAGCCATCGGAGAGCACAATCACCCGGTTGAGCTGGGCTGGGTTGAGGTACTGGCTGACCTGCACCCCGCCCTCGACCCAGCCAGCATGAAGGGCCGTTGACCCTCGCGAGTGAACGTGGCGCACCTGCTCTAGCAGGGCGTGTTTGTCAGTGGCCAGGGTGCTGGGGACAAGGGTTTCAATGCGGTCGTCAAAGAGCACGACGCTGATCCGATCGCAGGGCAGCAGGTTCTCAATGGCAAAGCGGGCGGCTTCGCGAGCGTAGTGCATTTTTTGGCCCCGCATGGAGCCAGATCGATCGATCGCCAGGCTGAGGTTGAGCGGCAGTCGATCGGTAGTGAGGGCGATCGCTGGAGGCGTAATCCGCACCAGCACGTCTAGGGTAATGGGCTGCTGGGTCACGATCGCGCCGTGCAGCGGAATTAGCTCGATTGCAGGTAGCGCGGACGTAGCGGGCTTGGGTTGGGTCATAGGGGTGGCCTTTGGGCTAGGTGAGGTGAGTCAGACGATCGGCGATCAGCTGCAGCAGGCGATCGCGCTCATGGGCGGTGGCTGGGGCCACAAAGTCTTGCCGAACGTGGAGTTCTAGACCGTCGAGAATATCGAGACGAGTCCAGGTTTGGGGGGGCAGTGCCGCCGGGGCAGCGGAGACCTGTGGAGCAGCCTGAAAAGCTGATGCAGAGGCGTTTTTTTGGTCTGGATATTGGCTTTGGGGCTGTTGCTTTTGACGCTGTGGTTGACGGGAACGGTCTGGGGGCGAGGCGGGGCCGCGATCGCGAATTTGAGACAAAAACGCCAGCGCCGGGTTGGCCGCCTCCACCGTCAGCTGTACCCCTCCCTGCAGGATGTTTTCTAGCGCCCCGTCGGGCTGGCCGCCAATTAGGCCGCCAATCGAACTAGCGCTGTAGCCCTCTGCCAGCAGACGGCGCAGCACTAGCAACTGCAGTAGATGCCGGTAGGTATAGCGAGCTTCGCGCCCCTGCTTGAGGGGCTTATCCAACCATCCCTGCGTGGTGTAATGACGCACCAGCCGAGGGTTCACCGGCTCTTGCCCACGACTGCCAGAAACCTGGTCGGGCAAAAACTGGGGCAGTAGGTCATTGGTCACCTCAACGAAGCTCTCCAAGACCATCTCGGGCTGCTGCTGGGCAATTTGCTGCAACATGCTCATACCGCCATCATATAAATTCCGCCATAAAATGTCAATGACAACTTTTATTGTAACTGTGGGGCATACTTCAGCGCTTTGCCGCCTTTACCCGATCAATTACCCGATCAATGACTAGCCCAGGGTTAGATGAATTTACCCGCCTGCACAGTAACAATCTGCCTAAGGCGTTTTGACGCGATCGCCGCAATTGCGCTAAAAGCAGAACTCAAGCAGAAGTGGGCCAATGGTAACAACCGCAGAAAAAACCTGGTGGCGCGTTCCGGTCATCAACCGCCGCGACTGGCAGTGGGAAAATGCCAATCACGCCACTAAAGATGGTGAGTGGTGGCAAAACGCTGTCATTTACCAGATCTCGCCCTGGAGCTTTTTAGACACCAGTGGCGACGGCAAGGGCGATTTAAACGGCATTGTAGAGCGGCTTGACTATCTCGCCAGTCTGGGGGTAGACGCCCTTTGGCTGACGCCCATCTACGAGTCGCCGATGAAAGACCTGGGCTACGACATCACCGATATGCGCAAGATCGGGGAGCCGTTTGGCACCATGGCCGATTTTCAGCGCCTGCTGGATGTAGCCCACGCCATGAAGCTGAAGGTGATTATCGATCAGGTCTGGAACCATACCTCTGATCAGCATCCGTGGTTTCAAGAAAGCTGCTCTAGCCGCGACAACGCCAAGGCCGACTGGTACGTTTGGGCCGACCCCAAGCCCGACGGTTCGCCCCCCAACAACTGGCTCTCATCGTTTACCGGCGGGTGCGCCTGGACATGGAACCAGCAGCGCCAGCAGTACCATTTATTTAGCTTTTTGGAAAGCCAGCCCGACCTGAACTGGCACAACGACGAGGTGCTTGCGGCCATTTTAGAGCGGGCTAAGTTTTGGCTTGACCTGGGTGTTGATGGCCTACGGGTCGATGCCGTCAACTTCTTTCTCCACGACGACCAGCTGCGCGACAATCCGCCCCGGCCTGAAGATGCCCCTCTGGCGGATGGCGTGCCCGTGGACAACCCGCTGAACAGTCAGCTTTTGAAGTACAGCTTCAATCGCCCCGAGACCCTAGATCGCATTAAGCCGATCCGCCAGCTGGTAGATCAGTACCCCGGCGTAGTTACCCTGGGCGAAGTCACCCTCTGCGAAGACTCAGTTGAGCTGGCCAGCCAGTATACCACCGGCAAAGAGCGCCTGCACTTGGCCTACCAGAGCGGGCTACTGGTGGCAGAACCCATGACCGCTGAACTGATGCGCGGCATTCTGCAAAAGGTGGTCGACTGCTTTACCGATGGCGGCACCTGCTGGATTGTGGGCAACCACGACTACGGTCGGCTGCGCTGCCGCTGGACCGAAAAAGATGTCAACGGCAACCCTTACCCCGATGCGTTTTACCACATGATGGCGGCGCTGCTGCTGTCGCTGCCGGGGGCGTTTTGCCTGTGGCAGGGGGATGAGCTGGGGCTGCCGGTGGCCGAAATTCCGGGCGATATTGCCCCCGATCAGATCAAAGACCCCTTTGGCAAAGCCCTTTACCCCGAAGTGGTAGGTCGAGACGGGTCGCGCACGCCGATGCCCTGGACTTCGACAGCGCCCTGCGGCGGGTTTACCATGGCCGAAAAGCCCTGGCTGCCCATTCCTGACGAGCACTTGGCCCGATCGGTTCACAACCAGCATCGCGATGCCGACTCGCTGCTGAATACCTGGCGGCGACTGCTGCACTGGCGCAAAAATCAGCCTGCCCTGGCCGCAGGCCACTTGGAGGGGCTGGTGGCAGAGGGTACAGTGCTGTCCTTTAGTCGCTACTACGGCGAGCAGCATTTGCTCTGCGTGTTCAACATTGGCGATGAACCAGCTCACTACGACCTGGCGGGCTATGGGCGCTGTGAGGCGGTCAACCAACTCGCGTTTGACTTTAGTTTCGACGGCAACCAGGTGGTGCTGCCCCCCTACGGCGTCTTTTTTGCCTGCGTTGAATCGACTAGCGACTCAGCGTGATGTGAGCCGCGATCGCCCCCCTTGGCGCAATGGCCCAATCCTGACCCAGAGCACTCCTGACCCAGAGCACTCCTGACCCAGAGCACTATGGAGCAATGACACCATGACCGTAGATCGAACCAGCCTGAACCAGGCCCAAAGTCGATTGGTGCCCATTTTGCTAACTATCATTGCGGTCATTCTCACGGTGCAGGCGCTGCGGATGACGCGCCCGGTCACCATGCCGATCGCCTTTGCTTTTTTTATTGCAGTGATTGCTCACCCGCTGCAGACCCGGCTAGAGCGCTACGTGCCTAAATGGCTGGCCATGGTGGGGGTACTGGTGGTGCTGGGCGCAGTGGTGGGTCTGTTTGTGGGAGCGGTCGAACTCAGCCTAGAACTGGTTGCGCCGCAGCTGCCGCAGTACGGCGATCGCCTGCAGTCTCTGGCCCAAACTGGGCAAGCCTGGTTGAGCAACCACGGCCTGCCCACGGGCGGCGACCCCTCCGATGGGGCGATTTCGCAGCTTATGCAGCGAGCGGTGGGCGGGGTGCAGTCGGTACTGGGCACCTTTAGCCTGTTGATCTTGATGGCGTCGTTTTTGGCGCTGCTGCTGCTGGAAGTAGGTAAGTACCGCGATCGCACCCGGCGAGCTTTTCCCGATGGGACGGGTGACCACATCATTCACGCCGTGTCGAGCATGGGGCAAAAGCTGCGCCGCTACTTTTTGGTAGTCGCCTTTACCAGCCTGATCACGGGCGTTTTGACCTCTGTTTGGTGTTTGGTGCTGGGGGTGGGGCTGGCCTTTGTGTGGGGGCTGCTGGCCTTTGTGCTCAACTTTATTCCCACCCTGGGGTCACTGATTGCGGCGATCGTGCCAGCCCTGGTGGCCACGCTGTTTCAAGGCCCCGCCATTGGTGCGGCTACCCTGGCGGGCCTGGCGGTGATGCAAACGATTTTGGGCAACTTTGTCGACCCCAAACTGCAGGGTAAGTACCTCAAACTGTCGCCGTTTGTGGCGCTGCTGTCGATTGCGTTTTGGGGCTGGGTGTGGGGCATTCCCGGTGCCTTTATTGGCGTACCAATGACCGCCGCCGTGATGCTGTTTGCTGACGAGTTTGCCTCTAGTCGGCCCATTGCCATCATGCTGGGCGGCAGCGATTAAAGGCGGTAATTAAAGGAATGATCTGGCGCTGATCACCGCCCAGTTTGGGGATGAAGCGCTGCGTCCCGCCCAGATTGCCCCGCTCAAACTGTCCCTAAAAAGATAGAGGCTAAAAGCGATCGCGATCGCTAGGGTACGGGCAGTATTCCTTTTTTAAGCACTATGAACGACCTTTCGGCAGACAAGCGCCCCTTTATCGATCGCGGTGCTGGAGCGCCGACCCTGGTGTTTTTGCACTATTTCAGCGGCGCTGCGGCCAGTTGGCAGTGGGTAATCGAGGCACTAGAGTCAGAGTTTCGCTGTGTGGCCCTCGATTTACCTGGGTTTGGCCACCAGATGCCCCTGCCGCAGCCCTCCCTGACCACCTACAGCACCTTTGTCGCCGAGGCTCTAAACGCTCTAGAAATCAAGCAGTGTATTTTAATTGGGCACTCTATGGGCGGCAAAATTGCCCTCCAGGTCGCTAGCGACGGCATCGCTCAAGACCTGCAGCAGGTCGTGCTGATTGCACCGTCCCCGCCCACCCAAGAGCCCATGCCTGAGGGCGAGCGCCAGCGACTGCTGCAAAACCATCCCAGCCCCGACAACGCCGCCACTACCGTCGATAGCGGCAGCCAGCAGCCCCTGGCTGAACCGCAGCGATCGACGGCTATTCAGACCCACATGCGGGCAGCAGACTCGGCCTGGCGCTGGTGGCTGCTCGAAGGCATGAACCACTCGATCGCCGATCGGCTCGATCGCATTCAGGTCCCCGTTACCGTGGTGGCCTCTGAGGATGATCCGGTGATTGCTTTCGACACCATTCAGCAGGAGGTGCTGGATCTAATTCCGCAGGCCCAGTTGGTTAAGCTCGTTGGCCTCGGCCATTTAATGCCCCTAGAAGACCCGGAGGCGGTGGCTGAAATTATTCGGCAAATAGCCTACGCCACCCCGGCGGCAGAGGCCCGCGATCGGCCTATGTCGGTTCGATAGGCGCTTGGCAACAGAGCGTAGGATAGACCAGTTGCCAGGAGACCCAGGCCGTAGAACCGAGCGGTGATCACGGGGTGTCGCCCACCACTCTGGGTAGAGCGGTGGGTTGCAGTGCGATCGCGGCGGCCTGATTACTCGGTGGGGGTAATGCGGCGGGTCATGACGCTAATGTATTCGCCGCTGCGCCCGGTGGGGATGGGGTCGATCCAGCCGATGCGATCGCAGTAGCGCAAGACTTCCATGCGGTTGATGGCCTCGACTAGGGCGTTGTAGTCGCCGAGCAGAATGTGGCAGAGCTTGTCGGGCTGGTAAGTGGGCAGCCGAAAGCTGGTGGGGAGGTTGGACTCCCCGGTGGATGGGTTAAACATTACGGGTATCTCCGTTTTCGGTAAAGAAAACGAGGAATGGTCTAGCTTTGTCCCAAAGTGAAGGTAAAAAAGACGCTAGATCCTAGAATGAATCCAGGTTATCGCCAGCTTACCCGGTCTAAGTTGGGATGACTTAGGGGATTTGAGGAGTTCGTACCTCCTCTCTTCCCCGCCCAGAGTCATTCCCCGCAAAAATAAAGTACATTAACTACGCCAGGAGTGCAACCGTATTGGCTAGAGGGTTTGTGGGCAGGTCGAGAATCTGGCCAGCGCTGGGAAGGGTCAAGGGGGATTAGGGCGATCGCGAATAAAATAGAACTTACCTACAGTTGGCGACAAGATTATGACTGAACTCCTTCAACGGGCGATTGCAAATGGAAATAGCCTATGACAAAGCGAGAGAAGCTGCGTGAGCGTTTGAAGAATAACCCCAACAATGTGAGGTTTTCAGATATTCGTAAGCTGCTCGAATATGAAGATTTTGAGCTAGATCGGACTACAGGGAGTCATCACATTTTTGTCAAAGGTGAACTCACATTGGTGATTCCAGTGCACAACAACAAAGTAAAAGCGGTATATGTGAAGCGAGTGCTTGAGCTGATTGACCAGGCCAATAACTGATTAATAGCGAGGAGAAATCCGATGGCTGTTTTGAACTACCCGATTGTGATTTACCCTTGTGATGAGGGGGGCTATGTGGCTGAGGTGCCAGCCCTTAAAGGCTGCTTGGCTCAAGGAGAGACGCTAGCTGAAACGCTGGATGAACTAGAAATTGTGAAACAGCTATGGCTAGAAGCCGCTGAAAAACAGGGCCGTACTTTGCCTGATATGAACTGGGCTATGGAGAAGGTTAAGTCACTAAGCTATAGCGCATAAATATATGACCGAACTACTTCAACGGGCTATTTCAGAGGCTTTAAAGCTGTCGGATGAGGAGCAAGATGCGATCGCAACTACGCACCCTGTAATTTTTGCAAGATAAAAGGAAAATATGGCTTTGGAGCTCTCAAATCAACCTGTAAGTCCATTTTATACGATAGATAAAATAAATCAGTCAATAAACCTTTATCAAGGCAGGATGAGGCTTGTAAAGCAAGCCGAGAATACTCAAATTAGCATTAACGGAACTGGAGAAATAAAAATCAAATGGTTTCCACAACCAAGGCTGAAATACACTTTTAAGTGTGAAGACTACATTCATAATGATATTTTTCAGCATGGTTTGGAGTTGTCTGATTTGGGTATTTATGCGGAAGCAATTGTGGGCGCTCATTCATCAGGGCAGCATAGCCTATTTGAAGGTTCATTAAAGAAGCCTGTGACTCTTAGGACTGATAATGAAATCTCTTATTTAAAGTTTCATCTCGCAAATTTCCATGATTTCATAGGAGAAAACATCCAAAATTCTTCGTTTTTATGGAGAGGCAGGATTGTTTTGAAAGCTGATAGTTGGAACGTTACTATTGACTCTTTAGAGCCAGATTTACGAAAGAAATTAATTAAAGACTTGAAGAATGAGGGCGGATATGCTCTTATGCATACCGCAAGGTTACAGCGGCAAAATAGTGAATCATTCTCTCCTGAGCTAGGCTTGAATATTTTAGAGGGGTTGTCGTATTTCCTATCTTTTACTCGTGGACTATGGACGAGTCCAATGCTTTTAGTAGGCTTTGATTCTACTGATCATCCTATATGGCAGCAGTGGAATTTTTATAGAATGACTCCCTATAAAGAGGTTATGTCTTGGTTCCCTCGTCAAAAGACAAAAACTTTGAACGAGGCATTTTCTGGCTTCATGAGGCTTTGGAATGATCCGGCTTTGCAAGAGTCCTTAAAAATTATTATTCATTGGTATATAGAGAGCAATCTTCAAGCAGGAGCCATTGAGGGATCCATAATATTGACTCAAGCAGCTTTCGAGCTATTTTTTGATTTGCTGGTTAGGAAAGATTCAAGGAAATTGAAAGGCGATGAAAAGTTAAGACAGCTTTTTAATTGTGCTAGTCTCCCAATAGAGTTTGCGAATATTCCTTCGGATTCAGTATCTCTTGAAGGACTGACTGATTTCGCTAAAAACGAAAATAAAGATATTCCCAAGGTGCTTTCGGAAGTGCGCAACAGAATTACCCATCCAGAACGCAAAAGGGATAATGATTCAATTGTGCATCCTATACGTGTGAGACAAGAAACATGGCGATTAAGCTTATGGTATTTAGAGCTTTTGATTCTGTATTGGTTTGACTACGAAGATCTTTACACTAACCGTATGAAGTTTAATTGGGCAGGTGATTATGACAAGTTGCCCTGGGCAGGAGAGTAGGAGGTCAAGAAATGACGCTAGAAGCTTCAATTTTGAGTAATATTCACAAGCTACCCGAACCCATTCAGCAGTCTTTACTGCTCTATACAGAATTTTTGGTCAGCCGCTACGCTAAAGATTCTGCTGAAACTGCAAAACATGTGGCAACTCAGAACTTGTCCCTAGCAGGCTCTATGAAAGGAACTTTTGTATTGCCACTACCCGATAGCTTTGATGAACCCTTAGAAGAGTTTGAAGGATACATGTAATGAGCTTAAAAGAAATGTGGGCGTAGCAAGTGTTGCCTAGCACAGCGGTCATCCTCATCTTTGTCTTCGCCTGCGTTATCGAAGCACTGCAACACCTTCAATCGGCTAGAAGCCGTTATCCTAGAAAAGCTGAGTTTTGAGGGCTACGCAGTGCAAACCCCAGACCCCATTCATGTCATCGGCGGCGGGCTAGCCGGTACCGAGGCCGCCTGGCAGATTGCCCAGGCCGGGGTGCCCGTGGTGCTGCACGAAATGCGGCCCCAGAAAAAATCCCCCGCCCACCACAGCGAGCACGTAGCGGAGCTGGTGTGCAGCAACTCCTTTGGGGCGATGTCGAGCGATCGCGCCTCGGGCCTGCTCCACGAAGAACTGCGCCAGCTAGGTTCAGTAGTCATTGGCAAAGCCGACCAGCACCAGGTTCCCGCTGGCGGTGCCCTGGCGGTCGATCGCGGCCTCTTTAGCCAAGATTTGACCACCACCCTAGAGCACCACCCGCTAATCGAGCTGCGGCGCGACGAGGTGACCAGCATTCCCAACGACGGCATTGTGGTGCTGACCACTGGCCCCCTGACCAGCGACGCGCTATCGGTAGATTTGGAACGGTTCACGGGTCAGGGCTACATGAGCTTTTTTGATGCTGCCAGCCCGATTGTGGTGGGCGATAGCATTGACCAGTCGGTGGCGTTTATGGCCTCGCGCTACGATCGCGGTGAGGCGGCCTACCTCAACTGCCCCATGAACCGCGAGCAGTACCTGCACTTTTGGACCGAGCTGTGCAACGCAGAGCAGGCCGAACTAAAAGACTTTGAGCGTGAGACCGCCAAATTTTTTGAAGCCTGCCTGCCGATCGAAGAGATGGCCCGACGCGGCGAAGACACCATGCGCTACGGCCCGCTCAAGCCCGTGGGCCTGTTTGATGCGCGGCTGGGCGATTTCAAAGCGCCTGAGAACAAGAGCAAAAAGCCCTACGCCGTGGTGCAGCTGCGCCAAGAAGACAAAAGCGGCCAGCTCTGGAATATGGTGGGCTTTCAGACCAACCTGCGCTGGGGCGAACAGGCGCGAGTGTTTCGCCTGATTCCGGGGCTAGAGCAGGCCGAGTTTGTGCGGATGGGAGTGATGCACCGCAACACGTTTTTGAACTCGCCCGAGCTGCTGCACAACACGCTGCAGTTTAAGGCGCGCCCAAACCTGCTGGCGGCGGGGCAGCTGGTGGGCACCGAGGGCTACACGGCGGCGGTGGCAGGTGGCTGGCTAGCGGGGACGAATGCGGCCCGGCTGGCTCTGGGCCAAGATCTTCTAGATTTGCCGGTAACGATGATGCTGGGAGCGCTGGTAGACTTCATTACCTCGGCGGAGCCAAAGCACTTTCAGCCGATGCCGCCGAATTTTGGCATTTTGCCGCCGCTGCCAACTAGGGTGCGGGGTAAGAAAGAACGCTATGGCCAGTACCGCGATCGCGCCCTCAGCGATTTAGAAAACTGGGCCAGCGATCGCAGCCTGGCGCTACATCAACTGGCGCTGAGCGCTACGGCCTAAACCTGCGTCCTATCCCAAATTCTGTTTGTTTAGCCCCGATTCAACCGGGCGAATGCCATAGGCCTCGGGCATGGCTGCGCCAACATCCTTAAGCAGAGGGGCACCCGACGCCCCGATTGGGACGGAACTGGCTCAGATCAAGCAGCGGGTGACCTGGTCGCAGATCAAGCTCCAGCGCCTGGAGCAGGTGATGGGGAGAGGCTCATTACGCTGAAAATTCTGAGTTCAAGTGTACTATTTAACTTAATAGTCAAGACGAGGGCGCGATGCCGAACCTGCTGCTGATTGAAAGCCCCGGCAAGCTGAAAAAGCTGGGACAAATACTCGGCTCCGGCTGGATCATCAAAGCCAGCATGGGACATGTGCGCGAACTGGCCAACGATGGTGAGGATGCCCTGGGCTTTGACCTGGGATCGGCTGCGATCGCCTGCCGTTACCAACCCCGCGATGCCCGATCCAAGCAAGTGCTCGCCGAACTCCGGCAGGCCGTCAAAAAAGCAGATCGCGTCTACATCGCCACCGACCCCGATCGCGAAGGGGAAACCATCGGCTGGCATTTGCAGCAGGCGCTGAATCTTCGCAATCCTCAGCGCGTGGTCTACAGCGAGATTACGCCCCAGGCGGTGAGAGCTGCGATCGCACGTCCCCGCACTCTCAATCAAGACCTGGTCGCCGCCGGTCGTGCCCGCGATTGTCTCGATAAGCTAGTGGGCTACACCGGCAGTCGCCATATCGTTTGGCCGTTGAACAACGGCGCAAAATCCATGGGCCGTGTCCAGAGCGCTGCGCTGCACCTGCTCTGTGTTCGAGAGCGAGACATTCAGGCCTTTACGCCCCAGGACTATTGGAGCGTTTGGGTCACCTACGGCGAAGGGTTCAAAGCCTTTTACCGCAGCAGCCCCAAGCCCCAGCGGAAGACTACGAAAAATGCGGAGGACAAAACCAGTGAGAAGGAATCAGAGCGAGTGACCGCTCAGGAGCGGGCGGACGCCCTGGTGGCGATCGCGCAAACCCATCCCCATCAGGTTCTGCACATTGAAGGTAAACAAACCACCCAATCCCCTCCGGCCCCGTTTGTGACCTCGACTCTGCAACAATCGGCAGGCTCCAAGCTCCACCTCAGCCCCGAGCAGACGATGAAGGTGGCGCAATCTCTCTATGAAAAGGGCCACATCACCTACATGCGGACGGATTCAGTGATGCTGTCTGAGTCATTCTGTGAGTCAGTCCGCCAGTACCTTCAGCAGCACGACTCGACTAACCTACCTCAGAAGACCACTCGCCACCGGGCGGTGAAGGGGTCCCAAGAAGCCCACGAAGCCATTCGCCCCACTGAGGTAAACCACCTGCCCCAGCAGCTTCAGCGAGAATTGTCTTCCGATGCAGCCCGGTTGTATGAGCTGATTTGGAATCGGGCGGTGGCGTCTCAATGTGCCCCGGCGCGCCTGCGCAAAACCCGCATCGTTACCCAGTCCGGCGAAGCCTACTGGGAAGCTCGCGGCCAGGTGCTGGAATTTGCTGGCTACACCCGCTACTGGAATAACCTCAGCGCCGATTCGGTACTGCCTGCCCTCACCCAAGGGCAAGCCCTGCAGCTGAAGCAGGCTCAGGCGGATCAGAAGCAAACCCAGCCGCCGCCCCGCTACAGTGAACCGAATCTGGTGAAGCTGATGGAGCAAAAGGGAATTGGCCGCCCCAGTACCTACGCGCCGACGATCAAAACCCTCAGGCAAAGAGAGTACCTGGGACTGCTTCAGGGCAAGCTACAGCCGACGGCGTTGGGACTGGAGCTAGATGGAGCACTGGAGAAGCTCTTGCCGGATTTGATTCAGCCAGAGTTTACCGCCCAGATGGAGGCGGCATTGGATGCGATCGCCACCGGAGAACAGGAGTGGCAGTCTTACCTAATTGGCTGGAATCGGGGTTACTTTGCGCCTGCGATCGCCCAAGCCAAATCTCAGCTTCTTTCCCTACCAACCTTTGCAGAGCAGCCGCCAACATCGGGCGCGATGTCCACTCAGCGATCGCCAGTCTCTAAGGTCAAACCTACCAACGGGCAACCGACTAAAACAAAATGCCCCACCTGCGGCGAGGCGATGAATAAAGTTCCCTCCCGCTCCAAAAAGATGAAAGCCAAGCACTTCCTCAAATGCTCAGGGGCAGGCTGCGGCGCAGTGATGTTTTGGCATGCCAAGGCCAAACGCTACGAACTGCCCCACACCCAGCGGCAGGCCACAAAATCAGAGCTGTTTACCGATCATCCCTGCCCAGTCTGCGGTGCCCTGCTAGAGCGCTATGCCTATACCAAAGATGGGCAAGACAAAGAGATGCTGCGCTGCTCACTGCTTGAGAACCGTCGCAGCAAATGCAAAGAAGTGGCCTTTTTCCAAAGTCGTGGCGAGTTCTGGTCGCCCAATTTCGGCACACTGAAATTGCCAGAGACCCAAACTTAGGGGTCGCTCCAAAATAAGGAACCGGCTAATCAAGCCTATCTTTGATGGATTTTTGCCTTAGACCTTTAGCCTCGCTCCGCGAACACGGGACTGACGCTGGAACCTGATAAATTTGCGAGTGCATTAGCTGTGGAAAACGGAGCAGGTTTTATCATGGGGTAAACTCACCCTAAGCACAGAAGGGTGTCTAGCTCCCCATCATAGCGGTCTTCTGATGCAGAGATCTGGCGGGGAATCCCATGGATTCATGTCGAGTCTCAACATGGGGATGTTTTGCTTACTCCGTTCTAGATCCCGAAACCCTGTGCACTCTGCCTTCATCATCCTGACCTATGGCAACTGCTAACCCACTCCCCCTCAAAACCGTCACAGAAGGCTTGAACTTTCGCACGGTAGACGATCTCAAAAAGATGCTCCAACTCCTGCCAATTCAAGCGAAACCGACCCGTAAAGCGGAACTCGTTGATGCGATCGCAGGCTACCTTTTGGGTTCAAACCTGAAAAGCCTGTGGCAAGACCTGGATGAACTGCAACAGGGTGCCGTAGCTGAAGCTCTCTATCAGACCGGAGGTCGCCACGAGGCGGCGCAATTTAAGGCCAAATATGGGGCATTGCCCCAATGGCGCGATCGCAGTTCTATCTACAACTACAATCGACCAGCGGCCAAGCTCGACCTATTTTTCTATTCCACCGGCACCTATACAGTCCCAGATCTGTTGCCCGAGGATTTGCAACTCAAGCTCAAAGCCTTTGTGCCCGAGCCCAAGACACTCACTTTGCCCAGTGCCGAACAACCGCCCCAGACCTTTCGGGTCGAGCATCGGTACTTCGACTACCAAGAGCGTCAGTCTGTAGAGACATCAGAAGATGTGGCGGTGGTGTGCTGCCCCACCGAGCAAGTAGCCCAGCAAGATTTGCTGGCGGTGCTGCGGCTGATTCACCTGGGTAAAGTTAGCGTCAGCGACAAAACCCTGATGCCCAGCAAGGCCACGCTAAACACCATTGCCCCCCTCCTACAGGGCGGCGACTACTACAGCGCCGCCGATGAACCCGACAACGACGGCCCCCTTAGCCATGACCCAATTGGCACCATCAAACCCTTTGCCTGGGTAATGCTGGTGCAGGGAGGGGGGCTGGCCAGCCTAGATGGCAAGAAGCTGCAGCTGACCAAGGCGGGCCAAAAGGCGATGGGGGCCGCCCCGGCAACAACCCTCCAATCGATCTGGAAGAAGTGGCTCAAAACCACCTTTTTAGACGAGTTACGTCGGGTAGAGTCGATCAAAGGCCAAACCGGAAAGGCCAAGCGCAGCTTGACGGCGGTCAGCGGTCGCCGGGCTCAGATTGTGGATGCCTTAGGGCACTGTCCGGCAGGAGCATGGGTGACCTATGACGATCTCAAGCGCTACATGATCGCCAGTGGCCAGACCTTTGAGGTCAGCCGCAGTCCTGAGAACCTTTACATTAGCGAGCCGGGCTATGGCTATCTGTATGAGGCCGGGGGCTCCTGGAGCATCCTGCAGGATGCCTATATGAGGTGTTTTTTGTTTGAATATGCCGCCACCTTGGGGCTGCTAGATGTGGCTTACATCACGCCCTACGATGCCCCCCGAGGCGACTTCGATAGCTTCTGGGGTGCCGACGACCTCTCGTTTTTGAGCCGCTACGATGGCCTGCTGGCGTTCCGGCTTACCCCCCTGGGAGCCTTTTGTTTGGGGCTAAACGATGCCTACACCGCTGCCCCTATCACCACTGAAAGTACCCTGCGGGTGTTGCCCAACCTCGACGTTGTGATGACCGGAGCGCCCCTAAACCCGGCAGAGCATTTGATAATGGAGACCTTTAGCCAGCAAACCAGTGATGCGGTCTGGAAGCTGGACCGAGAAGTGGCGCTAAAAGCGGCTGAGGCGGGGCATTCGTTGCCGGAGTTTTACGACTTTTTAACCCAGGCCAGTGCTGAGGCGCTGCCTAAGACTGTGGAGCAGTTTTTTGCCGACTGCCGCAGCCGCTCCCAGAGTCTGCAAGATCAGGGGATGGCCCGACTGATTGAATGCGCCGATGCGACGTTGGCGGCCCAGATTGCCCACGACTCGCGCACGAAGAAGTATTGTCAATTGGCGGACGATCGGCATTTGGTGGTGTTGTTAGACGATGAGACTCGGTTTCGCAATGGTTTGCGCAAGCTGGGGTATAGTTTGCCGATGAGTAAGGGGTAGTGCCATTCACCTACCTATTGCCCGGTGAGATACCATGAAGACAGCTTCTGGGAGGCTATCTTTATGACTTCGGCATTCAACGAACAACCTATTATTCAACACTCCGGACAGTTTTTGATAGGGAACGGTAGAATGCGGGTTTCACCCCTCTCCTAGGGTCGTTGAGCCAACGAGACATCAAGGGTTTCAGCGTTTGCCCGAAAAAGTGTCTGGACTATTGATTATTCGTACCGAGCGAGGGCTAACCATTGCTGGTACCCGAATCACTCTGTATGACGTGATGGACTATGTGATCAGTCAATACCCACCTAAATTTATCTAAGGATTATTTGAACTGACAGAAGCATAACTCAAAGCCGCCCTAGGGGTGCAGTTGAAGATTGCTTGTGGAGCCCAACAACTTAAGTGATTGTGAGTGGTGCGATGGGACATAGTTGAGAGGAAAAAGACACGATACAATTAGATATAGCGGTATAAAAGGGCCAAACTACTAAATCTCACTATAAAATATGAATCAGATTACAAAAAATCAGCACTATGTACCGCAAGGCTACTTGAGAAATTTTGCTATTAAGGAGCAAATATTTGTACTAGATAAAATTAAAAAGACTGTCTATTTGACAAACGTTAAAAACGTTGCTCAGGACAGGTATTTCAATGACTTTCCTGATGTTTTTCTTCCTGAAGAATACAGGGAGAAAGCAAAATCTCAATTCATTGAAAAAGACCTTGCCAAAGTGGAATCAAATTTTAGTAAGTTTTTAAAACTAATAATAGATTGCCTTGAAGATATAGAAGGGAGGGATTTATTTAACTCTATTGGTGTTATGGATGAGGAAGCAAAAATAAACTTTTCTGCTTTTTTAACGCTTCAGTTAGTCAGGACAAATACGTTTAGACAGCAAACTGGGGGAATGTTTCAATCTTTGGTTGATCTTAAAGAGAAAATGGATGAAACCCTAACTAACCGTAATAATCCTCAAGAATTTAGCTTTGCTGGCTTAGGAGATCAAACTCAATTGATTGATCTTAATGATCTAATCAAAACAGGTGTGGAGGAAGATTCAATTGCTCAACATTTGCTTTTTATATCTGACACTCTTGACAAGGGTGCTAACTCAAATATTGCAAAGATATTATCGAATCATATATGGCTTTTTGGTGTTAATTCTACTCCCATTCCGTTATGGACTTCAGACAATCCAATCGTAATTAAACCTTGTAAAGATTTTGGGACAGGTCTTGCCTCACATGGTGTTCAAGTCATTTTTCCAATAAGTCCTAAACATTTGCTAATCATGTTTGAATCTAACTTTTGGAGCAAGCATAAAGGTCTCGATGGTATGAGTGCAAAATTATCAGAAGAAGATGTGAAATCATATAATAAGTTGCAAGCACAGCAGTGTCACAGGCAAACTTATGCCAGCAAGAAGAATTTTGAGCTTTTACTAACCTAAATTCCAGTGCGGCAGTCAGCGGACTAACAATTTTGATGCAGCAGATTGACCGGAACCGCTTGGGATAGATTCAAAGAGATCTCGACAACCACTGACCAGGCTTGTTGGCTTGCTTAGCTGTTGTTGGTAGCGGTACATCAAGCCTGGCTACTGGAATTGAGGCAGGTGACCGTAAAATTATGTTAGAGACAGGGATCTCCAGGTTGTCAACAGGCAGTTGTAAAGGCTAAACAAGTAGAAGAGAATCGCTACATGAGTTGAATCTGATGGCTAATGAAGAACATTTTTCGCTACTGGGTAAGGGTGTATCTGTTTGGAATGAGTGGAGACGTAATAGCCCTGAAATTACACCAGACTTGAGTAGTGCTAATCTTCAAGGCATGTACCTTGAATGCGTGAACTTCGAAAATGTGGATCTTACAGGCGCGAATTTAAGCCAATGTAAACTTCGTTGGGCAAGATTTAATGGCGCAACGTTAGATAGAGTTAACACAGATGGAGCTGATTTTGTAAATACTGCTTTAGCTTCAATGCTAGAGCAACAAAAAGTTAAAATAGCTTCACTACTAATAAAACAAAAAGCCGAAGAGGGACGACGCAGAAGGCTTGCACAACAGAGCCAAAGAACCCTCGAAAAATATATTCAGGATTTCAATCTTCAGAATCTTGAGCATTGTATAGGAGTTAAAAGAAGTGGTTTTAGCAGAAATTATCGCCAAGCAATCGAAGAGAGCTTGAAAGACTTTGTTCGCAACGGAGATGATATCGTCTGCATTGGATACTATTTTCATGAGGACGGACACTGCGAGATGTGCGGCCATCATCCTATTAAATGGCATTATATCCTTGAAAATTTACAAAATCATTCTCAGATACATGTTGGAAGTGAGTGCATTCAGAATTTCCAAATTATTCTATCTGAGTGGGGATATAGACCGGAGTATATTGTATTTCCAAATTACTTAAGACCTTACACACGATGGATTCTTAACAAGAATCCACAGTCAATTGTTTTTAATGATGATATTGTAGTTCACCTTAATAAAGATTGCGAAGAGATAATCAAGGGTATGGGGCAGGACAGTCAATTGAAGCATTATAGGTATGTGAAACGCAGTAATTATAAAGGTATTGAAAAGCTGATTGCGATTAACAATCCTGAACAGCAGCTAAATTATTCACAGCAAATTTTAACAACCCCAAAGCTAGAATATGATGACTACCCGCCATTCTGACGCAGGTTAACATTGCATGGTAGTGGACAAACGGGCACCAGTGGTGCTGAGTTTGAAATTGCCTGCCGCCGCTGCCTTTTGCTATTAGGCGTCACCGAAAAATCATGCCCAGTATCAAGTGCACAGCGAAACTGGCTAAACGAGCAGGTCTCAGCCTTTTCCCTTCCAGCAAAGATACGTCGATGACTGGTACGCCAATATTTTCATAGTCGATCGCCGTTTCTATTTCTATGTCATCTTCTGCGAAGAGCGATCGAGGCTGACTTGCCTCGCAGGCCCAGTTCGAAAAGCTGACCTTCAGGATATGGTTCAAGTTCTTAGAAGAGTACTTAAAACTTATGAATCTTGTTTTAGAGCGCGAAACACCACCTCTCCATGAGGACGAAGGTGGAACTGTGCGAGTTGGGAACTCAAGAGTTTTGCTGGAGACTGTAGTTAGGGCTTTTCAAGATGGAGCGTCCCCTGAGTCTATTGTGAATCGGTATTCAACTCTATCCTTGTCGGATGTCTACAACACAATCGGCTACTACCTTCGGCACCAAGATGTTGTAGAAGCATATTTAAGTCAGAGAGAGCAATTGGCTGAATCTGTTATGATTTGCTTATGTAACACTAGCTTGAAGCTATGACTGCCATTACTCAGGAAATCCTTAAGACCTTTGATGAGTTGCCTGACTCAGACCAAATTGAGGTTGCATTAGCAATCCTGAAGCGGCTCATTCATTTTGATTTCTCTCCCTTGGATGATGACGACTTAGTCTTGAATGCTGAGGAGTTGTTTTTGGGGCTAGATCAACAAGAGTTAGATCATGAGTAGCCCCGATCGCGGTGAAGTTTGGCTTGTCGATTTGGGTTATGTAGCGAAAGTTAGACCATGTCTGGTGGTTAGCATCCCAGCTAGGATGCAGGACAGAGCTTTAGCCACATTGGTTCCTCATACAACAAAACCAAGGGGCTCTCGTTTCGAGGTTGATGTCAAAGTAAGGTTTCTAAAACCAGGAGCCTTTGATGTTCAGAATCTCGTTACCATTCCCCATGCCAAACTGTTAAAGAAATTAGGTGAATTGGACTCAGAGCAGTTATCCCAAGTTGAAGATATCTTACTTTTCTGGCTGGGGTTTGAAGATATGGACTTTGATGAAGAGTCGTAACAATCTGATCTTTGCTGCCGCAGACTAACACTGCATTTCAGAGAGAGCAATTGGCTGAATCTGTGCAGCAACGTTTATCTGATATTCAGCCCGATTTGAGTTCTATCCGTGCTCGGCTACTGTCTCAACAGGATTAGTAGCAGTGAATATGTTGAACTTGTTGGATTTTTGTGGTCGATAATCGAATGTCTATGCGGAAGGCGATCGCGATCTACTAAACTAAAGGCATAAGCATTTTGACGTCGGTCGGGTTAGCGATTTTAGCGGAGGTGACGATTGTGACAATCCGAGAAACTGCGATCGCAAAGATACACCACCTTCCAGAGATGAGTTTCGTGTCATCCCTGTTTTGCTGTGGCCTGTAAATGGAGTCAACAATATGCAAATTACGCTTGATCTGCCTGAAGAACTGCTTCAGCACTTCGACCAAGACCACCTTCCTCGTGAAATTCTTGAAGCGCTAGCGATTCAAGCTTACCAGACCGAAAAAATAACCAGTGCTGAAGTGGGACGCATCTTGGATTTCCCATCTCGCTGGGCGGTGGATGCGTTTTTGAAGCAACATAATGCTGACTTACATTACAGCGAAGCAGATTTGGAGCGAGATCGTGAAACCCTCCGTCAACTCCGTGTAAAACAAGACAATAGTGCTTCATGATCGTCGTTTCCGATACTTCGCCGATTAATTATTTGCTGCTTATTGGCCAGATTGATCTAATCCCACGCCTGTTTGAGCAAATCATCATTCCCGATGTGGTTCGGAATGAAATGCTCGATCCTTCTGCACCACCCGTCCTTCAGCTATGGATTGCCAATTCTCCTTCCTGGCTTGCAGTTCAACCTGTTTCCGGGGTTGATACGACTCTCAATGCCCTTGATCCAGGAGAACAAGCCGCCATCACCCTGGCTCAAACCTTGCCAGCAGATTTGCTGATTATCGATGAACGCTTGGGGAGACGTGTTGCTAGCGATCGGGGAATTCCAATTATCGGCACCCTCGGAATTCTAGATGACGCTTCAAGTCAAGGGCTTGTCGAGTTGGTAGACGTGATCACTCGACTGCAACAGACAAACTTTCGTATATCCCGCCGCATCATTCAGAAATTGCTAGATGGAGAATAAGCGGTAGTATGGGCAGTCAGACAGGCGGCGTAGAAAGTATTGGTCTGGCGAATCTCGCCGCCACCGTAAACCATATACCAATGAGCCCCCTGAAATGGAAGTACGCCATTGAAGAGTATCGCCTGAGCATCATTCACAGTGCCGCCGATACCCAACTCTCATCTTGAGCCTGATGACCTATTCCCCCGACAATGCGCTGATCATCCAAAGCGATCGCACCGTTCTGCTCGATGTCCATGCCCCCAAAGCTGAAGCGGCCCAGGCGGCGATCGCACCCTTTGCCGAGCTAATCAAAAGTCCTGAACACATCCACACCTATCGCCTCAGTCCCCTCAGCATTTGGAATGCCCGTGCCGCCGGCATGCCCGTTGCCGATATGGTGGCAGTCCTTCAGAACCACGCCAAATACCCCATGCCCGAGTCGGTGGCCCAGGAGCTAGAAGCCCTCGGTCAACGGTATGGCCTGACCACCCTAAAAGCGGGAAGTGGTGGAGATTTGCTGTTACAGGTGGCCGATAAACCCCTGGCAGAACTCTTGCAGCGCCATGAGCAAGTGGGGCCACTGCTGGGAGAGCAGCTGTCGCCCACCACCTTTGCGATCGCCCTGGGCTATCGCGGCGTTCTCAAGCAGGCGCTGCTGACGGCGGGCTATCCGGCAGAAGATTTGGCCGGTTATCTGACGGGGGATGCGTTGCCCCTAGACCTCTTAGCGACCACCCGCAGCGGCGAACCCTTTCACCTGCGGCCCTACCAGAAAACAGCGGCAGATCTGTTCTACCAAGCCGGGCAGGCCAGGGGCGGTAGCGGGGTAATTGTTCTCCCCTGTGGGGCAGGCAAAACCATGGTGGGCATGGCGGCGATGGCGGTGCTCCAGCAGAAAACACTGATCCTCACCAGCAGCCTCACCTCCGTCCACCAGTGGCAACGGGAACTGTTGGATAAAACCACCCTCACCGCCGACCAAATCGCCGAGTATAGCGGTCAGCAAAAAGCCACCGGGCCAGTTACCCTGGCCACCTACCAAATCCTCACCTACCGGGCCAGCCAGGACGACGACTTTCTGCACCTGGGGCTGTTTGATCAGCAATCCTGGGGGCTAATCATCTACGACGAAGTTCACCTCCTGCCCGCCCCTGTCTTTCGCATTACCGCCCAACTTCAGGCCCGCCGTCGGATTGGGTTGACCGCCACCCTAATTCGCGAAGATGGACGAGAGGGAGATGTCTTCACCCTGATTGGCCCCAAACGCTACGACGTGCCCTGGCGTGAATTAGAGGGGCAAGGCTTTATTGCCGCCGCCGACTGTACCGAAATCCGCATTCCCCAGACCAAGGAACGGCAGATGGACTACGCCACTGCAGGACGACGGTACCAGTTTCGCATCGCCGCCGAAAATCCCCTTAAGCTAGACGTGGTGCAAGCCGTGCTAAAGCAAGAAGCTGGCCACCGAATTTTGATTATTGGCGAATACCTGGATCAGCTCAAGGCCATTGCCCAGCGGGTGAACTTTCCCCTGATTACCGGCAAGACCAGTCAGCCAGAGCGCGATCGCCTCTACGCCAGTTTTCGCAATGGCGAGATTTCCGGCCTCATTCTCTCGCGAGTTGGCAACTTTGCCCTCGACCTGCCCGATGCCGATGTATTAATTCAGGTCTCTGGTAAATATGGTTCTCGCCAGGAAGAAGCCCAGCGGCTGGGGCGGGTGCTGCGGCCCAAGTCGGATGGCCGCAGTGCCCAGTTTTACACGCTGGTTTCACTACGCACCTGTGAGGAGGACTTTGCCCAGCATCGCCAGTTGTTTTTAACGGAACAGGGCTATCGCTATCACATTCAGTTTTGGGAGGTTTAGGCGCGTTAAGGTGCCGACGGGGCGAGCCAACTGATCGCACTCAACCCCCATAAACAGCTCCATTGTCAACGAGGTTTATAATTTACGTAATTTAATTCAGAATCTCCCAAAAGCAAACCCGCGCTACATCTTGATGATGTAGCGCGGGTTTGAATAGGAACCTGGCATCGAGCTATTTTGACAAGGGGCAACCCCCTCACTATCTTCGCCGCAGCTGCGTTTC
>JBARVV010000004.1:0-56976 GCA_049646445.1 Nodosilinea sp. | reverse complement strand
GGAGAGGGGGAGAGGCGATGGAACGGTCCCTGAGCGGATCTGAAGGGCGCTACTTTTCGCCTAAAAAGAGGCCGCT
Source organism: Nodosilinea sp. (assembly GCA_049646445.1). GTDB lineage: Bacteria > Cyanobacteriota > Cyanobacteriia > Phormidesmidales > Phormidesmidaceae > Nodosilinea. The sequence goes on along the minus strand of JBARVV010000004.1, from coordinate 56,900 downwards.
TTCGGAGCAGACGCCAGCCAAAGGCTTGTCCCAGACATCTTTGGGCAGGCTGGGCAGGCGGGCGTACTCAAAGACAATGCCGACGGTGGGAATGCTTAGCCAGGGCGGCTGGCAGAGCAGGCGATCGTAGTAGCCGCCGCCGTAGCCGAGGCGGTAGCCGCGCACGTCGCAGGCGACGGCGGGAACGAGAATGAGGTCGACCAAGGAGATATCGACCTGGGGCGACCTGGGGTGGGGTTCAACAATGCCGTAGGCCCCCTTGCGCAGGGGCCAGCGATGGTTAGCCGACCAGTAGTGCCAATTTAGCTTGTTTTTGTCGACGCAGCGGGGCAGGCCCCAGTGCTGGTGGTGCGCTGCCAGGGGGCTGAGGTCGGGTTCCTGACGAAAGCTGGTGTAGGCCAAGACCACCCGGCACTGGCGAAAGTAGCTCCAGTTGAGCAGGTGGGCGCAGATGCGATCGCTCTTTTGTCGCCACACCTGGGGGGGAATGCTCTGGCGGGCGCTGACCAGGCGGCGGCGCAAGTCGGATTTAGCCTGATGGTTGAGATCTGAAGACGAGGATTGGGTCACGGGGAAAGTCAACGATCAATGGATAGCCAACAGCGACGCTAGGGCGTGTGATCAATTCTGGCCCAAAAGCTGGAGAAATCAGCGTTGCCACGCCCGCCCAAATAGACTAGGGCAGGCTAGGGGCTGTAACAGCTTATACTCCGGCAGTTAATGGAATCTTGATGATAGTCACTAGAAGTAAATCAGCAGATTTAAACCCGGAATGGTGCGCGAGAGCGTCCACAGGAGCAGCGCTGTGTAGAGCAGACCCAGCCCCCATTGATACCACACCAGCGCGGTGATGAGACCGGGCACCTGCTGGTCTCGCAACCGAATGTCATTAAAGCCAAACTTAAGCCAGTTGTTGAGACTAAAGTCGAGGTAGTTGAGCCAGTTCCAGCGGCGATCGAGCAGCAGGTAGGTGTAGCGATCGCGAAAAAACGGAAACTTTGGTATTACCGGCAGCCGGGCAATCAGCAGCCTGAGCTGACGCAGGCCACCGTCTTCAACAAAATAGCTTTCCTCCATCAGGTCATGGTAGCGCCCTCGCTTGATCACCAGGCCAATCAGCACCGCCGGTACCGGCACCAGCAGCACAAACAGAAAACCTAGCGTCAGCAGCGGGTAGTCGGCGGCCCGCAGCAGGGCATTCAGCCCCAGCCCCAGCAGCAGGCTACAGCCCCCACCCAGCCACAGCCCTTCTGCCAGCGGCGGCAGAATTGGCGTAGCGCGGCGACGGCGATAGCGATCGACCAGCCAAAACATCAGCGCAAAGGTCGGTATCGCCACCAGCCCCAGCCCAAAGGTGAGGCCAAAGCTGGTGCCGTAGCGGCTCAGCACCACCAGCCCGCCCAGCCACAGCCAGCGCAGAGCCAGGGTAAAGCGCTGGGTAATGGGGAACACATCGCGGGCAAAGATGCGATCGCGCACTTTCAAATACGCCGCCAGGTCAACCCCCGCCACGCTCAGCACCCCCTCGGTGCCAATAAAGGTCTGGCTTTGCCGCCGCTCTACCACCGCTGCCGCCTGGGCGGCGGTAAACCCTGCCCGCACCAGGGCGGGCACCGAAGCAGTATTGATATTGGTGCCCAGTAGCCGCTGCTGCCAGGCCTTGAGACGCAAACGCTCGGCGGTGTAGGCGATATAGTTGGCGTCGCTAATTTGCTCCAGGCGGCGAAAGTTGCGCTCCAGATTTCGCAGCAGAGTTTCGTTACCCGCCAGCTGCGGCACCGAAAATACCCGGCCAATTTTGCCGGGGGTGCCCAAAATCTGGGTCTGTTCCAGGCTAAATTCCAGCCCGGCTACGTTTAGATAGGCCGCAGGCGGAAACAGGGCATCGCCCAGATCGACCTCGCTGCCCAGTATGGCGTTGCGCAGGTTGACCGGCTCGCCAAAGCGGGCCTGGCGCAGCACCAGCGGCGCGTCAAAGCGGGCCTCGGTAAAAAACAGCGCCTTGGCAAAGTAGCTGCGCACAAAAAAGGCCGACCCCTGCCAGAACGTGCGGGCAAAATCGGCCACCCCCTGCCACTGCACCCGGCTAAAGTTGAGGTCGCCCGCCAGCACCGCCCGGCTAAAGTTGGCGTTGGCCTTAAACTCGGCCCCCTGAAAGTTGGCCCCGGCGCGAAACAGGCTCTGATCAAAGCGGGCGGCATCAAAAAACAGGCTGCCTTTAGCCTGCACCCCCTGGCGAAAGTCTGCCCCCGACAGGTTTACCGCCCGATTGAAGCGTGCCCCCGACAGCGACAGCCCCTGCTCAAATACCGCGCCGCTGGCCAGCACCCGGCCCAAAAAGAACGTATCGCCCCCCAGCACCTGACCGCCAAAGCGAGTTTGTACCGCCACCAGCGGCGCTTTGAACAAATAAATTTGCTGGCTGCTACCCTGGCCCTGAATCAGCAGCGACTGCGACAGCCGACTCAGCTGCAGCAAGCGCTGGCGATCGCGCTTGAGCTGCGCCTGCCCGGCCTCACTCAGCAGCGACGAGAGGGTGTCGCCATAGAGGGGTTCGCGCTGGCCCAGCCGCTGCAGGTCTAGATCGCCCTGCACAATGGCATAGCTGAGGTCTAGGGCGGGGGCCGTTGCTGGTTTTTGCAGCCCGCTGCTGAGCAGCCGATAAAAGCCATCGGTTAGCGGGCTGTCGGGGCGCAGGTCAATGGTGTAGTAGCGCAGGTCAACGGCGAATCTGCCCTCCCGCTGCACCGGATCGGCCAGCCGCTGGCGCAGACTGTCGAGGGTGAGGGTCGGGTGGCTGTCGGCGGCCCAGGCCGGGGTCGGGCAGGCGATCGCAGTTCCCACCGCGATCGCCACCATCCCTAACCCCAGGCTGAGCCAGATTCGCCATCGCCGCCAGCGCCCGCCAGGCACCGCCGCTAAAGCGCCGCCTGTTGGCCAACATACATGGCCCGCAGCACCAGAGCCGGGTCAACCCAGTTGTCTTCGTACTTAAGCCCCCAGTGCAGGTGTGGCCCCGTGGTGCGGCCCGTCATCCCCACTCGGCCAATGCGCGCCCCGGCGGGGATAGGCTGCCCCGGCCTGAGCTGAATGCCACCGTCGCGATCGACCATGACCTTGCTCTGGCCACTGCCCTCCACCCGACCCTGCATGTGGCAGTAGATGTGGGTCCACTGGCCTGATTTGATCGCAATGGAGGTGCCGCAGGCACCATTACCTTCGACCCAGAGCACTTCGCCAGCCCACCAATTGCGAATGTAGCTACCGTTGGGGGCGGCCAGGTCTAAACCGTAGTGAAAACGAGATCTACTGCTGTAGGGGTCACTGCGGTAGCCAAAGGGGGAAGTATAGGTTTGAAAGTTTTCGACCGGGAATGAAGCCCTTGTCCACAGCGCGGCGGTGAGGTCTTGGGCGCTGGCGGGCGGCATCGAGCGGGGCATGACTACCGCCACCGCTATAGCCGTAGATAACCCCAGCCCCAGCAGGGCCTGAGGGCGAGGCAAGGTCTGGATCAGCTTGGTTAAGTAAGCAGCTACCGTCTTCACCCAGTCGGGTTTGAGGTGAGCAGTAAAAGACAGCCGTGACAGAGTGCGGAGTCGACCGATCATGATTCAAAGGGCGATCGTAGGAGCAGCGAACATCGCCAATTAGCTTATCCCAGTTTTAGAAACTGGAGCGACTTTTTTAAAGGCTTTGCATTTAAACATCAACCCTGTGAACTGGCACAAAGCCGCCTCAGCCAAATTCTTGGCTAAGGCGGCTTTAGTGATCCTATCCGCGTAGCTACTGGCCACAGACCGGCATTACCGCCAACCTGGCTCCCCAGCTCCCCAGCTCCCCGGCGATTAGCCATAGTCACCCAACTTACGCCACTGATTACGCCACTGGGGACTAGCGGTTTGCCTGGGCAGTGGCGGTGGCCAAAATTTGGGGTAGCCCAATTTCGCTACACACTTCGTAAAAGGAGGTTACCGGCGGGGTCTCAAATAGGTGGGCGATTTTGCCCAGGGTCTGCTGGTAGACGGCGTCATGGTGGCCGTCCATAGTCTCAATGCTGTCCCAGAGGATGATGGCAATGCCGCGATCGCTGCCCGGTTCTTGCAGCAGGTAGGCTCCCTTAAAGCCTTCGGTGTAGGTCGATACCGCCTTTTCGTAGAGCTGGCGGGCTTCGCTAAAACAACCGGGCTTAAATTCACCAATGGCCACGTAGGCGTACTTGTGGCGCAGAAAATCGTCGAAGTCACTCATAGATAGAATCATTCCTAGGTCTTGTCGTAAATCTAGTGTCGATCAGATGATGGCAGCCGACACTTTTTCTTACCTAGGCTTTAGATTCTGTTACCGATCTTCTACCAGGCGCTGGCCCAGGGTTTGGAGTGATTGCCCCAGGGAACATCGCAGGCGCTGCCACCCCAGAGCCAGGCGCTGACCCCAGCCTTTGTTTCTAGGCAGCGTGACGACGATCGCCCCCTGCTGGTAAGCCACCTGTACCTGGCGATCGAGCACGCGCTCGGGCAGGGGTACCGTCTGCTGAAAGTAGTTGATGCCGAAGTTTTGCAGCAGGGAAGTGCGGTGGCCCGACTGCCGCTGGCTCGAAAAGGTGAGCGAGGTTTGAGTGGCCCGCACCTGCACCGCCTGGGGGTCTACCCCCGGCAAAAAAGCCGTCACTACCACAGCATCAGCGGTGGTTTCGATCTCAACGGAAGGCACCTGCACTCGGCCCGAGGGGGAAACCCCGAGCGGCATCAGGGCGGCGGCGATCGCATCCATTTGAGCCTGGGCCGCACCCAAACCCCAAATGGGTGACTGAGACGATTGCCGAGACGACGATTGCCAGGTAACCATAGCCTAACTCCCTGCTTTCTATACTTATAATCATCGCGGGCAGCCCGCTGTTCCGCAGGGAGGAAAGCCCTCTGACCTGTGGGGGTATAACCGCCATGTTCTCGTTTGCACCCTGGCTGTTCCATGAGAAAAATCCTGCATATTGATATGGATGCCTTCTACGCCTCCGTGGAGCAGCGAGATTTCCCCGAGTACCGGGGCAAACCCCTGGTGGTGGGCGGTCGGCCCGAGCAGCGGGGGGCCGTCGCCGCCGCCAGCTACGAGGCCCGCCAGTACGGCATTCACTCGGCCATGCCCGCCCGCGTGGCGGTGCAGCGCTGCCCAGCCCTGATCTTTGCTCGGCCTCGCTTTGAGGTGTACAAGGAAGTCTCGGGGCAAATTCGCGAGATTTTTCACCGCTACACTGACCTAGTCGAGCCGCTGTCGCTCGATGAAGCCTACCTAGATGTCACCACCAACGCCCTAGAAGAACCCTCGGCCCTGGTGCTGGCCCGCCGCATCAAGGCCGACATTTTCGCTACCACCCAGCTCACCGCCTCGGCGGGCGTATCGGTCAGCAAGTTTCTGGCCAAAATGGCCAGCGGCCAAAACAAACCCAACGGCCTGACGCTGATTTTGCCGGAGCAGGCCGAGGCCTTTGTGGCGGCCCTGCCGATCGAAAAATTCCACGGTATTGGTCAGGTTACGGCTCGCAAAATGCACGGCCTGGGTATCGCTACCGGGGCCGACCTGCAACCGTGGGCCGAGGCCGACCTGGTGCGGCACTTTGGTAAAGCAGGGCGGTTTTACTACCGCGTTGCCCACGGCGAAGACGATCGCCCCGTCAACCCCAACCGCATTCGCAAATCGATCGGGGCCGAGCGATCATTCTCGCCCGACCTGACCACCATCGCCGCCATGACCGATGCCCTAGAGCGGGTTGTCAACGAAGTGATGCCCCGCCTACAAGAGCAGCGCCGCCGGGGCCACACCCTCACCCTCAAGGTCAAGTACGCCAGCTACCAGCAAATTACCCGCAGCCGCACGTTTGTCGCCGCCATTGGCCCCGAGTCGCCCCTTTTGGCCTGGGCAAAAGATATGCTGCTGGCCCACCTCGATCGCAGCCAGCCCGTGCGCCTGCTGGGGCTGACGCTCTCCAACCTAGAACCAATTGGGGAACCTGACTATGTGCAGCTGGCCCTAGAGGTATAGCGCGCCCGATCGCAAAAAACGCAGACCAGATAAATCTGATCTGCGTTTAAGCTGAGGCGCTTTCTAATCTGCTTTAAGCAGCTTGGGGCGATTGCAGCAGCGCCTGAATCGAGGTCTTCTCTAGCAGACCCGCCAGAGAGCCATCATTACCAATCACCGCCAGCGCCTGAATCTTGCGGGTTTCCAGGGTCTTGATCACCTCCATCAGCGGCTGCTCGGCACTTATAGTGACAATGTCACCAGCAGATTCCATGATGGCGGCAACGGTGGTAGCTTCCCACTGCTCACGGGGCACCTGCTTGAGGGCATCAACGAGCACCATACCCACTAGAAGGCCCGTTTCGTCGGCTACCAAAAACTTGCGCCAGGCTGAAGGAGCCGCTAGCAAAGCATTGTCGGCAAACTCTCGCAGAGACGTGTTGGCTGCGACAACCGGGCTGTCTTGCGCCATGGCATCCTCAGCAGTTAGACCAGCCAAGCGGCCCTGCACTGTACCAAACTGGGCCGAGCGGTTGGCATTTTGCAGCAGAAAGATACCTATCAGCAGGGTCCAAACACTGCCCACGGGGCTAATGCCTAGAATAGAGCCAACACCCAGGGCGATCGCAGTCCAGCCCAGTAGTTGACCTACGCGGCTGGCAAATACTAGACCTTTGTGGGGCTGCCCCGTAATCTTCCACACCAGCGCCTTCAGCACGTTGCCGCCATCTAGCGGCAGGCCGGGGATGAGGTTAAAAGCACCCAGGGCTAGGTTAATGTAGGCCAGCAGCGTTACGATTCCGGCTAGAGGGCCAGAGAGGGGCAGCACCAAACCGGCTACAGAGAACAGCGCAAAGAGAGCAAAGCTGACCAACGGGCCTGCGATCGCCACCTGAAAGGCTCCCTTCGGCGTATCAGATTCTTTCTCTAGCGCCGCCAAACCGCCGAACAAAAACAGCGTAATTGAGTTGACCCCAATCCCCTGCTCCATCGCCGCGACGCTGTGTCCTAGTTCGTGAGCCAGCACCGAGGCAAACAGCATCAGCGCTGCTCCTAGCCCCAGCACCCAGGGCAGCGACCCGCCCAAAGCAGGAAACGCCGCCGCTAAGCCGCTACCGTACTGCCATGTCACCAGGGCCAGCACCAAAAACCAAGACACATTCACATAAAAGGGAATACCAAACAGATTCCCTACCCGCAAGTTGCCATTCATAAGGCACCTCATATTAAAACCTGAGGATAGGGGAGTGAATCTTGAGACGCATTCCCTATCCAATGACCTTATTGTAACGAACTGTTAACAATCCTTTAATCCGTCAAAGGTGGTGAGAACCGAAGTCAAAGGGGCGGGTCGGCATAGGCCAAGACCTCTTTACCAACGGTGACATAGTCTTGCCAGCCGATCTCGGCTTTGGGATCTTTAACGTCGTAGACCGCCGTACCTGCCATAGCGGCTTTTTGAAAGGCAGCATAGCGGCGAATGCCGCCCCCAAACAGCGGTAATCCGGTGATGGTCAGCATGTCTCTCACCTCGTTCCCGGCCCGACTGGGGTAGGGCGGAATCATCGTCAGCAGAATGCGATAGGGAGCAACGGGTAGCCCAGCTAGGTGCTGCACTATTAGCGCCAGCGCATCGAGGGCGAGAATATCGGGGGTAGTTGGCAATATAAGCAGATCGCAAGCGATCGCTAGCAGGGCCAAATCTTCGGCAATGGGCCGGGCTGGAGTATCAATCACCACATGGCCATGGGGGGTAGGAACTGCTGCAGCCTGCCACTGGTCGACCACCACAAAGGGCAGCTCACCCCGGCTAGCCCAGAATAGAGCCGACTGATTGGGGTCAGCATCGATCAGCAGCGTTTCGGCGTAGCCCTGCAAAAAAGCCGCCAGGTGAATGGCAGTGGTGGTTTTGCCCACGCCTCCTTTAAAGCTGGCTACGGTCACAATCATGACAGGGATGCAAGCAACGCCGTTGACTTGAGCCTAGCGATCGCCTGGCCTCATTGTTGGCCTCATTGTTGGCCTTGCCTGATGGGACAGCAAGAGGCGTTGGCTTTATTCCGCCTGCCGCTACCGAGACGCCACCAGCACCACACCGCCCATAATCAGACCCAGACCGACCAGGCGACCGGGCGACAGATCTTCCTTGAAAACCAATACCCCAATCAAGACCGAGGCCAGGTAGATCATCGAAGCTGCCGGGGCCGCAACGCTGAGTTCAACCCGTGTGAGCACCAGAATGTAAAGCACCGCGCCGACGCCATAGGCCATCAGGCCCGCGATGAGCGCTGGGGTAGTGGCAATACTCAAAATGTGACCGATCGCATTGGCGCTTGTGACCTGGCCCAGCTGCATCGCCCCCAGCTTGAGAAACAGCTGACCAAAGGCGCTGGCCAGCACCGCCACTAGCAGCAGACTAAATTCCTGAATCGTCACGGCGTTTCCTTCGAGCAGATACTTGGAGGGCAGAAGTCAGGTTGTGGAAAGCCTCAGCTAGAGAGGTATAGTAGCGAACTTTTAAGGCGAAGGGAAACCGGCCCGCAGCCAAGCCCGTTTTGCCAAGCTACGATAGAAAGCACTGAATAGCCCCTGAACTATGACCGGCAAAACTCTTCTGGTTGGGCTACGTGCCGACCAGTTTCGCCATCCGCTCGATCTCGAAGCCACCCGCGCCCTGAAGCAGCTGCCGGGGCTCGATGTGGTGGTGCGTATGGCCCTGGCTCCCCTGGCGGAGCGGTTTTTTCACCTCGACCACTTGGCCTCTAGCCTGCAGGTGAGCGATCGCCAGCTACCCGACCTGCACCAGTCGCTAGTCGAAGCCTGCCAAATTCTCGACCTAGACGTACCCCAGCTCTACGTGCGCCAAAATCCGGTGCCCAATGCCTACACCTTTGCCATGCGCGGCGAGCAACCCTTTATCGTCGTCCACACGGCGCTGCTGGAGCTGCTGACACCCGCAGAAACCCAGGCGGTAATCGCCCATGAGCTAGGCCACCTGAAGTGTGAGCACAGCGTTTACCTCACCCTGGCCAACCTGATTACCCTGGCGGCAGGCAGCCTGCCCCTGGGCGAGGTGCTGGCCCAAAGCCTGCAAAACCAGCTGATGGAGTGGGTGCGCTGTGCCGAGTTTACCTGCGATCGCGCTGCTCTACTCGTCGCCCAAGACCCCCGCATCGTCGCCTCGCTGATGATGAAGCTCTGCGGCGGTTCCCCCTCGCTGGTGGATCAAATGAACGTAGACGCCTTTATCGACCAGGCCCGCGCCTACGACGCCATTAGCGCCGATGCCCTGGGCGATGCTATGAAGCAGGTACGCACCCAGGGGCTGACTCACCCAGTGCCCGTACTGCGGGCCAGAGAGATCGATCGCTGGGCCAGCACACAAGATTATTTTGCTCTGGTGAAAAGCCAGCCAGATCAGTATAATGGGGGTTCATCCAAGGGCGGATGGCGGAATTGGTAGACGCACCACACTCAAAATGTGGCGACTTCGGTTGTGCGAGTTCGAGTCTCGCTCCGCCCATAATGATCTAAATTGTTGAGTAATCCTCTTTTTCGTTGATTACTTTCCTGTGTTCATCGAGCTTAGATGCAATGACCACATCGCTAACGCTTGATCTTTCTACCTCGGCTTCGATACTAGGCACTCAACCAGACCTATTCTTAAGTTTTTTGAAAGCTAAGAGTATTCCCGGTGTTTTATTCTTTGCTGAAGAGCCCCAGATATCAATTTTTACGCTCGCTCAGCTATTGAATACTCAACCCGAGATTTTGATGGATTGGCTAGAAGACGAGGCGCTAGGTCAACTTATGGAAGAAGTTGATGACGATGAATGGCTTGAGGGAGAAGTAGGTCAAGCCTTTTATCACTCAGTTTTAGCCAAGGAAGGCTAATGGATTGGCAGGTTAGATATACAAAGACGTTTTACAAAGAGTTAGCGAAAGTTCCAGCAAAAGTGAGACAGCAAATTGAAGGCTTCGTCTTTGGTAATGCAATCAAAGAAAATCCTTTTGGTGCTGGCAACGTTGAAAAGCTGAAGGGATACGATGATTTCTACAAGGTTCGTTTTGGGTCATACCGTCTAGGTTTACGGATTGATCGAGAAAACCAAGTCATTGAGTTTCGCCGAGTGCGACATCGGCAGGACATCTATCATAAATTTCCTTAATTTGTCTGTGGGGATGGGCTGGCTCCATTCGCGTGCGTCCGCGAAACCAACTCAATACCGTTGTGGATGACCACGGCTTTAGGTTTCTATTCGTAGGGTAGTGCTCTAAACTGGCTAGGTTGCGAATCGCGGCTGGAAGGTGAACCGGGTTTAACCAAACCGGGAACTCCCGTTATGATAAGTGCACTTGATCTAGTGACCCCTGTGTTGTGACCGACTCTGCGATGTCGCCCTCTCCCACAACGGCAACAACTGGCCTGCCGCGCCAGCGGTGGCAGATCGCGACTGCGAATGCGCCCTTGGCTGCATCCCTGGCCCAGGTCACCGGGCTTTCGCCACTGCTCACCCAGGTTTTGATCAACCGAGGCCTGACCACGCCAGCCCAGGCGACCGATTTTTTGAACCCCGAGCGGCAGCAGCTGCCCTCGCCCCTGGCGGAATTTCCAGACCTGGCCGCGAGTTTGGATCTGCTGGTGACGGCGATTAACACGCAGCAGGCGATCGCGATCTGCGGCGATTACGATGCCGACGGCATGACCAGCACCGCCCTGCTGCTGCGGGCCTTGCGAGCGCTGGGCGGAATTGTTAGCTACCTCATTCCCAGCCGCATGGCCGAGGGCTACGGCATCAACACCCGCATTGTCGAAGACTGCCATGCTGAGGGCGTCAGTATTATTCTCACCGTCGATAATGGCATTGCGGCGGTGGCCCCGATCGCCCGCGCCCGCGAGCTAGGCCTGGCGGTGATCATCACCGACCACCACGACATTCCCCCCGAGATTCCCCCAGCCAACGCCATCTTGAACCCCAAGCTGCTGCCGGAAACCTCGCCCTATCGGGGCGTAGCGGGAGTGGGAGTGGCCTACATTTTGGCGGTGTGTCTGGCTCAGGCGCTGGGCCGCACCCAGGACTTGACCGGGCCGCTGCTGGAGTTGTTTACCCTGGGCACCATCGCCGATCTGGCCCCGCTGACCGGGGTGAACCGACGCTGGGTACGGCGAGGGCTGGGGCTGTTGCCCAGGTCGCGCCTGTTTGGCATTCAGGCCCTGATTCAGGTAGCGGGGCTGGCCGACCAGAGCAAGCCGCTGAAGCCCGAGCACATTGGCTTTCGGCTGGGGCCGCGCATCAACGCCGTGGGCCGGATCAGCGAGCCGCAGATTGTGATTGATTTGCTCACCACCGACGATGTGGGGGTGGCGCTGGAGCGGGCCATGCAGTGCGAGCAGATCAACGGCACCCGCCAGGATCTGTGCCAGAGCATTGAGCAGGAGGCGATCGCCTGGTGCGAGCAGCAGCGAGCCCTGGGCACGGTAGATATTGAGCGCGATCGCGTGCTGGTGGTCGTTCAACCCGGCTGGCACCACGGCGTGATTGGCATTGTGGCCTCGCGGCTGGTGGAGCGCTACGGTGTACCCGTCTTCATCGGCACCTACGAGGATGACGACCACAAAATCATTCGCGGTTCGGCGCGGGGCATTCCTGAGTTTGACGTGTTTGCCGCCCTGCAAAGCTGCCACGACCTGATGGAAAAGTTTGGCGGCCACCGGGCAGCGGGGGGCTTTTCGTTTTTGGCCAATCGGCTGCGTCAGGTGACCACGCGGCTGTCGCACTACGCCTGCCAGACGCTTTCGGTCGATCTGCTCAAGCCCCTGGTCAAAATCGACGCCCAGGCCCAGCTCAGCGACATTGATCAGGGCCTGTTCGACCAGATCGACCACCTGCACCCCTGCGGCATTGAGAACCCCGACCCGGTGTTTTGGACGCCGAACCTGCGGGTGCTGGAGCAGCAGACCGTGGGCCGCAACCGCGACCATCTCAAGCTAGTGCTGGGGGAAGCGGGCGGAGATACCACGATCAAGGCGATCGCCTGGCGCTGGGGCGAATATTACCCTTTGCCCGATCGCCTGGATGTCGCCTACAAACTCAAGCAAAACGAGTGGCAGGGTACGACCAGCGTGGAGCTAGAGCTAGTGGGAGTGCGGCAGGCGGCGGGGGCTGGCCCGGCTCAGTCTGGCGATCGGGCCGGTTCTAGGTCTGCTGCACCCCCTCGTCCGACTGGGCCATCGCTGCCCAAGCTCTCGGTTGGGGGGGCAATACCCGCTTACCAAACCCCACCGCTGCGAGAGACCGAGGCCGAACTGGAATACGAGGCTGAGGCGGCGGCAGACCCGCCCAGGGCTATTTCTACCCCGACTTCGGCCCCGGTGCAAAGTGCCTCTCCTCAGGCTGGCGAGGTCGAGGCGGCCAATCTTACCCAGGCGGCACCGCCTGAAGCGGCAGCACATAAAACGGTACCGTCCGCAACAACGACAGTGGCGGCTCCCACCACCGAGGCCGAATTCACCTTCAGCAACCGTCGCTACCTGGCTGTTACCACCACGGTTGCAGACATCGCTACCCTGACCATCAGCAACCCTGAGGGGCAGCGGCTGGTGGTGAAACGGGGCGACCCCCAGGGGTGGCTCTACCCCCCCGGCGAGTCGGCCAAACCGGTTGACCTCAGCGAACCCCACTACGGCAACCTGGTGCGGGCCGGGGCGATAGCGGTTGAGCTACAGCAAATGGCGCAGCGGCTGGCCGAGGCAGAAGCCCTGCTGGCCGAACAAGAGGCCCTGCTGACCCAAAAAGACGCGCGGCTGAGTGCCCTAGCCGCCGAGAACGCCACTCTTTTGGCGGCCCAAACCCCTAATCTGCCGGTTCAGCCTGCGGCGGTACAAAAAGAATCAGACCCAGCCGAGAAAGCGGCCTTTTTAGCTGCGCAGGTTCAGGCGCTGCCGGTTCAGCCTGCGGCGGTAGACGCTGCACCCGTTCAGCCCGAACCGCTGCCCGAACCCAAGGTATCTACGCCGCCTGCGGTTAGCTCGCCGCCGGCTGCCGGTAAGCCTGCGGCATCGGCCCCGGCTCCAGCTCTCAAGCTCGACGAGGCCAAGCAGCAGGTGCGGCAGACCTTGAGCGATCGCGTCTGGTTTTGCCTCAGCGCCGAGAGCCAGAACGATTTGGCGATCGCGGTGGCCCATCTGGCCAATGCCAGTGACTTGGTGGCCGACCCGGCCTCGATCGGGCTAGCCACCGTGCTAGAGCGCGAGCTATTGCAGCCCCTGCTGACCGACTTTGCCCACTACGGCGACCAAACCGGCGATCGCGACCTGATCGCCCTGGCCAACGATATGGCCCAGGCCGCCAGTTTGGCGGTGCTGCCGCCGCTGCTGAGCGAAACCTGGCGATCGCTCACTTCCAAAGCCCTGACGGCCAAAGCCAAGCCCCGCAAAGGTCTGCACGAAACCACCCAGGCCGACACCAGCGAGCCCCCCTTCCCCATCGATGACAGCCACCGGGTCATGCTCGACGAATTTCTTCAGGGGTGGGATCATCCGATCGCCCGGTGGCTGACCGGGGGCGGGGCCGAGGCGGCCTCAGACCTGGCGCAGGTGGCGCAGCTACAGCACAATAGCGAGTCATTGCCCCTTTGGCAGGGGCAGCTGCTGCAACAATTGGTGCTGGGTCAGCGTCAAAAAAAGGGAATTTTACAGAAAATTTTTGATTAATCTCCCTGATCTTACGGTTGCTCAGGGTAAGGTGATCTGAAAGCTTCGCCTAGTTCTGAGTTATCTTGCTTTGCCCTGATGGTCAACCTGCCTTTTCAGCCCCGGTTTTTGCTGGTTTGTGGCCTTTCGGCGGCACTAGTGTCGTGTACGGGTGAAGGGCAGGGCAGCAGCGGCCCCACTCGGTTTGTCAGTATTCAGCCGATTCAGGTGTGCGACGACTTTGGCCTGTTCTGCGCCGACCTGGCCACCTTTGAAGACGCCACCCGCAAAATTTGGGCTCAGGCCAACCTCGACGTCAGCTTTTTGGCCCCCAATCGGCTCAACGCCAGCCGCTTTCTCACCATCGATAGCCAGGACGAGTTTGAGGAACTGTCCTTTGCGGGCGGGGCCGGAGCCTTTGGCCGCAACCCGTTATCGACCCGCACCGCTGGCCCAATTAGCCTGTGGTTTGTGGAAAGTATTTTTCCTTTCGAAGGGTTTGACACCCTGGGTCTGGGCTGGATTGGCCAAAACGGCATTGTGATCGATGACGAAATTCTCGCCTTCAACAACGGCGTTGGTCGCCTCGATACTGTCGCCCACGAAATTGGCCACAACCTGGGCCTCACCCACGCCGGATTTGGTGCCGGGGACGCAAATAACCTGATGACCGACGGCAGCTTTCGCAACTCGCCCAGCACTTTAGATGACATTACCCCCGACGGGGCCAACCTCGATCGCCTCACCAATCGCCAGATTGAGGTCGTCCGCGATAGCCGCCTGACCCGCTCTAGCCCAGGGCTGGCGGCAGACAGCATCCCCGCTACAGGTTCAGAAACACCGCTGCTAGCCGACGAACCGGCTCTACTCTCCCCCGATGCCCTGCCCGCCAGCAACGCCCCGCCCGCTAGCGACCTGACCGACCTACCCCCAATTACCTACCTGGCCCTTCAGCCCGAAGCCGCCTTTGTCGACCCCGAGCCGCCGCGCCCGATTCCCAACGGCCCGGCCATGAGCTTGATCACGGCGGCGCTGCTGGCGGGGTACCTGGGTTGGCAGCCCCGGAGGTCGTAGTGCTAGGAGCTTTGATAGGTGGAATTTTGGTGGGGCAGATCGCGATCGCCCCGCTTCCCCCCGATCTGCCCCTGTCTGATCTCAGTCTGCTGTCGCAAGCGTCGCCTATGCTGGGCCAAGATGCCATTCCCTACCCGCCACTGCTGCGCCACGAGGTATCGCCAGCAGGCACCTACCACCTGGTGCTGACGCTAGAGCAAGCGGCGGCGGGAACTCGGCGCACCACCGCTAGCCTGTTTGAAATGACGGGCGATCGCTGCCAGCAAATCTGGTCGCAGCCCCTGCCCCACAGCTACGGCCCTCGACTGGCCCTGGTCACCGACGCGGGCACGGTGGTCTTGCTCGATGAGTGGATCAACGTGGCCAGCCCCTACGCCATTGTGGTAATGGGGCCAGATGGGGAGGTCGAGGCCCAGCACAGCTTTGACGATATTGTGGGCGTTACTGGCCAATCGCGGGCTGAGGTAGTTGAGCAAGCCGCCCAGGGCTTTTGGATTGCCGGTGAGCCTGAGATTGCCAACGATGGCTCGCAGGTATTAATCCCCGCCGCTGGTGGGCAGATCAGCCTCGATTTGGCAACGGGGGAACTCAGGTTTTAGCGGTGTGTATGCCCACACCGCTCGCCAACAACTGGGACTGTTATAACGAGAGCAGTACCTTCAGACCGGAGCGCGATGCCAATTGCGCTCCGATGATTCCAACCAAACGGCAGCAGCTATGGCCAAGGGCGATCAAATCTACGTTATGCGCGACCTGGCCGGGGTGCCGGGTCTGTACCAGCACCACGGCATCGACTGCGGCGACGACACCGTTATCCACTACAGCAAAGCGAAGGAAGAGGCTGAAGTGGCCCGCACTAGCTATGCCGCCTTCTCCTGGAGCAATCCGGTTTACACCGTGCGGCAATCGGTCATCTACACCCCGGATACGGTGATCGAGCGGGCCACCAGCCGCCTGGGCGAGCGCCAGTACGACCTGCTGCAAAACAACTGCGAACACTTCGCCACTTGGTGCACCACAGACCGCAGCGAGAGCCGCCAGCTACTCAACTTTGGCCTGCGCCCCGAACAGCTCTACCTGCCCCAACTGCGGCGGCTAGCCGATCGCGATCGCCACGTCACCACCCCCGAACAAGCCCGCGCCAACTTTCAAAAGGCCCTGGGCGACATCGCCACCGCCTACAACACCACCCTCGCCGACCAGCAGACGGCCCAAAAAGACGTTCGCGACTGGCACCGCGTCGCCCAAAAGGCGCTTGACAAGAGCCGCGAAGACCTGGCCCGCGCTGCCCTGCACCGCAAGGTAGCCGCCAACAAACGGGTTGAAATGCTCACCGCCCAGCTCAGCGACCTGGTGCAGCTAGAACTAGATCTTCAGCGCAACCGGGCGTTTGCAGAAAGCCGAGGGCTGACTGGGTGAGTAGTGAAGTAGCCACGTCGTACCCTATGGGGCCATTAAGACGTAGCGGGTGAGCACGCGCATGACTTCGTTGATGCGCCCGGTGGGTTGCGGTTTGCGACCCTCGCGCACTTCGGCAAAGCCGAGGCGGTAAAGCTCGTGAATGATGCACATCGAAGCTCTTTAAAGGGTTTGTAAGCCGTCAAATCTGAGAATTTTGGTATCAGCAGTCAGGATAGGGACTTCCAAAAGTCTTGCTGTCGCAACAATGATCTGATCCGCCGGATCTTTGTGAAAGCCCTGCAACCGGGTTGACTCAATTAAAATCGGCAGGGTCAAGCCGAGCAAGCGAACTCCTGGATAGGCCAGGGCTGATGCAAACCAGCTTTCCAATGGCTTTGGCAGCACTAGGCGATCGTACTCTACCAGCTTGGCCACTTCCCAGCACGAGTAGAGGCTAACGCCTAAACCAATGCTCTGGTAGGTCTGAAGCCAATGGTGATGATCTTGGGTAAGACGAACATCTTGCTGTACCCACCACACCCAAATATGGGTGTCAAGCACAATCATTGCAAAACGTCCCAATCTTCTAGAGGAATCGCAGGAGCGAATGGATCGTCATAGCGGTAAGGCTTTTGGTTCAAGGAGAGCGCTTCATCTTGCTCGAGCGCAGATGCTGTAGCTATTGGCAGGACGGGTTGCCCCTGAGGATACTTTGCCTTAAGAAAGCAGAGAAAGTCTAAAACCTCGGTAATTAGAGGGTCAGACACAGTGTCGAGTTCTCGAATCAATAGGTCTTTGGGTGTCATAGCGTTTTTCCCTTAAAACCAATATCGCATCACCTCTACTCCACCATGACATAACGAGTCAGCACCCGCATGATTTCGTTGATGCGCCCGGTAGGCTGGGGCTTACTCCACTCGCGCACTTCGGCAAAGCCGAGGCGGTAAAGCTCGTGAATGATGCGATCGCACCCGTGGGCGGTGCCAATAACCAATATGCGAATGACCTCTCGCCCTGGCTCGGCGGCAGGCTCGATGGTGACTTGCAATGCAGGGTTAGACAGGGCTGAAGGGAGAAAAGCTTGCGGCATAGGAATACCCTTGATGTAATCGCTTAAGATGACAAGCGCATCATATAGCATCTGCACCCCTTACGTCATCTCTTGCGATTACATTTACGATGCTCTGCTCCTTTGGGACGATGGGAGCATGGGAAGAGCAGGGAAAGCGCTACGAGAAGTCCTCACGCAATACAGCATTAGCCAAAATAGTCTTGCTGTCAAAATGGGCTTGCAGCGATCGGCCATCTACAAGTGGTTCCACGAAGAACGTGATCCTACTGCTGAAACAGTAGCCGATATTGTAGTAGCGCTAATGGAGTTAAATAATCAGGCAGCTGAAACATTTGTACAGCTTTACCTCGGCAATATGCTCAGAACCCAAGATCGTGAGCATTCATAGCAATTACCTTAAAGTAAATTCATCTTAATTGCAATGCAATTGCTACAAGCGAATAGTAAACATCAACCCTTTAACCAAATACTAGTATGTGGGTAGAGCTTGATATTGACAGCTTTAATCTTTATTGGCGGAGAGGTATCCCTTCCTATCTGTACTTTCTTTTTGACGAAAAAAAGCTTTATCATACCGAAGAAGATGATGATACATATGAAGAGGAATTCCAATCGAATAACAAGATAGTAAGAATTGGGCTTAAGGCAAGCGCAGAAGAATCCTTAAGAGTTCTAGATGAACATGGATATACTCTGGAATTCTTTTCTGAAATATATGCCTCTTTCCATCCTAAAATTCGAACAGTTTATCTGGAGATTGTAAAAAACGAAATCTTCGAGCAATATTACGCCAAAAACGAAGAAGAATTAGATCAAGAAGAATTAGAGAAAGCAGCTTCGGAGCACCTAAGAAAATTTCCAAACATATACAGAAGTGATGAACTAAAAGATTTCAGCAAATTTATTGGTAAATTTATTGAGTTTGAACGTCGAGGAAAACCACCTCTTGGGACAGCATTCAAGCCGTTTCAACTAAAGGATAAGAAAAACTATCAAATAGATTTTGAGAATTACGTTCGTTTCAAGGAATCTCGAAGTTTTGAATTCGATGCTATTCTGAATTATGCACTAAGTGAAAAGCTGAATTTTCCCACTTGGATATCCGAAGTGGCTCTCCTCTTTGAAGAAGAGAATGAAAAAATTTGCCCGGAAATTATTGATCTTCTTTATCTTAGACTTATTCTTGGTGCTGTAGATCCCCAAAAAGACATGAAGCTTGAATTACAAGAATACGTAAACAAGGGTCAGTGCATAAATCCAAGTGATTTCTTAGATGAGCTTTCAAATACTATAATTAGGAAAGTAGGTTTATACAATAAGGCATTTCAGCCACTACTGCTAAAAGAGGGAAACCTTAGATCACGCTATATCAAGAGTGAATGCAGAAGGTTTTTGAAGGATTTTGATTCTTTAGACACATACAAAAAAGGGCTTTGGCTTGAAAATATGATGAGCCTTCTATTTGGTGATAATAGCTCAATTGAGGTTGTTAATAAAAGAGTTAGCACTGGTGACGAAGAAATTGATCTAGTCATAAAAAATAGTATTGAATCGCCATTTTGGCAGGCTTTTGGCTCTCCTCTGTTTTTTGTGGAGTGCAAAAATTGGAGTAAGCCAGTTGGCTCGAAAGATATTAGGGATTTTGAGATCAAACTCCAAAATCATTCATTAGCAAAAATTGGTTTTTTTGTTTCCTTCAATGGCTTCACGTCAGAGGCTAGATCAGAGTTTAAAAGATTTGGTCGAGAAAATTATCACATTGTGCCGCTTAGTAGAGTTGATATTGAAGAATTCTTGAAAACCGAAAAACACTTTTATGCTTGGCTGGAAAACTTAATTGCAAAAAATATTTATTAGCGGGCAGTAGATAGGGGGCAGTGCCCATCTCCGAATTAGAGCTGCTCTAGTTAGCCCAACCTTCCTTGTAACCAGACAAGTTCAGCAGATTGCATTGGGGCGATCGCCCCTTCCCCCCACAGTCACCAGTGCTCACTCTACCGTGGCTGCGATCGGCTAGATCTACACTAAAGAGAGTTCTTCGCTCAAACCTAATGATCGCAGGCCACCCCATGACCTCCACCAACGTCGTGCTTAATGCCGTAATGCAAGAGATTGAGCAAACGCCCCCCGAATACTTGCCCAACCTATTGCAGATTGTGCGGCTCTTTCGCGAAAGTGTCACCCTCAAAAGTGCCGAAGAAAGCTTTCGCCAGGGCTGGCACGAAGCCATGACCGGCCAAACCATCCCCCTCGCCGAGCTGTGGGACGGCATTGATGCCGAGTGAGGCACCATCAAATTATCGAAAACCATCTGACTGAGTAGGTGGGGTAAGCATTGGCCCCGTTCAATTAAGCTGCCCTAGCCAGCTCAATCTTTCTTGGAAGCAGGCAGGTTTAGCAAGTTGCATTGGGGCGATCGCCCATTCTCTCCACCAACAGTGCCAGGATGAGAGCAAACAGACAGCGATCGCCGATGTCTTAGACGTTGCCAACACCCATGACATCTCCCCCAGAGAACCCCTTTTCAGACCCATCCCCACCGCCCAGCCGCACGCCCTGGGTTTTAATCGGCCTGGGGATAGGCTGTGGGTGTTTACTAGTGCCGCTATTGCTGGTAGGGCTGGGGCTTACAGGCATAGTGTCTGCCAGTTGGCGCTGGTTCCAAACCTCGGGAGTCAATCAAACCTATGAACTAGCGGTAGACCGCCTAGACCGAGATCCCCAAGCCGCTGAACTTTTAGGAGACTCGATAACCTCGGGCTGGGTTCGTAAAGTCGTCAGTCGAGGTGGCGGAACAGAGGGGACAGCAGCCTGTTTGCAGTTTCCGGTATCGGGCCAACAGGGCCGTGGCCAGGCCTACGTCGAAGGCGCACCCCAGGGCTCGACCTGGGAGTTGCACTATCTGACAGTGGTATTGGACGAGGGCGATCGCAGCTTTACCGTAGTAGAGCCCGCCCCCGGTGAGCCAGATCGGCTATGCCCTGACTTTGACCAAGAAGAACCCGATACTCTAGAGCCCGACATGGAACCAGAGCTAGGGCCAGAGGTATAACGTGCCTCCTGCTCACCGCTGCCATACTCACCCAGCTAGTTGAGCCATCCCCCCAGGGCTCCTTTTGCGAGGTCAGGAGTTAGTAAAGTATGGCTATTGCTCTCACCACCATTGTGCTAAAGGTGCTCGGTGTGAATGTAGTCTACAAACCAAAACTGGGGCTCTAGCGCAAACCGCAGCCAGACCGCGCCCCCTATGCCCACTACTCCCAGCCCCAGCAGTAGCAATCCAGGCCATACCCGTAGGGCATCGGGCAGCACCGCCACCACCATTAGGCAGGCGACAAAGAAAATCATCAGGCCCCATTGCAAACGATGAATGTTCTCCAGTAAATAGGGTAGGCAATGCTCACCATTAAAATTAAGCTGCTCTAGTTAGCCCAAGCTTCCTCGAAACTAGGCAAGTTCAGCAGATTGGATTGGGGCGATCGCCTCTTCCCCCCACAGTCGCCGGTGCCCGCCCTGCCGTGGCTGCGATCGCTATAATAGGCGCAAATCCTCACGCCTGCTGCCATGACCTCTCAACAACTCGAAGAGCGATCCCAGCACCTCGAAGCACGAGTTGCGGCCCTGGAGACAGAATTGGCGCAGCTCAAACAGGTGTTATCTGCTCTTCTGCAAAAGCCAACCCCCTGGTGGTCAGCGATCGCCGGCAGCTTTGAAAACGATCCCACCTTCGATGCCGCGATCAGCTTTGGGCAAGACTGGCGCAAGACCGCCGACTAGGTAGCCTGCTGCGGTATGTATATCCTCGATACTGACCACCTCAGTTTCATTCAGCGCAAAAACCAAGCAGGTCAGCGCATTCTACAAAGACTTGCTGCCCTTAAAGAGACAGAGGTAGCGGTCACCGTCATCACCTACGAAGAGCAACTCAGAGGGCGGCTGCGGGTCGTCGCTGGGGCAAAAACAGTCGAGGAGCAAGTTTCTGCCTATCACTGGCTGCAACAACTTGCCCTGACGGGCGAAAGGATGCAGAGTCATGGCGCTAAAATAAGAGACTGCGTTGTTGCTATTCCCAAAGCCTAGACCTATGGCCGGTTCTGCTCGTCAATATCACATCACCACCTTCGGCTGCCAGATGAACAAGGCCGACTCCGAGCGCATGGCGGGCATTCTCGACACCATGGGCCTCACCCACACCGATGACCCCTACGATGCCGATGTGGTGCTCTACAACACCTGCACCATTCGCGACAACGCCGAGCAAAAAGTTTACTCATACCTGGGCCGCCAGGCCAAGCGTAAGCACGAAAAGCCCGACCTGACCCTGATTGTGGCCGGGTGCGTGGCCCAGCAAGAAGGCGAAGCCCTGCTGCGCCGGGTGCCCGAGCTGGACCTGGTAATGGGGCCGCAGCACGCCAACCGCCTGCAAGATCTGCTAGAGCAGGTGCTCGACGGCAACCAGGTCGTCGCCACCGAAGAGGTGGACATTATGGAAGACATCACCAAGCCCCGGCGCGACAGCACCATTACCGCCTGGGTGAATGTGATCTACGGCTGCAACGAGCGCTGTACCTACTGCGTCGTGCCCGGTGTGCGCGGCGTCGAGCAGTCGCGCACGCCAGAGGCCATCCGGGTCGAGATGGAAGAACTAGGTCGTCAGGGCTTTAAAGAAGTGACGCTGCTGGGTCAAAATATTGACGCCTACGGTCGCGATCTGCCCGGCTCCACCGTCGACGGGCGGCATCAGCACACCTTTACCGACCTGTTGTACTTCGTTCACGATGTGCCCGGCATTGAGCGGATTCGCTTTGCCACCAGCCACCCCCGCTACTTCACCGAGCGGCTGATTCGCGCCTGCGCCGAGCTGCCCAAGGTGTGTGAGCACTTCCACATTCCGTTTCAGTCGGGAGACAACGACCTGCTGAAGGCGATGGCGCGGGGCTACACCCACGAAAAGTATCGCCGCATTATCGATACCGTACGCCGCTACATGCCCGATGCCGCGATCAGCGCCGATGCGATCGTCGGTTTCCCCGGCGAAACCGAGGCGCAGTTTCAGCGCACGATGGATTTGGTTAGCGATATTGCCTTCGACCAGCTCAACACGGCGGCCTATTCACCCCGCCCCAGCACCCCCGCCGCCCTGTGGGAAAACCAGCTGTCGGAGGAGGTGAAGAGCGATCGCCTGCAACGGCTCAACCATCTGGTGAATACCAAAGCTGCCGAGCGATCGCAGCGCTACCAGGGCCGCATTGAAGAAGTGCTGGTCGAAGCGGCCAACCCCAAAGACCCCACCCAGGTAATGGGCCGCACTCGCGGCAACCGCTTGGCATTCTTTGCGGGCGATTTTGCAGAACTAAAAGGCGAGCTGGTGCAGGTCAAAATTACCCAGGTGCGCCCCTTTAGCCTGACCGGGGAACCGATTCAGGCTATGGTTCTGGCTTAGGCGAAACGGCGTAGCTTCAGGAGCTAGAAACCGGGTTTCTGATCAGGCCAGCACTCCAATGGTTATAGCGCGATCGCATAAAACGCTAGATGGGTCGTGCCATAGTGCTTTTGCCGCACCAGTTCCAGCCCAGGAAGGGCGATCGGTTCCCAAGCCTCAGGACTGTGCTCCACCGCCATTTCGCCTGTGGGCTGGAGCAGATTCAGACTCACCACCCGCTCCAGTACCGGACTGTAAAGCTCGCTGGCGTAGGGTGGGTCAAAGTAAATGCAGTCGAAGGGTTGTCCGTGCAGCCGCGAGAGCTGCTTCACCACGTCGCCGCGAAACAGGCTAAACGTTTGGTCAGGCTGAGCCACTTTTTGCCAGTTCTCGCGGGTCAGGGCGTAGGCGTCGGGCGATTTCTCAATGCCTACCACCTCTGCCGCGCCCCGGCACAGCGCCTCGGCCCCCATGGCACCGCTACCCGTACACAAATCGAGCCAGCGACAGTCTGCAATGCGGCCCTGCCAAATGTTAAATAGCGCCTCACGCACCCGCGCCGAGGTCGGGCGAGTATCAGGGCCGGGCAGAGTTCTGAGGGCGCGGTTGCCGTAGATGCGCAGCATAGGTTAGCCCGCAGCCACGGGAGTTTGGGCGTTGACCAGGGTGACAAAGTTGGCCAGCATAGTCAGGCCAGCCGGGGCCGATTTTTCGGGGTGGTACTGCATGGCCATGATGTTGTCGCGCGCGATCGCCGCCGTTACGGTCTGGCTGCCGTGGGTGGTCGTCGCCGCATTTACCGCTGGGTCGGCGGGTTCAGCATAGTAGGAATGCACAAAATACACCCAGTCGCCATCGGCAACGCCTTGCCAGAGCGGATGATTGGGCTGGGTCAGGGTTAGCTGGTTCCAGCCCATGTGCGGAATCGCGATCGTTGGCTCTTTTTTGAACTTACGAATGCGGCCCGAAATTAGCCCCAGCCCTGGTTCAACTCCTTCATCGCTGCCGTCGAACAGCAGCTGCAGCCCCAGACAAATGCCCAAGAAAGGTTTGCCCGCCGCAATTTCTCGCTTGATGGGTTCGATCAGCCCCTTCTCGCGCAGGTGCCGCATGGCCGGGTCAAAGGCCCCATCGCCCGGCAGCACCAGGGCATCGGCGGCTTCGAGATCGGCCACCACATCGGTAATAGTCGGCGTTGCCCCGGCCAGCGCCAGTCCCTTGCAGGCCGAGTGCAGATTACCCATGTCATAGTCGATTACGGCAATGTTAGCCATACGCGATCCAGCCCTCTAACATCGGGATTCATACAGACTCTATCCTACCTGGCAGACCTGGGAGATTTTGGATTTTAGATTTTGACTAACGTTGACATCACCAGATCTTCCCCAACTCCCCTCATCCTCACCTTCCCATCCACCCATTCACCCATCTACCCGCCCACCCCCCATGCTCCTCACCACTTTCGCCCCCTGGCGCGCCCATCAGCCCTCCAATGCCGCCGATGATTTGGTGGCTCACCTGCAACAGCAGCGGCAGATTCCCCCCGGCACGACCGTACTGCGCCATATTCCCGTTAGTTTCGAGCTGGCCCCGATTCGCGTGACAGCCAAGCTGATCGAGCTTCAATCGCCAGTGGTAGTGTGCTGCGGCATGGCCGAGGGGCGCAGCCATCTGCACCTGGAGCGCTATGGCAAAGGGGATGACCTGGCCCTGGAGACCCGGCTGCCCCTGGAGGAATTGATGGCGGGCACCCATCTCACGGGCATTAGCGACTGTGCGGGCACCTACGTCTGCAACCACCTGTACTACCGACTGCTGGGGGCGATCGCGCAGTACCGCTGGCCCATACAGGCCCTCTTTGTACACATTCCGCCGCTCACTCCGGCGACACAGCCCCTGCTGGCCCATGACCTGGCGCTGATCCTAAAACGGCTGGCCCAGTTGACCAACCGCCTAGATTTAGAATTTGATGGCCTGAAAAATGGCCTAGTCGACGGTAGTTCTAAACCGAATTAGCCCTACCTGGTTGCCACCCACGGTGCCCTCGTTGACCACGACAGCTCCGTTACCCTGGTTGACGCCGCAAAACGGTGGCAACGCCGCCCCAGGCGCAACGAACTGGCCAGGGTCGCCGTCATTGGCATTGGTGTAGTTGACCACGGGGCCAGCCGGGGCCGAAGATGCGATCGCCTGAATCCCCTGACCAGTGCCAAAGCTGTTGGGGTTAAAGGTAGTGCCAATCGGAATTTGATCGCACAGCACCACGTTATTGGCGTCCCCGGCTCCAGAATTGGCGAAGTAAACGGTGTACTCAATGCCGTCACTGGTTTGTACAGAGGGGTCATCAATAACGTCAAGGCCCTGCCCCAGACCGTTGTTTTGAAGCAGCGCCAGAGCGGCACCGTCGCCCACCACCTGGGTAAAGTCGGGCAGCGGCGTCGGCCCAAACAGGTTAGTAATCCGCTTTAGCAGCGATAGGTCACCAGCTGGGGGGACTGTGACCACGCGTCGAATCAGACCAAAGCCCCCGGCCACTAGGTCTAGGCCACCGGGAGAATTGTTGCCAAGGCCAGCGGTATTTGTGGGGAAAGCCGCAAAGGTAACTAGGTTTGCCCCCACCTGCACATCGGCGGCAAACAGTGAGTAACCAAAGAAGGGCTGAGTACTCTGGGGATCCGGCAGCAGCGAGTTGATGGGGAAAAAAATACCGCGCACGCTCTGGAGAGGAACCGGGTGCGTTGGCAAAAATTCAGGAACAGAGGGCGGCGGCGGCGGCGGATCTTGATCTCGCCGCAGCACCACCGATCTAAGTTCGACGCCGATGTTGCCTCCTCCTCCCCAGGCGTTGTTAGGGACCTGCACCAGCGGGCCGTAGGCAGTAGGGTCGCCCGTTACTGGGTCAATAGCTGTAACGGCGGCAATGCCAAAGGGGTCATTGCCGCCCCGCTCGTCGATCAAAAAACCGACATCACCTACCTCTGCCGCCGTTAGCTGCACCCCAGGATTGCCGATCAGGTAGTCAATGCGCTCAATATTGTTGCGGGTGTCCTGGTTATTGACCGAGATGGAGACATTGTTAAAGACGTTGTCGATGCCTCGGTTGATAGACCGGCTGAGGAGCGCTGCCTCAACGCTATTTATTTCAGTAGGACCCAAAACAATGGTATCGGTGGCATTGGCAGCGGGGTCGACGTCTACCAGCACCGACTCATAGAACAGCTGAAATCTTTCCTGGCCAGGAACTCTGCCAAGTGGGGGACCGACGCGGCGAAACACAATACGCTGGGGCAAACCCGCTGGAGGCAGTAAATCGATGGCCGGCTCAAAGCGATCGCCTGCGGCAACCACTGTCTGTAGGATACGCGCTTGTCCACCCCCAAAGGTGAGGTTGACTCCCCCCGGCGCGGTACAGTTCTCAAAGCCCGTGGCAGCGGTAGCATCGCAAGGGTCGGCGTAGGGGGCATTGAGGTAGGTGGTGGTGGTGGCTGGAGTCTCGGGGGGAGCAATGATCTCAGTGACGCTGGCAAAGGGTGCCAGCTGGGCTACAGCCGGACTCGGCCCCATCACCAGCCCTAGCAGAACGATCGCCAAACCGCTCACCCAACGCCACCAGCACCAGCGGGGACCACGGCGCACAAAGGAGCTTTCCTGGCGATCTGGTATAGAAGACGAACACATGGCAGACATTGGGAGTGGTAACTCAATCAGGACGACAAAACGTGACGGCTGAGGAGACGCCAGAACCTCATTCAAGCTGAAGGTCAGCTTCTTGGTCTTGGAAGATGATGTCGAGGCCGCGCAGATCTTTAAAGACGAACTCCACCCGGCGATCGCGGGCGTAGTCAATCCGATCGCTGCCCTGGGTGCGCCGCTGGGTCTCACCAAAGGGCACAATTCGCATGCGCTCAGGGGGCACGCCCTGGACAATCAGGTAGTTGCGGGCGGCGTTGGCCCGGCGTTCGCTCAGGGCCAGGTTATAGGCATTGCTGGCGCGAGGGTCAGTGTGGCCGTGCAGTTCCACCGTCAGGAAGGGATACTCCAGCATGACAGCAGCAATCTGATCGAGCACATCGGCACTTTCTGAGCTGATGTTGGACTGATCGAGGGCAAAGTGAATGTTGCGCGGAATCTCTAGCCGCAGCGGCTCTAGAGACGGAGGCGGTTCGACAGGTTCGGGGGGTGGTACGGGCGCGGCGCAGTTGGGTAGCTCGACCGCAGGCGGCGGCAGCACCGGCTGGGACCCATCGGTTGCTAGCACAGTGGCTACCGGGGCAGGCTCTGAGGTGCCCCACTCGGGGTCAGAGGCGATCGCGCTCACCCGCGTCCCTGGCGGCAATGCCAAACTGGCGCTAAAAGTGCCCTCAGCGCTGGCGGTCACGGTACCCAAAGGCTCACTCAGGGGGCTATAGGGAAAGCCTGCCTCTTCTACTCGATAGAGGTCGACCTCGGTGCCGGGGTCGGCGGTACCAGTCAGGGTTACCTCGGCGGCTCCGCTGACAAAGCTATAGGCATCAAACTGAGGCGAATTGATCGCCGCGTTGCCGGTCTCGCGGCGGCGGTGGTAGGAGTTGCGGGGCGGGTTGGGGCCATCTCCTTTTTGAAAGTCCTGCGCTCCGGTATTGCTCTGGGTGTTGAGGTCAATGGAGAGCCCGTCTAGCCCGGCGTAGCGATTGCCGCGAATCTGGTTGCGGAGGCTGAGCGGGTAGGCCGTCACCGCCACCCCCGGTCCTGGCTGATAGCCAATGAAGTTGTCGCTGAGCTGATGGTCGTCGCCCATCAGGTACACGGCGGCGCGCTCAAACCGTCGCCCGTTGTACTGAATGTCGTTGCCTGAGATTTGCGTAGCCCCCTCCGGCTTAAACAGGTAGATGCCGCTGCCGTCGTTGGCGCAGATCAGGTTGTCGGTAATGGCGCTACCGGCGATCGCCCCCTCCAGGCGAATGGCGTCGGGCATACCGGCCAGGCCATTGCCGATAATGGCGTTTTCGCTCACCTGCAACCCGTCGGCCCGAAAGCCGGTAATGATGGCGCTGCCGTCGTGGTTTTGAATCCGGTTGTTGCGAATGGTGGTTTCTACCGCGTTAAAAACGTTGACCCCAAAGGCGGAGGGCACCGCCGGAAACTCGCCGTCGGGAGGCAACCCCAGCCAGTTCTGCTCAATCACTACACCCCGAGGTGCAGCTTCGGCATCATCTAACGACAGTAGCTCTAAGGTTGCGCTTAGGGGGCTAGAGTCGATCGGTGGGGCCAGGGAGCTAATGAAAATATCGGCGGGCGGCGTGGTTTGGGTAGCGCGATCGCTGGTGCGAAACCCGTATAGGCTCAGCCCTCGCACGGTCACTCCATCGGCGGCGATCGTCAGGCCGCGAGCCACTTCGCTGCCCTCGGCCACCGTTAGGCTCACCACAGGCGCGGCTGGGAACTTCGGGTCGTAGGTAGCAGCGGCGTCGTAGCCTGCCTGGGTCGTACCGTCGATTAACAACTCAGGGGCGACAATCTCCGGCAGCAGGTCGACCAGGGCAATGGTGGTCTGCCCCGCTGGTAAATCAAAACCAATTCGCGATCCCTGCCCCGCTGGCAAGGACTGCACAAAGGCCTGCTCTGCCTCACTCAGTTGTTCAGGGATCAGAGTGCCGTTGGCCAGTTCGACGGCCTCCCGCAGCGTCAGCACCGCGTCGGCTGCCACTGGCCCGTCCTGGGGACTGGTTACTCGCAGGCTGTAGGCCGCCAACGTCGACTGCCCCGCCACGGGGGTCACTGTCAGGGCTAGCCCCGGCACGGTCAGAGCGACGGCACCATATCCTATCCACCACCGCTGCTTCATTCCGCACCTCCTGGGGCCGTGTCTGTTACCTCGGGCTGGAGCACCTCGGCCTCGGGTGTCTCGGCTTCGGGCATCTCGGGCGTCACCTCGGGCTGGAGTACCTCGGGCGTCTCGGCTTCGGGCACCACAGGCTCGGGGATGTCGACCAGGTCTGCCTCGCCGACGTAAGAATCTTGCTGCTGGGGCGGCGACACCGGCTGTACCCCAAAGCCGTTGAACAGCTGGTTGACCTTCGCCGTAATGCCAAAGTAAGGGCCACTGGCCGATCGGTAGCCGCCACCCCCCACAAATGAACCGTCGTTGGCACCGCCAAAGCTGTAGCCCAGCCCCAGCCGCACATCGGGGGTGAGATAATAGCCTGCCTCCAGGGCAAAGCCGGTTTCGTTGTAGCCCACGGCGGGCTGCCCCAGCCAGCGCACCTCAGCCCCCACATCCCAGCGGTAGGCAAACCGGTAGGTCGCCCGCGCCTGAGCCAGGTGAATGCTGTTGGAGAAGCCAAAGTTCTCAGCCAGGTTGGCCGTGCTGTAGCGCAGGCCGTACTTGCCGTAAAACTCCCATCGGTAGGTGGGGGCGTAGATGCCCTCCAGCGACAGGGTGTGGTCCTGGGCTTCTGAACTGGTGCCCTGCAAAATACTGTCTGGGGTACTGCCGGGGTTGCGGCGATACTCATAGCTGAGCAGGCCGTTGAACTGGTCGCTGATCGGGTTGCGGTAGGCCAGCCCCAGGCGCAGGCTGCTGGAGTTGCCCAGGGCATCGGTAATGGTTTGATTGGCAAAATTGGCCATATCAAACCGGGCCAGGCCGGTGAGCGAGTCGGTAATCTTGCCAGCGGCGGCGGCACCCAGCACGATATTGCTTGACCCCGGCGAGTCGCGATACTCAAAGCGACCGCTGGCCTGCCAGTCGGGGTTATCGGTGTACTCCAGCCCCACCGAGTAGACGGTAGAGGCCAGCAGCCCCAGGGAGGATGATCCCCCCTGGCCGACGGCAAAGGGCTGGGCGAACTGCTGACCCGCCCCGGTGAGGTTAAAACCATCGCCAAAAATGCGCTCAAAGCCAAAGGTGGCCCGCAGCCCAGGGGCCAGCACCAGGCGGTGGTTGAGGCCGATCGCCCCCTGGCCCGTAATGCCGTTGTAGCCCCCCAGCAGCGAGTAGCGGTTGGTCAGGGATGTGTTCTCGTCCAGCTCGTAGTCGACCAGGGTATCGAGGCTGGTGATCGACCCCGGACCGTTGCCCCCAGACAAAAACTGCTGGGCCAGTCGCAGGCTCACCCCAGGCTGCACCGCCCACTCCAGTCCGACCGTATTGCGGGTGGGGTAGAGCGGGTCGGTGGTGCCCAGGTTCAGCTCGCTCTGGGCCAGAGCGCTAAGGGTCTCGGTCAGCGGCAGGTTTAGCCGCGACACCAGCTGGTTGGCGCTGGTGGAGGTATTGGCAATGCGATCGTTGCGGTTGCGGTTGACGAAGTCTATGCCCAGGGTCACGGTACCAAACTGCTGCACAATCCCGGCCCGCAGCTCGGTCAGGGTGTTGTCTACCCGCCCGCCCTGAATGGCGTTTTGACCCGGCTGCAGTAGACCGGCGGCGGAAGTTTGAATGGCGGTGGCGGTGCCCAGGTTGCGCTCCTGATCGACCACGGCACGAATTCGAGTTTGGGGACCGACCAGGGCCAGCACCTGGCCGCCCCAGCGGGTTTGACCGGGTCGAAAGGTACTGGTGGCGGTGTTGTTAAAGCCGCTGTCGGTGGCGCGGTAGAAGGCCTGCCCCGTGACTCCTTCAAAGGGGGTCCCACTCAGCTCAATGCGGTAGGCATTGCCCTGATTGTTGGTGGCTCCAGCATTAAACGACGATCGCGCAAATTCACCCGCAATCTGGCCCTGCTCGCCCAGGGGCCAGAGCAGGTCAAACCCATAGAGCGTGAAGTCTTGAGCCCCCTGGTCTTCGGTCAGCAGGGTAGCCCCCACAACGCCGCCATCGTCGCCATTCGGTTGGTACTGCAAACGCCCGGCGTAGAGGTTACCCCGCACGGAGGCATCCTCAACCTGGTAGGTCACCACGATGCGTCGCACCAGAGTAACGCCCAGGGGGTTGAGGTCGACAGCATCAACGGGCTGATCGAACAGCAGGGTGCCGCGATCGTAGTCGATGGTGTAGTCGACGCCGCGATACAGCGGCGTGCGCTCGAGCACGGTGCCGGGGCGATTAAATTCCTCGGTTTCGACAAACACGTTCTCACTGCCCCGCAGAATCAGCCGCCGCGACAAAAAGTAGTAGCCGCTGGTGCCATCGGGGGCAATGGTGTCGCGCTGAAAGGGCCGCACATTGTCGGCGTACATGGCGGTCAGCTGTAGGCCACCGCCGAAGGTGTAGTTACCCTTAAAACCGTGCAGTTCTCGCACCGTAGCCGTAAACTGCTGCGACTCGCCAGCAAACTCCTGGGTGCCGTAGTCGCCCCACATGAAATAGTCAGGCTCTGCATCGGGCACCAGCGAGTCACGCTGGAACCGCAGGTACAGACTGTCGATGGAGGGAGTGAGGAAGTCGGTGGTGGAGCTGTCGCCGTAGACCGGGTAGGTCTGATCGCAAGCCTGCACATCGCGGTAAAGGCTGCTGCCATCGCAGCGATCGTTGAGCCCGCGCGTGTTGTTGTAGGCCCCGGTAAATAGCCAGTCGCCCACGGCCCCGGTGGCAAATAGCCCCGTAGTAAAGCTCACCTCTACATCATCGTCGAGGGAGTCGGGGTTAAGAAAGTCTCTGAAGCTACCCAAAAAGTTGGTGCCACCCCGGCCCACGCGAAAATCGACTACCCCAGAAATGATGGTAGGGCGCAGATCGGTGTAGAAGCTTACCTGGGTGCTGGCCTCCAGGGCGGGATAGTCTTGTGCCAGGCTGGGATCAACGTCGCGCAGCGTTTGGGCACTGACAAAGGCCCGCACCGTTACCTGCTGGGCATCGATAGACGATCGCAGCTGGGCCTCAAACAGGCCCAGCCGAGCCAGCACCTGAAACCCACCGCGATCGGGATCGTAGTCGGCCCCGACAAACTCGCCAGCTTCGCTGGTCAGTGTCACGACCACATCGGTTTCAAGGGGGTTGCCCTCGTTTGTTGTGACCGCGCCTACAAGGGTGAGCGTCGATCGCCCGTTGGCCGGAATTTGAACCTCGCTCTCGGGAGTCAGGGTGAGGTTGTAGGTTGCCTCGGCCCCAGGCCCGACTGGCGTGAGGGGATGGGTAGAGGGCGGGTTGAGCGGCAGCTGGTCACTACCGAAACGAAAGTCAAAGAGTTCCGTGTTTTCGCGTCGATTGGCCAGCGGCACCACCCTACCGGGTCCAGACTCTACTGCTGCGGGCAGCTCGCCTTGGGGGAGTACGGTGGCGGCGGCGATCGCCGCGTCTGGGTCGGCCCAGGTCTGTGCCGCGATCGCAGGCTCTGCCGCCGGAACGATGCTTGAAGACGGTTTAGGCAGGGTCAGCTCCAGGGGTTCGCCTGGCGTAACCTCAATGGTGGGGCTTTCTAAGGCGGGATTTTCTAGGCCAAAAGTTTCAGCACCAGGGGTTTCGACCACGGCCTCCACCGCTGGCCCCGCCCCGCCAGAGACATCTAAATCTGACGCTGTCCCCAGGACGTCGGGGGCAGCGTGAACGGGTAGCAGCAGCCCAAAAGATCCGGCCAGGGTTGTTAGCAGCCCCAACCCCAGCGATCGAGAAGCCAGCAATCGAGAAGCCAGTGAACGAGAAGCCAGAGGCATCATGACTGCTCCTCCCCAAAGGTTGGTGTAACGGCAAAGTTCATACGGCCCAGGCCACCCGGCGACAGACGCACAAAGCGAGAGGCGCTGTTATCTTCGATTCGGTAGAGGTTGGGGGCCAGCGTATAGCCCGGCAGGCTGTACAGGTCTAGCGTGCCAACCCGATAACCGGGCAACACATTGGCCAGCGAGAACAACCCGTCTGGGTCAGTCAAAATCCGGTTGCCATCGTCCATAAAGACAACGGCGTTGGGCACTCCCGGCTCACCGGGCTGCTGCTGCCCATCAAAGTTTTTATCCACAAACACCCGGCCTAAAATTGTGCCGCAGTCGGACACAATGCCGGGGCGAATGGTCAGCTGGAACGGTGCCGATACCGGAGCAAACCCTGGTGCCGAAGCCTGGGCCACGTTGCGCCCATCGCCGCGCACCGCATCGGGCGTAATCAGCACGCCGTAGGCGATCGACACCGAGGCTCCTGGCTCAAGCGACGGGAACGTTAGCGTCAGGCTGCTGTCGGTGATCACCTGCTGCGTAGGTTGCAGGGGCGTGGTTTGCACCGAGTCGGGCACATAGATCAGGCCCCGGGGCAGCTGGTCTGTAATCGTTAGCGGGGTCGCCGCTCGGCTAGAGGGATTGGTAACCAGCAGCCGGTAAACCACCACATCCCCCGGCTCTGCCGCCGCGCGATCGGCGGTCTTAACAATGCTCAGAGGAACAATATTTTCGCCAACTCGGGTTTCGTTGGAGTTTATCGTCACCGGCCCATTGGGGCCGTCAAACTGGGCCGCTGCCTGGTTCACAAATACTCGACTCTGAGCCTGCGCCACCGTCGATGGTGGCCCGACATGACTCAGGCAATAGCTTAAGACCAGGGCCAGCAAAAACAGCAGCCCCCGGTAAAGTTGTCGCTGATTACGCCTCACACCACCCCTCTGAGACCACTCTTCACACCACCGGCACCTTAGTTGACCTTGGCCAACTCGTACCTTTGCTCACTCCTAGAGGGCTTTAAGACCCTGCGTCAACGGTCAAAATAGGTATTTTTGCCGTCAAACTCGCCAAATCATATCAAGGACATCCGTAAATACCCATAAATTCCCTGTAAAGTTTTTTGACTGGATCCGGATTTTCTCAATGCACCCTGTAGCGCGCGCTAGAGCTGCCAGTGCAGACCTACAGCCTGGGCGATCGCGCCAGTTGAGCTAGAACCTATCACAGAGGTTATATGGAAGTCATAAGAGCAGCTCTCGCTATGCTTTGCTAGCGTCAGGCCCAAAACCCTACCACCAAATCTGAGGCATAACGCCATGGCATCCATAGGTCGAGTTGCGCAGATCAGTCTTTCACCGGGCGGAGTGCCAAAGCTGGCCGTCGTCACCGCCCAGGTCACCACCGCTGGACTCAGCGGCGACCAACAGCGAGATCTCAAATTTCACGGCGGCCCCGATCGCGCCCTATGCCTGTGGTCACTAGAAGTGATCGAAATCCTACGGCTAGAAGGTCACTCCATCGGCCCCGGCAGCGCAGGCGAAAACCTCACCCTGACCGGGCTAGACTGGGGCCGTTTGGGGCCGGGTAGCCAGCTCCAGCTAGGGGAACAGGTGCGGGTCGAAATTACCGACTACGCCCCTCCCTGCCGCACTATCAAGCGCTGGTTTAGCGATCGCCGCTACAGCCGCATTAGCCAAACCCACTACCCCGGCTGCAGTCGGCTGTACGCGCGGGTGCTGCAGCCGGGTGAACTGACCACAGGCGATCGCGCCATCATGGCTACCGAGGAGGCTGAGGTATAGGCGATTAGGAGTGGGTTGCCTAAAGATGCGGCGAGGGCCATGTCTGCCCCGGTCGTTCTCCTTTGCCAAGAACCCCTATACAATGGCCTTAGATATGACTTCACAGATCCTATGAATTGGGGCGAAGGGGTTCTAACATCAGTTCACCCTTAGCAAACCACCTTTAGCAAACATTGCACTCAGCTGGGTTCACGGATATTCACCATGACCATACCAACGGCGCTATCGAGCGACTTTTTGTTGACAGCAGGACTATATGCTGGCATCGCCGGAATTTACTTGCTGGTGGTGCCCCTGGCGTTGCTCTTTTACGTGCGGCGGCGCTGGTACATTGCCGGGTCCATCGAGCGCACTCTGCTGTACGGGCTAGTGTTTGTCTTTTTCCCCGGCATGCTGCTGTTTAGCCCCTTTCTAAACTTCCGGCCCCAGCCTCGCGACATCAAGGCCTAGCCAGCATGCGACGCATCGACGTAATTGCGATTGGGCTCGGCATTTTTCTGGCCGGGGGTGGGTTATTTTTAGGCTTTCGGCTGTTTGGCCTCGACGGCATCTCCGCTGGAATTTGGAGCCAGGCGGTCATGGTGGGCGGTGTCGTAGCCTGGCTAGCCAGCTACCTGCTGCGGGTAGTCACCCGCAACATGACTCTCAACCAGCAAATGGATGACTACGAGTCGGCGGTACTCCAGCGTCGGCTCGACGAGCTGAGCCCAGACCAGCTTGCCGCCCTGCAGGAAAAGCTGGATCAGGAGAAGACGAAGTAGGATTGGTCGCTGAGGCTAGGACTAGAAGTCCTAGCCTCAAAGCCGAAATCCTCCGAAAAGGATTGGGGACCGAGGTTCCCAGTCTGCTTTAGCAGACTTTTGCGATCAGCCAGGGAGTTAACTCCCTGGTGGTTGTGGCCGGAGTCTACCAATCCCCGAAGCACAATCCCTGAAGCTCTGCAGCATAGACGCGGTGCCTCTCTTGCCCTAGAGTGCTGTATTGGGTGAATTGTTCGCCCCAGCCCTTTGGCCAGTTTTTTTGGACTAAGACTTCGGTACTCCGCTATGGCCCTTGTTTCCGATCGCTTCCGTGACCTGCGAGCGCGGGGCGAATGTGCCCTAATTCCTTTTATTACCGCTGGCGACCCCGATTTAGAAACGACAGCAGCAGCCCTAGCGGTGCTCGACCAAAACGGGGCCGATTTCATCGAGCTAGGGGTGCCCTACTCCGACCCCCTGGCCGACGGCCCGGTGATTCAGGCGGCCGCCACCCGCGCCCTGGAAAAAGGAGTCACCCTCGATGCCGTGCTCTCAATGGTGAAAGGGCTACAGCTACAGGCACCGCTGATTTTGTTTACTTACTACAACCCCATCCTCAACCGGGGTATCGATCGCTTTATGGCCGATGTGGCGGCGGCGGGGGTGGCCGGGCTAGTCGTACCCGATTTGCCCCTAGAAGAAGTCGATGCGCTGCTGGCGGCGGCGGCGGCGGCCAGTATCGATGTCACCCTGCTGGTGGCCCCCACCTCGCCACCCGAGCGGATTCAGGCGATCGCAGCCCAGGCCCAGGGGTTTGTCTATCTGGTCAGCGTAACTGGGGTAACAGGCACCCGCAGCGAGCTGCAAAGCCGAGTCAAAGACCTAATCGACGGCCTTAAACAAACGACCGACAAGCCCGTGGGTGTGGGCTTCGGCGTTTCAGACCCCGACCAGGCTCAACAGCTCAAAGCCTGGGGAGCCGACGGCGTGATTGTGGGCAGCGCCTTCGTCAAGCGGCTGGTCGCCGAGCCTCCCCAGGTCGCCCTGCACACCATCGGCGACTTTTGCCGCCGCCTCAAGGCTGCTCTAGCCTAGATACCCCGCCCCCTAGGCCAGTTGCCATCTTCGGGCATCACCGAGGCGCAGAAAGTTCGCGGCTGTCTGCGGCGGTTGGGGGCGGCCAAACAGGTAGCCCTGCATTTCGGTGCAGCCCAATTCATGCAAACACAGGCTTTGGTCGATAGTCTCTACTCCCTCGGCTACTACGTTGAGGGTCAACCCCCTAGCCATGGCGATAATGGCGTTGACCATGGCCTGGTCAACTGTGCTGTGGGGCAGGTCTTTGACAAAGGCGCGATCGATTTTGAGACCATCGAGGGGAAACTGTTTCAGGTGGCTGAGGCAGGAGTAGCCGGTGCCAAAGTCATCCATCGAAATTTTGACTCCCATCTGACGCAGATCTTGCAGCCGCTCAATGGAGGCCGCCATATCGGCCATGGCGGCGGTTTCGGTAATCTCTAGCTCCAGGTGGGTGGGTGGCAGGCCGGTTTCTTTCAGCACCGTGACCACGCTGTTGACCAAATTGGGATGCTGCAGCTGCCGGGCCGATAGGTTTACCGCCAGGTTCACCAGGGGCAGCCCGGCCCGATGCCAAGCCATCACCTGAGCGCAGGCGGTGCGCATGACCCACTCACCAATTGGCACAATCAGGCCATTTTCTTCGGCCAAAGGAATAAATCGATAGGGAGGCACCAGGCCCAGGGTGGGGTGCTGCCAGCGCAGTAGAGCCTCCATCTGCACAACCTCCCCGGTCGTTACATTCACCTGGGGCTGGTAGTAGATCACAAGCTCGTCGCGGTCAAGGGCGTGGTGTAAAAAGGTTTCTAGCTTGAGCCGCTGGGCGGCCTCGGTGCTCAGGCTCTGGGTATAAAACTGGTAGTTGTTGCGGCCCTGCTGCTTGGCCCGGTACATGGCGGCGTCGGCGTTTTGCAGCAGGGTGGTCATGTCCTGCCCGTCCTGGGGAAACAGGGCGATACCCAGGCTGGCGGTCACGTGCAGCTCGTGGTTTTGCAGCAAAAAGGGTGCGGTCAGCTGGTCAGCAATCCGCTGAGCCACTTTGGCGGCATCGGCAGGGCTAGCCAAGTTGGGCAAAATCAGGGTAAATTCGTCGCCCCCCCAGCGGGCCACAATGTCTTCGGTTCGCAGGGCCGTGCTCATGCGCTGGGTCACCTCCTGCAGCAGCAGATCGCCCACCGCGTGGCTAAGGGTATCGTTGATGGTTTTAAAGTGGTCGAGGTCTAGAAAAATGACCGCCAGCATTTGCTCGATCTGGCTGGTGCGGGCGATCGCCTGGGGCAAATGCTGGTCAAAAAAGGCGCGGTTGGGCAGTCCGGTCAGGGTATCGTGGTAAACCTGATAGCACATCTGCGCCTCGGTTCGCTGGCGCTTGAGGGCACCCCCCAGGCTCGCCGCCACCGCCACCAAAATCGACTCGTCACTGGCGCTCCACTCCCACTCCTGCTGACAGGCATCGAAGCCAATGTAGCCCCACAGCTCAGCATCAATAAAAATCGGCACCATTAAAATAGATAAAATGCTGTCCCTCAGCAGCACAGTCTGCTCAGCGGGGGGCAGGTGACGGGTCAGGGCGCAGACTGATTTGCCCTGCTGCAGCAAAGTCAGCCAGCGCTCTAGGCCCAGAGCGCGATAGCTCTGGTCTTGCAGGTAGGGCTGACCTAGGCCAGCGGTCGTGGCAGGGGTAGTCCACTCGTAGCGTAGGGTCATGGCCAGTTCGCCCGTCACCGATTGGGGATGGTGGGTGTAGACGTAGGCGCGATCGGCGGTGGCGGCTTGGCCCAGGCGGGCCAGCACCTGGGGAATCGCCTGGTGCACGTCGGTGGTGGTGAGCAGGCACTGGCTGGCCTCGGCGACCCCCTGTAGCAGGCGATCGCGGCGCAGAATAGCCGCCTCTCCCCGCTTGCGATCGGTAATGTCTTCGACGGTGCCCTCGTAGCCAATCAGCGTGTTGCGATCGTCATAGATGGCCCGCGCCGATTCCGAAATCCAGATCACAGCACCGTCTTTGCGGTACACCTCAGACTCAAACCCCAGCACCGACCCGCTAGCCCAAATCAGGTTAACAAACTCCTGGCGGCGATCGGGCTGCACGTAGAGCTGCTGGTTGATGTCGGTCAAATTTTGAATCAAATCCTGGGGTGAATGGTAGCCGTAGAGCCGCGCCAGCATCGGGTTTACGGTTAAATATTGGCCCTGGGGTGTGCTTTGAAACATGCCTTCTACAGCGTTCTCAAAGATGCTGCGATACTTAGCTTCGGCCCGCATCAGCGACAGCTCGGTCTGCCGTCGCTCCAGGGCCAGGGCCAAATCAGCGGTCACCACCCGCAGCAGGTCAACCTCAGCTTCGCTCCACAGGCGGGGGGTAGTGCAGTTGCTAAAGCCCATTACCCCCCGCAGCTGGTTTTGAATCACCAGGGGCAGCAGCAGCAGCGACTTGACATGGCTGGGAGGGCTGGCCAACACCTGGCGCTGGAGGTCAGAAAAGTCGGCCTCGACCAGGTTGATGATCTGTCGCTGATCTAAGGTGACATGCCAGTCGGCAAACAGCGGCTCAATCGGCATGGTCTGAAATTTGGGATCGGTGGCGGTAGACGGTATCCCAGGAGCCGACCACTCCACCCGCTGTACCAGGTATAAAGACCGTAACCGCGACTGGTTCTCCTGCGGTTCGTAGCCCCCCTGGGGTTCGTAACCTTCCTTCAGCTCGTAGTAGTAGACCCGGCTAGCCCCAGAGAGTTCGCCCAGGGCGGCAAAAATTTTGGTGATAGAGCGCTCTTGCCAGCCCCACCGCCAGGCCAAAAGCTGCCGCTGAATCTCCGCCAGGGTGGACAAAACCTGCTCTCGCCGCTTGAGCATTTGCTGGTCGGCAATCTGCTCGGTGACATCCTCAAAGGTGCACAGCACACCAATCACGGTGCCCGTAGGGTCGCGCATGGGCAGGCGGCTGTAGTCAACCCAGCCCTGCTGGCCGTTGAGGTAGGTTTGAGGCTCAATGGCGTGCAGGTCGGGCACGCCCTGGGTCATCACCAGGCGATCGCGGCCAGTGCGGTAATCGGCCTCTTCGGCGCTAAGGCAGGGCAGATTTTCGTCGGTTCCCCCGACAATATCGGCGGGGCTAGCCAGCCCCATCGCCCTGGCAAAAGACTGGTTGCAGCCCAAATAGTAGCCTTGGCTATCTTTCCAAAACAGGGGCTGGGGAATGCTGTCGAGCACCAGTTCCAGTAAGTCTTCCCGTGCCTCTAGGACCTGCTCTACCTGGCGGAGGTTAGCCTCCGACTGTTTGAGCGGGGTAATGTCGGTAATAAAGCCTTCAATACCGGCGATCGCGCCCTGTCCGTCCACAACGGACGACCCCTTTTCCCACACCCATTTCTCCTCGCCGCTGCGGGTATGAATGCGGTACTCCACCTCGTAGGCCTGACCGACCTCAATCGCCCGCTGAATGCACTCCAGCACCTGAGATAAATCTGCGGAGTGGGTAATCGTGTTGTACGACACTGCGGTGTCGGGGCTGAGCAACTCCGCTGCATGGTAGCCGGTCAGCGGGTAGCACCCAGCGCTGAGGTAGCGCATCGACCAGCCAGCATCGGCATCGGCCTGAAACACGATCCCCGGCATCACGTCGATTAGGCGCTGGGGGGCCGCAGAGTTTGCAGATAGGGTTGGAGGGGCACTTTGGCTACTGCGATGTTGATCAAGCAGCGCCAGAGTCAGCCAGTACAGCACAGCAGAGGGAGTGGAAATGGGCCGAGCCGGAGAATTTGAAGCTATGGGGGCAAGGCGGTAGAACTCAGAATCGTGCATAGAGGATCGGCATGGCAG
Organism: Nodosilinea sp.; assembly: GCA_049646445.1. Lineage (GTDB taxonomy): Bacteria > Cyanobacteriota > Cyanobacteriia > Phormidesmidales > Phormidesmidaceae > Nodosilinea. Next base: position 17,218 of record JBARVV010000004.1, on the reverse strand, counting down.
TTTAGTGCCCCACGGCTAGTGGTCTCAATATGCCCAGAATCACCCCTAAGAATAATAATGTCTAACGCTAAATAAGCGCTTGCAGATCGCCGAAAGCCTTGATTTACCGTAGGGTGGGCAGTGCCCACCAGCCTTAAATCAGTGACATTCGTCCCAGGTCAAACATTTGGCCTAGCTAGCGAGGGCCGAGCGGGCCAGCGCGATCGCCCGAATGAGACTCACCAGGGCCTGCGGTAGCGGTTGGGTGAGTACCTCTGGGCAGGCCACCAGGGGCAAATCCAGGGTTTGAGCCGTTTCCCAGTCCACTGGGGGAACCGGTGCCACCAGGGGCAGACAGGCCAGGTCGGGCTGGTGGGCTAGCGCCTGCAGGTAGGCGATCGAAACCGGCACTGCCCCGTCTAAAATGACCGCCTGGGGCTGCCACACCCGGCTGAGCAAGTTGGCCTGCCGCAGATCGTCGACCTGCAATAGGCGACAGTGGTACCGCTGCAGCCAGGCCTGTACTAGCGAAGGCAAAACGCCATCGGCCTCGGCTGGCCGCAGCAGCAACATGGTTACCCCCTTGAGTGCCGATAGCGATACTGGCGGCGTCAGACAGATTTGATCGAGGGTGGGCCGCAGCCTCTGGGCTAGGGTTTCGGTAAAGAGAGTTTTGCCTGAGGCTGCCCCAGGGGCGGCGGCAGCCGGTTCTAAATCGGGTTCTGACCCAGCGCCTGAATTGAGACCTGAGTTGCTATTGGGATCGCTCTTGGAGCCTACCCTAGCCGATCGCAAGTTCACAGCGCCAGGGATGGCTAGGCGCTGCACCAGCGCTAGACAAGCGGCGGCATCCGCCGGCGCATCGGCCAGCGACTCCCAATGAATTAGGGTACAGAGGGGAGCCAGGCGGGCCTGTAGAGCGGCCATGGTTTGGCAGTTGGGGGCCACCACCAGGCGGTAGGGGCTGCCCCGCAGGTTGCTGTAGATTTGCTCAATGATGGTTTGGCTGGCGCTGGCCAGCAGCACTAGCAAGGTTTCGCTGTTGTGGAGAGCCGGGGTGGGCAGCAACAGGGTAATGCGGCTACCCCAGGCAGGCGTGCTGTGACCGCTCAGCTCACCGCCCTGAAGCTGGCTAAAGCGGCGAGCCAGCCCTACCCCCAGCCCTTCTAGCGATTCAGGTTCGGGCTGTGAATCGAGCGGCGATCGCCTATCTCCGGCTACCACCGCCTCCAGCGGTGGCCCTAAGGTGGCGATCGCCGTTGAGCTCCACAGGGTAATGCCCAGCCACGCTCCCCACGGCTCGACAATCAAGCCCTTCGGCGTTGCGCCGTGGGCCATCAGGTAGCTCAAAACATAGTGAAGGCTCTGGCGCAGGCGCAGCGGGTCGGCCTGCACATAGCTCTCAGCGGTAGCCAGGCAAACGGCAAAGTCCTCAGCCCAGGTAGCCGTAGCTTTGAGGGCAGGATGGGCGCTCAAAAAGCTGGGCACCAATTCATCGGCCAGGGGCTGGAGATAGACTCGCTCCAGGTTAAGGCTGATCTGGCCCGACTCCAGCCGCATCCAGTCGAGCAGCAGGTTGACTAGGCCAGTGAGTTTACGAATAGCCTGCTGCATCAGACTGACGTAGCGAAACTGGCGCTCATTCAGCGACCCCACCCGACTGTCGAGCAGCAGGGTAGATAGGCCCAAGAGCGTCGTCATCGGTGTTTTAAGGGCGTGGCTCAGCTCTAGTACCCAGACCCGCTGCCCCCCTCCCCCTAGAGCAGGAGTAATAGGAAAAGGCTCACCTACCCCGGTTGTATCCGGCTCAGGCGGGCCTGCCCCACGTTCCCTTGACCCCAGGCCCGATTCAGCCTTAATCGCCAGCCAGCTTAAGATTTGAACCGGGTTCAAGACCCCCACATATTGGCCATCGGAGTCTACCGCGACCAGGGGGCGAGGGGGCATCTGCTGGGCCAGCCGCCCCAGGTCACTCAGCGCTGAGGTATCTAACGCTGGGCTAGCAGTAACTTCGACCACTGGCTCTAGCCAGGGCTGGCAGTCAAACAGCCGCAGCTCGGCATTGGCACCAGAGAGGCCCTGGCTCTGGTGCCTGGCCCAGAGCTGGGCCAGAGCCAGGGCACCTAGGGGGCGATGCTCGTCGTCAACAACGATGATGTGGCTAGGCGCAGCCAAGCGATTCTGGCTGGATTCCTGGAACTGCCCTAGGGCATGGGCAATCTCGTCCAGCGGGGTGACCAGGCCATAGGCTGGAACAGAGTTTAAAAAGTAATCGAGGGGCGGCAGCGCCATGGGCTAATCCCCTAGGGGGTTGATTCCAGATTTAGAGGCGGGCTGTATTCTGGCAACCAACCTTTACAATTGACAATATCTCGGTTTTTGCTCAAGTTTGCCTAGCCGGGTTGCCTTTGTCGACCAGCGCCTAGCGAGAGCCTCAAGGCAGCCACCCCTGTTTGACCTGCCTTGTGATCCTGCCTGCTTCTGTTTTGCCTACTGTCCTGATCATTCCTACCGCCCCTTGGTTTCTCCTCTTCAAATCTATCGCCTGACCCGTGGTGAACAGGATAAGTCGGCTCCCGATTTGAATCTGGATCCGAACCGATACGTAGTGCACTCGAAAGCCCTGATCGACGACGCCCTAGATTGGCTCCAGAGCCGTCCAGAGCCTCCCGATTGCCTGGTGGTCAACGAGCCGGTTTGGCAAGCTACGCTCAGGCCCGCCCTGCAAGAACTCAGGCTGGTGCTGCCGGTGGTGGTACTGGTCACCGATGCAGAGGCGATCGCCCGGCCCGTGCCCAAGTCAGACCACTATTTGGGTGTTGTGGTGCACCACTCTCTAGAGGCGCTGCCCCAGCTCGATCACGCCATTCAGACCGCCATTCAAGAATTTCTACGCTTACCAGGCCACAGCCGGGCTGCAGCCAACCCTGCCCCTGCCGACCAGTCTAGCGGCCAGGCCGAAAGCCTTAGCACTCAGCAACACCAGCTAACCGAAAAACTCAAGGCCCGGCTGGGCTATATGGGGGTTTACTACAAACGCAACCCCAGCCAGTTTTTGCGCCACCTGAGCCCAGAAGACCGCCGCACGCTGCTAGACCAGCTCAAGACCGACTACCGCAAAATTGTGCTGGCCTACTTTGCCAAAAACGTTAAGCTCAACCTCAATCAGCTCATCGATGACTTTGTCGATCAGGCGTTTATGGCCGATATATCAGTGGCCCAAATTGTTGAAATTCACATGCAGCTGATGGATAACTTCGCCAAGCAGCTTAAGCTGGAGGGACGGAGCGAAGAAATTTTGCTCGACTATCGCCTCACCCTGATCGACGTGATTGCCCATCTCTGCGAAATGTACCGGCGATCGATTCCCCGCCAACCTGAACGGTAGGGCTGTGCGACCCAAATACTTCCCGATACAATCATCCATGTCCCTGTCAAACCAGAGCGTTTCATGAGCTCCGTCAAAAAGACCTACATCCTTAAACTCTACGTCGCGGGCAACACGCCCAACTCCATTCGCGCCCTCAAAACCCTCAACAATATTTTGGAAGAAGAGTTTCAGGGGGTTTACGCTCTCAAGGTGATTGACGTGCTCAAGAACCCGCAGCTAGCCGAAGAAGACAAAATTTTAGCAACCCCCACCCTGGCTAAAATTCTGCCGCCGCCGGTACGCAAAATTATCGGTGACCTTTCCGATCGCGAGCGGGTGCTGATTGGCCTCGACCTGCTCTACGATGAATTGCGCGAAGACGATATTTACGGGTAGCCATGGCTTGTACTGCTGCGGGACTCAGCCCAAAACTCGAAGCGTGACGCATTCCCCGAGTGGGTAAGCTAAGACCCTTCGAGCGAGAGCAAGCCCGCCATCGTTCGCTCTGGGGCAGATCCCTGCCGTCGCGGCCTGAATCGATCGTGCAACAGGCCCAAAAACCTTCAGTGTAGCCGCCTCGGGGTATGCTTGATCCTCAGGATGTCCTGTAAGTTATTAAGGGCCGTCATTCTGCCCGATATCTGTAACCATTTCCCATGACAGACTCTGACCAGACCGAATTGCAGACTTCTGTGCGATCCGTCGGCGTACATAAGATTCGTACAACCATAGAAGGCTTCGATGACATTAGCCACGGTGGCCTGCCAGCCGGGCGATCGACCCTGGTGAGTGGCACCTCTGGCACCGGTAAAACCCTGTTTGCAGTGCAGTTTATCTACAACGGTATTACCGAGTTCGACGAGTCTGGGGTGTTGGTTACATTTGAAGAGTCGCCCGAAGACATTATCCAAAACGCCTACAGCTTTGGCTGGGATCTGCAGCAGCTGGTGGATGACGGCAAGCTGTTTATTCTCGACGCCTCCCCCGATCCCGAAGGGCAGGATGTGGTCGGCAATTTTGATCTATCGGCGCTAATCGAGCGAATTCAGTACGCCATTCGCAAGTATAAAGCGCGGCGAGTCTCGATCGACTCAGTGACGGCGGTGTTTCAGCAGTACGATGCCGCCTCGGTAGTGCGGCGCGAGATCTTTCGCCTGGTAGCCCGCCTCAAGCTGATGGGGGTAACCACCGTAATGACCACCGAGCGGCTCGATGAATACGGCCCGGTAGCCCGCTTTGGGGTAGAAGAATTTGTCTCTGACAACGTGGTGATTGTGCGCAACGCCCTGGAGGGGGAGCGCCGCCGCCGCACGATTGAAATTCTCAAGCTGCGGGGCACCACCCACATGAAGGGGGAATACCCCTTTACCATCACCAACGACGGCGTCAACATCTTCCCGCTGGGGGCGATGCAGCTAACCCAGCGATCGTCCAATGCGCGGGTGTCATCGGGGGTGCCCACCCTCGACGAAATGTGCGGCGGCGGCTTCTTTAAAGATTCGATTATTCTGGCCACCGGGGCGACGGGTACGGGCAAGACCCTGCTGGTCAGCAAGTTTTTGGTGGACGGCTGCAAGAGCGGCGAGCGGGCGATTTTGTTTGCCTACGAAGAGTCGCGAGCACAGCTATCGCGTAACGCCTACTCCTGGGGCGTTGACTTCGAGGCGATGGAGGAACAGGGGCTGCTGAAAATCATCTGCGCCTACCCCGAGTCTGCCGGTCTGGAAGATCATCTGCAAATTATCAAGACCGAGATTGCTCAGTTTAAGCCCTCGCGGTTAGCGATCGATTCGCTCTCTGCCCTCGATCGCGGCGTCAGCAACAACTCCTTTCGGCAGTTTGTCATTGGCGTGACAGGCTTTGCCAAGCAGGAAGAAATCACCGGCTTTTTTACCAACACCACCGAGCAGTTTATGGGGCTGCACTCGATTACCGAGTCGCATATTTCCACCATTACCGACACGATTTTGATGCTGCAATACGTGGAGGTGCGCGGCGAGCTGTCGCGGGCGATTAACGTGTTTAAAATGCGCGGCTCGTGGCACGACAAGGGCATTCGCGAATACACCATCAACAGCCAGGGGCCAGATATTAAAGACTCGTTCCGCAACCTGGAGCGGATTATCAGCGGTTCGCCCACCCGGATTGCGGTGGATGAAAAGAGCGAGCTATCGCGAATTATTCAAGGCGTGCAGGGGGATTCGGAGCTATAGGGTGATGGCTGTAGGCCAGCTCTCCCATGATATAGGTGGCGGCAACGGCGCGATCGCCCCCCATGATCACCAGCGAGAACAGCAGATCCTCCAGATTCTCCAGGGTTTCAGGAATTTCCCCCTCATTTCGCAGGGCCAGCAATGGCGTGGCCTGGGGGTCGAGCACCACAAAGTCGGCCTCTTTACCGGGGTCAAAGCTGCCCAATTTATCGTCCAGGCACAGCGCCCTGGCCCCGCCCAGGGTGGCGAGGAAGAGGGCCTTAAAGGCCGAGAGCTTTTGGCCCCGCAGCTGAGCCACCTTATAGGCTTCATTGGTGGTTTGCAGAATCGAAAAGCTGGTGCCTGCCCCCACGTCGGTACCGAGACCGACTTTGACCGGGTGCTCGGGGTTTTTGGCCTGCTCGATGCGAAACAGGCCGCTGCCGAGAAATAGGTTAGAGGTGGGGCAAAAGGAAATGGCAGCCTTGGCCTCTGAAAGCCGCTGAAATTCGGCGTCGGTGAGCTGTACGCCGTGGGCAAACAGCGATCGCGCCCGCACCAGCCCCGTCTGGTCGTACACGTCCAGGTATCCGGCGTACTGGGGAAAGATCTCTTTGATCCAGGCCACCTCGCTGACATTTTCTGACAGGTGGGTGTGCAAATAGACATCAGGGAACTCATCCAGCAGCCGGGCCGCCTGCTTTAGCTGGGCTTCGGTGGAGGTGGCGGCAAACCGAGGCGTAACGGCATAGAGCAGTCGCCCCCGCCCGTGCCATTTCTCAATCAGCGCCTTCGACTCCTCGTAGCTTGACTGGGCCGTATCGCACAGGTAGTCGGGGGCATTGCGATCCATCATCACCTTGCCGCTGATCATACGCAGGTGGCGAGCCTCGGCAGCCTCAAAAAAGGCATCGACCGACGCGGGGAACACCGCCGCGAACACCAGGGCCGTGGTGGTGCCGTTCTTAAGCAGTTCATCGAGAAAGATCTCGGCTACCGATCGCGCATAGTTAGCATCTGCAAACTTGCGCTCGGTGGGAAAGGTGTAGCGGTTGAGCCACTCCAGCAGCTGCTCGCCGTAGGCCGCCATCATGCCGGTCTGGGGGTAGTGGATGTGGGTGTCGATAAAGCCGGGGGTAATCAGGCTGCCGGTGTGGTCGATCAGGGGGCGATCGCCCAGGCTAGAGTTCAAATCTTTGTAAGGTCCCGCCGCCTCGATCTGTCCATCGCGCAGCAGCAGCAGCCCATCGGAGATGTAGCGCACCGCCTCGGCCTCAGGCCTGTAAAAGGGATCGCCCACAAAATCTAGCAGTGCCCCCCTGATGGCTACGGTGCCGCTGGTAAAACCGGTTGATGCCAGTGGTTGACCCATAGATTGTTTTAGCCCCTCTGGCCAATTTATGATGCCGTTTAACCCTACATCAATGACAATTTCTTTTTCTGTCCATCTTTCATCCATCCCAGCCGGGCCCAGGTAGCGGCGACAGTTTGCCCCGCCAATATTTGCGTGCTGACGCTCGATCGTTTGGGGTATGCTCGTCCTGAGGAATCAGCGCGTCAGCGTTTCAGCGTGCTAACTTAACCGGATTTTTTCTATGTCTACTCAATCCACCATTCCTGTTGTCGTCAATGGTGCCTGCGGCAAGATGGGCCGCGAGGTAATCAAAGCCGTGGCCCAGGCCGAGGACATGACCCTAGTGGGGGCTATTGATAAAAATACGGCTCAGCTGGGCCAAGACATTGGCGAGGCGATCGGCTACCAGCCCCTGGAAGTGCCGATTATGAATGACCTGGAGGCTACCCTGGTGGCCGCCCAGAGCGAGGGTTTGGCGGTAATGGTTGACTTTACCCACCCCGATAGCGTGTACGAATCGGTGCGGGCGGCGATCGCCTACGGAGTGCGTCCGGTGGTCGGTACCACTGGCCTCAGCAACGCCCAAATTCGCGACCTAGCCGAGTTTGCCGACAAAGCCAGCATGGGCTGCCTGATCGTGCCTAACTTCTCAATTGGGGTGGTGCTGATGCAGCAGGCAGCCCAACAGGCGGCCCAGTACTTTGACCATGTTGAAATTATTGAGCTGCACCACAACCAGAAGGCCGATGCCCCCAGCGGTACCGCTGTACAAACTGCCCAGATGCTGGCGGAGGCGCAAAAAACCTTTAATCCTCCCCTGGTCACAGAGACCGAGTCTATTGCCGGTGCGCGAGGAGGATCTACTCCTGAGGGCATTAACATTCACAGCGTACGGCTGCCGGGGCTGATTGCCCACCAGGAAGTTTTGTTTGGTTCGCCGGGGCAGCTCTACACCCTGCGCCACGACACCAGCGATCGCGCCAGCTTTATGCCCGGAGTGCTGTTGTGCGTTCGCCGGGTGATGGCGCTTAAGTCGCTGATTTACGGCTTAGATAAAGTGCTTTAGGGTACTACAGCTGATCGAGCTGGCGCTGCTGCCGGGTGAACTGGCGCGATCGCACTCGTCGAATTAGCGGCAGGCCGCCAAAATAGCTCAAGACTCCTGCTACTGAGCCTACGACAGTGCTGCCCAGCATCAGCCGTACCGAAACTTCGGTACCCATATCCATCCAGCCTCTGAGGCTGTCTAAGTCTTGAAGCGCCTCGGTAGCACTACCCCCGACTAGCCACAGCCCCACCTGATAGTTAAAGGCAAAAATGGGCACGTAGGTGAAAGGATTACTCACCCAGGTAGCCGCCGCCGCCATAATTCGGTTGCCCCGCAGGACAGTCGCGGCGGCGATGCCAAGGACGATTTGAAACCCAAACAAAGGAAAGCAGCCCGAAAATACCCCTGATGCCAGCCCCCGAGCCAGCTGTTCGGGAGTGCCCTGAAGCCGCAAAAACCGCAGATATACGTAGCGGATCTGCCGCCGCCACTGGGGCTGAGTTGTTTTGCGCATCGCGGGCTTTGGGCTAGGGGTCAATTCAACCGTGGCATCAGAGGTGGGCGTAGTAGTCATAGACGGGGTTATACCAGAGGCTAGGTTCCCTGAGCTACCAGGGAAAATTTAGAGTCAAAGGGGGTTGAGATGAGTAGCCGTTACCGGCGGCTTGGTAGACTGTGCCTGGGGGTGGAGCCAAAAAACTCAGCCGTGAAAGCTTAGAAGCGCGTAAAGATTCTTTTCTATTCTACCCATCAGACTAACGCTTTATCAGGCTTACCCCGGGGCTTCAGCATCATTTCATTGTTCAAAACAGGTGGCAGGATAGATGCTATGGATAGTAGCAGTGCCCCCGCTCAGACGGGCTTACCAACCCCAATCGCCCAGGGCGAGACCATTGCCGCGATCGCGACCGCCATTGCCCCCCAGCAGGGCAGTGTTGGCATTGTGCGGCTTTCGGGAGCCACCGCCTTGGCGATCGCTCGCACGTTGTTCTATGCCCCTGGTCAGCAATCCTGGCAGAGCCACCGCATTCTCTATGGCTATGTGCGCGATCCTCGCACCCAGCAGACTGTAGACGAAGCGCTGCTACTGCTGATGCTGGCCCCCCGCTCCTATACCCGCGAAGACGTGGTGGAGTTTCACTGTCACGGCGGCCTGATGTCGGTGCAGCAGGTGCTTCAGCTCTGCCTAGGGCAGGGGGCGCGGCTGGCCGAGCCCGGCGAGTTTACCCTGCGAGCTTTTTTGAACGGGCGGCTTGATTTAACCCAGGCAGAGGGGGTGGCCGATCTGGTGGCGGCCCAGTCTAGCCTGGCGGCCAGAACGGCGCTGGCGGGCGTACAGGGCAAGCTAATGCAGCCAATTCGCCAGCTGCGATTGACCTGCTTAGACGTGCTAGCCGAGGTCGAGGCCCGCATCGACTTTGAAGACGACCTGCCACCGCTAGACGAAGCCTTAGTCCGCCAGCAGATCAATGTGGTGCTGAGCGACATCGATCGCATGCTAGCCACAGCCGAGTCGGGCGAACTGCTGCGCACGGGCCTGAAGGTGGCGATTGTGGGCCGCCCCAACGTGGGCAAGTCGAGCCTGCTCAATGCCTGGAGCCGCTGCGATCGCGCCATTGTCACCAACCTGCCCGGCACCACTCGTGACGTAGTAGAGTCACAGCTGGTGGTGAGTGGTATTCCCATTCAGGTGCTAGATACGGCGGGCATTCGCGACGCCAGCGACCCGGTAGAGCAAATGGGCATTGCGCGATCGCGCCAGGTGGCTCAGGGCGCAGACCTAGTGCTGCTCACCATCGATGCCACCGCCGGGTGGACCACCGCAGACAGCGTGCTGTACGAGACGATCCGCGAGGGCCAGGGCTCGGCCCCTAGGGGCCATCGTCCTCTAATTCTGGTGGTCAACAAAGTTGATTTGGTATCGGCTGAGGCGTTAGACCACCTAAACCTGCCGACCAGCCTGCCCACGGTGCAGACGGCCGCTGCTCAGCAGCAGGGCATTGATGCCCTAGAAGACGCGATTTTGAAAGCTATCCACGCCGGCCAACTGACCCCAGGCAACCTAGAATTTACGGTCAACCAGCGCCAGGAAGCGGCGCTTACCCAGGCCCGTAATGCCCTACACCAGGTACAGCAGACGATCGAAAATCAGCTGCCGCTAGACTTTTGGACCATAGATTTAAGAAGTGCGATCGCAGATCTGGGCAGCATTACCGGCGATGATGTCACTGAATCGGTGCTTGACGAAATTTTCAGCCGATTTTGTATCGGCAAGTAAGGTGAAATCCGCCTTCAATGAGCCCTGAGAGAATACCATTCATGACAATTTTTGCAGCTATTAAGAAGGTAGCCTGATCGGGGCAAATAGTGCTGACCATGCCAAATCAAGGTAAATCAACCAGGGTTTGGGCGCAAATGCTTAGCACTTTGCGATGCCAGCAGTACTTCAATAGGAGGTAAATAAAGATATGCTGATCGCTCGAAAACGCAGCTCACTGCCCGTAAATTGATGCCCACAGACCGCCTACGATTCGACTACTACAGCGGGTAGTTCTAGACAGTACCCAGCCCCATAGACGGTTTTAATAAATTTAGGATGCCGAGGATCGGGTTCTAGCTTGGTGCGCAGGTGCCGCACGTGTACGCGAATCGTTTCAATATCGTCGTTGGGCTCGTAGCCCCATACTTCCTGCAAAATTTGGCTGGGCGATACGGTCTGCCCGTGCCGCTGAAGCAGACAGTGCAGCAGCTCAAACTCCAGGTGGGTGAGCTTTACAGTGCCATCGAACCAAATCGCTTCGTAGCGCTCTGGAATTAGCGTAAGGGGACCATAGTTGAGAATTTCGCTATGCTTAGCCGCCTGGGGAATGCGATCGGTGCGGCGCAGCAGGGCGCGCACTCTGGCCAGCATTTCGTCTAGCTCAAAGGGCTTGGTCAGGTAGTCATCGGCCCCGGCATTAAAGCCATCGACCTTGTCCTGGGTTTGCCCTAGGGCCGTCAGCATCAACACGGGAATATCAGCGGTGCGGCGATCGCGGCGAATACGCTGGCACACCGTCAAACCGTCGACCTTGGGCAGCATCAGGTCAAGCATAATCAGGTCTGGCAGCAGCTGCACCGCTAGGGCCTGGCCTTTAATACCATCACCGGCCTGGTTAACGTCGTAGCCTGCCATTTCCAAATTAACGGAAACAAGCTCCGCGATCGCCGAATCATCATCAATGACGAGAATACGAGGCATTACCAACTAAACTTGACGACCCGAAAACAACATCAGCTCGGCTAGAAGCAAATTGCAAAGCTTTGAGTAGCCTAGCATTCAAACGTAAAGAGCCGTGTCGGAATAATACAATTTCTCGATGAACTATAAGGAAAAGCTTTAGATTCTCCTGGGCAGATAGACTACAGCCATCAGAGCTTAAGATTTTCTTTAGATTTCAGCGTTAGCAAAGCCTTATCACAGAGCTCAGCCCATAGAAATTTAGCAAAGCTCTGCGACACAGTGTCGAGGCAGTTGCCTCGGAATGCCTGCCTCTGCACTGCGTTCAATTGAAATAAACAAGGTAAAAACTCCCCAGGTAGGATTCGAACCTACGACCAATCGGTTAACAGCCGACCGCTCTACCACTGAGCTACTGAGGATTGCGTGCAAAATTTATAGTAGCGACAAGTGTGTAATCTTGACAACCCTATAAATAGACAAAAAACAGCAAGATATTTTGGTACCAATCTCAATCCCTACCTGCAGACGGCGGTGTTTGGGCCTAGAGCGGTACCTAGATACGATTTTCATTGTGCGATCGCGGCGCACTAATGGTATAGTTGGAGACTGTGTCGAAATTGTGGTAACCATGCCCAAGCTTAAGTCTCGCAAAGCTGCCGCCAAGCGCTTTCGCCGCAGTGGCAGCGGCAAAATCATGCGTCGCAAGGCGTTCAAAAATCACCTGTTGCAGCACAAAAATGCTGAACGGCGCTCTCGGCTATCTAAAGTCGTGGTGGTCTCAGAAGCAGACGCTCCCAATGTTGAGCTGATGCTCCCCTACCTCTAGGTCAGGGCTGATTAGTCAGTTGGTAGTCACGTCGAAATTTCACTAGAAACATTTCACTAGTTCCAAGGGTTAAACAGTCATGGCACGTGTCAAGCGCGGCAACGTAGCACGCAAGCGCCGCAACAAAGTTCTCAAGCTGGCCAAAGGGTTTAGGGGATCGCACTCTAAGCTATTTCGCACCGCCAATCAGCAGGTGATGAAGGCGCTGCGGTACGCCTACCGCGATCGCCGCAACCGCAAGCGCGATTTTCGCCGCCTCTGGATTACTCGTATCAATGCGGCGTCTCGTATGCACGGGTTGAGCTATAGCCAGCTAATTGGCCAGCTCAAGAAAGCTAATATCGATCTAGACCGCAAAGTGCTGGCTCAAATGGCTGTGCTAGACCCCAACGGGTTTGCCAAAGTAGTTGAAGTCGCCAACCAAGCCTAGAGGTTGGCCCTAAACGTTAGCCTTAGACGTTAATAAGGGGCGGTCGTAGCGTAACGCGGCAGCACCATGGCATGGAACTGGCTTGGGTTTGGTTTGGCACTGGGAGCGCAGTTGGCTGTGCTCCCAGTTCTTGCTGCGGATCTAGACACCATTCGAGCCCGTGGGCACTTAGTCGTGGGCGTGCGGGAGAGCTGGCGACCGCTGAGCTTTCGCGATCGCGACGGCAATTTGGTGGGCCTTGAAATCGACATTGCCCGAGGTCTGGCCACGGCAATTTTTGCCGACCCGACCGCCGTCGAGTTTACGGTGGTGCCCAACCGCGATCGCCTCTCGGCAGTACTCGAAGACCGGGTCGATGTCGCGATCGCCGGGGTTACCCTAACTCCAGGGCGACAGCGCCTGGTCAGCTTTAGCCCGCCCTACTACCTAGATGGGGCCGGGGTGCTGGTGCGCGATCCCCAGTATCAACGGCTAGAAGACCTGCAGCGGCAGCGGCTGGGAGTCTTGCAGGGGGCAAGTACCGTAGCGGTAGTGCGCTACCTGCTGCCCCTGACGCCCCTGACGCCCTTAGACAGCTATCAGGAGGCTCTCAGCCGCCTCAGCAGCGGCCAAATTGATGGCTTTGCCGGAGATGTAACGGTGCTGACGGGCTGGCAGCAAGACTACGAGGGGTATTACCTGTTGCCCAGCTTACTCTCGGCAGAACCACTGGCGATCGCGCTGCCTAGGGGCACTCAGTACACCGACCTGCGCGCTCTAGTTAGCGCAACCGTCGTCGAGTGGCACCAGAATGGCTGGCTAGAAGATCGAGCTACCTTCTGGGGGTTGCCCTAGGCGTGGCAAGATAGGTTAGACCTCAAGAGCGAAACGAAGACCGGATGGAAAACAGCAACCTGCTCCTTATATACCTGGGTATTCTGCTGGCCTTGCTGAGCGTTGCCGCCTTTTTTGTAGTGCGCCAGGTGATCAAGACCCGCCGCATTGAGAGCACCCTGGGACGGCTACAGTCGCGTCTGACCAAAGAAAAGGGCACCGCTCAGGAATACTATGAGCTGGGTAGCCTGCTGCTCGACAAAAAGCTCTACACCCAGGCTGCCCTATACCTACAGCAGGCTATTAAGCAGCTGGGCGATGACGAAACCGAAAATGCCGCCGTAGTTTACAACGCCCTGGGCTACTCCTACTTTGCCCAAGATCAGTACGACCTGGCCATTCGCAACTACAAAGAAGCGTTGAAAATATCGCCTGAGTACGTTACCGCCCTCAACAATCTGGGCCATAGCTACGAACGCAAGCAGCTCACCACCCAGGCTCTAGAGATGTACGAAACCGCCCTAGCCCTAGAGCCTAAAAACACGACCTCTCGCCGTCGTGCCGACTCTCTCAAGAAGCGCCTAGCTCCTTCTGAAAAATAGCGGAACCCACTGGCGGTAGGAGTCCAAGGTCGTCCATGAGCTGAACAAAACGCCTGAGCCAGGTAATCTTGAGGATAGCTAGAATAAGGTTATGGCTCTATAGCCCTGGCTCAGGCGCTGTGAGCTGCCGATATAAAACGACTACTTTTGGGGTACACAGAGATCAATGCCTTGAAGTAGTGATCCGCTTCACCCGTGAATCTACCGCTTTCTGGCCGTTTTTGTTGTTCATGGAGTGGCTTATGCGTCTCGACGATGACTCTAGTAATCCTGTAAAGCAATTTTTCTCAACCCTGGTGGCGATCGCGGCCATAGCGGTGGTCGTCTTCATTGGCTGGAAGGCCTTTGACACCTGGCGGTCTGATCCATCAGTGGAAGGCATTCAGAAGATTTTGGAGCAGCAAAAGTAGCCCCTTGGTTGCCGCTCCGAATTGAGCCTCCGATTGGTCTGCCCGCCTGCCCACCTGCCTGATAGGATGTGGGAGTTCTGTCTTGTGCCCTTTTTATGCCGGAGTTGACCGGGCTACCAGCCCTGCCCAGCCCTGCCAATGCGGCTGTCTACCGCATTCTCGATGCCAACCTGGATCGAGCCCGAGAGGGGCTGCGGATTATTGAAGAATGGTGCCGCTTTGGGCTAAACAACTCAGGTCAAACCGAGCAGCTTAAGCATTTGCGGCAAACCCTGGCCCAGTGGCATGCTCCTGAGCTGCGCCTGTGCCGCGATACCCCTGGCGACCCCGGCACCACCCTCACCCATCCCCAGGAGGCCGAGCGCAGCAGCGTAACGGCGGTGCTGCAGGCCAACTTTTGTCGGGTGCAGGAGGCTCTGCGGGCGCTAGAGGAGTACGGCAAGCTCTACCGCAGTGACCTGGCTGCGGGCAGCAAAGCTATGCGCTATCAGGTCTACGCGCTAGAGAGCGAAATTTTGGGTGGACACCGGCTGCAGCGACTGCGCCAGGCGCTAACCTATCTGGTGACATCACCCAGCGATCGCCTGATGCCCATCGTTGAAGCGGCGCTGCAGGGTGGCATTGCTCTGGTGCAGTACCGCGACAAACACACCGACGACCACCTGCGCCTGGAGCTGGCCCAGCAGATCAAAGACCTCTGCCACCGCTACGGAGCGCTCTTCCTCATCAACGATCGCATTGATCTAGCCCTGGCGGTTGAAGCCGATGGCGTCCACCTGGGCCAAACCGACTTACCCATTGCCACGGCCCGCCAGATCCTGGGCAGTCAGCGCATCATTGGCCGCTCGACTACAAACCCCGACGAAATGCAGTGCGCGATCGCTGAAGGGGCAGACTACATTGGGGTTGGCCCGGTGTACGCGACCCCAACCAAACCTGGTAAAACCGCCGCTGGCCTAGAGTACGTGCGCTATGCCGCCGAGCATGCCACGGTGCCCTGGTACGCGATCGGCGGCATCAACACCGAAAACCTGAGCGAAGTTTTACAGGTTGGGGCCGAGCGAGTGGCCGTAGTACGGGCCATTATTGAAGCCGAAAACCCCACCCTGATTGCCCAGTACTTCGCCGCCCAAACTAACCACCGCCACACCTTTCACACGGTCGCGACGCCGATCGGTTAGCTCTGTACTAGGCAATTGATTGTCGTAGATTACAGGGTTTAAATCTCTAGGCTATGCATGCCCTCCAAACCCCAACCTTCCAGTCATTCCCACGCCATGGTCGATCCCGCTACCGATTCCTTCCATATTCTGGTCAATGGAGCATCGCATCCCTGCGCCTCTGGAACTCTGTTGCCCGCCTTTTTAAACTCCTTGGGACTGAATCCGCGCCTAGTGGCAGTAGAGTACAACGGCGAAATTCTCCATCGTCAGCTGTGGGAGACCACTCGCCTGCGCCCCAACGACAAGCTGGAGATCGTTACCATTGTGGGCGGCGGTTAGGGCGTGTCATCCATTCTGGCTCAAAGGCCTAAAAAATCAGCTTTGCCACGCCCGACCCAACCAACAGGCTAGGGACTGAACTCCTCTGATTCGCTGTTATTAAACGGACAATCGATGGCGGCCCCTAATAGCTTTTAGTACGGGTTTCCGCCATCAATTTACGTCTTTTGGCCACAGCAGCTACCGCACTTCGCGCTAAATTAAAGACATAAAGCACTCCACGTTAGCATTCCGGTTTTACTCGATGGTTAAACAACTCTTTCAACGCCTAAAGCCGTTTCTCAAGCCCCTGATGGCCGTTGTTTTGGCCCTGGCTTTGGTGTTTGGCACTGCCGACGGGGCCTGGGCGGCGGCGGGTGGACGCATGGGGGGCGGTAGCTTTCGGGCTCCAGCGCCTCGCATGAGCCCTACCCCTCGTACCTATTCCCCCGGCGGTGGCGGTGGCTACTACCCTGGCGGTGGGTTTGGCTTTCCCTTCTTGTTACCCTTTATTGGTATTGGGGGCGGGTTTGGCGGGTTGTTCACCCTGCTGATTTTCATTGCGATCGCCAACGTGGTAGTGCGCGGCTTCAGGGGTGCAGTCTCTGGTGACGACTACGCAGCCCCTGCTGGCAGCAACCCGCCAGTATCGGTAGCCAAGCTCCAGGTAGGCCTACTAGCCGATGCCCGCGCCCTGCAAGACGACCTCAACCGGCTGGCTGCCACTGCCGACACGGGCACTTCCCAGGGGCTAGCTAAGCTGCTGCAAGAAACTACCCTATCCCTGCTACGCCACCCCGACTACTGGGCCTACGCCACCAGCGAAGACAAGCAGACCCGCCTGCTCAGCGCCGAGCAAGAGTTTAACCGCTACACGCTCTCGGCCCGCAGCCGGTTTAGCGCCGAAACGCTGTCCAACGTCAACAATCAGCTTACCCAGGCCGAAATTCAGGTAAAGCTACCGGGCGATGCTGACCAGGCCCCTGGGGAGTACATTTTGGCTACTGTCGTTGTGGCGACCCAGGGCACGCTCGATCTGCCCGATATCTACTCGTCTACTGACCTGCGCCAGGCGCTTAGCCAGATTGGTGCGGTCTCCGGCGAAAACCTGCTGGCTGTAGAAGTGCTCTGGACGCCTCAGCAGTCGGGAGAAACCCTCAGCAGCGATGAGCTGATCGCCCAGTACCCAGAGCTAAAGCTGATTTAGACCGCTTTTTGAACTATAAGCGTTACAGAAAAGGCCCTTTATTTACCAGAGGGCCTTTTTTAGGGTCTATGGCAGCCGGTAGTACGGAATGTGGCCCTATCGTTGGAACCACTGCTGCAGGAGTTCGGGCGATCGCCACAAAAAATATCCTGCCAGGCTTAACGGGTGACAACGCACCTAAAGCGCTTGCTGCATCAGAGATAGAGCATAGAAACCTCGCTGAAAATAGCGCTGTTTGTGGGGTTTAAGTGCTATCAGTTGGAGCGCCCAGTCGGCCCATAAT
>JBARVV010000003.1:0-28437 GCA_049646445.1 Nodosilinea sp. | reverse complement strand
GTCTAAAGGCATAGCCTGCGGCCTAGTCAAGAGCAATAGCGACCAAAGGGTCAGACTTGGGGGTGATCCCCTAACCGACCGATCGTCGTAGGATAAAAGACAACCGATTTTGGAGACTAATTTGTTATGGCACTCTATTTTGCGATCGCGGCTGAAGGGTCATCATTTCCCGTTGTGCTGGTCTATGTGGTGGGATTTGTGGCAGCGGTAACCCTGGGTTCCGTTGCCTGGTACAACTCGAAGCGCCCCGCTGGCTGGGAAGATAAGGAAAAGCCCGACTTCCTGCCCACCGTGAAGCCAGAAGAGGGTAAAGAGGGCTAAGCTGCTCTTTCTTTTGCCCTGGCGGCGGCGGCGCGATCGCCTAGATATAGATCAACATAGCGCTGCTAGATAGGTTAGAACGAACGTAGAACACCATAAATCAGTAGTTCTAAGACATGCCATCTATCTGAAAACATTAATCCCCTCTGTCAACGTCATGTCAGAGGGGGCTTTTGATTGCGCTGAGATGAGGGCTTATACCAAACCCGAATCATATAAACCCCTATGCCATAAAAACCAAACGGTAGGGGCACCGCACTGCAGTGCCCCTACTAAGTATGTGTTGTAGATGAGAGTTTCTCAAGTCAGATTTCGTACTACACCCTGTCTAAGGGCACTGATTGCCAAATTAGAAAGAAGTGGCATCTACGTAATCAACGCTCTAGCTTAAACCTTAGCGCCAGCGGGCGAAGAAAAGGCTTCTACACCCTCGGTAGATCCACCAATAGCTTTCCAAGCCGGCAGTCCACCCTGCAGAAGTGCTACTTTTTGGTATCCGGCCTGACGCAGCTGATTCACAACTGTCGTGGCCTGATCTGCACCATCGCCATCGCCATAGACATAAATGTCTCGCTGGTGTTCTAGACTGGTCGCAGTCGCCTCAGCAATTTGATCACGAGACATTGCTCCAGTAATACGCTCTGCGTTAAAAGACTCGCGACTACGAGCATCAATAATGGTTAGGGCAGGTTCACCCCATTTCAACCGTTTCAGCAACTCTTCGGCAGGAGCTTGACGGCTAGACATCTCTGGAGGCGTTGGCAACGGCTCGGTAACCGCCGACTTAGCGGCTTGAACCTGGTCAGAAGTTTGCTCAGAAAGGCTTTCGGCCTTTTTGGCAACTTGGTCAGGGATAATATTTGCAGCTTGATCAGAATCGTGCCCAGCTTGATTGACTTGGTCAGGATTGTTAGAAATGCTCTCGTTCTGATCGCGAAAATTAGTCATCAAAAGTACCTCTACTAGCTATAGAATTAACAGAACTACTGTAACAAGCCTTTTCCATATGCTTATCCATCAGCAGGCATAATCTGGATTAACGGGAGAATGAGATTTCGAGACTAAAGATCATTGAGGGGCAGTTGAAGTTACTGCTAGCCCTCTTTCATTGCTCTACTGCTCTCTCCAAACAAAAAACAATAGATTAAACGACGAAAACTCGTGAGCTGGTCTAGATGGCGTCAAAAATCTGAGGTTTTATTCTCTTCTAAAATGATTTGAGTGGGTTCAAAAAAATGACCCACCCCATTGTTAATAAGGCGGGTCAATTAGGCTGTGGAGTAGCTTGCTAAAGCCTTAAAAAGTCGTCTGTCTGCAAGGTATAGACATGCCATAATTCTCTCCGTCTGGCAGACTATATCTTTAGCCAGATGCGGTCAACTTTGCTCTTTTAGTGGTTAGTCAATTACCCGCAGTTGCCCCTGGCGAATAGCATCGAACACGCGCTGGGCGATGGCATGGTCTTGGTTGCTGAGAGTAGGCTGGCTGAGCAGCACCTCCATCAGCTCTCGCTGCACCCGACGACTAATGCGGCGCTCGGCAAAGATTTGGTCAACAATGGCTTTGAGCGATTGGCTAGTGGTTTGAGGCATGACGATGACCTGAACGATTTAAGGCTGTACTCAATATCGCCCAATATTCCAAATTCAACCGTGATTCGACCTCTGGCTGGGCATGATCTTGATCCGGCTTACTGGTGATCAACATCAGCCAGGCCAGTGATTTAAATCACAGCAGGCAGTATTAGCTTGGAGGAGTCCTTAGATCAGCGGCTGACCTAGTAGACGGCAGCTTTAGATTAGATGCCGGGTCTCAACCTTTTGTTCCTCCTCTAGGTAGACCGGGTTAAGCCACTAGGGTGCCTGTTGCTGGCGATCGCCCCGGTAGCGCAGGTATTCAGCCAAACCCGCTAGCAGGGCTGAACCTAAAATAAGCACTACGCTGAGGGCGTTGATGTCGGGCTTGACCCCGGTGCGTACCCGGCTAAAAATCTCGATCGGTAGAGGGTTGGCCCCTCCCCCGGCGGTAAAACTGGAGATTAGCAGATCATCCATGCTGAGCACAAAGGCCAGCAGACAACCGGCCAAAATACCCGGTGCCAACTGGGGAATCAGCACCTTGAGCAGCGCCTGGGTGGGGGTAGCCCCTAGGTCAAGAGCGGCTTCTTCGAGGTTGGGGTCGAGGCGCTGCAGGCGGCTGGCTACTACTACGGCAATGTAGGCCAGGCAAAACACTATGTGGGCAGCAATAATAGTGCCCAAGCTCAGCGGTATTGCCACCGATACCAAAAACACTAGGGTAGCCACCGCGATCGCAATGTCAGGCACAATCAGCGGCAGGTACGACACCCCCCGGTAAAGCCCCTTGCCCCGAAATCGATAGCGGGCTAAGCCGATGGCCATCAGGGTGCCCAGCACCGCCGAAATCGCCACCGCCACGATCGCAATAGTCAGGCTATCTTGCAGGGCCGACAGCAGGCGGCGATCGCTAAACAGAGCCCGGTACCAGCGCAGGCTAAACCCTTCCCAACTGGCGCTGTAGCGCGAATCGTTGAAGCTATACACCCCCAGCACAATGATGGGGAAGTACATGAAGGCGTACATCACAGCAGTGAAGAGGCTGGGCCAGGTGACGGAGCGAGAGGCGGACATGGGTGAGTGAGGAGAGGTAAGTGGCAGGGGAGGAACGATAAGAGAATGAGGGTTCGCGTAGGGTGCCCGCGCAGCGATGCACCTTTTTGATCAGGTTTCGGAAACAGTGTTCTTGTCGCCAAAGCGGAGGAGGAGGGCGATCGCCAAGCTGACCGCTAAAATTAGCACCATGCTGAGGGCCGAGCCAAAGCCCCAGGCGCGGGTAGGGCCAAGAAACTGGTTGTAGATCAAGCGCGAAATATTCATAGACGAGGCTCCGCCTAGCAGGGTGGGCACCACAAAATCGCCCAGGGTGCTAATAAATACCAGCAGGCATCCGGCGGCGATGCCGGGCAGGGTTTGGGGCACGGTAATCCGCCAAAAGCCCTGGGACGGGGTTGCCCCCAGGTCAGCAGCGGCCTCTAGCAAGCGGGTGTCAAGTTTTTCCAGCGAGGCATAGAGAATGAGCACCATATAGGGCAAAAAGCTGTAGGTGAGGCCAATAAACACCGCTGTAGGCGTATTGAGCCAGTTTTGGCCCGGTAGCCCTAGGGTGGTAAGAATGGTGTTTAGCACGCCGCTAGGGCGCAGAATCGCCGTCCAGGCATAGGCCCGCAGCAGCGACGAGGTCCACAGCGGCAAAATGAACCCCACCAGCAGCAGGTTGCGCCAGCGCTGAGGCGACATCAGCGCCAGCCAGTAGGCCACCGGAAACCCTAGCAGCAGGCACAGCACCGTTGACCCGCTCGCAAAGCGTAGCGATCGCCCAATTACCCGCAGGTACACCGGCTGCAAAATTTGCAGGTAGTTGCCCAGCCCGTAGCCGCCGCTGGGCTGGCCCAAACGCAGCCCCGGCACCAAACTGATCTCCAAAATGAGCAGAGTCGGCAGCAGCAGCAGCAGCACCAGCCAAACGCCCGCTGGCCCCAGCAGCACAACTGGCCCTAGCCAGCGCCGGGAAGCGAAGCGATCGGCCCAGGGGCGCGGCGGGGATGGGGCAGGGGGCATGGGGGGAAGGGAGTGGGAGAGTGGAGAGGGAATTGCGTGGAGGGGGTAAGAGAAATAAGGAAGACAGAGAAGGCGAGGCGATATGTCCCCCCCATCTCTTCATCCCCCATCCTTCCCCTAAGCGCTGGTAACTTTGGTCCAATACTGATCAAACAGATCTGTGCTAGCGGTATCTACGGCCACAATGCCTTCACTTTGAGCCAGTACGGCTTCGGAGGGGTAGAGGTCTTCGTTAGTTTGAATTTCGGCAGGCAGGAGTTCAAAGGCGGCCTGGTTAGCGGTGGCAAAAAACAGGCGTTCGACGGCGGCGCTGGCTACTTCGGGGTCTAGCATGAAGTTGATCCACTGGTAGGCGGCGTCTACGTTGGGGGCGGTGGCGGGAATGGCCAGGGTATCGGTCCACAGCGATGCCCCGCTGGCGGGAATGATGTACTCCATGCGATCGTCTTCGAGGGTGAGCGCGATCGCATCGCTAGAGTAGGCCATCGACACGCTCAAGTCGCCGCCCAGCAGCTCATTCTCAAAGCCGGTGGTCTTAAAGGCGGCAATGTGGGGTCTGAGCTCAAGCAGATGGTTGTAGGCCGCTTGGATTTCCTCAGGGTCGCTGGAATTGTAGGAATAGCCCAGGGATTTAAGGGTGGCTCCCAGCGTCTCACGCATATCGTCGAGTAGGGTGATGCGGCGGGAGAGAGCGTCCTGGTTTTCCCACAGAAAATCCCAGTCGGCGGGTTCGCCAGGGGTAGCCTCGCGGTTAAAGAGCAGGCCTGTGGTACCCCAGCAAAAGGGCACGCTGTGGGCATTGTTGGGATCGTAGGCGGGGTTCTGCCACTGCGCTTTGAGGTTGTCTAGGCCAGTAATGCGGCTCTGATCTAGCTCGGTGAGCAGATCCAGGTCGATCATTTCTGAGACCATGTAGTCGGAGGGGTAGATGATGCTGTAGGCGTCGCCACCACCGGCCTGCAGGCGAGTCAGCATGACCTCGTTGGAGTCAAAAATATCCACCACGACTGGGATACCGGTGAGTTCGGTAAAAGCGGCGGCTAGATTGTCGTCGGTATAGTTGGCCCAGGTGTAAATATGCAGCGTGCCATCGTCACTGCCGCTCCCAGCAGGCGGCCCAGCCAGGTTCTGGCGACAGTTAGCGGCGGCGAGACCCGCCATAACCGCCGCCGACCCCTGCAAAAATCGCCGCCGACCCAGGGTTGAACGGCGCGGGTAGGGGGAAGTCAGGAGTCGCTTTGCAGGCACGGTATTCTCCAAGATGGCTAGTGGGAGCAGCTAATCGGATAGCTAATTGGGCAGGCAACAGGTGTATGGGGTAGGGAAGAAAGTCATCCCGGTCTTTAGTTTCCCAGTATATGAGGATGCGCCCCAGGCGGAATGCATCCGGGCTGAGGAGGGTGGGTTCAGGGGGCGTTTCTCATGCAGGCCATTGCTCTACGTCTATTAGCGTTCTTTTATTTGTAGCGTTCTTTTATTTGCCTTTGACTAGACGGCGTTTAGCACCAGGCAGTCGACGGCGGCCCAGTGAACATAGACAGAAGTATCCACGGTAATAGCCCCCTCCGATCGGTTAGGCTGACGCACCGTTAGAGCGTCGCCTGAGCTGAGGCATACCACGCAGTGCAGGTGAGTACCCAGGTACATTAGGTGGCTGACCCGGCCTTGATAGCAGTTGCCGCCGCTGCCTGGAGCGCTGAGGCTGAGGCTGATTTTTTCGGGTCGTACGCTCACCACGACATCTTGAACGGTGGGGTGGTGAGCCTGGGTAGATTGGGCCAGCACCTGTAGCCCGCTTGCGGTGATCACCTGCAACTGGGTGGGGTAGGTCTGGTCTACACGCCCAGTCAGCAGATTGGTATCGCCGATGAAGTCGGCGACAAAAGGGGTGCGGGGGCGATCGTAGATATCGCTTGGCGTACCAATTTGCTCAATCTGGCCGTTGTTCATGACGGCGATGCGGTTAGACAGCGACAAAGCCTCTTCTTGATCGTGGGTGACCATAATAAAGGTGATGCCCAGCTGACGGTGCAGATTGGCCAGCTCTACCTGCATCTGCTTGCGCAGTTTTTGATCGAGCGCCCCGAGGGGTTCGTCGAGCAGCATGACGGCGGGGCGGTTGACCAGGGCACGGGCCAGGGCAACGCGCTGCTGCTGCCCGCCGGAGAGCTGGGCCGGGTAGCGGTTAGCCATGGTTTCCATTCGGACCAGGCGTAGGGCTTCGGCAACGCGATCGCGCACCTGAGCCGCTCCTAACCGCCGGATTTTGAGGCCAAAGGCAATGTTGTCTTTGACGGTCATGTGGTCAAATAGGGCATAGCTTTGAAACACGGTGTTGACTGGCCGACGGTGGGCCGGTACCCGGCCCACGCTGGCACCCTGAAGCATCACCTCGCCAGCGGTCGGGCTTTCAAAGCCCGCAATCATCCGCAGGATGGTCGTTTTGCCGCAGCCCGATGGGCCGAGAATGCTAAAAAATTCGCCCGGTTGCACGGCCAAGTCGAGCTGCCGTACCGCTACGTCTGCCCCAAAGGACTTAAATACCTGGCGCAGCTCAACGTCGGGATGGGTTTCTGCTGTTGCCGCTACTGCTGCCGACTGAACCGTTTGAGCCATGCCCTATCTCCCTGGGTTCACCCCAACTTTAGCGATCGCATCTGAGATATACAAGTCATTGTCATCACAACCTCTGACCTGGTCAAACCTCCGCCCCAGGGCGGTACTGCCTCTACTTTACCCATCCCAGCGATCGCCGCTGCATCTTGGGCCAAAAAAGCTGCTGCTCTAGCGCTAACGGATCTGCTCCAGCGGTAGTTTTTGGGCCACCCTAGACGACATCGGCGCGGTTGTGAAACGCTACCATGACAGCAGGTCTTGCTGTGGAGTCTAGAAGTGGTCAATAGGGTCGCAAAAATTACCCATCCGTTGCATCTGCACCACTCTGCTGTAGTGGTATGGCTGCTGGCGACTATGGCAGGGGGCGCGATCGCCGGATGCCGCCCCAGTACGCCCCCCACTGCGGTGACTCCATCCCCAACTGCCCCGGATCCTGCCAAATCGGCCTCCGAGCCTTCCGCAACTCAGCCCCCCAGTGTCATCGCCGCTGCCCCAGATACAACCCCCTCATCCTCGGCGATCGCCCTGCCCAATACCCTCATTCATGAGTGGCAGCCCCTCAGCAATGTACTGCTTGCTTTTGGCACTATGACCGTAACCCCCGACCAGGTGCGGTGGAGTAGCGGCCAGGCCAGCCCCTATACCCTGGTTAGCACCGAGGGTGGCTATCTGCTCAGGCTGGAGTCTAGCCCCAGCTTTTACGACACCCAAAACCAGTACATCAAGCTCATCCCCAAAGCCGACACCAGCGGCACTGCGACCTCTATAGAAATAGCGTTTTACCCTAGCGAAGCTCAGCTCCAAAGCGACGAATACGTTATGTATGGCTCCTACGTCGCCGAGTAAACGGTGTTGCAAAAATGCTGCAACCCACATCCGCACTTCCAACTGGCACAGTGAGAATTAACCAGAGTCCTCACCAAAGGAGACAGTAGCCGACATTCCGCACTTCTAACGGGCACCTTCAAAGGGCGGAATGTGGGCTATGACACCGGCTGCCCATGAGCCTACCTAAAGCTGCTCCAAAATATAACCCCCGATGCCGAAGCACCGGGGGCTGATTCTGTATAAGGGGCTTGATATTAGGTCGTTCCGTATAAAGCAAGAAGCTCTTGCTCATCTCTACAATGGCTTAGATTCAATCCGTCTGCCATACTATGCCCCTATCTTTATGGGGAGTTAGTGTAATTACGGATAACCCTCAAGTTTAGCCCCGTTGTGATGTTGGTCACTGACAGCATTCGCCTACACCACTTCCTGAGATGCCTTCACCTGCTGCTGGGGCTGGGGCTGAAACTGGAACAGCGTGTAGACCACGTTGCGGCGAATGCCCGTCATCATGTCGAGGAAGACTTCGTAGCCCTCGCTCTTGTACTCGATCAGCGGATCTTTTTGGCCATAGCCTCGCAGGCCCACGGTTTCCCGCAGGGCATCCATCTGCTGTAGGTGGTCGCGCCAGAGGCTATCGATCTGCTGCAAGATAAAGAAGCGCTCGGCTTCGCGCATCAGCCCCGGCTTGATCTGGTCGACCTGGGCCTCTTTGATGTCGTAGGCAATCCGGGCCTGCTCGTGGAGGAAGGTTCTAATTTCGCCCACCGACAGGTCTTCGAGCTGTTCGGGGGTGAGGTCGGCCAGCAGGTAGACAAATTCTTTCACCTTGCCCACCATCTCCGGCAGCTTCCACTCTTCAGGGGGCAGCTCGGGATTGATGTAGGCGTTCACAATATCGTCCATGGTTTGCACGGCATAGCCGATCACCATTTCTTTAAGTGCATCGCCTTCGAGCACCCGGCGGCGTTCGGCGTAGATGGCGCGGCGCTGATTGTTCATCACCTCATCGTACTCAAATACCTGCTTACGGATATCGTAGTAGTAAGTTTCAACCTTTTTCTGCGCCCCTTCCAGCGATCGCGTCAGCATGCCCGACTCGATCGGCATGTCTTCTTCCACCCGGAAGGCATTCATTAGACCGGCCACGCGATCGCCGCCAAAGATTCGCAGCAGGTTGTCTTGCAGGCTGAGGAAAAACTTGGTGGAGCCGGGGTCACCCTGGCGACCGGCCCGGCCCCGCAGCTGGTTGTCGATGCGGCGCGACTCGTGACGCTCGGTGCCCATCACATGCAGGCCACCCCGCTCGATTACCTTGTCGTGCTCGGCGTTGGTAAAGGTTTCGTACTCCTCGCGAATGCGGTTGTACACATCGCGCAGCTTCTGAATCACCGGGTCATTGGTGGGGGCCTTCTCGGCGGCAACGGCCATTTTGTCCTCGGCCTGTAGCTCACTCAGGCTGCGATCGCCGTAGGTGGTTACAGCAAGGTCTACAGTTTCCTTAAGCTGTTCGACGGTAGTAGACGACAGCTCAATCGGGAAAATATCGGGGGATGCTTTCCAGGTTTTTACTTTTTTGCCGGGGGTAAAGCCCTGGGCAGGGGCACGTCCCTTAGTGCCTGGTACCGCCGTCACCGAAAACTCGTCTTCGTCTTCGGGCTTGACAATGCGGGGCATGAGATACTCGCGCACCTTGAGGCGAGCCATATAGTCGGCGTTGCCACCCAAAATAATGTCGGTGCCGCGTCCGGCCATATTGGTGGCGATAGTAACCGAGCCGCTGCGTCCGGCCTGGGCCACGATCTCAGACTCTCGCTCCACGTTTTCGGGCTTGGCGTTGAGCAGGTTGTGGGGCACACCGCGCTGGCTTAGCAGCGCCGACAGCACCTCAGATTTTTCGACGCTGGTGGTACCGACCAGCACGGGCCGACCAGCCTCATGCATCTCGGCGCACTCTTCGGCTACGGCCTTCCACTTGGCCTCTTCGTTTTTGTAGACCACATCCGACAGGTCGCGACGGGCGGCGGGTCGGTTGGTAGGAATGATCGTGACTTCGAGCTTGTAGATACGCTCAAACTCGGCCTCTTCGGTCTTGGCGGTGCCGGTCATACCCGACAGCTTGGGGTAGAGCAAAAAGAAGTTTTGGTAGGTAATGCTGGCTAGAGTCTGGGTTTCGGGCTGAATTTCGACGTGCTCTTTGGCCTCGATCGCCTGGTGTAGACCGTCGCTCCAGCGGCGACCCGGCATTACCCGCCCGGTGAACTCATCCACGATAATCACTTCGTCATTGCGAACGATGTATTTAACGTCTTTGGTGAAGAGTTCTTTGGCCTTAATAGCGTTGAAGATGTAGTGAGCCCAGGGATCTTTGGGGTCGAACAGATCCTGCACGCCCAGCACGTCTTCGGACTTGATAAAGCCCTCGTCGGTGAGCAGCACGTTGTGGGCTTTTTCGTCGACTTCGTAGTGCTCTTCGGCATCTAGCTCACAGGCTACTTCGTTGGCGCGGTTATATTTTTCGCTGGGGCGCTCGACCTGACCCGAAATAATTAGCGGCGTCCGGGCCTCGTCGATCAGAATCGAGTCAACTTCGTCGATGACGCAGTAGTTGAAAGGGCGCTGCACCACGTCTTCGATCGCGGTGGCCATGTTGTCGCGCAGGTAGTCAAAGCCAAACTCGCTGTTGGTGCCGTAGGTGATGTCGCAACCGTAGTTTTGCCTGCGCTCGGTGGGCGACATGCCCTGCTGAATCAGTCCTACGCTGAGGCCCAAAAAGCGGTGGATTTGGCCCATCCACTCGGCGTCGCGGCGGGCCAGGTAGTCGTTGACCGTGACCACGTGGGCACCCTTACCCGACAGCGCGTTGAGATAGCAGGGCAGGGTTGCCACCAGGGTTTTGCCCTCCCCGGTTTTCATTTCGGCAATCTGGCCATCGTGGAGCACCATGCCGCCAATCAGCTGCACGTCGAAGTGGCGCATACCCAGCACCCGCTTTGAGGCTTCGCGCACAACGGCGAAGGCTTCGGGCAGCAGGTCGTCTAGCGTTTCGCCCTTTTCGATTCGCTGCTTAAACTCGCCCGTTTTGGCCGCCAGGGCTTCGTCGGAAAGCTGCTGAACTTCTTCCTCCAGCAGGTTAATCTCGACCACGTCGGGACGATACTTTTTGAGCTTACGCGCGTTGGGGTCACCGAGGAGGTTCTTCAGCATGAATTCAGGCAGGTCAGCGTAGGGTATTGCACTTAAGTCAATCGTAACGGGGGACCGCTCTGCAAGGGGCGATGTCCACACCTGCCCAGGGCCGGAGGGAGGCTTGAAGCGAGCAAAAGTGCTTTTTTATCTTATCACTTGGCTTGCTGGGCGGGTTTGCTAGGTGATCGAACTGGGCAGGTTAAGACTGCATGCCATGGTGTGTTGCTCTGTGCGTTATTTGCCCTACAACCCTGCGTTGAATGAGCGGGCGCGATCGCTGCGCCGCAATATGACTCCCGCAGAGCAAACACTGTGGAAGCAATATCTGCGCCATTTTCCTTACCGAGTGCTGCGACAGCGCCCGATCGACAATTTCATTGTGGATTTTTACTGCGCTGCCCTGCGCCTGGTGATTGAGGTCGATGGCGAATGCCATGCCTCAGCCGAGGCTCAAGCACGGGATGCTGAGCGAACAAGAATTTTAGAAGGCTACGGATTGCGGGTGATTCGCTTTACCAATGAGCAGGTTTTGAGAGAGCTTGAGGGGGTTTGTGCTGTGTTGATGGGGCTGGCGGAGGATCCCCCCGATTGTTCTAGGTAAACTTGCTCGATGTGGCCCCCCTTGGGAAAGGGGGCAGATGCTTGCGGCCTCACAGGACAATCAACTGCTCCCCTTTTCAAGGAGGGGTGGGGGGATCGATGCGGGGTTGTGATCCCCCCAGATACCTTCGATAGACTTGCTCGGTGTAGCCCCCCTTGGGAAAGGGGGCAGATTCTCATGGCCCCACAGGACAATCGACTGCCCCCCTTGCTAAGGGGGGTTGGGGGGATCGATGCGGGGTCTGTGATCCTCCTAAATGCTCTCAGTAAACCTGCTCTATGTGGCCCTCCTTGGGAAAGGGGGCAGGTTCTTGCTGTACTCGGCAAACCTGCTTGATGTAGCTCCAAAAGGGTGGATACTAACGACACCAACCACCGATTGCCCTCCTCGGTTATGGAGGGTTGGTCGATCGCCATGCCACGCCAACCTCGCCAGCTTTCCCCAGGCCACTGCTACCACATCACCATTCGCTGCAACAATCGCGAGTTCCGGCTAATTCGTGACGAATGCCGCGAAATTTTGCTGTACGCCATTGACCGATGCAAGGAGAAATATGGCTTTAAGCTCTATGCCCTGTGCATCATGAGTAACCATGTGCATTACCTGCTAGAGCCGCAGCAGCCGGAGGATTTGCCCAAGATCATGCACTGGCTGAACTGGTATACGGCGATGTGCTTCAACAGAATGCTCAACCGCACTGGGCACTTTTGGGAAAAGCGCTACCACAGCACTGGCTTTGCCAATAGCGACTATCGGCGGGCGCTGAATACCCTGCGCTACATTCATGCCAACCCAAAGGCGGCGAACATGCAGCAGGGTTTCTTTTATGACTACAGCAACTACGGCAGCTACGACCGACTAAAGGTGGATGGCCTAACCCAGTGGCACCCGGCGTTTTTGGCGCTGGGGGCAACGCTGGAGCTGTGTGCGGCGGCCTATCGGCAGTTTTGTAGGCGCTACAAGCCGAAACCCAAGCCCGAGAGGCGGAACCACTGGGGCAGTAAAAAGTTGGCGGCACTGCGGCTAAAAATGAAAGCTAGGAAGACTAGCCCTGGGCAAACGAGTTTGTGGGACGAGTGGAATGCGCCTTTGGCAGAGGTGCAGGAAGTGGCTAAGAAATTTGTGCTGGCAAACTGTCTGAACCCAGATATCGTCAGCGCTAGATTTGAAAACTCGACCTGACCGCTGGTGCCAGGTAAAGGATCGCCGAAACACCTAGTTTTCCGTGGGGAGGGGGTCTGAAATAATTCTTTTGGATCGGGCTGAAGCGCTTATCTGCTACAGTTTACAAGTCTCGATGCGAGAGAAGAGACCCTCTGCGAGAGAAGATGCGAGAGAAGAGACCCGGGAGAAACCAAAGTAGGGAAATTCTCCCTCCGGAGATAAAGCTAGGTCGGCTTGGAGGTCTGTGGACTTCAAATACTGGTCGCTTTTCCGCCAGCCGACGCGATCGCAAAACTTATACCAGATTTTCAAACCTGGATATTCGCCATTGAGCTTGGCCCCGCATTCTACATAAATTTTCTTTTGCACGCTAAAGCCAAATTTGCCCCGGCTATATTGCACCCATAGGCCGTCAATTGTCTTTAAGTCTTCGCAGGGGAATTCTTCTAAATCTTTGCGTTCAAACCCCTGCCCTTCTTCCTTGTCCACGGTGGTAATCATCAGTCGGTAAGTTTCTTGATCGGCGTCGCGCCACTGCCCAGCTTTTAGCAGTTCCTCCAGTTTTTGATATTTCGAGTCTTGGGCAACTGTTTCCAAGTCCTCTAACAGCACCTTGAGGTCGTCCTCAACTTTTTCAGGGCGGGGGTACTCTTTCACGCAAAGGGCAGCCAGTTGGGCGGCTTCGCTGCCCAACTGACTGCCCTTGCGGATGATGTCGTTCAGATCTTGGGGATCGAGTTGGGCGGTGTAGAGCAGCACGGTTTCGCGCCAGAGGGCTGCGTTCCAGTTTTGCAGCACCAGTTGCTTGTGGTGCTGAAGGGTGGCGTCATCCTCGGCTTTTGCCAGTTCTCTAGCGGCAAAAAAACCTTGAAAGCTGGCGTGGGGAAATTCGTATTCTTTGGGTTCTCGTTCTACCAACAGTTCGCTCACGTCCACAATTTGCTTCAGCCAGGCGGCAGGGTCCACCTGGGCTTTTTGCAGCAGGGGGTGCTGGTGCAAAAACTTGAGCAGTGCATTGTGCTCTACCACCAGCCGCTCTTCGCTGGGGGCTGTTTGGGTGGGGGTGCTCACCATGTGCAGGGCAACGGCTTGCAGCAGGGCCATACTTTTTTCGTAGGGCAGCAGCATTTGAATAAATCGGGCCTCGGGTCGGGTATCGAGTTGCAGGCTGCAAATGCGCTGGTATAGCCCCAGACGTTGGCTGGGCAGGGCTTTGGTGGGGGCATAGCGATGCAGCGTGACCAGCAGATTGAGCAACAGGGGGTTTTTGGCCATCTCACCCAGGTCTTGGGGGCGGTCTTGGATCTGGGCGATCAGGTTTTTGGCGCGGTCTTGGGCGACTTCTCTGGCATGGCGAGGAGGACGGTAGCAGCGCTCTTGGCAGAGATACCATCGCTGAACAAAGCGGGCCTGTTGATCAGCGTTGAAGGGGTTGATATAGATGGGGATGGTGGGGCGTTTGGCGGCGTAGTTTTCGTACCCCTTGGGCCGCGAGGTGAGCAGAAAAACAGACTGGTCGTAGTCTTCCATTTGGGCGGTAATCCAGCCGCTCACCTGGGGTCGCTTTGCCGCAGGAATTTCGTCAAACCCATCCAGCATGACGAGGGCTTGACCTTGGTTCAGCAGGGTTTCGGCCCAGCGGTTGGGCACCTGGGGCGGATGGTTTTTCCAGAGGCTGGGAATGTAGTGCTCCGTGATGAGTTGAGCCAGCCCGGGGGGCTGGGGCTGGGTGAGTTCATCCACCCATTCGCGCAGGCGCAGCAGCACAGGCACCAGTTTGGGGGCACGGTGGCGGCGGTGTTTGCCCTGGCCATAGATCAAGGTGATGTGGCGCAGCAGGGTGGTTTTGCCCATGCCGCCCTTGGCCAAAATGCACATCTGACGAAACTGGCGATCTTGGCGAGATCGGGCCAAAAGTTTCCAAATATCTAGGTTTTCAGACCACAGGCTGGAGTCTAGGTGGCGATCGTGGTTGGGGGCTAGGGCACCCATTGCCCCACTCAGGTCTAGGGGCACAAACACCTTTTCCAGCAGCGGGGTGGCGGTGCGCTCTGGGGTGAAGCCTTCGATGTCGGACATTTCGCACTGGTAGGCTATTCGCCGCAGGTAGAGGCTGGTAAAGTCGGTTCGCAGGGTTTGGGGCAGTTGTTTAATCGCCGCAATGCCGTGATCGAGTCCCTGATCAATTTCTGGGGCCAGCTTTTTGCCAACCTTGATGGCCATCCACACCGCCGCCGCCCCCCCAAAGCACAAAGCGGCCTCATTCCACTGGCCAGTCCGAACGTTGGCAATGCCTACAAAACTCAAACCCCCGGGCACCCCCAGGGAGACCAGTTTCTTATCGAGCAGTTCAAAAACGGTCTCTAAGGTGGTGGGCGTATAGTCGGGCGGCAGTCCAGCCATAGAGAGAAAATTCAAGTTGAGTTACCCAATAGTATCCGCAAGCCCAGGAAATCTGTAGGACGGGCAGCGCCTAGAATGGGGCCAGAGCCGCGATCGCCTCTCCCATAACTCCATGGCTGCCAAAGATCTATTTCACGATGCCGTCAAACGCGCCCTCGAAAAAGACGGGTGGACGATTACCGATGATCCACTATTTCTGCGCTTTGGTGGGCTAGAGATGTACATCGATCTGGGTGCAGAGCGCATTTTTGCCGCCGAACGCAGCAACGAAAAAATTGCCGTTGAGGTCAAAAGCTTTGTGGCTCCCTCCACCGCTACCGAATTTAGTACCGCCCTGGGCCAATTTCTCAAATACCAGCTTGCCCTAGAGGCGGTCGAAGCCGATCGACTGCTCTATCTGGCCGTTCCGATGGATACCTACCGCGATTTCTTCACGCTGGAACTACCACGGTTGCTGGTTGAGCGTTACCACGTGCACCTGATTGTCTACGATCCAGAGGAGGAGGTGATCACCCAATGGCAGACGTAAACTACTACCGCCAGCTCGTTCAAGAGCTGTTGCAGGAATATAGCAACATCAGAGCCAACAACGAAGCGGTTGAAGCTGAGGCAATTTTTGACCTTCAGCGCGATCGCTACCAGGTCGTCCATGTGGGCTGGTCAAACAAACGCCGCGTCTACGGCTGCGTGCTGCATCTCGATATCCAAGACGGCAAAATCTGGATTCAGCACGACGGCACCGAGGGCGGCATTGCCAACGAACTGGTCGATCGCGGCGTGCCCAAGCACGACATTGTGCTGGGGTTTCACTCGCCCTTTAAACGCCAGTTTACCGAGTTTGCCGTGGGCTAACCTGTCGTTGACCTCTAGAGGCTGTCTTTGCTGGTCTGGGCCGCTATTCCGCCATAGCTCTTTGTTACAATTTGGGTCGCGCCCCATTGCGGCAGACCTCTTGCGGCAGATCTCCTGGCCGCTGACCTACGCATTTACCCAGCGAGCCTCCCCTGTCTATGAATATGGCCCAGCCCCCATCGCCGTCCCCTCGCCTGCACCGGGCCACCCTAGAACATATGCTGCAATCTGCTAAGACCGTTACCGCTCCCTGGACGATTGAAGACAGCGAAGAGCTGTACCGCATTCACAGCTGGGGAGAACCGTACTTTTCAATCAATGCCGATGGCCATTTGACGGTGTCACCCCGGGGCGATCGCGGCGGTTCTCTAGATCTTTTAGAGCTGGTGGACGCGATTAAGCAGCGCAGCCTCAACCTTCCCCTGCTGATTCGCTTCTCCGATATTCTCGAAGACCGAATCGAGCGCATCAACGCCTGCTTTGCCAAAGCGATCGCCCGCTACAAGTACGCGGGCGTGTATCGGGGCGTGTTTCCGGTCAAGTGTAACCAGCAGCGGCAGCTGATAGAAGACGTCGTGCGCTACGGTCGGCCCTACCAGTTTGGCCTGGAGGCCGGCTCTAAGCCGGAGCTGCTGATTGCCCTGGCCACCCTCGACACGCCAGGGGCGCTGCTAATCTGCAACGGCTACAAAGACAAAGACTATATCGAAACCGCCATGCTGGGCCAGCAGCTGGGCCAGCAGCCGATCATTGTGATCGAGCAGATGAATGAGGTGGAGATCGCGATCGCAGCCAGTCAGCGGCTCGGCATTTGCCCGGTGCTGGGGGTGCGGGCCAAGCTCAGCACCAAGGGCAGCGGTCGCTGGGGCATTTCGGCGGGCGATCGGGCCAAATTTGGCCTCACTGTGCCCGAAATTTTGGCCGTGGTAGACAGGTTGCGGGAGGCCGATATGCTCGACTGCCTGCAGCTGCTGCACTTCCACATTGGCTCGCAGATTTCGGCCATTAGCGTGGTCAAAGAGGCGCTGCGGGAGGCCAGCCGCATTTATGTGGAGCTGGCCGATCTGGGGGCCGGTATGCGCTACCTGGACGTGGGCGGCGGCCTGGCGGTCGACTACGACGGCTCTAAGACCACGTTTTACGCCTCCAAAAACTACAGCACCCAAAACTACGCCAACGATGTCGTGGCCGAAGTGCAGGAGGCCTGCCGGATTAAGGGCATCTCCGTGCCGACGCTGGTCAGCGAGAGCGGCCGGGCGCTGGTCTCTCACCAGTCGGTGCTGGTCTTTGACGTGCTGGGCAGCAGCGATGCCCCCTCCCAGGAGGAGGTCGAGGTGCCCAGCGACGACGACCACGTAATTTTGCGCGAGCTGTACGAGATCTACCAAAACCTCAGCGCCAGCACGGTGCAGGAGCTGTACAACGACGCGGTGCAGTTCAAAGAAGAGGCAATTAGCCTGTTTAACTTTGGCTACCTCAGCCTGTCGGCGCGGGCGCGGGCCGAGCGACTGTTTTGGGCCTGCTGCCGTAAGGCGCTATCGGTGGTTAGCGATGCCGACTACGTGCCCGAAGACATCGAGGAGCTGCACCAGAGCATGGCCTCGATCTACTACATTAATTTGTCGGTATTTCAGTCAATGCCCGATACCTGGGCGATCGAGCAGCTGTTCCCGATTTTGCCCATCCACCGGCTCAACGAAGAGCCCAGCAGCCGAGGCACCCTGGCCGACCTCACCTGCGACAGCGACGGCAAAATTACCACCTTTATCGACCTGCGCGATGTGAAGCACGTGCTGGAGCTGCACCCGCTGAAGCCCGATCAGCCCTACTACCTGGGCATGTTTTTGGGCGGAGCCTATCAGGAAATCATGGGCAACCTGCACAACCTGTTTGGCGACACCAATGCCGTGCATATTCACATGACCCCCAAGGGCTACCAGGTGGAACAAGTCGTGAAGGGCGACACGATGACCGAGGTGCTGGGCTACGTGCAGTACGATGCCGAAGACATGATTGAGAATATTCGCAGGCGATCGGAGCGAGCGCTGCAGGATAGCCGCATTACCCTGGAAGAGTCGCAGCTGCTGATTAAGCACTACGAACACAGCCTCAGCCAGTACACCTATCTGGCCTAGCGCTTGAACCTGAAAGACTGGGCCGCGATCGCGCCTTTCCCAGCCCTGAAAACGTTTATTTAAACGTTTCTTTAACTGTTCTTTCGCCAATTTTAATTCACTCTTAACCAAGAGTGGTTGAGTTCCTGCAACCGTATTTTAGGGCGGGTACTTTAGGGCTGAGTAGCCTAAAAAATAACCTGTTCTTTACCTTGATGGGGTAAGAAATAGATGACTATGGGCATAGACCCAAGTAAGGACTGTGCTTTTTCTCGGTGTGATACACGTATCACTGAGCTAGCACACAGATTGCTACCACGCTAAAGCGCAAGCAGGAAAACCCTGGCCCTCAATCAGATCAACTTGTTTAGAAAATAGGTTTGATTCTGGTTTAGCCACTTTCTGTTGCTGATATGGTCTGAGAAAAGTTTTATAGCTGTTGACTGGTTGACTAATCATGCTTCAAAGAATGCCAAAAATTAAGGTTGATCTGCGCCTAGCCGCAGCGTTGTGCCTCGCGGCGGGTGTAGCAGCCTGCGGTGGCACCACCACTACCGATGACACAGCCATGGAAGGCGAGGCGATGGAAGGCGAGGCGATCGCCCTCGGCGGCGACGTTTCCCTGACTGGCGCGGGGGCTTCTTTCCCCGCGCCTCTGTACCAAAACTGGTTTATCACCCTCAACCAGAAGGTGCCCGAGCTACAGGTCAACTATCAGTCGGTGGGCAGCGGGGCTGGGGTTGAGCAATTTACCGCCAAAACCGTTGACTTCGGGGCCAGCGACACCGCCATGACTGACGAAGAAGTAGCGGCGGTCGATAAAGGCACCATCCTGCTGCCCATGACGGCTGGCAGTATTGTGTTTGCCTACAACCTGCCTGGGGTTGATGAGCTGAAGCTCAGCCGCGAAGCCTACTCCGGCATTGCCACTGGCGCAATCACGGAGTGGAATGACCCTATCATTGCGGCCGACAACCCCGACGCGGATCTGCCTGCTACTCCGATCACCTTCGTGCACCGCTCGGACGGCAGCGGCACCACCGCCGTCTTTACCAAGAACATGGTGGCGATTTCGCCCGAGTTTGAGTCTGCAATTGGCGAGGGCAAGACCGTTGAGTGGCCCAGCACCGGCAACTTCATCGGTGCCAAGGGCAACGAGGGCATCACGGCTCAGATTCAGCAGACCGAAGGCTCGATTGGCTATATCGAGTACGGCTACGCTACCCAAAATGACGTTCCCTTTGCCGCCATTGAGAACAACGCCGGCAATTTCGTCAAAGTCGACGATGAGATCGCGTCAGAGACCCTGTCTGAGGTCGAGCTACCCGACAACCTGCGGGCGTTTATTGTCGATGCTGAGGGCGAGAATGCCTATCCCTTTGTCACCTACACCTGGTTGTTGGTGTACGAAGAGTACGACGATCCTCAGAAAGCCAAGGCCGTTGAGGCAATGATTGAGTACGGCCTGAACGAAGGTCAGGAGGTGTCTAGCGAGCTAGGCTACATTCCGCTGCCCAAGAACGTGCGCGATCGCGTGGCCGAAGCGGCTGACGGCATCAGCGATGAGTACGACATCACGGTGAAGTAGATCTAACCCCTGGGGGAAAGTCGGTTTTACAGGCTTTCCCCCAGCCGTCCGTTTCTAGGCTGTAACTACACGCCCAATATCTACACGCCAAATACATATATCTACACGCACAATATAGGCAAGGTTGCTGTGACTGCTGAAATGCCACCCTCTCCACCTAGCAAACGCCAGCGGGCTCCCTTCGAAAAGGCTCTAGATCGCCTTTTTGAAGGCACTACTTTGGGGTTTGCCCTATTTATTTTGCTGCTGCTGGTAGCCATTGGTCTGCTAGTGCTTGTACAGGCCTGGCCTGCGGTGCAGCGGTTTGGGGTGAGCTTTTTATGGACCAGTAGTTGGAACCCCGTGACCGAGACGTATGGGGTTTGGCCGATGATCTACGGCACCCTAGTTAGCTCCGCGATCGCCCTGCTGATTGCCGTCCCCCTCGGCCTTGGCACCGCCCTCTTTCTCAGCGAAGACTTTATTCCCCTCAAAATTCGCACCGTGCTGGTGTTCATGGTTGAGCTACTGG
Source organism: Nodosilinea sp. (assembly GCA_049646445.1). GTDB lineage: Bacteria > Cyanobacteriota > Cyanobacteriia > Phormidesmidales > Phormidesmidaceae > Nodosilinea. Next base: position 8,612 of record JBARVV010000003.1, on the reverse strand, counting down.
CGGCCATTCCCAGCGTAGTCTATGGCCTCTGGGGTATATTTGTGCTGATTCCGGCGCTGAAGTGGTTCTTTGGCCTGGTGGGCGTCAACTTTACCGGGCCGAGTATGCTGGCAGCCTCGCTGGTGCTGGCCATTATGATTTTGCCCATTATCACCGCTATCTCGCGCGACTCGCTAGCGGCACTGCCTCCTGAACTGCGCCAGGGTTCCTACGGGCTAGGCGCTACTCGCTGGGGCACCATCTTTCGAGTGCTGATTCCGGCCGCGATTTCTGGCATTGTGGGCGGTGTCATGCTGGCTCTGGGCCGCGCCATGGGCGAAACCATGGCCGTCACCATGCTAATTGGCAACGCCAACACCATTAACCTCTCGCTGCTGGCCCCCAGCAATACAATCTCATCGCTGTTGGCCAACCAGTTTGCCGAGGCCAAGGGCATTCAGGTGGCGTCGCTAATGTACGCCGCTTTTGTGCTAGTAATCTTGACCCTAATTGTCAATATTTTGGCCGACTGGATTGTGCGCCAGCTCCAGGCCAAGTACTAGTATTCCAGGACGGTATTCCAGGACGTTTTGAGCGAGAAAAGGCTAACTATGACAACCTATTCTGAGGCTCCCGCCCATTCGTTTGACGCTAAGAGCCTAAAGGCGAACAAGTCTAGCTCTCGCAACCTGTTCAACATCGTCATGACGGGGCTAGCCGGTCTGTGTATTTTGCTGGCTCTAGTTCCCCTGGTGCTGGTGCTGTTCTATGTGTTTGCAAACGGGGCCAATCGCCTCGGACTCGACTTATTTACCCAGCTACCGCCGCCGCCGGGTTCTGCTGGGGGAGGTGTTTCCAATGCCATTTTTGGCACAGTAATTGTGACTGCGATCGCAACTGCAATTTCGGTACCCGTTGGGGTGCTGTGCGCTATCTGGCTGTCGGAGTTTGGCAGTGACGACACCTCCATTGACGAATACGTACGCCTTGGCGTCAATATTTTGGCTGGGGTACCCTCCATCATTGCCGGTGTGTTTGTCTACGGCATTATGGTGCGCCCGGGTCGGCCTGGCTACTCTGCCCTGGCCGGGGGCGTAGCTTTGGCCGTGCTCATGCTGCCTACCATCATCCGCACCGCCGACGAAGCCCTCAAGATTGTGCCCCAGGAGATTCGCTGGGCGGCGCTGGGGGTGGGGGCATCTAAGTACCAAACTGTGCTCAAGGTGGTGCTACCGGCGGCCATTCCCGCTATCTTGACCGGAGTTACGCTAGCGATCGCTCGGGCTGCGGGCGAAACCGCGCCGCTAATTTTCACCGCCCTATTTTCGCCCTTCCGATTCAACGGCGTTACCAACCCCATTGCTACCCTCGCGGTGCTGGTGTACAACTTTGCCACGCTGCCTTTCAAGGCCCAGCAGGAGCTAGCCTGGGCCGCCTCACTAATTCTGGTGCTAATGGTGCTTCTAACCAGCATCGTTGCCCGGTTTGTGACTCGCCAGCAGAAATTTTAATCGAGCTTTTTTGGGAGCCTGAGGAATGGTTGATACAATGCCGATGACTGGAACTGCGACCGACGTAGTGCTTCGGGCCAAAGAATGCGACATCTACTACGGGTCTTATAAAGCCGTGCGGGATGTTTCAATCGACATTCCCAAAAACCAAATTACCGCCTTTATTGGCCCGTCGGGCTGCGGCAAAAGCACCGTTTTGCGCTGCTTCAATCGCCTTAACGATCTAATCGAGAGCTTTCGCCTCAAGGGCCAAATGACCTACCACGGTCAAGACCTCTACGCCGCCGATGTTGACCCGGTCGAGGTGCGTCGTCGGATTGGCATGGTGTTTCAAAAGCCCAACCCATTCCCCAAAACGATCTACGACAACATTGCCTACGGTCCCCGAATTAGCGGCTACAAAGGCGATATGGATGAGCTGGTCGAAACTTCTTTGCGCCGAGCGGTACTGTGGGATGAGGTCAAAGACAAGCTGCAAGAAAGCGGCTTTTCTCTCTCGGGCGGCCAGCAGCAGCGTCTCTGCATTGCCCGCGCGATCGCGGTGCAGCCCGAGGTAGTGCTCATGGATGAGCCCTGCGCGGCCCTCGACCCGATCTCGACCCGCAAAATAGAGGATCTGATGAAAGAGCTGGTGCAAAACTACACCATTATCATCGTCACCCACAACATGCAGCAGGCAACTCGGGTGGCCGACTACACCGCCTTCTACAATGCTCAGGTCATCGAAGGGGCGGGTGGCAAGGTAGGCTACCTGGCTGAGTACGACATAACCGCGAAAATCTTTAACGACCCAGACCAAGAGTCAACCCGCGACTATGTGACCGGTCGATTTGGTTAAGCGCGCTCCATCACAAACGCCGCCGTGACCGTATCACGGCGGCGTTTGTTTGATCAGAGGGTTTGGGGCCAACAGTTAACTCATGCAGCGCGGGTCGGGCAGAGCCGCTTTTTCGGGCTGGCGGGGAAACCAGAAGGCGGTGCGCTTGCAAAACTCAACCAGCATCAGCATTAGGGGCACCTCAATCAGCACCCCAACCACGGTGGCCAGGGCCGCCCCCGAGTTGAGGCCAAAGAGAGTGACTGCCGTAGCGATCGCCACTTCAAAGTGATTGCTAGCCCCAATCAGCGCCGCCGGGGCCGCATCTTCGTAGACCAGGCCCAGCTTTTGCCCTGCTAGGTAAGACATCAAAAAAATAACGTTGGTTTGAATAAACAAAGGCACTGCAATCAGCACAATGTGCAGCGGGTGGCGCACAATCAGATCGCCCTTAAAGGCAAACAGCAGCACCAGGGTTGTCAGCAGGGCAATCACCGCTACCGGGCTGAGATGTTTCAGAAACACCTGCTCAAACCAAGCTTTGCCCTTGTGGCGCAATAGCCAGCTGCGAGAGACAGCCCCAGCCAGCAGGGGCAACCCCACGTAAACCAGCACCGACAGCACAATGGTCTGCCAGGGTACGGCCAGGTTATTCGCAGCCAGCAGCCAGCGTCCCAGGGGCGCGTATAAAAACAGCATGGCCAGGGAGTTGATCGCCACCATTACCAGGGTCAGCCCCTGGTTGCTAAACGACAGATAGCCCCACATCAGCACCATGGCGGTGCAGGGAGCAATGCCCAGCAAAATCGTCCCGGCAATATACGAATCGGCCAGGGCAATCTCGCTGCCGCGAATAATCTCAGTGCCCGACAAGAGCGGGCGAAACAGCCCGCCCAGAAACACCTGGGCAAACAGCACCATGGTAAATGGCTTGATCAGCCAGTTTACCGCCAGGGTAAGCAGCACTGGTCGAGGGTTTTGAGCGGCCCGCCTGGCCTGCGAGAAATCGATCTTCACCATGATCGGGTACATCATGAAAAAGAGGCAGATGGCGATCGGCACCGACACCTGGTAGACACTCATGGCATCGAGCGCGATCGCCACCTGAGGCAGCAGCCGACCCAGAGCAATGCCCGCCCCAATGCACAGCAGCACCCACAGGGTTAGGTAGCGCTCAAAAAAACTCAGCTGCCCGCCCGCCTGGTCGGCTCTAGGATTGGCGGCGGCATCGGAAGGGTTTGTCGACATAGGGCGCTTGAGGAATGCGGTAGAAACGACAGCTATATTTCAAGAAAAATTGATGTGTTGATTCTACAGGTTATCAGTAGCCCTAGATAAACGTCACTGAAATAAGCTCTCGCAGATCGCCGAAAGCCTTGATTTACTGTAGGGTGGGCACTGCCCACCAGCTTCAACTCAGTGCCATTCAGCTCTAGAACTCATACATGCGATCGCCACCGTGCAGAACGTGCGGGCCAGTGCCCTCAGCGTGGCGACCCAGGCTTAGCGAGTTTCTCCCGACGTTTGATCGGGCCAGCTGGCCCAGAGGGTAGTGCCAACAATCAGGCCGCCCCCAACCAGGGTGCGAAGGGTGGGCACTTCCCCCAGCAGCAGGGCCGCCAAAACAATGCCGTAGACCGGCTCTAAAGCACTGATTACGCTGGCAGTTTGGGTGCGCAGCACGGCCAAACTCTCGATAAACAGCGTATGAGCCACGGCGGTACACAGCACCCCTAGCACCAGTAGCAGCCCCACCTCCTGAGTCGTTAGGGCCAGAGTGGCTAGGGGGGTGACCACCAGCAGACTCAGGCAGGCAAACAGATCTTGGTAAAAGGCGATCGCCACTGCCGAATACCGCTGCCGGTAGCCTTTATTGAGCAGCTGCAGCAGCGCAAACGACAGCCCCGATAACAGTCCCCAGATTGCGCCGAGCGTCGTGGCCGAGCCTAACCGGTAGTCAGGGATGACTAGCGCCACACCGACGACGACCAAAGCGGCGATCGCCCCATCCCGCCAGCGCCAGGGGGTCTTAAATAGCAGCGGTTCTAGCAGCGTGACAAACACCGGAAAGCTGGAGAAGGTCAGCAGCCCAATCGCCACCGTAGCCAGCTGAATGCTGTAAAAAAAACTGACCCAGTGAAAGGCCAGCAGCATGCCCAACAGCACCATGCCCAGCCCATCGCTAGGCGATCGCAAGCCTACCGACCGTCGCCCCAGAGCCAGTACCAGCCCCAGGGCCAGAGTGGCAAACCCGGTACGCCCCAGCACAATGACCGCAGCAGACAGGGCCAAAAACTTGCCAAATAGTCCCGACAAGCCAAACAAAAACACCGCTGTGTGCACCTGAAACAGGGCGACCCTAGGGCTAACCATGAACAAGCAGCCTGTAAACCTCTGATTATTCTAGCCAGGCGATCGGGCTGGCCCCAAAACTTTGTTATAAGGCTGGTGGGCAGTGCCCACCCTGCTGTAAATCAAGGTTTTCGGCGATCTGCAAGTGCTTATTTCAGTGACATTCAGCCGTGGTATAGATGGCTTTGGGCCTAGATGCCCTTCGGCAGCGGGCTTAAACCTGCTCAAGTCACCAGTCCAGATAACTTTCTTGAGAAAATTAGAAAAACCGTATCAAATGTTACTTTATGGTCGATAATTTCAGGTGCACAGGGGCCTTTAGCCCCCAGCGACCAATTTTTCGTTTACTGACCCCATCGTCTATTTGAGTGAGGAGAAACGCCCATGCTGATTGGATTCTTAATTAGCGTCGTTGTTCTGGCTATCAGCCTGCTAATCATTTCTAAGATTCCCCCGATTGGAGTTGAGATCGACAGCCCCGTCAAAGCCCTGCTGGGGGGCGCAATTATCGGTGTATTCAATGGCATTTGGGGGTTTTTCCCTACCGCCTTTCGCGGCTTCTTCGCCATTATTAGTCTAGGTCTGGTGCCTTTAATTGGCGCAATTATTGTGTTTGGTCTGGCCGCCTGGCTGATCGAAGGCTTCCGACTCCGCTACGGAATTTGGAGCGCTATTCTTGGCGCGATCGCCCTGGCTATCATCAGCTCCATTCTCAATGCCATTCTGCGATCGATTGGGTTGGTAGCGATCTAGGCGGTCGACCCTGCGTCTTGAATCACAAAAAAGCCCTGAGCGATCCAGCTCTGCCTTAGCCAGCGAGGGTTTTCTCGCGCTGGCCTCGTCCCGCTGCCCACGCGGCAAACGCCCCTCCGGTCACAAACATCAGCAGGCTATAGATCGCTGCCGGAATGGCCAGTTCAGGCTGATTGAGCAGAGTGGGGGCACTGGCGATCGCGATCGCCAGGGTGCCGTTTTGAATGCCTACTTCAACGGTGATCGCCGTGGCGCTGGGCTGGTCTAGCTGAGCTACCCGAGCAATACCGTAGCCCAGAGCCATCGCCACCAGGTTGAGCGTCAGAGTCACCAAACCCACCTGGGCAAAAAAGCCCATCACACTAGCCCGCTGCTGGATCAGTAACCCAGCAATAATCAAACCCAGCAGCGCCAGGGAAAGCCATTTCACGCCGCGCTCTACCTGGGCCGCAAACCGGGGCAGATAGTGGTGTAGCACCATGCCAATCGCCACCGGAATAATCGCAATCACTGCAATCTGGACCACCGTTGCGACAAACGGCAGCCGCAGGGTCGCAGTCTCTCCCATAAATGCCCCCATGGACAGGTTCACCACCAGAGGAATCGTAACCACCGTAATTAGGCTGTTGATGGCCGTCAGCGTAATCGATAGGGCCACATTGCCCCGGGCCAGGTAGGTCACCAAATTCGAGGTTGGCCCCCCTGGACAAGCCGCCAAAATCATGACCCCCACGGCCAACTCTGGACTGAGCGGAAATATCGACGCCAGCCCAAAGCCCAAAATAGGCAGCATCACCAGCTGCGCCAGTAGCCCCACAATCACGGCCTTTGGATACACCAGTACCCGCGTAAAATCGTCAACTCTAAGCCCCAACCCCATACCCAGCATGACCGCAAATAAGGCCAGGGGCAAAAATACCGCCGTTAAAAAGCTCGATTCCATACCTTCACCACGCTACCGCTTTTTTCTGCGAGTAGTGTAATACCAATTCTTGATTTTGGATTGGCCATTTTGGCTTGAAGTATGGCTTTGCCAAAATATTTTGAGTCGGTGTAGTGCCTCCAACCTGAGCTTAAGAATGCAGGAATTGCCGAGCGGCATCCCTGCCCCCTTACCTAGGTCAGATAGGTAAACAGGCTGACCATAAACCCCAGAGCGACGAATACCAAACCCGCGCCCATCAGGTTAGTTTGCACAGGCATCAATCGGTAGGCCGGGCGCAGCCAAAAGCTCAATATTTTACTAATCCGGGGCATAACTCCCCAGGTCAAAATCGATGAGGTAATCAAATTATTAATCACCAAAGAAGTCGCCATAGGCCACGATTGCATAATGCCCAAAGCGCTAAATACTATGGTCTGAAGCATAATGGTCGGGTAGAGGCCCAGCACCACCGCCAGCACCTGTTTCCAGGGGGGCGGGCCCAGGCTGTGCTGCTCGCCCCCGTCTGTATGGGCTGAAAGCCACCCCTCTAAACCTGTCGTAAATGACTTGTAGCGGTAGGACAAAAAGGCAGATTGCCCTTCCTCAAGCAGATCGGCGCGATCGCTCGACTTCAGCCAGTAGTTCAGGTCGTCCGGCGTTCTGAAATGAACGATGGAGTACCACTTCACCACCCCATCACCACAGTCTAAGGGTGGGCACAAATCGTTGCGAGTGTAGCCCTCAAACTGGCGAGCCGCTTGCACCATCCTGTCATACCACTGATGAAAAACGGCCTCTCGCTCTTTGCCATCGGGCACGATGTATTCCACAACGAAGCTGGAGTAAAACTGATCGGCTTGGGAATCCTGAGACTCCTGGGTACTTTCAGAGGAAGATGCCATGACAGTTTAATAGTGAAAGAAGAAGGCCCGAGCGGCGAAAAAGCCCCCGAGCAGCAAAACCCAGCGCAGATTCTGCTTAATAGTCTTAAGCTCCGCCAAAATCTTCTCTGCCTGGGCACCCGTCATGGCAGCCGAGGTGGCATCAGGGGTAATCTCGCCATCCTGAGCCGGGCTAGACGCAGAAACTTGGGCAGCAGCGGTAGCTAGCGCAGCCTCTCCGGCAACGGTAGAGCTACCCTTGGGAGCGATCGCATCGGTAGGCTGATAGTTAGATTCCAGATTGGCCATAAGTTTTTTGAGAATAGCTTGGGTCGGGTCTAAACCAGCTGGTATCCAATAAAGGTACTATCCCAGACCAGGGGTCTCAATAGCTGATGTTGCCTGACCATGACCTGAGCCAGCTGCCGGGCCTAACCCAGATCCTTAAGATTCTGTAGCGAACTGGTTTTAGGTTCTTTAAAGTACGTAACATTTAGTTGAAGATACATTGCATACCCTTGGCACAAGAGACCTTAGACGAGCAAGACAACGACCTTAGAAACCTGCTTAAGAAAGCCGCCCTGATTGCGGTGATGCTAGTTGTCGCCGTTGTGCTAAGCGTCGTAGCGGTGCGCTACTCCCAGGCGTCTGAGCCCTACGTTCATCAGGTGCTGTCTATGCAGGGCAACGCCACCCGAGGCGAAGCTATTTTTAGAATGAACTGTGCCGTATGCCACGGCCTTGAAGCGGCCGGAGAAGTGGGGCCAAAACTACTGGGAGTGTCTGATCACAAGACCAAGGTAGGCCTAATCAAACAGGTCATCAGTGGTCAAACCCCGCCGATGCCTCAGTTTCAGCCCGAGCCTCAGGATATGGCCGACCTGCTTATTTATCTAGAGCGGCTGTAGCGAACGCGCCCAAAACCGCTGCCAGGTTAAGCGATTGTTACAGACTTTATGAGAATCGTGACGGGTTTTGGCTGAAGGAGCGATCGCTCCTCAGAATTCACAAATCATTTTATGAATGCAACCAAAAGAACCAAAAGCCTTCTGAGTCAAGGCTTTTAACCATCTTTCGTCGCCATCTGCACCCCTACAGCCGCCCCAACTCATTAAGCTGCGAAGGAATTTTTGTTTACAAAACTCCATGACTGTAGTAATCTGTACTCACACGGGTCACAAATCTATACGATTTAGCCTGTGCACCTTGAAACGATAAATACCAAGGACTAATACATCATGACCACTACTCTACAGCGGCGCGAAAGTGCCTCCCTGTGGGAGCAGTTTTGCCAGTGGGTCACCAGCACCGAGAACCGCCTGTATGTGGGCTGGTTCGGCGTACTGATGATTCCCACCCTGCTCGCTGCGACCGCCTGCTTCGTCGTCGCCTTC
>JBARVV010000002.1:0-18922 GCA_049646445.1 Nodosilinea sp. | reverse complement strand
GTTTGGTAGAATGCAGGAAACATATTGATGAGGGGGAGTTGCACTGAAGCTCCCTTTTTTTTTGCCCCTCCATTGTCTCAAACCCTGGTACCGTATGTTGTTGACTGCCCTTGTCACCCGTTAAGGGTATGGCCAAGGTATCCCACCTCGGCCTGTACGTAAAATTTTTGATCAAATGTTAAAGGTTTCAACGTTCCGTGAAGCGTTGATCGAGGGTTTGAGTTCAGGCTGGGTATCTTTTACTTGCAGATGGGGACGATGATTACTGAGTTGATCGCCATCTGCACTGCTCTTAGTCAAGTTCTTCGCTAGGGGGCGAGGGGCGATCGCCTGGAAATCGATGCGGTCAGCTAGTCAGTGTAGGTGTGATAAAAGTTGGTTCAAACCGGCCCGAAATTAATGTTGCCACCGAGGCATCCTTGTGTAAAATCGTGAGCAATATCTATGGGCCTTAGCGCCCTTAAGGAGGTGAGGCTTGATGAAGGTTAGTGTTCAACCTAATTTGATCCAGTTTTTACAGGATGATTTAGCGATTTCGACCGCCTCTATCCAGGTGGCTCTGAAGCACAGTGAGCAAGACCCTGGGCCATTGCCCATGATTCTTTGGCAGTATGGTTTAGTGACCCTAGAGCAACTAGAGCAAATCTATGACTGGATGGAAGTGGCTTAGACCCACAGCACCCTGCCCAACCAATTGGCACCCGGCCCAGCAACAAGAGGCGTAGCACCCGCTGCGCCTCTTGTTTATGTTTAGGGCTCTTGTTTGTTTGGGGGCTCAAAAACGGCGATCGCCGCTTCACACCTAGGCGGGGCCCCTAAAAAAGTTGGTTTCGAGGTGAACCTGGGAGAGGTGATTGAGAAATTCGTCGCTGTAGGGCCTGACCTTTTGAATCAGAAAAAAAATAGAGAACGCGCAGGTCGGGAACGTGCTAGCCAGCGATCGCGAAAGGCGTTTGGGGAAGGGATAAAACTGCGATCCATAAAAGCCGGTGAGCTGCGTTAGATCTTTAGCCGCAGATCGATAAAATAGCAGGGTGTCATGCTTAGAAAAGGGCCTAACGTGGGCCGAAATCATTTTGTTGCAAGTGGGATGCACTCCAAACAAGCCCAGCAGCCGGTTGTGCAGCGACAACACGTTGGGCACTCCCAGGTAAAGGTAGCCCCCCACCTTGAGAACTCTAAAAATTTCGTGGTTAATCCAGTAAATTTCCTTGGTGTGTTCTAGCACCTGATTGGCAATCACCAAATCGACCGACTCTGGCTCTAGGGGCAGCGGTTCAGCCTCAATATTGACTGAAATGGGCTGAATGCCTGCCGTTAGTAAAGCAGGCGTATTCCAGTCGCCGTAGTCTACGCCAACGCACTTGGCTTTGGGGTACTGGCTCAAAACAATTTGCAAATCACTGCCATGACCACAACCCAGATCTACGCAAGTGGCAACAGGCAGCGATCGCACCAGTTTTTCTAAAATGTGCCGACCATAGGTTTCGCCGTGGTCAACAGTGGTAAGGCGACTTGATGTGCCCGGTACGACTGGTCTAAACATCGCTCAGCTTCATTGTATGGCCAATTTTGGAGCTGGGCAGGGTCTAAATTACCCCTTTAGAGCTGGGAATTAGGTGCGCCCGACGCGGATCTACCTCTGTAGCCATGCGCGTGGCTCGGGCAAAGGCTTTGAAGGTGGCCTCAATAATGTGGTGTGAGTTGATGCCGTCGAGTTGGCGAATGTGCAGGGTCATCTGGCTATGGTTGACCACGGCCACAAAAAACTCGCGTACCAGCTGGGTGTCATAGGTACCTACACGCTGGGTCGGAATCTCCAGGCCGTAGCTGAGGTGGGGCCGCCCCGAAAAGTCGAGCGCTACCTGCACCAGTGATTCGTCTAGGGGGGCAACGAAGTGGCCGAAGCGGGTAATACCCTTGCGATCGCCCAAAGCCTGGTGCAGCGCCATCCCCAGGGTAATGCCCACATCTTCGTTGGTGTGGTGGTCGTCAATTTCAATATCTCCAGTCGCCTGCACCTCCAGATCCAGCAGCCCGTGGGAGGCAATCTGGTGCAGCATGTGGTTCAGAAAGGGAATGCCGGTTGAGGCGTTGCACTGCCCAGTGCCGTCTAGGTTCAGGCTCACCTGCACATCGGTTTCGCCGGTAGTGCGGCTGACGCTAGCGCTGCGGCTGGGGTAGGTCAGACTGGGGCTGGGAGCCGCTAGGGGCCGATCTTGGGTTTGCATGGCGGGTTAACGGGTTCAACCTCTAGATCATAAACGACGGCTGAGCCAGCTAAGCACCAGCTAAGCAATTGAGATACCTGTTTGAACAATACAACACAAGATCCCAACCGCAGCACCTCTTGGTAGGGTACTGCGGTTGCTCTACCCATCAATCCAAAAATCCACACATTTAAGGCCGACGTACCACTAACGGCCCGGAAACTTTTCGAGATGGGCCTTGGCCTGCAGGTTCATGTGCTCTTTTTGCACATCGATGTGCCCGACTTGGAAGGTCATACCACTGAGTCTAAAGTGGCGCAAGTCAAGCAACTCGTCAGCTGCCGCTAGCAGGCTTTGGGTCAGGGGTGCCGATGTGTTGTCTGGGGCCATTTGAACATGGTTGAGTTCCAGCTGATACCCCTGGGTACCCACGGCTGGAACCGCACTAAAGGCTATGTGCTCTTGTGCTCCCGATTCCACCAGCAGTATGTCGGTAGCGATCGCCACCCGACCTTCCCCCGGTAGCGAAACCTGAACCTGCTGAATGCTCACCCGAACCGGGCGATCGTCCAGCTTTACCTCCAGATTTTGCAGCTTGTTGTGAATGTAATCAGAATTACAGGCCCGCGCCAGATCGACCTCCGTTAGCTTGGCTGCAACGGCGGCATTGGTGGGGCGGATCAGTTCAATATCACCAAAGGCCGCCTTGAGCGGATCAATGGCCATCCCGTCTGTTTTCACCGTTAGCTCTTCAGTGCGCAGGTCATCTTTGATCACCAGACCTTGCCCCTGAATATTGGCCGATTCTAGCTCTCCCTGCATCAGGGCGACTGGATTGGTATGGATGTCAACGTCTAGGGTTTCTACAGAATCGAGCTGAGTGGAAAGCCCCATCTCTACCGCCTTGCTGAGGGCCTGCTCCCCCAAATCTGAACTGCCTTTGGGCATGATTTAGTATCCTTGTGTATGCTTGAGGCTCTCAGTTTAGAGGTCTTCAAAGCCGTTAAGCTCCGTCGCCGTAGGGGTTTTAGCCGATGGGAATGGGTTGCTTTAGGCAGATAAGTTAATCTTTCTTAATGAATAGCCCAATCGTGGTCAGGTATGGCAGAGGCGCTGTGCAGTCCCCTCGAATTCTTTACACTGTGGCGATCGCTTGCAGACTTCAAGGGCATAATAGCGGGGGTTTGCGCGATCGCTCACAGGGCAATCAGGATGGTCTCACGGGTAATGTCGCCGGTAACGAAGGCCGCTCCTAGCCCCTTAGTCATCACAAAGCGCACCTGCCCGTCCTCGACTTTTTTATCGCCCTGAAGCAGGTCAAGAATATCGCTGGCCTGGAGCTGCGAGGGGATTTGGGTGGGTAGCCCTGCTTTTTCAATCAGCCTAAGCTGTCGGGTTTCCTCAGTCGCCGTCCAGTAGTTGAGGGCGGTAGCGATTTTGCCTGCCGCTACCATACCGATCGCCACCGCTTCACCATGGTTGACCCCTCGGTATTGCATCAGGCTTTCGACCGCATGGCCAATCGTGTGGCCGTAGTTGAGAATGGCCCGCAGCCCCGCCTCTTTTTCATCCTGAGATACCACATCGGCCTTGGCCTGGCACGATCGCGTCAGAATCGTGTGCAGCAGATCGTCGCCCAGGTAGCGGTACTGGTCAAGGCGGGGGGCAGCTTCCAGGGTCTCAAACAGGTCTTGGTCCCAGATCACGCCGTACTTAATCACCTCCGCCATCCCGGCGCGAAACTCTCGCGGCGGCAAAGTCTTAAGCACCAGCGGATCGATCATCACCAGGCGGGGCTGGTGAAAGGCCCCAATCAGGTTTTTACCCTGGGGATGGTTCACCCCAGTTTTGCCGCCGATGGAGGCATCGACCATCGCCAGTAGAGAGGTGGGCACCTGCACCACGCTGACGCCCCGCAGCCAGGTGGCGGCGGCAAAGCCCGTCATGTCGCCAATCACGCCGCCGCCTAGGGCGACCATGGCCGACTTGCGCTCTAGGTGAAAGCCCAGGGCCGCCGCGTAGATTTTTTGAATCGAGTTAAGGGTTTTGTAGCGTTCTCCGGCGGGCAGCAGGCAGGTCTCGACGGCATAGCCAGCTTCGGTGAGGGAGGCGAGGGCGCGATCGCCATACTGCTTAAAAATAACCGGGTTAGACACCAGCAGCAGCTTTTGCCCCGGCTTCACCAGCGGCGTTTCATCTCCCGCTAGCCAGCTACCCAAGTGGTCGATGCCCCCTGTGGCCACTACCACACTGTAGGGACTGTTTGGTAGCGGCACAGGAATGACGGATTTCATGGAGATAGCCAGGCGATAAATCGGGTTATTTAAAAACTTTAGCCGCTTTGGGCGGCGGAATGAGCGTCTACATCCCCTCTCCCCACACTTCCCCCACGCCGTGGTTCAATATAGAGTCGTAGCTGTTGTGGAGAGAGCGTTATGGGCGGTGTAATTGCCTACGTGGTTTTTCTGTCGGTCATGGTGGGCACGGCCATAGGGCTGTATTTTGGCCTGCGCCTGACTAAGCTGATTTAGATCCGGTTGATTTAGCCTCTAACGTTGGTGCCAGGTAGGTGATGGCTTGAAGGCTGCCTAACAACAGCCAGCCCAGAATGTTGATGCGGCCATCGTAAAAGGCTAAATCAAAGAAGGCGAAGGCTGTAGTGCCGCCAAAGCCAGCCAGGTAGCCGCCGATCAGCGCCAGGGTATCGGCTGAGAGTGAGGCGCAGGTCATCAGGTATGTACTGCGTCCCACCACCCATCCCACTAAGCCGGTAAACCCCAGGGCAACCGGCAGCCCGGCTTCGGCGGCGAGCATGAGCCAAAGATTGTGGGCGTGGGGCAAAAAATCGCCTGCCACTGGAAAGTCGGCCGGGTCGTAGAGCAGCTTAAAGGTGCCCAGACCACTGCCAACCCAGGGGTGGTGCGGAATCATTTCAAAGGCTAAGCGCCAGACGCTAACTCGCAGCGACGCGGTGGCAAAGGCTTCTGGCAGGGTGCGCCCGCCGATGCCCCAAATCAGGGCGCTGACGATCATGAGCGCGATCGCCCCCAGCCCGGCCCAAAAAATATAGCGATAGGGTCGCAGCAAGCCGCCAAACAGCAGCAGCTGCAGCCCAGCAATTAAAAGCCCGTTGCGGGAACCAGAGCAAAAAATGCCGACCAACACCAGGGCGGTTGCGCCGCATATCCAAGGGCTTTTAACCCTCAGATCTGGGCGGCTGAGGTAGTAGGCGCAGAGGCCTAGCCCCAGGCCAAACACGATCACCATGTAGTTGGCATAGGCATTGGGGTGGCCAAATACGGTGCTGGCCCGAGCGCCATAGCTAGTCTTGAGATATAGCCACTGCAGCCAGGGAGAGTTGCCCCAGCGGCTGAGGCTGCCGGGCGATCGCAGATAAACCTCAGCTACCGCCGCCAGGTTGATCGGAATAGTCACCACCAGCAGCGTTATACCCCAGCGGTGGAGGGTTTTTAAGGGCTGCCTAAAGGTGGGCAGGGCGACGGCGATCGCAGCGTATAAGACAAAAAATGGAATAAAGTTCAGCGTCTGTAGGGCCGACTCGGCGGGGGCTTCCGACCGCACAACGCTAACGCCAAGCCCCAGGGCCAGCCACACCCAGCCCTGGGCGTAAAGCAGCCGCCAAATCTGTCGGTGCCAGCGGCGCAGGCTGACAATCAAAAAGCTGCCCAGGGTGGCGATCGCCCCATAGACTAGGTAAGGTAGTGCCACCAAACTAGCTAACACCAGCCGCTCTAGGGCTAAACTGCTGACCCCAAACCCGTTTCCCTTAGTAGGCTCCATCGCCAATCATGACCACCCAAATGGTTTTCAGCAAAATGTAAATGTCTAGCCAGACCGACCAGTTTCTGACGTAGTAGGCATCAAGGTTAACCCGTTCGTCGTAGGACACGTTATTGCGCCCCGAAACCTGCCATAGCCCCGTCAGGCCGGGTAGCACCTGAGTGTAGAGGCTGTACTTGTCGGCATAGCGAAAGATTTCTTCTTTGACGATCGGTCGAGGCCCCACCAGGCTCATGTCTCCCCGCAGCACATTCCACAGCTGGGGCAATTCGTCGAGACTGGTGCGCCGCAAAAAATTTCCCACGCGGGTGATGCGAGGGTCGTAGCGGAGCTTGTGGTCGCGCTGCCACTGCGATCGCAGGGTCGGGTTGGCCTCAAAGTAGCGCTCTAGCACCTGGTCGGCGTTAGACACCATGGAGCGAAACTTCCAGGCCATAAAAGGCATGCTATTTTGCCCCAGGCGCGGGTGGCCGTAGAAAATTGGCCCCGGTGAATCGAGCTTAACCAGCACCGCGATTAGAACCAGCAGCGGTAGAACCACAGCGCCTACCACCAGCGTTAGGCTCAAATCGAGCAGCGATTTAATCAGACGCGGCCCCGGCAGTAGGAGCTGCTGGCGAATTTCCAAACCTAAAACTCCTCCCAAGTCCTTTGAGCTTACCCACAGGCTGGCCACCCCAAACAGATCGGGAATCATCATCAGGTGCGGAAAGGTGCGGCCATAGCGTTCTAAAATTCTCAGCAACTTCTCTCGCTGCACCCCCGGCATCGCCACAATGGCGTAGTGAATGTCGTGCTTGCGGGCCAGGCGGGGCGCGATTGAGAGTGGCCCCACCACCGGTACACCGCAGATCGTATCGCTGCGATCGCGATCGTCATCTAGCACTGCCACGGGTTTAAGGCCAAAGTTGGGCTGGTTTTTCAGCGTTTGAATCACCAGTTCCCCCGTGCGCCCGCCCCCCAAAATAAGCACCTGATAGCCCCACCAGGGGCAGGGAGCAAACACCTGCCTTACCAACAGCCGTCCCAGCAGCACCAGCAGCAAAGACAACACCCAGGTAATTAAAAAGACGCCCCGCGAGTAGGTTTCGCTCTCACCGGTTAAAAATAGCCCCGCCCCCAGCACCAGATGGGTGAAGGTGGTAGACAGGCAAATGCGCCGTAGCTCATCGACCGGGCTAAGCCCCACGGCAGGGTAGAGGCCAGCGGCGGCATAGGCTAGTAAAAATATCCCTAATATGGGCCACAGTTGGCCGTATAAATTGAGAGTGTACTCCCCCCCCAACGCCAGCCGCAGATAAACGCCAACGATACCGGCCAAAAATAAGGCCAGCAGATCAGACGCACCCAATAGGCCAACCATGGGCAGCGATCGGGTTGACATCCTCAGCGACAACATTACGGGCTGAACCGTGCGCTCCAGAGGAAACATAAATTTCCCCAATACTCCTGCAACACCGACACTACTCTAATTCATCGCCCTGCTGAAATTTCAGCCACTTTTGTAGCAAATAGGCGGTCATTTCCTGCCGAAACCTCAGTTCTGAGAATGTTTCGGCCTGATACCGAATGGTTTTGGCCTCAAACTGATGGCGGTGCTCGTCAAAATACTGCACCGCCTGCACCAGATGATCGACGGTTTGCTCAGCGAATAGCACGCCGGTTTTGCCATCTATCACTGTCTCAGCGCAGCCCCCTTTGCCATAGGCAATTACGGGTGCTCCTGCCGCCTGGGCCTCGACTACGGTAATGCCAAAATCCTCTTCGGCTGGAAACACAAACCCCCGACAGCGCTCCATATAATCAGACACCACAGCGTCGGGCGGGTTCCGCAAAAACGTAATTGTTGACTTAGCCGTTTTTTGTAGCGAGGCCAGAGCGGGGCCGTCGCCAATTACCACCAGGGGCAGACCCAAACGATTAAATGCGTCTATGGTCAGGTCAACTCGTTTGTAGGGCACGCAGCGCGACACCGTAAGGTAAAAGTCTTCGCGGGGCTGCTGCCAGCGAAAGCGATCGACGGCTACGGGAGGGTAGATCACCGTGGCGGGGCGGCGGTAGGTTTTCCAAATCCGACGGGCGACGTAGTGGGAATTGGCCACAAAGCAGTCAACCCGGTAGGCCGCCGCTAAATCCCACAGCCGCAGGTAGTGCAAAATGATCCGGGTCAGGGCGCTTTTAGCCCCGCTAGTCAGGCCTGCCTGCTGCAGGTACTGCTGCTGCAAGTCCCAGGCGTAGCGAATGGGGGTGTGCACATAGCTCACGTGAAGCTGGTGGGGCCGGGTGATCACCCCTTTGGCCACGGCATGGTTGCTCGACACCACTAGATCGTAGGCTGAGAGGTCAAACTGCTCGATCGCTAGGGGCATCAGCGGCAGGTACTGGCGAAAGTGCCGCCGCGCCCAGGGCAAGTTTTGAATAAAAGAGGTCTGCAACTGGGTGCCGGGGGGAAGCAGCGAGACCGCCTTCGGTTCTAAAAACTCTACCAGGCTGAAAACATCGGCCTGGGGGCACACTTGCAGCAGCTGCTCGACCACCTTTTCTGACCCGGCGCGGCTAACCAGCCACTCGTGCACCACCGCTGTAGATGTCGGCAAATTGGAAGAAGACATCGAAATAGGCGGGCCGATGGGTAGAGTGCGGACAGGCAGGAGGTGAATGAACGGGGCAGCCGATCATTCGGGTTTAAGCTCGCCAGCGGCCACCTTGTCGCTCACCAGTTGACGAACGAGCTCTAGTTCTTCGTAGGTAACTTTGCCGTCGGCCCGCATGGTGGCGGTGATGGCATCGCGCTCGGCCTGGGTAAGTACGCCGTCAGCGATCGCCTGTTCGATCGTCTGCCGCAGGGTGTCTAGCTCCTGCTGCTCCTCGGCGCTGAGTTCTTTAGCCATAAGTGCTCCTGCTTAGCCGCGTCAAGATTCAATCTTATACCTATTCACAGGTGGCGCTACCCTCAATGCCTGCGTAGCTCAGGTTCACTCGAGACCCGCCGCTCGGGGTGCCCCCAGACAAATCGACCAGCGATACCGGATAGCTGCGATCGCTGGTGGGTGGGCTAGTGCTGCCCTGGTAGAGCGGCTGCCCCTGGTTACTGCTGCCCTGGCGACTGAGCGTAGCGTCGAAGGTGTTCTTGGTTTCCATGTTCACAAACCGCACCAGGTGAAACCCATTGGTATCGTAGAAGGCCGTAACGGTCATGGCTTCCATCAGGCCTTCGCAGGTGCTGCTAGTGTCAGCCCGCTGCGACAGAGGCGTGGCCCGCCCTTCGATGTTGATAAAGTCGCCGCGAATCCAGCCTTCGGCTCCCGATTCTTCAAACTTGACGAAGTACCAGGTGCCGTCGCTGCGATCGGCCGATCGCGTCAGCTGCACCGGGTCGCCCACCAGACCGTAGCCCCTAGCTGAAGATGAGGTGGTAGGCTGCGATCGCAGATTGATCTGGGCCTCGGGCTGGGCGGCAATGAGTTGCGCCGCCTGGGCTGGATTGACGGCTTCCCCAGTGCCTCCCACCCCCGGCTCTGGCGGGTTTGGCGTCGGAGTGGGTGCCGCCTCAGGAGTCTGCTCATTCGGAGCCTCTACCACCGACTGCTCGTCTGTGGCGGGGGGAGCCTCTACCACCGTATCGTTGCGGTCTCTACAACTGATCGCAGTCAGGCTTAGCACCCCGCACAGCGCCAATGCCATCCATCCTTGACCCCGTACCATGACGATCTCCAGAAAACCTTAGATATCTAGCGTAACGCTTGATTTTAGGGGATTTTGGCTTGCAGATTAGAGATTTTAGACTGTCACACCGGCAGCCTCCAGATCGATCTCAACGCGCTATACCAATCCCTATCCCTTACCCACTCCTATCGCCCAAATTTCACCACAGCCCCCTCTGCGACCACATAGGCCACCTCTCCACGCGCCAGGGCAATCTCATAGCCGCCTGTAAACTCGCCAAACGCAGGCAGCGTCAGGCGATGCTGCGGAGCCTGCCAGTAGAAACAGGGCAAGCGTAGGCGATCGCAGCCCGTTGCCAATCGCAGACAGGGGTGAATATGGCCGCAAATATTCAGACTATTTTCCCTTAGCTCAGGTTCGTGGCTGAGTAAAATGCCCTCCATGTCTACGGCTTCAACAATGCACTCCACCGAAAGCTGGCTGAGGATGTCGTGCAGGCGGCGATCGTGGTTGCCGAGAATGAGGTGGACACTCACCTGAGTACGATGCAAAAACCTCAGCCAGGCATCAATGACACCATCGGACATGCCGTCTCGCCCGTGGAACAGATCGCCCAAAATCCAAAGATGGTCGGGCTGATACTGGGTACACAAATTTTCTAAGCGCTGTAGCGTGGCGTGGTTAATCTGGCTCGATACCGGCAGCCCGTAATGCTGAAACGTCTCCGCCTTACCCATGTGTACATCTGATATCAGCAGCGCCTTGAGCACATCAATGTAGACCGCTCGCTCGGGCAGTAGCTGCAGCTGAATTGAGCCAACGGTGAGGGTCTCTATGGCAGTAGTTGGAGGCAGCATCGACAGCATTTCTCTAGGGACTGTTTGCCACTGTAAGGGATGTGCTCGCTGCCCCAGACAATACGCTCCGGACAGAACAACGCGATCGCACTATCCCAGCTAAATGACACCAAAAGATTCCTCGCCAGCGGGGAATCTTCTGGTGTCATTCGTTGAAAGCTCTAGGTCAGCCGCCTAGATCAAATTGATGATCTTCGCCACCATGGCCAGGCTTTCTTCATAGAGAATGTCTTCGCCCCTGCGCTGGAGCTGCTGCCCCAGCATAAAGTCGGCCTTCTGGTCAGACAGTGCCGTCACCTGCTCCACCTGGCAGGACTGGGCACCGCCTCCGGCTTCCATGCGCATGCATCCCGTCGTTTCAGAGCACAAAATGGTGCAGCAGTTGGCATTCTTGTCGGTGGAGAGCACCCGTAGCCCGGTCAAGTCGCCAACCACCTCCCCTAGGTCAGCCACGGGAATACCCGCCAGTTCTGCCTCAATAGACAGGCCATTGGGGCCATTGAAGTGAATTTTCTCGATGTTGTAAATGCCGCCTTCTGCTATGTAGTCGGTAGGCTGCCATCCCAGACGGCTAGCAAACCAGCCTAGATACAGCAGCGCCTGGGCCGCGTTGCCCTGCTCGTAGTCGATGCTGATGCGGTCTACGTCCAGCAGTGACTCGCGCCGCTCGGGAGGGTCAAAGGCAGCGGCTGTCAACTCTTGCCAGGGAGCCAAACGGTGCCAGTTGAGGTCGGCAATGTAGGTGCCTGCCTCAATTAAGTCCTGCATTTTTTGCAGCTCGGCTTCGGCAGCGCTAAAGTAGCTGGAGTCAACAATAATGCAGTTGCTCGACTTGGCCAAATTTTGGAAAATTAGCTGTTCGGGGCTGGGGGTGGCCTTCCACCAGACAAACTTAGGCAGCTCTGGCAGCGTCAGCGAGGCGATCAAGTCGCTGACTCGCCCAAGGGCAGCCTTGGTTCCCCGCAAATTAATGTATTCACAGCACACCAGGTTACCCGAGCCTTTTTTCTGAACCGGGCAGTACACCGAAACCTGGGCCTTGACGCCAGTGTCTTCCCCAAAGGTGGGGCAAAGGCTGATAATGCGGCAGGGGTTATGGGCCGAAATTGACTCGCTGAGGCTAAACCCTCGCTGATCTAGGTTGGGGTAAAGCTTTTGCTCTTCAGAGAGATTGGCGTATTCCTGGCGTAGACGAGCTAGGGTAGGCGGGTCTACGCGACCCGTTACGCGCAGCTTGTAAGCAACTTGGGCCTGGCGAATGGCCTCACGGGTTTGGGCTCCGTGGTTGCTGTCGATGAAGCCGGTGTAATAACCCAGGGCAGCCAAAATCTGCTGCACTTCCTCAGGCTCGTAAATCACCATGGTGAAGGTGGTGGCTCGGGTGGCCGTGGGGGCCGTCGCCCCTGAATCTTGCTGGTGCCAAATGCTGTGCAGCTCTGATTCAATTTCGTCGAGGGAGATATCCTTGGGCTTTTGTAGGGCAACGATAGGCGTGGTAATCATAGTGAGGTGAAGTAGAGGATTAAGACTTGAGACATCAGGCTCGGTTAGGGGCGATCGCGATCTAAAGCCGTCGCCACCGTCGCCCGTCTTTATTCAACAAAAACTCGGCCTCAACCGGCCCCCAGGTGCCCGCTTCGTACATGGGAATAGCTTTAGGATCCGCCGGGGTGTCCCAGGCTTCTAGCAGGGGCGTCAGCAGTCGCCAGGAGGCTTCTACCTCGTCACCGCGAGTAAATAGGGTTTGGTCAGCCAGCATACAGTCAACGATCAGTCGGGCGTAGGCATCGGTGTTGGCTTGGCCAAAGGCGACATCGTAGCGAAAGTCCATATCCACCGATCGCGTCCGTAGGGAGTTGCCGGGCGTCTTCACCTCAAACCGCATCGAGATCCCCTCGTCGGGCTGAATGCGTAGGGCTAGCACGTTGCGGTTCACCTGCTGGGCCGCCGACTGAAACATCAGGAACGGCACTTCTTTGAAGTGAATGGAGATCTCGCTGACCTTCTTGGGCATGCGCTTGCCGGTACGCATATAGAAGGGCACCCCTTTCCAGCGCCAGTTGTCGATCTCAAGCTTAAGGGCGCAAAAGGTCTGCATGGTTGACTCGGGGCTGGCCCCATCTTCTTCACGATAGCCCGGTACCTCCTCGCCCTTCATCCACCCGGCTGAGTACTGGCCCCGGACGGCAGCCGGAATCGAGCCATCGATATCGGCGATCTCGCTGAGATGAGTCGCCTGAAGCACCTTGGTCTTCTCGTTGCGAATGCTGTCGGCATCAAGCGAGTTGGGAGGCTCCATCGCGGTGAGGCAGAAGAGCTGCATGATGTGGTTTTGCACCATATCCCGGAGGGCTCCGGCCGTTTCGTAGTAACCAGCGCGACCCTCTAGGCCTACGGTTTCGGCCACGGTAATCTGCACGTGGTCGACAAACTGGCGGTTCCACAGCGGCTCAAAAATGGCGTTGGCAAAGCGAAACACCATCAGGTTTTGAACAGTTTCTTTGCCCAGGTAGTGGTCAATGCGGTAGATTTGGCGCTCATCGCACACATTCTGCACGATTCGGTTGAGCTGCCGAGCCGAAGCCAGGTCTTTGCCGAAGGGTTTTTCAATAATTAGCCGCTGCTTGTCGGGGTTCTCAAGCATGCCCGCAGCGCCTAGCTGCTCGGTCGCCTCGCCAAAAAAGCGCGGCGCAACCGAGAGATAAAAGACTCGGTTGCCCTGGGTGCCTCGCTGTTGGTCGATCTCGGCCAAAAAGGTCTTGAGCGATTTGTAAAACTCAGGGTCATCAATGTCGCCGGGGCAGTAGAACAGACCACGGGCAAAATCTTGCCAAATGGCCTCAAAGCCGAGTCCGTTGCCAAAATCTTCTACCCCCTCGCGCAGGTGCTCACGAAAGAAGTCGTGGCTCCACTTGCGTCGGGCCACGCCTACGATTGTCAATTCGGGGGGCAGCCGCCGCTCACGCCGCATCTGGTAGATGGCGGGCACAATTTTGCGCTGGGTAAGGTCGCCTGAGGCTCCAAAAATAACTAGAATCTGCGGCTCAGGGATACGGTCTTGTTGCAGACCGGCGCGCAGGGGATTTTCAAGCAGGGACACCATAAGCGTGCGGGGTAAAAGGCAGGGGGTTAAGCGTTAAAGTCAAACGCTGAGTTTGTGTCGCGGCGCACCGCTAGGGCACTCTAAGCTGCGCTATGACTACTTACAAGTAGCAGAAACCGCAATCTATATTGACAGCAGATTTTACAAATTTAGTCAGACTACAGACCGTCTTAATTAACCGATTCCAAAAGCGTATTGAAAGTAACCAGCCGGGCGGTCAACGGTAAACCTAACTACGATTCAAGCTTGAACCAGAAAGCTTAAGCCTGGTTTAACAGATTGCTCACAGATTGATCTAGGTGCTTAGCAGCGTACTTTGGCGTCGGCTGTGGTCTTGAATGAACGACTCTACCAAGGCGACATCGTCTGTGCTGCCCACAACGAAGGGGGTGCGCTGGTGAATTTCGCCGGGTATCACGGTCATGATGTCTTCGTGGCCGGT
Source organism: Nodosilinea sp. (assembly GCA_049646445.1). Classification (GTDB taxonomy): domain Bacteria; phylum Cyanobacteriota; class Cyanobacteriia; order Phormidesmidales; family Phormidesmidaceae; genus Nodosilinea. The sequence continues at coordinate 4,843 of JBARVV010000002.1, read as the reverse complement.
GCTAGCCCGTCCGCCCGCCTGCTCAATCAAAAAGGCTAGAGGTGCGGTTTCGTACAGCAGCCGTAGCTTGCCCTCGGGCTTCTTAGTCGTGCCGGGATAGAGAAACACGCCGCCCTGGGTCAAAATGCGGTGAAAGTCGGCTACCAGCGCCCCGGTATAGCGGGCTGAGTAGCCGTCGTGGCGATGAACGTAGCGGGTAAAGTCGCGAATGGCATCTTCCCACTGCCAGAAGTTGCCCTCGTTGACGCTGTAGGTAGGGCCGTGGGCGGGTACCCGAATATCTTCGGTGGCCAGAATAAACTCGCCCAGGCTGGGGTCGAGCACAAAAGCGTGAACGCCTCGACCAATGGAGTACACCAGCACGGTACTGGGGCCGTAGAGGATGTAGCCTGCCGCTAGCTGCTGATGGCCGTCTTGGAGGAGGTCAGCCCCGGTATGGTCGAGGTCGTCGCCCTGCTGCCGACGAATGGAGAAAATCGAGCCCACGTTGAGGTTGATGTCGACGTTGGAGGAGCCGTCGATGGGGTCGTAGAGCAAGGTGTAGCGGCCAATCGGGCAGTTTTCGGGGATGTAGTAGGGTTTGTCCATCTCTTCGGAGGCGAGGCGGCAGACTAGACCGCTCTGCTTAAACACCGAGATAAACACGTCGTTGGCGTAGATATCCATTTTTTTGACGGCTTCGCCCTGGACGTTGGTTTCGCCGGTAAAGCCCAGGGCCGATTCCATTAGCCCGGCACGACTGAGGTGGCGAGCGATTAGCTTGCCGGCCAGGGCAATGCGGTTCATTAGGGCACTGAGGTCTTGGGCCTCGGGGCCAAAGCTGTGCAGCTGTTCGAGCACGTGGCGAGCGAGGGTTTTGCAGTCGCGATCGAGGGCAAAACCAGAGTCGGCGGGTTGGTAGTCGGCCATCGTAGAGATCCTTTGTTAGGGGCAGGGTAGCGGCAGCTAGAGAGGGCGACAGTTCGTAAGGTTACTTCTGTTGGTTGCGTTTGTAATCTGTCTTTATGGTAAGAAGGCTAACTGGGTTTGATGGCAACCTTTAGAGACACTTTAGAAATGAGGGGCGGCTGAGAGAGCCGATAGCGGGCTGAGACGAGGGTTGTGGGGGATCGCCCAATTTCTGGTACCGAATCCGCCTTGGCTCCCCCAGTTGGACTGGGCAAGCACCGTTTGCCCCTACGCGAACCGCCTGTGCCGACAGAGTCAGCAGACTCAGCAGCAGGCTCAATAAAGCGATTGACAGCGCAGTTGTTCAGACGGCTTCCGCCTCACTCAACCACCCTAGCACTAGTGGATTGACCAGCTCGGGGGCCTCATCTTGGGGGCAGTGGCCGACGCCAGCCAGTTCTTCTATGGCTTTTACAGCAGGAAAATTAGCTAGGGTGCGGCCCAGGGCCACGGGTTCCCAGGGGTCATCCTGGCCCCAGATAATCCACACGGGGCACTGGACCTGGGGCAGCAAATCTTCGGGCAGCGGCCCTTGGGAGTAACGCACAAAGGCCAGAAATACGTCGGCGGCCCCGGTGGTGAGGGCCGGGGTAAGAATAGCTTCGACTAGCTCGTCGGTAATTGCTTCGGGTCGTCGGTAGGCCTGCCCCAGCAGATTGCGAATTACCTTGCGCTGGGCAATGCGAGCGAAGAAAAAGCGGCCCACCGGAGCGTAGCCCAGCAGATTTTGCACGATGGGGGTGCTAAGGCGCTGGTGCCAGGGAATCTCGGCGCGGCGGCGCTCGTGCAGCAGCCGAATAGAGCAGTTGAGCATGACCACGCCCTTGACCCACTCAGGCCCATCGACAGCCGCTTGCAGAGCGACGATACAGCCAATCGAGTTGGCCACCAGGTAGGCGGGCTGACCAATCACCTCGCGGCAAAAGTCGAGAATTTGCTGGCCCCAGGTCTCAAAGGTGTAGGGGAGAGGCTGGTTGGGGGCGGGCTTGTCGGAGAAACCAAAGCCCAGCAGATCAATCGCATAGGCCTGATACTGTTCGCCATAGACCGGCAAATTTTTGCGCCAGTGGTCGCTAGAGGCCCCAAAACCGTGAATACACAGCACCGGAGTACCCGTAGTGCCAATCTGCTGGTAGCGAATGGATAAACCCTGCCACTGCCAGGTTTTGACGGTGGGGGTAGCAAGAACGGTGGTCACGGGCGATGCCTCTTAGGATCGGGCTTGCTTCATACTCCTTAACCCTAGCGAAAAGGGCGAGTTTCAGCCAGCATCAGCGCCAGACTTAAGAACGGGCAGACTCATTGATGACCGCGATCGCCCACAGGCAGCCCAGCAGCACCAGCGATCGCGCCAGCACCTGCTCTAGAAAAAACGCGATCGCGCTAGCGACAGCGGCCAGATCAAGCACGATCGCGGCCAGGTAGGCTATGGTGCAGCCCGCTAGCCCCAGCAAAAAATACTTGATGAGGCTGAACGTGAGGCTGAGTAAGTCATTGTGGCGGTGGGGGCGTCGCATAGTGGAGTTCTCCAGGCTGAGCGCGTGACGACGGATGAGGGCTAGAAGCGCAGTGGCTACTACCCATACTTCATGATCATTAAGTGAGGTTTGGGGCCACTGTGTGACGGGATAGTAAAGTGGACGGGTGAATTGCCAGGTGGATAACTCGCCATGCCCCCATTAACCGACGACACCCTGTGGGCCATTCTCAATGACGAACTGGACGATGACGCTGTAAATCGACTGGTCTGGCAGGGTTTGGGCTACCGTGAAACCCCCAACGGTTGGGATATTTCGGCGGTAGAGGCGGCCTGGGCTGAAAAGTATCCCGAACCGCCCAACTTTATCGAAAGCCGCCCGGCGACGGTGCAGCTCACCCGCTCGATTCCTAAGGAAGATAAACAATTGGTCAAAGAAGAGCTGGGGTTTAAGGGCTACACCGTAGACCAGCTGATACCGCGATTGACGCGGCGGGCAACCGTAGTGAGCTGGTTGCTGAGCTACCGCAAGTCGCCCCAAAATTAAAAAAGGATGCGGAACACCGCATCCTTGCTCTCAACCCACGGCGCTCTCTCCGTGGATGCTGGATCTACTGTTGGCTTAAACATGGATGACCCGTAGGGATGGTCTCTAATCCAAGGCTAAGGCCCAGCAGAATAGCTGAAATAGTTTAGAACGCGTGCTCGACCTTGGGCGCTTTGGCCCTGGGTGCTTCGACCTTGGGGGAAGAATCTAGAAATATATCGGTGGCTTTGAGCTGTAGCCCGGCGCGCGGCTGGGAGTCAACTTTGCTGATGTAGGGGGAGGCGTCGATCGCGCCGCTGGCGATAATCAGCGAGCCTTTCTTGATGTAGTTAAGCTTGCGCCAGGCGGGGGATCCTTCCCACACGCTGATGTTGACGGTAAAGCTGTCGTTGTCTTTGCGGCTGGGAATGCGATCGACGTAGATGGTCAGCTCGGCGACCTGGGTATTGCCCCCGGTCTTGCGCTCAATGCGGCGAACTTCGGGGTCGGCGGCAACGTTGCCGGATAGGGTACACAGGTTCAAACCGCGGCTGGGCATAGCGAGAGTCTCCTTGAGATAGATGCACCAGACCCTGCTAAGTGATGCAGATGTCCGTGGTTTTAATATGCACAAGCTTTATTAATAATTCGCTATGGAAAATTACGTAACTTTTTAGACTTTCGTCTACGTATTTATAGTGGTGCGATCGAGTTTGGGCGCAAAAATTGGTCGCAAGCATCGTCCAGCTAAGCGATATGCTAGGCCTGGAGTAACTGTAGTGCCATGACCACTCAATCGGTAGACCCCGCTGCCCGCAAGCTTTGGTTGGCAGCTATAAAGCCACCTATGTATAGCGTTGCCGTTATGCCAATGGTGGTGGGTAGCGCGATCGCTTACGCTGAGACAAGCCAATTTAGCAGCGGTATTTTTGCGCTATTTATGCTGGCGGCGGTGCTTATTTTGGCCTGGGAGAACCTCAGTAATGATGTGTTTGATTCAGAGACCGGCATTGATGTCAATAAAGCGCATTCTGTTGTCAATCTGACTCGCAATCGGCGGCTGGTGTTTGCCCTGGCCAACCTCTGTCTGGGGCTGGGTATTGCGGGCATTGTGGCGATCGCCCTGATTCAGCAAGACCCTACCGTGCTGGTGTTAATACTGCTCTGCTGCGGCTTGGGCTACATGTATCAGGGACCGCCCTTTCGCCTGGGCTATCAGGGGTTGGGCGAGGTGCTGTGCTTTTTTAGCTTTGGTCCTTTGGCCATAGGGGCAGCTTATTACAGTCAAACCCAGAGCTGGTCGTGGGCGAGCCAGCTGGCGGGGGTAATCGTAGGGCTGACCACGACGCTGGTGCTGTTTTGCTCCCACTTTCACCAGGTGGAGGACGACCTGGCGGCGGGCAAGCGATCGCCCATCGTGCGACTGGGCACCAAGCGAGGAGCAGCGCTGATTCCCTGGACTTGTGGGGTAGTGTTTGTGATCGTCACCTTCGCACTGATCGCTGAACTCTTCCCTCTTTGGACGGCTCTGGTCTTTGCCAGTCTGCCCTCGGCCTGGCGGCTGGGTCGCCACGTCACCCGCTTTCACGACCAGCCTGCGAGGGTTTTTAACGCCAAGTTTTTTGCCATTGGCTTTCACTTTTGGAGCGGTGTGCTGCTGGCCCTGGGCTTTTGGCTGAGTACCTGGCTGGGCGCTGGGCTGAGCGTCTAATGTGGTCTTTGGGTTGAGTGGCTGGTGCAGAATTTTGGATTTTGAATTGACGATTTTGGAGCGTTGTCTAATACCGAGTCCTATCTTGCTACCCCTGATTGGTAGGGGCATTGCACTGTGTCACGCGCTGTAAGGTTGTACCCTCCCCCAGCGACACAAGGTTATGCCCCCTGATTCATTC
>JBARVV010000001.1:0-66647 GCA_049646445.1 Nodosilinea sp. | reverse complement strand
CTCGGGGGTTTGCTGCCACGCTGCTGTCTTGACTGTAAGCATAGAACGCATGAACTGTAAAACGAGCTTCCTTAAGTTTAGTTCCGCTGCCCTGAAAACTCCAGTTCTCAAGATGGACGAGGTTTATAAGCAAAGCACTAATACGGAGGGCTTCTTTCTCAGCTGCTTTGAAGCCGTCTCTATTGGCTGGCAAGTGTAGAGAAAACTTGTCCTGACAGGCCCGAGTCTTACCGCTATCAGGGCGGGGTGGGAAGGTACCTCGAACCCAGATATTATCTCCCCCACGAAGAAAAATCATGGCTTTAGACTTCTGCTGCTTTAGCCGCCCTTGGACAGCCTCGAGAGTGTACTGCTTTTCAGCCATGGCTTAAAGTTGTGCCTAAATCTCCGGACAACGAGAACGAATTCTCGTCATCTTAGAGTTTGCCAAGGCTTGCTATATATAGGCTAGAAGCCTTATAAAGCTTAACTTTTGGTGGTACGGGGCTGGCGGGATTCGAACCCACGACCTGCCGCTTAGGAGGCGGCCGCTCTATCCAGCTGAGCTACAGCCCCAGGTTTCAACCACAGACTTGGCTATTTTACACCTTGGCTTGAAGGTGGGCCGTCAAGCGCGGATAAAGATGGCGCGGTGAACGGGCAAACCCTGCTCTAGGGTGACGCGCTCGCGATCGGTTTGGGCGGGGAAGGGGCTGTCGGTTAGCCAGCTTTCATTCTGGCGCTGGAAGTGGGGGTTTTCGGCGAGGCGATCGCACATATCCACCGCCACCGCTTCAACATCAGACTGCACCACCACGCGTCCGCCTACTGGCAAAAATGCTGCCAGAGTGCTGACAAGCTCAGGTTGCAGCACGCGTCGCTTTTGGTGGCGCTTCTTGAACCACGGGTCGGGAAACTGGATCGACACCTGCTGCAAGGGGTTTTGCTTGCCCCAGCTTTCGAGCAGGGCGGGTAGGGAAATGTTGACATTACAGAACATGAACTGCAGGTTGGTCAGCCCCGCCTCTCGCTGGCGCTTCTGGGCCGACTCGGCTACGGGCTTGCGAATTTCGAGGCCCAAAAAATTCCACTCGGGCTGAATTTGGGCCATTTGCAGCGCAAACATTCCCTTACCGCAGCCAATGTCGATATGCAGGAGCTGCCGGGGGTTAGCAAACACCTGTTCCCAGGCGGGAATGTCCACCGGGGCCTGATATTTATCGCTCAGGGGGTTGACGTGCTGGCGCACCCGAACAACAGCCACAGGTCTGACCTCACTTCCATCTTGGCCTTCTATCATGCCACTTTGGTCTGCCTAATTGACAAGCTTGGCCGGGGTTAGTTGGGCGAATTTGCTGACTGAATCTAGCGGCAGAGGCTAGGCTGGTAGGGAAATTCCTACTAAATAAGCTTTTTGAATTCCATGGGACAGCGTTTTCGCTTCGCTATCATCAGCGACCCTCACATCGCTCAGCCTGAGACCATCTACAACGGCCCCAACCGTTTTCACCTGGTGGAAGTCAGCATTCCGGGCATTGAACAAATTTTTGACCACCTAGAATCGCTGGATCTCGATTTTTTGCTGCTGCCGGGCGACCTCACCCAGCACGGGGAATGGGTGAACCACCAGTGGCTGATCGATCGCCTCAAGCGACTGCCGTTTCCGGCCTACGTAGTGCCGGGAAACCACGATGTGATTGCTAGGGACGCCAGCGATCGCGCCATTGGCCTGCAAGACTTCCCTCGCCTGTATCAGGACTTTGGCTACAGCGACGGCAAAACCCTTCACTACCAGCACGAAATTCTCCCCGGTGTGCGGCTGGTGGCGCTAAATTCCAACGCATTTGAGGCGTCGGGGAAGCAGGTTGGGGTGGGCTATATCGATCAAACCCAGCTCGATTGGCTAGAGGCGACTCTAGCAGAATATGCCGACGATTTGATTCTTGTGATGTTGCACCACAACGTGCTAGAGCACCTGCCGGGGCAGTCGAATAGCCCCCTAGGCCAGCGCTACATGGTGAGCAACGCCGATGAAATTGTCGCTCGGCTGGAGGCGGCGGGGGCGCGGCTAATGTTTACCGGCCACCTGCATATACAGGACGTGGCCCGCCGGGGCGACCTGTGCGAGGTGCTGACCGGGTCGCTGGTCAGCTACCCCCACCCCTACCGAATTGTAGAAATTGAGCACGGCGACGGCGAACTGCGGATGGCGGTGCGATCGCGCCGTCTCACCGCCGTTGCCCCCTGGGACGACCTGCAGGCGATGTCGCACCAGTGGATGAGCGATCGCGCCGAGGGGTTTATGACCAAGTTTCTCGTTAGCCCGCCGGTTGGGCTAGCTCAGGCCGAGGCGGAGGCGATCGCCCCGACGCTCAAAGGCTTTTGGGCCAGCATCGCGGCGGGCGACCCCCAAATCGACTTTTCCCACCTGCCGCCCGAGGTGCAAAAGCGGCTGGCCCACTTTAATTCGGTGGATAGTGACGGGCGGCCCCAGGCGATCGACAACACTGCTACGCTGGTTTGGCCTGCTTCCTAAGACCCCAGGATGGTCAAATACATTCTTTCTTCGGATTTTCTCAGGAAATTATTGCTTCCAGTTCAGGTTGGGATTTTAATATGTCAGCAATTCCAAGACTGAGGATTTCTGAATGATGATTGCGCGACTCTCTCTGACCGTTTTGATGGTGGCAGCGGCTCTACTGGCGGCCTGCAACCCGTCCCAAACCACGTCTCCTGAAACAGATGCCGCAAATGTTGAAACCGCCTCGACCGTAGAAGAGGCCCCCACAACCGACTCTGATTCAGAAACAACCGCTAGTGCTACGGCCTCCAGCACAACTCGCCAAGGCGTGTTTGCTTCAGCCGAGCATGAAACAACGGGAAACGTTGAACTAATTAGCCAGGATGGTCAGGCAACCCTGGTCTTCGACGAAAACTTTGCGACCTCTAACGGCCCCGATCTGGTGGTGGTGTTGCATCGCTCGGCTGACCTAATTACCGAAAGTACTCCCCCCGCCTACCCCATCAATGAGGAGGATTACGTCGTAATTGCACCGTTGACCGCTACGAATGGCCGCCAGGAGTATCTCGTGCCGGCAGAGATTGACCTGACGGCGTTTGAATCTGTAGCCGTATGGTGCCAGCAATTTAATGCCACGTTTGGGGCGGCCCCTCTGTAAAATAGCGATCTGCGGCTTCTCCCCTTTTTTGCTGGCAGTATTGGCAACGTTAATTGGCTCGTTGCCGAACCTGTTGCTGAGTTTCGGGCGTTGTTAACTTAAGGGATGATTCCGAGGCATTTTGAACGGGCCTTCAATCGGTTCAGCCTTCGGTTCATACTCTGAATCAGCAACGCCAACGTCTCTACCCAGTTCAAGCTAGGCAACGAGCTTGAACCCGTGCCCATCTTCAACCTATCTGAGACTAAGATAGTTCTGGTGCACACCGCAGACAGCCAGACAGCGCAGACAGCCAGAAGGAAATGCCGATGGCCGCCCCTCAGCAGCCCACCTCCAACAGTTTTAAAAAGCTCCAGGGATTCTTGCGATCGCGCATGGGGCAGGCGATCGCTGACTACAGCATGATTGGCGAAGGCGATCGCGTCATGGTCTGCGTTTCGGGCGGCAAAGATTCCCACACGCTCTTAGATATCCTTCGCCACCTCCAGCGCCACGCCCCCATCCACTTTGACATTCTGGCGGTAAACCTCGACCAAAAACAGCCGGGATTCCCGGCCCAGGTGCTGCCCGAGTACTTTGAGGCGATCGGCGTACCCTACCGCATCGCGGAGCAAGACACCTACAGCACCGTCAAGCGGGTGATACCCGAGGGCAAAACCATGTGCAGCCTGTGCTCGCGGCTGCGGCGGGGCGTGCTCTACCGGGTTGCCGCTGAGGAGGGGGCCACCAAAATCGCCCTCGGCCACCACCGCGATGACATGATCGAGACTCTATTTCTCAATATGTTTCACGGCGGCAGACTCAAGGCCATGCCCCCCAAACTACTCACCGACGATCGCCGCCACATCGTCATTCGACCCCTGGCCTACTGCCCCGAGGCCGATATTGCCCGCTACGCTCGCTACCGCGAGTTTCCGATTATTCCCTGCACGCTCTGCGGGTCGCAGGCTAACTTGCAAAGGGCACAGATTAAGGAAATGCTGCAAACCTGGGAAAAACAGTGGCCCGGTCGCACCGAAACCCTCTTTCGCAGTCTGCAAAATGTCGTCTCGTCGCAGCTCGCCGACCCTGCCCTGTTCGACTTTGGCGGACTAGAATCGGCGCGGATTCTCCCCACCGATGAGGATAGGGCTAAGGACGAAATCGGCAGCAATTTAGAGGCAGAGTTTAATCCAACGATGGCGCTGTTTGAAGGTGGGCTGCCGCCGCTGGCTGGGGGCTTTATCCAGCATTAGCCTCAATGAGTTGGCATAGAACGAGGTGGCAGGGAACGCCTCTAGCCGATGATTGGCCCGCCATCGGTCAAAGCCGGTAGATTCCAACTAGAATAAAAGGACGCCAGCGACAAAGCCATCCGCTGTAAAGCGTGCCCTACAAATGGCGCAGATTCTTTAGGCTTAAAAATTCTGCCGGTTAAGGCGATCATTCATTGGGTTTTAGCAGGTAATCAACCATGGGCAAAGAGAAGAAAAGCAACAAAGAGACGAAGAAGCCCAAGGCAGAGTCGAGCGACGATAAGAAAAAGAAAAAAGACCCTAAGCGCTACGATTAACCTTCATTTTTCTAACTATAGTCTCAGCCTCCAAAATGCTCCAAAATCTATGGGTTGCGAGCTGGTCCACATAGTCTTCGAGCGGGGGCTGGGCAAGAGGCTTTGCCATCATCACCTCGCTCTGTTGGCCAGCGGGCTACTGATGGGCGAGGCGATCGCTAGCCGTTCTTAGCGCTATCTCGGTAAAAACCCACGATCTAGCGACTGTTCTAAGCTAAAGGGGCTTTCTAGCGGAAAATTTTCTATGCCAACCCCGGTTTCGGTGGCGGCCAAATCGCGCGCTTCCTGATAGCAGACAGCAAAGATTTCCTCAAAATAAGCCTTCAGAGTAGGGCTAGTGTTGAGCGATTCTTGCAGCCGACGGCGGTGCTCTTTGAGCACAAAGCGCCAGCTGTTTGAGCGCTGCCCCGGCTGGTAGGCGTACTTGAGTAAATGTCTTAGCACCACAATCAGGTTGCTGGTCAACGATTGTTTTTCGCTGCGCCCCATATCTTCTAATTCTTCGAGTAGGTTTGCAATATCTAGCTCTGATAGCCGCCCTGCTTTTAGCAGTCGGCAGCTGACATCGAGCCAAAGAGCGTAGTCTTGCTCATAGAGCTGGGCTAGTGAACTAGCCATAGCAGCGGTTTGGGGCGACATAGGATAGCTGTTTAGTCCAATACTGCCATTGTAGGAGAGTACGGCGGAAGATGAGAGACGAGCAAGACAGCGAAATTGCGATCTTTAATTCAATGACACTGACTTAAGGTCAAAACTGGCATAGCAGACCACGAGTTTTCAGAGGTTTCAGCCGCCAACTTGTGCTTAAGTCAGTGTCATTGATCTTTAATTAGGCACTAAAGTACTTCGCAGTTGGGTGGTAGGCCACGATCGCAGTAGTAGACTGCTCTGGGTACAGCTGATCGCTTTCATCAATGGTCATACCAATGCGATCGGCCCCCAGCAGTTCTAGCTGTACCGGCTGGTCATCCATATTGGGGCAGGCCGGGTAGCCAAAGCTGTAGCGCGACCCTTGGTAGCGCTGCTGTAGCACCTCCCGCAGCGTGGCGGGCTCCAATTCCCCAAAGCCCAGCTCGTGACGAATGCGGGTGTGGCACCATTCGGCCATTGCCTCCGCCGTCTGCACCGACAGCCCGTAGTAGTAGAGGTAGTCGGTGTACTGGTCGGCCTTAAACAGCGTCTGGGCAAACTCCGTCGCCACCTCACCCACCGTCACGGCCTGCATGGGGAACACGTCGAACTGTCCGGGTTTGGCCATCTCCTTCGGCAAAAAGAAATCGGCAATGCAGAGGCGGCGCAGGGATTTTTGACGCGGGAATGTGAAGGTGGCAAGAGGGGCAGGGGGGCTGAGGGGCAGGGGGGCTGGAGGTGAAATCTCATCTGCTCCCTCGCTCCCCTGCTCCCCTGCCATCACGGCGGGATCGTAGATATGTAACGAGTTCCCCTCGGCCAAGCAGGGGAAGTAGCCGTAGACGAGTTGGGGATGCAGCAGGTTTTCTGAGAGAATCCGCTGCTTCCAGGTGTCCAAAATCGGGTGGACGGTTTCTTTCAAGAAACCGTCGTACTCTTCTCGCGACTGCTCCTGGGGTTTGCGGAACTGCCACTGACCGACGAACAGCGCCTGGAGATCGAGGTAGCCCAAGACTTCCTCCAAATCAATATCCGATGGTGTAAGCACGCGGGTGCCCCAGAAGGGTGGTGTGGGACGGGCGATCGCGGGGTCTACGGCTTCGGAGCGGGTGGTATCTGAAGAGGCTGGGGAGCTAGGGGGCGGAGGGGCGGAGGAGCCGTTATCTGTAGTATCCAGACTATTTTCGATAGAAGAATTTAGCCCGCTCCCCTGCTCCCCATCTCCCCTGCTCCCCTGCTCATCCAAGAAGCCCTGCAAATCATCCCAATTCTCCGCCGCCTTCGCGGGCATCAGCTTATCCATAAAGTGCAGGTCAGAGAAGGCGTCTTTGCCGTAGACGACCCGCCCCTTGTAGGTGTTCTGGCAGTCTTCGTGGACGAACTTAGGGGTCAGCGCCGCGCCGCCGAGAATGACGGGGACGGTGATGCCTTCTTCATTGAAGGTGGCCAGGTTGTCTTTCATGAAGGCGGTAGATTTGACCAGCAGGCCGCTCATGGCGATGCAGTCGGCGTTGTGCTCGCGGTAGGCCTGGATGATCGCATCCACGGGCTGCTTGATGCCCAGGTTGACCACCTTGTAGCCGTTGTTCGACAAAATAATATCGACCAGGTTTTTGCCGATGTCGTGGACATCGCCCTTGACCGTGGCGATGATAAAGGTACCCTTGCCGGAGCCGTCGCTGTCGGATTTCTCCATGTAGGGTTCCAGGTACGCCACGGCGGCTTTCATGGTCTGGGCCGATTGCAGCACAAAGGGTAGCTGCATTTGGCCGGAGCCAAACAGTTCGCCCACCACCTTCATGCCGTCAAGCAAGAACGTGTTGATGATTTCGAGTGGCGGGTAGGTTTCCAGGGCCTTGGCCAGGGCATCATCCAAACCAATGCGTTCGCCGTCGATGATGTGCTGTTTGAGCTGCTCGTCGATGGGCAGGTCTTTTGCGATCGCCTCCTTTTTCTTCAGGCTCTTGCCCTCGAACAGCGTTGTCAGCTTAGTCAGCGGATCGTAGGAGACAATATCGCCATCAAACTCGCGGTTGTCGTAGATCAGGTCGCGGCAGATTTTTTGGTGGTCGGGGTCAATTTTGGCCAAAGGCAGAATCTTGGCGGCGCTGACGATCGCCCCATCCAGCCCCACCTGCATAGCCTCGTGGAGAAACACCGAGTTGAGCGTCACCCGCGCCACCGGGCTGAGGCCAAAAGACACATTCGACACCCCCAGCATGATGTGGCTACCGGGCAGATTTTCCCGAATCAGCCGAATCGATTCGAGGGTTTCGCGCCCGTTTACCCGGTCTTCTTCAATGCCGGTAGAAATCGGCAGGGCCAGGGTGTCGAAGAAAATCTCGTGGGCGGGAAGGCCATACTCCAGCGCGTCGCGGTAGGCGCGCTGGGCGATCTGGAACTTCTTCTCTGCGGTGCGACCCATGCCGTCTTCGTCGATGGTGCCAACCACGATGCCCGCGCCGTATTTCTTCGCCAGCTCCAGCACTTTAAAGAAGCGCTCGTCGCCGTCTTCGTAGTTGGTGGAGTTGAGAATGCACTTGCCCCCGGCTACCTTCAGGCCCGCCTCCATCTTTTGCCACTCGGTGGAATCGAGCATCAGCGGCAGGGTGACGTTGGTGACCAGGCGCGACACCAGCTCGTGCATGTCACGTTCGCCGTCGCGGCCCACGTAGTCGACGTTCACATCGAGGACGTGGGCACCTTCCTTGACCTGCGATCGCGCCAGCGCCACCAGCCCGTCCCAATCCTCTGCATTCAGCATCTCGCGACACTTTTTCGACCCGCTAGCGTTGAGTCGTTCGCCCACGATCAAAAACGAGTTGTCCTGGTCGTAGGGCTGGGGACTGTAGATCGAGGCGGCGGCGGGGGTGTAGTTGAAGGCGGGGCGGGGATCCCCCCAACCCCCCTTAAAAAGGGGGGCATTGGTATTGGGGTCTGTGGCCACATTTTGCTCGATGGAGGCAGCGGCTCGGTTCCCCCCTTTCTCAAGGGGGGCTAGGGGGGATCTCACAGGTCTCTGCTTTGGCCGCAGATCCTGCGCCAACTCCGCCAGCTGCGCGATATGCTCGGGCCGGGTGCCGCAGCAGCCGCCGATCACCTGTACGCCCAGGTCTTCGACGAAGTGCATCAGTGACATGCGCAGCTCCATCGGGGTGAGGTGGTAGACGGCGTTGCCGCCGACGTTCTCGGGCAGACCGGCGTTGGGGATGCAGGAGATCACAAAGGGGGACTGCTCGGCCAGGTGGCGGACGTGGTCTTTCATCAGGTCGGGGCCGGTGGCGCAGTTGAGGCCCAAAATGTCGATCGGGTAGGGTTCGAGAATGGTCAGGGCCGCCGCCATTTCGGTGCCGACCAGCATGGTGCCCTGCTGCTCCATGGTGACGGAGACCATCAGGGGCAGACGGGTGCCGGTTTGCTCGAAGGCCTCATCAATACCATTCAGGGCAGCTTTAATTTGCAGCACGTCCTGGCAGGTTTCGACCAGCATTAGGTCTACGCCGCCGTCGATTAGCCCGCGAGCCTGCTCTACGTAGGCGTCTTTTAAGGTATCGAAGTCGATGTGGCCCAGGGTGGGTAGCTTGGTGCCTGGCCCCATAGACCCGGCGACGAATCGGGGCTTTTCTGGGGTAGAGTATTCATCCGCGACTTTGCGGGCCAGGGCGGCGGCGGTTTTGTTGAGTTCGTAGGCGCGATCGGCCAGGTCGTACTCAGCCAGCACGATCGAGGTGCCGCCAAAGGTGTCGGTTTCAATCACGTCGGCCCCGGCTTCGAGAAAGCCCCGATGCACTATCTCGACCGCCTTGGGGTTGGTGAAGACTAGGTATTCGTTGCAGCCTTCGTACTCAGGGCCGCCAAAGTCGTCTGCGGTCAGGTTTTGCACCTGGAGGTTGGTACCCATGGCACCGTCAAAAACCATCACCGGGCGATCGGAGCTGTGGAGGCGATCGAGAAAGGCGCTAGACATGGGGCGTTAGAACGGGATTGCAACAGAGATCATTTATTATCAACCATTGCCCCAAAAGTCGGTAGGTGGCGTTCTAGGCCAATTCTAGAATTACCTCTCCGATCAAACGTTGATGGGCAAGACTTAGCGCGGCTCATTTAGCGTGGATCGACGGCAGGGGCTCGATCGATGAGGCGAATCTGGTTTTGCCGTTCTACCACCGTGACAAGCGGCAGTGATTGGCGGGCAGGCCCCCGCAGCCGTCGTCCCTGGGCGTCAAACTTAGAGCCGTGGCAGGGGCAGGCAAAGCGGTTTTGGTCAGCCTGCCAGATCACGGCGCAGCCCCGGTGGGGGCAGACGGGGCGAATGCCGTAGGGGGCGATCGCTGGCCCCGATTTAATCACCAGATAGGTAACACTGGGCAACCCCTGAACCGGCTGCGGCACGCCTGGCGAGGTGGTAGGCAAGAAGGTATCGAGGGCGATCGCATCCCCCTCTGCATCTAGCGCCTGCACCCCCGGCAGGTAGTCGAGACAGCGAGAATTTTGCGGAAACATGGAGCACAGCTCTTCCAGGTCTTGGCCAGCGGCAGCAGCGGGCCGCAGAAAAACCATGGCGATCGCCCCCAGTCCACCCCCAGCTATAGACCTAAGCAGATGCCTACGGCTGGAGGACAAGGGCTGACTAGACTGAGGATTTGAGGAAGGAGTCATAGCGTCCAAAGTAACGGTCGAATGGGCTTAGATCTACCTAGAGATGCCCGGTTGGCTAAGGTCAGGCTAACGAAGAATGCCGAGGATTGACCGCGATCGGCCCATTTAGGCGGGTTGGCGTTCCCAAACGGGATATTTTTTGAGATGGACTACGCTTAGGCCTCCATCCAAGGGCTTCTTACTATATGCTTTGTCTGTAGCTATTTGCCATGATTTATCACCACAATGGGCAGACTCTCCACCCACGTTCTTGACACAGCCCTGGGTAAGCCCGCCGCCTCGCTGCGGCTAACAGTCTGGGCCATTAATAATGAAGCCGACATTAAAACGGCGCTCAAGACTGTGGAAACCAACAGCGAAGGCCGCACCGACGAGCCGCTGCTCGATGGCGACGAGCTGCAAAAAGGCACCTACGAAATTACGTTTGACGTGGCGGCTTACTTCGCTCAGACTGGGGCAGCACTCTCCGAGCCACCGTTTTTAGATCAAATTCCGATTCGCTTTACGGTGGCTGACCCCAGCGGCAACTTTCACGTGCCGCTGCTGGTATCGCCCTGGTCGTACAGCACCTACCGGGGCAGCTAGCTGAGGAATGCCTTGGGGTGGATAGGATGCGGGCGCTGTTCTTGAGCAACACGGGGACGTTGCAAAGGAACGTCGCGATCGTGTAGAGAAACATCGTGCGATTGCAAAGGACGATCGCGCTGTTGCAAAGGAATGTCGCGATCGCGCAAAGGAACAAGAGGACGTCGCAAAGAAAAAAGGGGACGTCGCAAAGGAACGTCGCGATCGCGCAGAGATTCACCGCGATCACGCAAAGGAACATCGTGTGCTCGCAGCTGAAGCTGCTGCATGATTGTCTCGTATGTGAGGCGGTATGAGGTGGCGGCAGCTAAACGCTGTGCTAAGGGCGACAAATTTTCTGTGAGCTAAGCGCGATCGGGGCTCAAACTGGCTATTGATGCTGTCTTTGACATCTATAGCTTTGACTAGCGCACTTAGGGCATAGGCCATGATTCTACAGTCAAAACAATTTATGTCAGTGGTCCTTGGGCTGACTGCCGTTATTCACTCAGGCGGTGAAGCAATAGCCGCCCAAAACCAGGATATACAGGCAAGACTACTGGCGGATATTGCCTTTCAATACGCCGATTTAGAGCAATCCCAGCGTTCAATTGACGTTTTAGATCAGGCACAGCGATCGCTTCAGGCGATGACAGATCGTTGTTTTCAGGCCAACCCGTTGGTTAAAGTAGCCGGTGGCTATCGCCTGGTCGGGCAAAAGGATAAAGGCGATCAGCTGCTGGCGGTGGCGGTTCAAACCGCTCAAGATCAAGCGGCAACGGGATGTAGCGGTAGCGCCACCTCCCCCACCGAATCTTTGATCAACCGAGCTAGAGAGTACGCTGAGCAGGGGCACCTTGATTTGGCCCTTGATCTGGGCCAAGGGCTAGAAGATCCAATGCTGCTAGCAGAACTAGCCGGTTACTTGTTTGAGGCGGGTCAGCCAAGGCGGGCCAGAAATCTGCTGAATCAGGCTCTTGACCTAGCCAAAGGCATAGAGGATTCGTTTTACGCTACCCAAACGCTGACCCTTGTGGCCAATCGGCTGCGGCTAGCTGGCCATAGCGAGCAGGCTCTGAGAGTTTTAGAGCAGGCCCTAGAGAGCAGCAGCACGTTTGATTTGGCCCAATCGAACGACGCTGCCTCGCTACAGCTCAATGCCATGCTGACTATTTCGAGGGAACTGGTAGAAATTCAAGCAGAACCCCAGGCGCTTGACGTGCTCGCTCAAATCAGACCAAAGGTTGAAACCTTAGCGAGTCCTTTTCCAGCCGATCGGTTTGTCTATTGGATCGATGCGGCCCAACAGTACGCCGATCTGGGGCAGCAGCCTGAGGCTGAAGCGATTTTGGCCACTGCCCTGGCGACGGCTGAGGCGATGCCCACAGGCGAGACCCAAAACCGGGACGATGCCTTGAGCAGAGTTGCCAGGGGCTACGTCCAGTTGGGCGACATCGACCGGGGGATGAAAATTAGCGCCTCTATTCAGTCTGCAAACGCCCGAGCTGGGATAGTACGAGAGGCTGCGATCGCCTATGCTGCCGCAGATGATCTCGACGCCGCGATCGCCCTGGCGCGATCGACAGGCAAAGAGAATCTAAACTTAGCTCTGACCGAGCTGGTCAGATACTACCTAACCCAGCAACAGCCCGACCAGGCTTGGGATCTCGTCCAGACCCAGCAGGTCAAAGGAATGGTGTCAGAAGTAGCTGTTGGCTATCTTGAGGCCGGACAGCCAGAGCAGGCCCTAGAGGTGGTTAATACTAACAAGCTAGAAGGCTTTGCTGCCGATGTAGCCCTGGCTTATGCAAAAGCAGGGCAAGTTGAGCAGGCCGCCGCTGGCCAGTTGGACTATTTGCGACCCGCGATTGCCCGTGAGCTGGCTCAGCAAAAGCAGTTTGACTCGGCCCTTCAAGTCGCGCAGTCCATTACTGACGACATTTACAAGGCTCAGGCGTTGATTGCGATCGCCCAGGCCTACGGCCCTACAGCCCCGACCGAGAAAGGGTTCATCCAGCGCCTACTGGCTAACCTGACCGATTTCTTACCAGGGAATGCTGACGACTCCGAGCGACAGAAAGCGATCGAGGTGCTGAAGCAGGCACTCCAGATCACCCAAGCGCTCTAACCCTAGCGTGACTCGACCCTAGCGCCCAGGCCGCTGAATAATCTGCTCCATCACCCGCTGCTTGGTCTTAGGGTCGATCCCGATTAGCCGCACGTAGTCCTGGGCGTAGTCGTCCAGGCAGCGTTCTATCGTGGTGCTGGCGGTAGCGGCATCCTGACCGGGAATGGTGGGGCCACTCTGCCAGGCGTTGGTTTGAAACCGCCGCTTACCGACATGCTCGATGCCCAGGCGATAGCCCTGGGACAGAATCGCGTTGATCTGGTTGCGTACCTCTGGAGAGAGGGTGGTGGGGGAGTAAACGGGTGGGGGAGTGGGCGAGGAGGTGGTTTGGGATGCCTCGGGCATGGGGCACTGGGGAGAGTCGCCGTTGCCAGCTGCCCTAGCGGCGTCGCCCCCGTTAGTATCCCCGGCTGCCGAGGGGTTGTCATTGGGGTTGTAGGTGCGGTAAAAGCTGTCCGGTGAAGGCGCTGAGGATGCCTGTCCTGGCGGCACGGCCCCCTGCAAAACGCGGTTGTATTCGTTGGCTAGGCGCATGTCGCTGACCCGGCGCTGCTCGCGCACCAGGCGATCGCCCACCTCAACCAAGTGCGACAGTCTAAAATCGGGCTTGCGAAAGGTGGGGGGCGTGGTGGTGTTGACCACGCTGCGGGAGACGTTTTCTAGCCCCACAGAGTAGATAAAGTCGCGGATTTGCTCGTTATAGATCTGGGCCCGCACCGCTCCAAAAAAGTCGATCGCCTGATTGGGAAAGTTATCCACCAGCGTGGTGATGTCTTGAGGTGAGAGATTGTCGGGTTCAAAAATGCCGCCGACAATGCCGATGCGATCGCTCCTATCCGGCTCCCAGTAGAACTTTGCCATCCGGCCATCGCGAATCAGCGGCGCGTAGAGGGTAGAGAGGTCGTTGCCGGTAAGAATAACCGGCACCCGCTGAATCTCGTTTTCGTCGTAGCTGCCGGGCAGCTGAACATTGGTGGGGTTGTCGGCAAGGTTCATCAGGGTGTTGTTGACCAGCTGAGTATTGACCGTGTATTGGGTGAGCGCGTCAAAGCGGCCCGCCCCAGCGTCGATGTCGTTGATCATCAGCACCGCCATTTTGCCGCGCACCCGCACCAGCTCGGCGGCCTCCCGGTAGCGCAGACGAATCAGCCGGGCCGGGTCGCCCGCATCGGGGCTTTCCAGCTCGCCGCCGGAAATATGGACGACTTCGATTCCCATGCGCTCGTACACCAGCTCGCACTGAAAGGTCTTGCCCTCCCCCTTGCGGCCATGCACGCCCAAAATTAGCGGAATTTTGACCTGCGGCAGCTTCAGGTAGTTTTTGGTGATGTGAACCGCCAGCGTGTCGAGAAACCGGGGCGAGAGATAGTAGGCCATAGGAAGGGCGATGGAATAGGGGGATGGAAGCAAGATTGGGGGCTAGCGCTCGCCGCACCCGGCAAAAAAGTATCAGCTTTTACATTATCTCGCAGCGGGGCTCCGTCAATGGTTCAAAAGGCTAAAGGGGGACATAAGCGATCGCTATAGGTAAACCGTGCGTCCATCTAGCCAGCCTGAATGAGTTGAAAATATGGCTGGGTAACTAAATGTCGCTAGTGCCGGTGCGATAATAAACGAAAGACAGCATTCCAGCGTTATCAAGCACAACGGTAACCTTAGAGTAAGGCTTATGGAACCAACTATCACCCTCGACGCCCAAGCCCTTAAAGCGCTGATCAAAGAGAGCGTTCGGGAAGTTATGCGCGAAGAGTGGTTCAAGTTTTTTGAAATGCTGACTCCCTATGTAGATGACGAAGAACAGGCTGACATTGAAGCGAATTTTTCCCCCCGCGACTATGAGGATACAGATTTTATTGACGTAACCGGCTGGTTTGGTGATGAAAGTCAAACTCAGTAAATCAGCAGATCGGTTTCTAAAGCAGCTAGAACCAAAGCTTCGCGGTTCTATTTTGGCAAAGATAGGGATTCTCAAGACCTGCCTCGAAACCCAAAAAATTTATCCTCCCGAAGAACTAGACATCAAGAAGCTCAAGGGAGGGTTAGATCAGTTTTCCAGAATTCGCGTCGGCAAGGTTCGCGTCATCTTCCAAATCAGAAGGGACGCCGGTGAGATTTTTATTTACGACATCGCTTACCGAGGCAGCAGTTACGACAAGTAGAGCACGCCAGCATCAAGCTGAGAGAACAAACGACGTCAGACTGCGTATTGGACAACGACAAGATTCTCCATATCCGTAGATTAAGGCGTAGCCCCAGGCAGAGTAGTCTTAAACAGTTCCAGCACCTGGTTCCAGGCGTCGCTGGCGGCTGCGGGGTTGTAGCTAGAGCGCTGATCGCAGAAAAAGCCGTGGTCGGCACCGGGGTAGCGAAAAATTTGGTGGGGCACGCCGTGCTCGCTCAGCGCCGCTTCGATCTGGTCGATCTCTTGGGCTGGAATTAGCGCATCGTTTTCACCAAAGAAGCCGTAGAGGGTGCCCGTGATCTCAGGCGTGCGGCTGAGGGTGGGTGCGCCGCCGCCGGGGGTCATAGTAGCAATACCCGCCCCGTAAAAGGAAGCCGTGGCTTTCACCTCTGGCAGGGTGGCGGCCAGGTAGGCAACGTGGCCGCCAAAGCAAAAGCCAATGCAGCCGACCCCGCTGGGGATTACGTTGTCTTGGCCATAGAGGTAGGCGATCGCCCCCTGCACGTCGGCCAACAGTTCTGTAGCCTTGGTGCCCTGCTTGTGCTGTCGGCCCATCTCTAGGTCTTCAGCGGTGTAGCCCACCTCAAAGCCAGGGGCCTGGCGGTGGTAAATGTGGGGCGCGATCGCCACGTAGCCCGCCCCCGCGATCCGCTCGGTGACTTCGCGAATGTGGCTATTGACCCCAAACACTTCCTGAATCACCACCACAGCGCCAAACCGGCCAGGGCGCGAGGGTGCGGCTAGGTAGGCCAAAATCTCGGTATCGCCGCTGGGTATGGTGATAGTTTCGGTACGTACTGGGGATGTCATGGCAGGCCCATAGGTTTCACTCTTAACTTTACCGCCGGGCTTTATGGCTGGGCCTAAATACCAGAATTTACCGCCAGAATTTACCACCGGACTTTAAGCGCAGGCTTTCGGGCCTGCTAACACCTGGCTGAGGGGTCTACAATTGTCAAAAATCATTGCAGGGGCTACCGCGTTTGGTTAAAAACCGATGGCTTTTCTAAAATTCGTCCTAAATTAGCAGTATGGCCGGTGTATCTAGTCTGAGTTCGTCGAAATTGTGTTGTCTAGCGACAGCCGGGAGGTAGTTTGGTGGTGCAGTTTAACATTCAGCCCGACAGCGAGATTCCGGCGTCAACCCAGCTTTACGACCAGATCTGGTTTACGATCGCATCTCGGCAGTATCCGCCCGGCTATCGGCTGCCCAGCACCCGGCAGCTGGCCATGCAGACGGGGCTGCACCGCAACACCATCAGCAAAGTCTACCGCCAGCTCGAAGATGCCGGTGTCGTTGAGGCCATGCCTGGCTCCGGCATCTACGTGCGCGAGCAAAACAGCACCGACAGCGCCCGGCCTCAAACCATGCTGTGGGCCGAGTTTCCTCAGGCCCGCGATGTAGTCGAAACCGGCTTAGACGAGCTGCTGCGCCAGGGCTGCTCGCTCAACCAGGCCCGCGAATTATTTTTGGCTGAGATCGACTGGCGCTTGCGCTGTAGCGCTCGGGTGCTGGTCACTGCCCCTGGGCAAGACATCGGGGCCGGGCAGCTGATGGTGCGCGAGCTGGAGAGTGCGCTGCACATTCCGGTGCAGCTGGTGCCGCTCGAAGAACTCGACACGATTTTGGCCCAGACCCGCTCGGGCACGGTGGTGACCAGCCGCTACTTTATTAGTGAGGCGGAAGCGATCGCAGCACCCAAGTCGGTGCGGGTGATTCCGGTCGATATCTACGACTATAAAAAAGAGCTGGGCCTGCTGAAAGATTTGCCCAAGGGCACCTGTTTGGGCATGGTCAGCGTCAGCACCGGCATTTTGCGGGCGGCGGAGGTGATTAGCTACAGCCTGCGGGGCGACGAAGTTTTGCTGATGTCGGCCCAAACCGACGACACCTACAAGCTCAGTGCCGTCATCCACAGCGCCCAGACCATTGTGGTGTTTGACGAGGCCAGCCTGCCTGCGGTCAAAGAGGCGATCGCCGAAGCCCGCGAAGACCTGATTCGGCCCCCTAAGCTGGTAGTCTGCGACAACTACATCGGCGAAAAGTCGATCAACCTGCTCAAGCGCGAGCTGGGGCTAGATTGAGCGGTCGGCCAATGACAGATAACGCTGCCATCGCCTGGGATGACGCATGAGCCAAGACCGTGAAAGCCTGAAGCCGATCAAGGGGGCCAATCGTGCCCTGCGCCGACGGCTAAACCTGAAGGGAGAATTTGCCCTAGCGATCGCCCCAACGGCGGTGGTTTTAGCGGTTTTGGCCCTGGTAGAAGCGCTCAGCCAGCAGCGGCTGCTGTTTGCCTCTTTGGCCTCCAGCGCCTTTTTGATCTACCTCGACCCGCAGCACGGCACCAACTCGATACGCACGCTGCTGATCTCGCAGCTGATGGCGGCTGGTCTGGGCTTTGCTACCTACAC
Source organism: Nodosilinea sp. (assembly GCA_049646445.1). Taxonomy (GTDB): domain Bacteria; phylum Cyanobacteriota; class Cyanobacteriia; order Phormidesmidales; family Phormidesmidaceae; genus Nodosilinea. The sequence goes on along the minus strand of JBARVV010000001.1, from coordinate 49,359 downwards.
CATGCTGGGGCCGGGCTATCTGTCGGGCGGGCTGGCGATGGTGATCACCATCGTGCTGATGATTGTGCTGGATGTGGTTCACCCGCCTGCGGTGGCAACTTCGCTGAGCTTTGCGCTGCGATCGGGCAGCCAGAGCAACCTAGTGCTGTTTGGGTTGGCAGTGGGCATCACCGCCACGCTGGTCATGCTAGAACGACTGTCGCTGTGGGTACTGGCCCGCCACAATTCCTAGGGTTTTGCCTCCTGGCGTTTCGCCTCCTAGCGTTTCGTCAGCCTATCCCCTTTGGCCCATCAAACTATTAGCCCTTCAGGCGATGCTAAAACCGCCGACCATGCCCAGGATAGAGAGCGTAATTGAACGGTTTCTACCGCTGGGTTTGTCATGCGCCAACTGTTGATCCAAGTGCCCTGCGGCTGCGGCAAAACCGTGCTGCAAAAGGCCAAAGCTTGCCAGGGTACCAACCTAGCCCAATGGCAGACCATGGGAGACACCCCCCAGGACATAGTGCTGGTGCATGTCTCCAATCAGCGGGTGGAGCCGCTGCTAGATGCGCTTCAAGATTTGCCAGACCTAGAGATTACGCTAATGCCAACGGGCGTGATGGCTCTGCATCCCCCAGCCGACCAGGCAGCGGAGCAGGTCACCCAAGTAGAGGAACGCAGCCCGATCGAGATTTTTTTGGCCGGGCTGCAAAGCGTCGGCTCCTGGAAGGGGTTCTTGAGCTACGCCGCGATCGCAGGCATTATTGTCTGGATTGGGTTGTTTACAAATACCAACTATCTGCTGGTGGCGGCGATGCTAATCGCTCCCTTTGCCGGGCCAGCCATGAATACAGCGATCGCCTCGGCGCGGGGCGATCGCCACCTGATTGGCCGCAGCGTGCTGCGCTACTTCACCGCGCTGCTGGTCACCATTAGCGTGGCGGCGCTGCTCAGCCTGATATTTCAGCAGCAGATTGCAACGCCGCTGATGCTCGACAACAGCCAAATTTCAGCGGTGGCGGTGCTGCTGCCCGTGGCGGCGGGGGCAGCGGGGGCCGTCAACCTGGTGCAGTCTGGGCGCAGCAGCCTGGTGTCGGGCACAGCTACCGGCATGCTAGTGGCGGCCTCGCTGGCTCCCCCGGCGGGTATTGTCGGCATGTCGATGGCCATTGGTCGCTGGGATATGGTCGTCAATGGGCTGTTTTTACTGCTGCTACAGCTCAGCGGCATCAACCTGTCGGCGGCAATTTTGTTCCGCACCTTTGGGCTATCGACTAAAGGTGCGCGCTATCAGCGGGGCAAGCGCGGGGTGTTTCCGGTGTCGCTGGGGGCAAGCGCGATCGCGATCGCCGCCTTGCTCACTTGGCAGTTGACAAACCCGCCCAATTTAGAACGCTCCAGTCGCGCCCAGCGGGCCAATGCCGAAGTCCAAACCGTCATTCAGCAGTTTCCCCAGGTGCAGCTAGTAGAGTCGACAGTGCGCTTTACCCGATCCAACATTTCAGGCCAAAACACCCTGCTCTCTGAGGTCTACGTGCAGCGCCAGCCGGGTGCTGATCCCGACGAGGCGATATCAGCTGAGTTGACCCAGGCAATTCAGGCTCGCTTGCTCGACCAGGGGTTTGATGTGACGCCCCTGGTTAGTATCAGCGTGCTTGAAGCCCCTGCCTCCAACAATTAATCCGCCAGGGTGATTAACCCACTGGAGATAGAGGCTAAACGGATCATTTCTCTATAAGCTGACAGAGATCTTATTATCCATACTCGATGAATTTTGACTATTCTCCCATTTGGGAAAAGATTCAGGCGATGGCCAACGGTTTTTTGGCTTTATTGCCCAATATTGTCCTGGCCATTGTCGTATTTATAGTCTTCTTTTTAGTCGCCAGAGGCATTCGAACAGCGGTTAGACGGCTAACTCAGCGGCGGCAGCGAACTCGAAATGTGGGCCTGGTTTTGGGTCGTCTAGCCCAGGGCACTACTGTTCTAGTTGGTCTTTTTGTTGCTCTTTCCATTATTATCCCCTCCCTGGAGGCGGGAGATTTAATTCAGCTGCTGGGTATCAGCGGGGTGGCCATTGGCTTTGCGTTTCGAGATATTCTGCAAAACTTTTTGGCGGGCATTTTGATCTTGCTGACCGAGCCATTTCAGATTGACGACCAGATCATCTTCAAAGATTTTGAGGGCACCGTTGAGCATATCGAAACCCGCGCCACGACGATCAGAACCTACGACGGTCGCCGGATTGTGATTCCCAATGGCGAGCTGTTTACTAACTCGGTTTTGGTCAATACGGCCTTTGAAAACCGCCGCCTGGAGTATGATATCGGCATCGGCTACGGCGACGATATTGAAACCGCCAAAGACCTGATTCTTGAAGCCATTCACGATACAGACGGCGTGTTGGCCCACCCCGCCGCCGATGTAATTGTGGTTGACCTGGCCGACAGCACGGTTAATCTGCGCGCCCGCTGGTGGGTGCAGCCGCCGCGCCGCGCCGAGGTGCTCGACCTGCAAGATCAGGTGCTAATCAATATCAAAAACAAGCTGACGACCGGTGGCATCGACATGCCATTTCCCACCCAGCAGATTTTGTTCCACGACCAGACTGAGGAAACCGACGGCGATCGCACCCGTCAGCGGGAGGGCTGGCCTGCCCGCCAGGGAGAAGCCCCCCAACCGCTCAGCATCGGGGGATCGCTGCGTCAGCTGGCCAATCTGCGTTCAGACAGCAATGGGCAATCGGTGAGCGAGTCCTAACGGTCTGGCCAATTCGATTCCGAGCGCGATCAAAGTCCTCTCGATTGCCGTCCTAAATTGTATGAAACATATCAAGCTCGTCAAAGTTTGGGATAGCCTGCGATCGAGCTACTGGTTTGTGCCGACGCTGATGGCCGCCGGGGCGATCGCACTGGCGTTTACTCTGCTAGCCCTCGATCGTTCAAGTTCCATCGATATGAGCGCCCTCAGCTGGATTTACCAGGGAGGTGCCGATGGGGCACGGGCCGTACTGTCGGTGATCGCGGGGTCAATGGTCACTGTAGCGGTCACCGCATTTTCGATTACCATCGTAGCTTTGCAGCTGGCGTCATCCCACTTTGGGCCGCGTCTACTGCGCAACTTTATGCAGGACCAGGGCAATCAGATCGCACTCGGCACCTTTATTGCCACCTTTATCTATTGTTTGCTGGTGCTGCGCACTATTCGGGGAGAAGATTATCAGCTCTTTGTGCCCCAGCTCTCGGTGACGGTGGGGGTTTTGATGGCTGTGATCAGCATTGCGATGCTGATTTACTTTATCCACCACGCTTCTACCATCATTCAGGCCTCCCACGTGATCGCCGACGTCAGTCACGACCTAAAGCAGGTCACAAATCGCCTGTTTCCACAAACTCTAGGCTACGATCTCGACCCACAGGACAATAGCGCCAAGGATATCCCGACCGATTTTGAAGCTGCCGCCTGCCCCGTGCTGTCTAAGGGAACGGGCTATCTACAAGCCATTGAAGACGAAACCCTGATGCAGGTGGCCCGTCACGAAAACCTGGTGCTGCGGGTTCAGGCATTTCCGGGCGCTTTTGTGATGGCAGATAGCCCCCTGGTGATGGCCTACCCAGCCGATCGCGTTACCCAGCCGGTAGAAAAGCGGATCAATCAAGCCTTTGTGATGGGCCGCGAGCTAACCAAGCAGCAGAACGTAGCGTTTCCAATTGAGCAACTGGTCGAGATTGCCCTGCGGGCGCTGTCTCCAGCCATCAATGATCCATTTACGGCCATTCGCTGTATCGATCAGTTGGCCGATGGACTGGCGCGACTGGCCGGTCGCGAACTGCCGTCGCCCTACCGCTATGACCAGTCGCGCATGCTGCGGGTGATTGCGGCCCCAGTCGAGTTTGAAACCCTGGCAGATACAGCATTTACCCAGATTCGCCAGTACGGCAGCGCCGATAGCGTAGTGGTTGGTCGGCTGCTGGCAGCGATCGCCGCCATTGCCCCGTTCACCCGCAATTCTAAGCAGCGCTACATTCTGCAACAGCACCTGGAAGCCATTTGGCAGAGCAGCCAGCAGCAGCTCCATCAAAAACAAGATCTAGAAACCGTAAAAAAGCACTACCACACGGCCCTAACGGCGCTACAGCAGCCTAAACCACCTGTTAAATCTATGCTTTAGCACATACCCTGACTCAAAGATACCCCCAGAGAACCAGCAGTTAGTGGCCCTAAAGACCGGGAATACTGCAGTCAAAAACTAGCACCGCATCGCTGAAATAAACCAACTATTGCAACCTCCTGGCTCCCCGGCTCCCCGGCAATTGGCTATAGTCACCCAACTTACACCGCTGAGTATCAGTAGCCTGAACCATTAGGAAGATAAAATTTTGCCATGACAGGCTTATTTTCTGCCAATAGACAGAGTTGATATATAGCCATTTTATAGATAACTCCAGCCTTAAAAACAATTAGAACGATTATGAACGGAACACCCGAGATAGTCGACTATCGCTTGAACTCGCTTGAACACTGCTTTAGCCAGGGAACCTCTCCCGACGCATAAAAAAAATGCTTTCGTTCGGTAGTTCTTTGAGATAGTCACATTGAAGAATTTGGAGCCTAATTATCATGGCTAAATTAACTAACAACCAAGCACACCTTAACGCCAATATGCAAACTAGTAGCGGCATTTCCAAACCACAAAGAAGACTCTTCCAGAGCACCCTTGCGATCGGCCTAATTGCCGGACTAATGGGTGCCTGTGCCGAAGACACACCTGTAACTCAGACACCTTCTGGTGCAACCAATGTGCAAACTGAAGATGTTTCTGACAACACCGAAAGTTACATCGGCCAAGTCGTTACTATCCGGAGTGAACCGGTAGAAGTCGTGGGCGACAGCTCCTTTACCGTCAGCGACGAGCAGTTCTTTGGCACCGAACCCATTCTGGTGATCAATGCTTCAGGTGAACTGCTGGTGCTGCCTGAAGACGACGACGTTGAAGTGCAGGTGACTGGCGAAGTTCGCAACTTTGTGCTTGCAGACGTTGATCGGGAGTTCGATCTAACCCTAGATCCCACTCTCTACACAGATTATGAAAATCAACCGGCGATCATTGCTCAGTCGATCGCGCTGGCCCCTGACCCAGGCGAAATCACCACCAATCCTGATCAGTACTATGGCGAGACCCTAGCCGTTACCGGCGAAGTTGAAGATATTCAGAGCGGATCGGCCTTCACCCTAGATGAAGATCGGCTTTTAGGATCAGAAGACTTGCTGGTTATCTATGCCTCACCTAGAGATGGAGTCCAGCAGCCTCTGCCTGCTGTCACCGACGATGAGGACGTTGCGGTAACTGGGGTACTGCGTCCCTTTATTGTCAGTGAGTTTGAGCGTGACTACGACCTGGGCTGGGATCTAGAGTTTCAGGAGCAGCTCGAAGCTGAATACAGTAACAGACCGGTTCTAGTTGCGACTGGCATCTATCCCTCGGCTATTCCCGAAGACTAGTGGACTGATCCAACCTTAGACTTTTGGTCAAAGCGTAGGTCAAGTGAAGCGCCAGTGGAATCCAACAAGGGTTTAATCCTGTTGGGTTTCACTTTGCTTTACTCAACCTATGGCTGAATCGAATGTTTAAGGAAAATCAGGTTGCGGAAACCCTAGGCAGCCTACCGGGCGATCTGTGGAGGTCGTTTGGCTTCTGGTTTATGGTGGCGATTGTGTTTGTCACCTTTTGCAGTACGGCGATGTCGGTGCAGGATGGCTTTGGCTACGTGTTTGCCAACGACTTACCTTTTGGGTCACGGTGCTAGCAGGGGTCTTTTTTGGATCCTTTGCCGTGATTTATCTGCTTCAGCTCGTCGGTGTGATTAGCAGCAGCGGAGCTTAAGGCTGGCCCTTGTTAGCCGACTAGATCTCTAACCGCACTGGGGTAATACCCTCGCGCAGGGGCTGCTGTTGCTGAGTCCATACCCGCTTCACTAAAGGGCCAACCAGGGGCGAAAACGTGCTGAGCCCCTGGCGCAAACCCCAAAACCGACGCAGCAGATCTCCCCGGCTGGCTTCGTGGGCCTGGAGTTGCTGGGCCTGAATGATTTCTGGCTCACGCTCGGCCTGAATACGAGCCAGGGCTTGATCGATCGCAGCCGGGCCTGACTGATCAAACCTTTGCAGCACTGGCACCAGGTGATTGGCAGCGACGATCACGTCGCGCAGGGCCAGATTGATACCCTGGGCGCGTACTGGTGACATAGGGTGGGCGGCATCGCCCAGCAGCAGCAGGCCGGGGCGATGCCAGCGATCGCAGCGACCGACCATGACCGAGAGCCGCACAGGGGGCGAAATGGCCTCGCCCACCGACTGAAAGTGATTCACCAGCTCTGGCGGCACCAGCGCTGCAAAGGTTGCCGCCCAGTCTTTTTGTTCAATAGGTTCATCCGGCGAAATAGCCCAAGCCAGGTGCAGCTTACCCTCCTCTGCGCCGTGAAACAGGCTAAAGACTCGCCCGCCCTTGACCACGGTGCAAAAGCGATTGTCGGCCTCGTAACCCGCTGGGGCAGGCAGCTTAAACCACAGCACATCAATGCTTTTGGGCTGAGTCTTTAGCTCCAGCTTTGCCCGCTGGCGAATGACCGAAGCGCGGCCATCGGCCCCGATTGCCAGGTCAGCCTCTATCGTGCGGCCATCGGTTAGCAACACTCCCATGACGCGCTGCTCGCCCCAAAGCAGATCTCTCACCGCTACGCCAGAAATCCACTCAAACCCTGGCTGAGCCTGAGCCGCCTGCACCAGGGCGGCCAGCAGGGGCGGCTGGGCCACCAGGGTACAGGGGCGAGTCGAGCCCAGCGGCTCATCGGCGCGAAACAGGCGGCGATCGTTGAGCCAAAATTCCCAGGCGCTCAGGGGACGGTGGGGAACAGTCTCTAGCAGAGCATCTAGCCCCATCTGATGCAGGGCATCGAGACCGCTGGGCATTAGCCCTTCGCCGCGAAACTGGCGCTGAAAGTCATGGGCGGCTTCGATTAGGGTGACGGGGATGCCGCGTTGGGCTAGCGATAGGGTCAGGGTGGCTCCGGTGGGGCCAGCGCCAACAATGATCACTTTGGCCATAGTTTAATCAGCGCTATAGCAAAACTTCCATTAACCATAACGCTCGATGGGAGGACTTTGAAGGCTTGCGATCGCGGTATGCAAGTAAGTATGCTCAGACCCTGTAGCAAAACATTCAAAAGGTTTCACCATGGCTAAAGAATTTGGCGTCAAACCAGACCGGCAGCTTGGATACGTCCTAAAGCTGATGCCGGAAGTCCATGCTTATGCAGGCAAGTTTTCCCTTGATTTTCGCGGAGAACCTGGACCCTTTATCGGCGTAGTAAGTAATTTGAAGGATGCCCAAGTTTGGAAAAAGCAAAAAGAGGCCAAAGACGCAGTCCTGACATATTATTTAGACTTTCTCGTCGATCAGCTGCAAGAGGCACCAGAAGTTAACGTCACTGTCCAGCGTTTGAGCAGATCAGAAGAAGGCAAACTGACTGCTGAACCTGTGGAGACGCTTGTTCTTTCTGCCGCCGAGTTCAATAAATAAAGAGACATAGGTTGGAATGTCACTGAAATAAGCTTTTGCAGATCGCTGAAAGCCTTGATTTATCGTAGGGTGGGCACTGCCCACCAGCCTCAATTCAGTGCCATTCGACATAGGTTGGGTACTACTCACCGCTATTTGGGGCGATCGCACAGGTGTTGGCAGCGCACAATTGGGTTCAAGCAAAATCTGCTGCTGGGGCCAGCGAAATGGCCCCAGTCTCCCGGCGGCGCGCGTCCTGCGGCCTACGACAAGGACGTTTCCTCGTCCTTGACCTCACGGAGAGGAGGGTGAAATCAAAATCGCAAATCCAAAATCGCCCTACCGATCGAGCGAGTCGTACTGCTCGCCGACCCAGGGCATGGTAGCTAGGTCTTCAAAGGTGACCTGGCGATCTTTTTCGAGGGCTTCGATGCGGCGCTTTTCGGCATAGATCTGGCGCTGATACCCGGCGGACTGGCTGGGGGCGCTGGTGCAGTCCGTCTTTTCCCACAGGGCGAGAAAGTGGCGATAGCGCTTTTCGCAAAGGTTTTTTTCCATACAGGCGGCGGCGGCACGAATAACGAGAGGAGCGCGCAGCACGTCGCGCTTGGTCTTTTCGCTCAGGTGCAGCAGGGCTTGCAGAGAGGTAGTGGTCAGGCCCGAGTCGGCCAGATGATTGCGCAGCAGGCTAACCAAATCGACCCGAGTGTCTTTGGTTTCGCTCAGCAGTCGCTGCATCTGCCGCCAGAGGGCACGGTGGTGGGAATAGCTGAACTGCAGGTCTCGGTCTTCGAGTACCTGACAAATCTCGTCGCGGTGGGCGGCGGCGTGCACAAAAATTCGCAGCAGGGCGGCTTCGGCCTGCTCTAGGGAACTGGCGCTGGGAGTAGGCGTGGGGGCCGATCGCTGGGGTGCGTCTGAAGAGGTAGTGCGGCGCTGGCGACGCACCTGGGTGACCAGGTTTTCGGCCAGCAGCGGCACTAGGCGGCTGTCGCCGTTGCTGAAAATTTCGGCGCAGTAGCGCACGTAGTGGGTGCGGGTGTCGGCGTTGGCAATGTCGCTGAGCAGTTTGACCACCGCCTGGCTGGTCTGCTGAAACTGGTCGGCCTGGCGCAGGTCTTTGCCGCTGATTAGGTTGTGAATCTGCCAGTCGATCCAGAGAGGAGCCGCCTCGATCAGGGTGCGGTAATCGGCGGCGCTGTGGTGCTGCAAAAACTCGTCCGGGTCTTTGCCATCGGGGATATTCAGCACCCGCAGCTGTACGTCACCCCGGTAGGCCATCTCTTCCACTTCGCCGATCGCCCGCTGGGCCGCCTTTACCCCAGCGGCATCGGCATCGAAGTTGAGCAAAATTTGCTTTGACTCGGTGTAGCGCAGCAGCTGGCGCACCTGGGCCGCGTTCAGAGCCGTGCCCAGAGCGGCGACAGAATTTTCAAGCCCGGCGGCGTGGAGGGCAATCACGTCGAAGTAGCCTTCAACCACGATGGCGCGGTCGTCCTTGGCGATCGCCGCCCGAGCCAGATCTAGCCCGTAGAGGGTTTTGCCTTTGTCGAACAGCTCGGTGTCGGGCGAATTCAGGTACTTGGGCTTTTCGTCACCCAGGGCGCGGCCGCCAAAACCAATCACCCGGCTCTGACCGTCGCGAATTGGGATCATGAGGCGATCGCGGAAGCGGTCGTAAAACCCATCCCCCTTTTGCCGGGGCACAATTAGCCCGGCCTGCTCGACCAGGCTGACCGGGTAGTGCTTCTGTTCGACCAGGTAGCCGTAGAGAGTCTGCCAGCCACCCGGCGCAAACCCCAGCTGAAACTGCTGAATGGTGACGTCTTTTAGGCCCCGCTCGTAGAGGTAGGCCAGGGCGGGTGCCCCGTCGATCTGCTGGAGGGCATGCTCGTAGAATTTTGCCGTCAGCGCCAAAATTTCGTAGAGCTGCTCCCGCAAAGTGAGCTGTCGCTGCAGCTCCTGGCGCTTGGCGGGCTCCAGCGTGGTCACCGGCACCTGGTAGCGCTGGGCCAGATCGAGCACTACATCAGCGAACGATCGCTTGTTCAGCTCCATCAAAAACTTAAAGGCATTACCCCCCGCCCCGCAGGAAAAGCAGTAGTAAAACTGCTTGCTGGGGCTGACGCTAAAGCTGGGCGACTTGTCTTCGTGAAAAGGGCACAGGCCGACAAAATCTTTGCCCTGCTTTTTCAGCACCACCTGCTGAGAGACTACATCGACAATATCAACGCGATCGCGCACCGCTTCGATAGTGTCGGGGTGGAGTCGGGGGGTATCCATAGTGCAGAGGGGCGGGGGCGCTAGGGCTGAGGCGTTGGGGCAAGCAAAGCGCTAGATGTTGGGGATGGGTTGATTGTAGCCGATCTGGGGCAGGGGAGTCGGTGAGGGAGTGAGGACGATGAAGCGTGGTTTAAACCTAAAAACCTCTGAGCTAGGAACCCTTAAGTCTAGGGCCTGCTTCAGAGGTTTTCAGCGAGATGGATGGGTGACGATTGGGGCTAGGAGCCTACTCGGCGATCACGCGCAGGTTCACTAGGGCGGTCACTTCGGGGTGCAGCTTTACTTCGGCCTTGTACTCGCCCAGCTTGTTGATATCGGGCACCGAAATATCGCGACGATCGACCTCTTTGTTGGCCAGCGACTTGATTACATCAGCCACGTCGGCGGAGGTGACAGTACCAAAAATAGCCTCGTTCTCACCGACGGGCTTCTGAATAGTGAACATACCGATGGTGTCTAGGGCTGTCTTGGTGGCTTCAGCCTCTTGCTTAATCTCTAGCAGCCGCTGCTTTTGCGCCTCGCGCCGACGCTCTACCTGCTTTAGCACACCGGGGGTGGTGCGCACTGCCTTCCCGTTGGGGATAAGATAATTACGTGCATAGCCAGGGGCCACCTCTACCAGGTCGCCGTTATAGCCCAGCTTGCGAATGTCTTCCGTGAGAACTACGTTTACCCGTTTTGCCATGATTTCTCTCGTATAGCCCAGTTGACCATATTACCCAAAGCTGTTGTGTCTTGGCAACCCTTGCCGCTTTCTAGCATGTACTTGGCCCATGATTAGACTTATATTTGCCCTGGTGCCCGCTATCTGGGTGATTGCGATCGCGATCATCGCCGTGCAAAACGCTACCCCCGTTTCCTTTCGGCTGCTGACCCTGCAGTCGATCGAGATTCCCTTTGGGGTACTGCTGGCCTTCTGTGCCGCAGCGGGAATGCTGGCGGCGGCCCTGGTGCTGCTGGTGCTGGGCGGCAACCCACTGCGGGCTCGCCAAAAGCAAAAATCTGAGCCGTAGCCCAGATCTGCTGTTTCGAGCGGTATAGAAGCGATCGCCAGGCTAGTTGGCTGGGGCCGTTGTCACGTTTTCTCCAGCCTGGGCTTCTTGAATTTCAGTGCCCAGCGCCCGCAGTGCCTCAGCAAATTGAGGGTCAGCTGCGGTACCAATAGACTCGCGATTGGTGGCGAGTTGCTCCTGCTGCTCCTCGGTCAGCTCTACCGAAACATCGGGGTCAATGCCGTGCTTATTGATATCGGTGCCGTCGGGGGTGAGGTACTTAGCGACCGTAATGGCTACCCCAGACCCATCACCCAGGCTGCGCACCGACTGCACTAGCCCTTTGCCAAAGGTGCGAGTGCCCACCAGCAGCGCCCGCTCGTTGTCTTTGAGCGCACCCGACAAAATTTCGCTGGCGCTGGCCGAACCACCATCGACTAGTACCACCAGGGGCTTATCGGTGAGGGCACGGCTGTTGGCGGTTTCTTCGTCAACTACGCCCTGACGGTTCACGGTTGAGACAATAGTGCCGCTGTCAATCCACATCCGGGCAATATCAATGCTGGAGTACAGCAGCCCGCCGGGGTTAGAGCGCAGGTCGAGAACGTAGCCTGTTACCCCCTGGCTTTCAAGATCCTCAATGGCTTCACCCATTTCGGTGGCGGCGTTGGCACTAAACTGAGTCAGGCGGATGTAGCCCACTTGCCCATCAGGCCCAGCCTGAACGTTGTAGCGCACCGGGTGAATTTCAATACGGGCGCGGGTAATCGGCACCTCTAGCTCTTGCTCACCTCGGCGAATGGTGAGCGTTACCGACGACCCCACAGGCCCGCGAATCAGGCTGACGGCGTCGTTGAGCTCCATGCCTTCGGTCAGTTCACCATCAATAGCTAAAATCACGTCCTGGGATCGAATACCGGCTTCAAAGGCGGGGGTATCTTCGATCGGGGCTACCACCAAAATGTCTTTAGTTTCTTCATCCTGGGAAATTTGAATGCCAACCCCGGTTAGCTCACCGGAGGTGTCAATTTGCATGCTGCGAAACTCGTCTGGATCCATGAAGCGGGTGTATGGATCTTCTAGCTGCTCCAGCATTTCGCGGATAGCTACGTAGGCCTCTTCCTGGTTCGTGTAATTTCGCCCTAGGTAATCGGTCCGCACCTCATCCCAATCAACCTGATTAAAGGTGGAGTCGACAAAGTTGCGGTCAATTAGCTGCCAAACTTGATCAATCAGTTCCTTGGGGCTTTCTTCAAAGAAAGCTTTGCTCTGGGACAGGTGAATCCCGGCACCAGTTACAACGACGGCAGCCACAGAGATGGCGGTTGCGCCCAGGATGAGTCCGCGCTTTGCAAGTGTCATGTGATATAGGTTCTAGCAGCAAATTACGCTCAATCTAACACACCAAACTGAGAAGCAAAGGGAAGATTTGATGAGGTATTTTGCCTCTGTTAATAACCGTAACAATCGTCACACGGCGCGTTTGCCTAGGGAAAAATACGCTTTTGAGAGATTTGCTTCCAGCTGAAAATATGGCCTTGCGCTGGCCCGCTCTGGTTCACCCCAGTGCTGTATCGTGCTGGCTTGGACAGGTGCCAGGCTATAATCAACCTTAACTTTGTCGAGCGGCTCGGCAAGATAACCTCTGCGAACCGTTGCACGCATCGCTTTAGGACGCTGAGAACATCCATGGGCACAGGCACGACCGACAAAGGCAACCATATTCTATTAATTGGTACCAACGAGGGCCAAACTCGCCAGACGGAGTTTGACCTTCAAGAGGCCGGGTACCATCCGGTGGTAGCCAGCAGCGCTCAAGCAGGGCTCGCCCTGGCCACCGAGAGCGCTCCGGCGCTAGTTATAGTCGATCGTCTGCTGGGCGGTGAGTCGGGGCTGGGACTGTGCCAAACCCTGCGCAGCCAGGGTCTTAAAGCGCCGATTGTGCTGCTGATGGCCAAAGATAGTATAGAAGACCGAATCGCCTGCCTGGAGTGCGGTGCCGACGACTATTTTCTCAAGCCCTATCGGGCCGATGCGTTTCTAAAAATGGTACAGCTCTACCTGCACACTACTCCTGGCGAAACCGACAACCTGCGCTTTGGCGACCTGATGCTCGATTTAGAGAACCGCCATGCCCTGCGGGGCGATCGCGTGATCGATCTGACCATGAAAGAATTTGAGCTGCTCAAATATCTGATGGAGCACCCCCGCGAGGTGCTGCCCCGCGAGCAAATTCTTGAAAACGTGTGGGGCTACGACTTTGTCGGTGAGTCGAACGTAATTGAGGTGTACGTTCGCTACCTGCGCCTCAAAATCGACGGCGAAGACGACAAGCGACTGATTCAGACCGTGCGTGGCGTGGGCTATGTGCTGCGCGAGAGTTAGCGGGTGGGGGAGTCGGCGAAGCGACTAGAATAGAACGGCCCCAGTTGGGCGATCGCAATTGATTCCTCGGTGTTTCGATGTCCTATCGTTTAGATGATCATCATTCTCAGCGGCCTCAGATGAGCTTTCCCTGGGGGCAGAGCCTGGCCTGGAGCCTGGTGTTAAGCGCGCTCGTTTTGGGATCCGGGTGTGGGCCAACCCCCTCTGCTACCCCGCCGTCTACCGCAACGCCCTCCACTCCTGCCGACACCGTCGAGTCAACGCCGTCCCCTAGCGAGACCCCTATGGCTGACCCCCGTGGCCAACAGCTCGCCGTCACGGCTGTGACCACCCTGGGGGGCGAAGACATTTTTCTAGAAGTAGCGACCACCTCCCAACAGCAGGCCATGGGGCTGATGTACCGCGCCCCCCTGCCCGACGATCGCGGCATGCTGTTTCCGCTAGGGCGACCCCGCCCAGTCAGCTTTTGGATGAAAAACGTGCCGGTGCCTCTGGATATGGTGTTTGTGTATCAGGGCCAGATTGTGGCGATCGCGGCTGAGGCTCCTCCCTGTACGGCTGAGCCCTGCCCCACCTACGGCCCCGGCGGCCAGCTGATCGACCAGGTGATTGAGCTGCGGGCCGGGCGCGCCGCCGAACTGGGCCTGACGGCGGGGGATGAGGTGGTAATCAGGTCGCTAGGGCAATAAATCCGCTTTGACGAGCCTGGATTCATAATCAGGAATCCCGTAGGGGCGCAGCATGCTGCGCCCCTACGGCGAACCGGGGGATTCAGTCAGAATGCTGGATTACTGATACAAAAACAGTCGCTTGGCGGCGCGGGTGAAGGCCACGTAGCAGAGCTGGTTACGCTCGACAATGTTGCGGTTGGCGAGCATTGAGGGCACATCTACAAACACGTCCTGAAACGTCGATCCCTGACTTTTATGAATGGTGAGGCTGTAGGCATAGTCGACGGCGTGGAAGCGCTGCTGCAGATCCCAAAATTCCATCCAGCGCTTTTCTTTAGCCAAAAAGTCAAGCTTAGTTTTGAACTCGGCCTGGCCCGACTCGTGCAGCACCCGCAGCGTCTTGTCGTCGCCAGCTTCGGTTTCCACTTCAAGCAGCCACAGGGGCCATTCGCCCTCGCGCCCTCGCACCATGTGCAGCACTTCGCACTCGGCAGAGGTGGGCAGCACAATGGTGTCTTCTTTAAGGCAGGGGGCAACGGCAATTAGCCGCTCGCCGGGCACAAAGCGCTGGGCCTGGGGGCCATAAATGGCGGTGCGAATGATCTGATTGAGCTGGGCCACCCGGCGGTTGGTGTAGGCTAGGGCGCGCACCTGGTCGGGGTTGGCCTGGTAGGCGGGGCTGGTAAAGGCGCGGATGAGCAGGTCGTGCCAGGCGGGGCGGGGCAGCACAAAGCAGCCTTCGGTGTTGTCGGCGTTGGTGTCGCTGGTGAAGTGGGGCAGCGAGTCGCGCTCCAGGTTGCGGCGAATGTCTTCAGCAATCACCGCGATCGCGCCGCCGTAGCGCACCACCTCGGTAAGCTGTGATTTGTGCACAATCTGGCGAAAGCAGGCCGACTCGGGCTCGTTTACCGGGGGCAGCTGGGCCGGGTCGCCCACGAACAAAATCTGGGTGCCTCGGTACAGGTTCGACACGGCATTGACCAGCAGCTCCCACAGCTCCTGGTTGATCATCGAGCACTCGTCGACAATTACCAGCCGGTAGCGATCGATCTGGCTGGCCTGCTGGCGATCGATCACAAACATCTGGTTGCCGTCGTCTTCGTTAATGACGGGGCGCAGGCCCAGCAGCTTGCAGCAGGTCATGGCGTCGATATCGAGCCGCCACCGGGCCGCCATCGCCGCCAGCACTTTGGTCGCCTTGTTGCTAAAGGCGCTGAGCACAATCGGGCGATCGTCACCGCGATCGCGCAGCCCGTTGATAAACACCTGTAGAAGCGTAGTCTTGCCCGTGCCTGCATAGCCCGTCAGCAAGTACAGCTTTTCGGTACCCTGCACAAAGGCATCGAGGGCCGCCAAGGCCGTCTGCTGTTCGGCGGTGAGGGCCAGACTAGCGTTTTTGCCAGAGGTGATAGGTTTTGGCTGAGGTAGAGCCATGGGCGCTGAACAGATGTTCTATCTCAGAGTAACCTGATTCACTGCCTTAGGAAGTTGCAGAAGTGATTCCGCTGAACCCCCAAAGTCATTGGCGCGAAGAAACTCCGCACCGCGCCCAATACGAAATCCGATTTTGGTAACCTCGATTCAGCATTAGCAATCCCGTAGGGGCATAGCATGCTATGCCCCTACGGGCAGCTGGTTGGCGTGATGTTGCTGCCCACCCCACCGGGGCCGGTGCGCGCAATCCAGCCGGTGCGACCATTGGAGATACTTATCTGCATCCAGCGGCGTCCGTCGGCAGCGGTCTGCTGAGTTGGCGGGTTGGTGCTGGCCCTGACCAGATCATTTTGGTTGTAGCCCCCTACAGTGGCCGACCCGGTTGAAGGGCTAGATCTGACGACCAGGGTTGTATCGGCCCTAAAGCAAGCGGCAGTGGGTGGTGGGGTGCCGCCGCAGGGGCCGAGGTTGGCCGCGTTCAGCCAGCCCACGGGCTGCACTGGCGATAGCGTGCCGCTGCCCAAAAAGACCTGGGCTCGCCCCATAGCAACGGTCCCGGTCAGGGTAACCTGTGTACCTGCCGCCAGCGTACCAAGGCGGTTGGAAACCGGCCCCAGGGTAGAGTTGTCGAACACTTCAGCCGCCTGGTTGAGCTGGCGACAGCCCCGAATTAGGGTGGGGTTTTCGGTCAGAGGGCGAGTGTCTTGGGCCAGGGCGGGGGCAACCGCTAGGGTGCTGGCCGAAACGAGGGCGATCGCTCCAAACGAAAAATTCCGCAGCATTTTCGGTGGCATAGGTGCTCCTGGTAGCGAATTTCGAGAATTTTGGGCGTGATTCGGCATTTGCCTCAGCCATCCTACCATCCTCAAAATTAGCCTCAGCCCCAGCTGTAACGAAGCTTACCGAAGCGCCCGAGCACCGCCGCACCGCTGATTCAGATTAGGGTCGAGGTTCTAAAGCCCTCGCCAGAATTTCTGCCAGAGTGGTCTTATCCACCTGCCCCTGGGCGACGCGCATCACTAAGTCGTAAGCCTCGTCATCGCTGAGCGCCAAACGGCAACCGCTGGCCTCTATGAATGTATCCATTACCGCAAACGCCGTGCGCTTATTGCCATCTATGAAGGGGTGGTTGCGCGATAGGTGATACAGGTAAGCTGCTGCCTGCTCAGCCAACGTTGGATGCAGCAGCTCACCGCCAAAGGTAGCCTTGGGCTGAGCCAGGGCAGAATCTAGCAGCCCTTGATCTCGTACCCCAGAGGTACCGCCAAAGCTTTCGATCTGATCGACGTGGATCAGTAAAACGTCATCCCGACTGAGAAAATTAGGAGTTAGCAAGACGACGATAAACCTCTGCACGCTCTTGCTTAGACCGCTGATAGGCTTGCCAAACAGCCGAATCTTCAGCGGTCTTGGCTGATGGCTTGTGCGATTTAACGTAGGCCAAGATTTCAGCCAGCGTTTCCGCAGGTAGGTCGTCTATCTCTTCTAAAATTTTGTTTTTGAGAGTAGCGGTGGTGGTCATGGCGTGGGCCTTTGGCAGTGGCTTGAGTCTTTCTACTAATAGTAAGGGGCTTGCGTTGACACCCAAGGATCGGGCTTTGCCCATCACCCCATAACTCACAGCCAGCCCTAGACTGGCCTAAACCACTGCCGTGGCAGCTTTGATCGCAAAGATGCGCTCAATGGTGTCTTCGACCGAGCGATCGGGGGTGGAAGCACCCGAGGTAACGCCCACGGTAATGGGACCATCGGGCAGCCAGTTCTCTGTTACCGTCAGGTCGCCGTGGAGCAGCTTGTGCTCGATGCGGTTGCCGGGGCCAATGCGGCTGGCGCTGTCGATGTGGTACGAGGGAATGCTGCGCTCGATCGCGATCTCTTGCAAATGGGTGGTGTTCGACGAGTTGTAGCCGCCGATGACTACCATGAGGTCGAGCTTTTCATCCACCAGCTCAAACATGGCGTCTTGGCGCTCTTGGGTGGCGTCACAGATGGTGTTGAAGCTGAGAAAGTGGTCGTTGAGCGATTGGGGACCGTACTTTTTCAGCATGGTGTGCTCAAAGAGCTTGCCGATTTGCTCGGTTTCGCCCTTGAGCATGGTGGTCTGGTTGGCAATGCCGATGTAGTCTAAGTCGGTGTCGGGGTCAAACCCGGCAGAGCAGGCGTTGCCAAACTTGGCCATAAATTCGGCCTTGTCGCCGCCGTTGAGAATGTAGTCGGCCACGTACTGAGCCTGACCTAAATTCAGTACCACCAGGTACTTGCCCGCAAAGGAGCTGGTGGCCACGGTTTCTTCGTGGTTGTACTTGCCGTGGATGATCGAGGTGTGGTCGCGTTTCTTGTGCTTTTCGACCGTGTTCCACACCTTAGATACCCAGGGGCAGGTGGTATCGACAATGGTGCAGCCCTTGTCGTTGAGCAGCTGCATTTCCTGCACGCTGGCCCCAAAGGCAGGCAAAATCACCACGTCGCCCTGGCCCACTACGGCAAAATCTTTGTCGCCATCGACCACTTCAATAAACTCCACCGCCATCTCTTTGAGGCGCTGGTTGACGCTGGGGTTGTGGATAATTTCGTTGGTGATCCAGATGCGCTCGGTGGGGAAGTGCTGGCGAGTTTCGTAGGCCATCGCCACCGCCCGCTCGACCCCCCAGCAAAAACCAAAGGACTCGGCCAGCTTGATGGTGACGTTGCCGCGAGTAAGGGTGTAGCTGCGATCGCGAATATCTTGAATTAGCCCGCTGTTGTACTCGGTCTTCATCTGGCCAGCGACATCTTCCCCGTGGCCAAACCCCTGGCGAAAGTACTTGTCGGAGTGGTTGAGCGATCGCTTGAAAGCCTTAGTATCCATCGAATCCTCAGCGGGTTGCGGCATGGTTCTAGGATAGCGGGTTGTGGGTGGGGGTTTGACGTGCGATCGCCCAGTAAATTTCAATCGTTGCCCCTTAAAAGGACCAGGCTATAGTAGTGGGTAACCGCCACCTTCGCCCCATCATGACCGGATTTGAACCGCTGATCGGAGCTGCCGCCGCTGGCTTGGGTGGACTGATTACAGGGTTGGTAAAAGACAAGGGCACCGAAACCCTCAAAAAGCTCGACTGGGATATCGGCAAAAACCTGGCCTTGAAGAAGGCGATGGTGGACTACGTGCGCCGCTACATCGATCGCCACGGCACCCTTAAAGTCGCCTGCGTGCGGATGGACTACCCTGTGCGGCTCGACGAAATCTACACCGCCGTGCAACTGCTAGACCGCTCGGCCCTGCGCTACTTTGAATCCGAAGATGCGCTGCAAACGCAATACCGCAAAAGCGGCAAGCGCGGCTTCAACGTTACTCGTGCGGAGAAAAAGCCTGGTCTGCAAGTCGCTAACGAGCAGCAGTATCTGATGGTGCTGGGCGGCCCAGGCGTAGGCAAATCAACCTTTCTACGTAAGGTAGGCTTAGAAGCCCTGCGAACCCTGGGCCGCAGAGATTTTGCAGGCAGAGACCCCGGCAATCTACTGGTGCCCCAAGGGATCTTCTACCAGCACCCGTGCGTTCCGGTGATGCTGGAACTACGCCAGTTCGACAAGCCCGATGTCAGTATTCAATCTGTAATTGCGGCAGAACTCGAAACCTGTGGCTTTCCCCATCCAGAAGCGTTAACCGAGCTATTTCTCAAAAATGGCAAGCTGCTGGTGCTGCTGGACGGTCTGGATGAAGTGCCCAGCGCCACGCTCAACCACGCCATCACCGAAATTGAGAACTTGGTAGACCGCCACAGCGACAACCGCTATATTGCCTCTTGCCGAGTAGCAGCCTACACCTTTGGCGGCTTTCGGCGGTTCAAAGACGTGGCTATGGCTGCCTTTGAAGATGAACAGATTGAGCAGTTCATCAAAAATTGGTTTCAGAAAGCCAGAGATACTGAAACCAACACTGCTGAACGCTGCTGGGAACTGCTGAGCAGCAACGATTACCAGGCCGCCAAAGAATTGGCCCAAACCCCGCTGCTGCTGACCCTGCTGTGCGTCGTCTACGATGAATTTCAAGACTTCCCTAAAAAGCGTCACGCCCTCTATGGCGAAGCGCTGGATGTGCTGTTGAGAAAGTGGGCATCAGAAAAGCGGATACAGCGTAACCCAATTTACCAAGAGCTGAGTGCAGAGCTAGAACTGGATATGCTGGCAGAAATTGCCTACACCAGCTTTGTAGACGATCAGCTTTTCTTCTCTAAAGATCGAGTGATTGCTCAAATTCGAGAGTTTTTGGTCGATAACCTCAATGCCCCTAGCCACTTGGATGCCGAAACTGTGCTGCGCGAGATAGAAATTCAGCAGGGCATTTTGGTTGAGCGGGCCAGGGATGCTTACTCGTTTTCGCACTTGACGTTTCAGGAATACCTGACTGCCAAGTGCATTGTTGACAACAACAAAATTGACCAACTAGTGCGCGACCACGCCACCGACAAGCACTGGCGAGAGGTGTTTTTGCTAGTGGCAGGGCTGGCACCAGGCAAACGCGGAGCCGACGACCTGCTGCTGGCAATGGAGCTACAAGCGCAGACCTATCTTGCCAACCCCAAACTACAGGCCATAGTTGCGTGGGCCACCGAAGCCACTAAAAACTCGTCAGGACTCGTTAAAGCCCCTGCCAAAAGGGTCGCAGCTATTTTTCTCGCCCTCGCCCTCGCCCTCGCCCGCGCCCGCGACCTCGCCCTCGCCCTCGCCCTCGCCCTCGCCCGCGACCTCGACCGCGACCTCGACCTCGCCCGCGACCTCGACCTCGACCTCGACCTCGACCTCGACCTCGCCCTCGACCTCGACCTCGACCTCGCTGAGGAATATCAAAAACTAGAGGTTTTTCAATCAGGCTTAATGGATAGCTTAATTATAGATCTAAATAACCTGAAAAATGACGTTTCTCAGGGTAAATTATCTCGTGAAATTCGAATAGAATTCGTAGGAAAGATTGTCAGATGCTTCTCCAAAAACTTGAAATTTGACTTTGAAAATTTCAGATTATCCGAGGTAGAAATACAGCAGCTTGCCGACTATTTCTACACCCTAGAACTCACAATTCGCTGCAAAGAGGCGGCGGTGCGGGTGTCGCCCCAGGTGTGGGCAGGCATTGAGTCGCGCATGGTCACAGTACCCACTGAGTAAGTCAACCGACCCTACGATCACTTTTCCAAAGCGGCGCAAGATTTTAGAGCTATTAGCTTTCCCATTCGTTTAGTTCGTAAGGATCTAGCAAAAGTTGTACCCCATCGATAATCTGGCGTACTCTTCTGATTGACAGCGTGCCAATCTTCTCACCTAGCTGGCTTTTGTCAACAGTAAAAACCTGCGAAATATTCACCACACTTTGTTTGAAAAGATTAGCCTCACCCGCATCCAAAAGCACATTTCCTGGAGCAGCAGCCCGGTTAAGATTTGACGTCAAGGCACAGACCACAACAGTCCTAATATTGCTACGGTTAAAAGCATCATTTTGGATGACAACGTGGGGATGAAGAAAGCCGGGCGCTGACCCAATTGGCTCACCCAAATCAACCCAGTAGACATCCCCCTGGCTGATTACCATTCGCCTTCGACAATGCGGCGATGACTAGAGCGCATAGCTTGTAAGAGGTTGGCTTCCTCTGGCTCAAGCTCATCTGCATAGGCCGCGTTAATACGCTCTACCAGATTCTGCTGTTTGCGGTATCGCTGCATAAATTCTTGCAGAGCAAGGGTAAGCAACTGGCTCCAAGAAACCCCAAGCTCCCTAGCCAGCGACTGGGTATCGTTTATAAGCTCTGTTTGGATGGGCAGACTGGCGGAGGGTTCAGTCATAGGTGCAGCAGGGATGAAACCAAGATATCTGAAGTATAGCCAAGGTCAGGGGTCGTTGAAGTTAGACCCAATTCCTACAAGATGTGTAGACAGGGTGCCAAGGCGGCTCGGTAGCCATTACAACAAAAGATCCGTTTTCCTGTGAGGATCGTTGCTGTGAAGAAACTGTTGCCCGCTAGTTTTGTAATTGGGGGATGTTTGATTGGCCTAGCGGCCTGGATGCTGACCGTGCCCGCTGCTCTGGCTGCTCCTTGCGCCGTAAACTGTAAGTCGGGGCAGATTCAGTTTACGCCGGGCGATCGCATTACTATCCAAGTCGTCAACGTCGGCAGCCGCCCCCTCAGCCTGGAGCAACCGCCTCTGCTCGGCCCCCGCGTACTCTACACCGGCAACACCATCGAAACCCAGGTAAACTGGACGATGCAGCCCCATCCTTCGGTCTTTTTCTGGTCGCAGGAGCGGCTGCCGGTGCGGGCAAGACTAAACCGGCCAGGCCCCAATACGCTGCGGGTAGAGGTGTTTGATGCACCCGCTGAACCAAGCGATCGCAGCATCACCATCGAAGCCGATGGTCGCGTTTTGGTGAGGTAGCAGATGGAAATGGTGGGCAGTGCATCACCATTTTCATCCACTCCCTACCCCCACCCCGCCAGTACCAGCTTGCCAATCGTGCGCCCCGACTCGATCTGGGCGTGGGCCTGGCGCAGGTTGGCGGCGTTGATCGGCGAGAGTGTTTGCCCCAGGGAGGTGCGGATTGTCTTGGCCTCGATCAATGCCGCTACCTCGTCGAGCAGATGGCCCTGGTCGGCCATGTCGGCGGTCTGGTACATCGAGCGGGTGAACATAAACTCCCAGGCGAAGGTGGCGCTTTTGTTTTTCAGCAAATTCAGGTCTAGGGGGTCGGTGTTACCGACAATGCCGACGATTTTGCCCTGGGGCCGAATTAGCTCGGCCATTACGCCCCAGTAATCATCGGTGTTGTTGAAGTTGGCAATGAAATCGACTTCGCGGTGGCCGAGCTGGGCCATTTCTTCGATCAGGGCGTCGCTGTAGTCGACGCTGTGGTCGGCTCCTAGCTCGCGCACCCAGGCCTGCGATTGAGGGCGTGATGCGGTGGCGATCGCAACCAACCCGGCCAGCTTGGCCAGCTGAATGGCGATCGACCCCACCCCTCCGGCCCCGCCAATAATCAAAATTGACTCGCCTCGGTTGCCCCCGGCCCGGTTGATGCCCAGGCGGGTAAACAGGGCTTCCCAGGCGGTGAGCGTGGTCAGGGGCAGGGCAGCAGCCTCGGCGAAGGAGAGGGTGCTGGGCATGTGGCCCACAATTCGCTCATCCACCAGCTGAAACTCGGCATTGGAGCCGGGGCGGGTGATATCGCCAGCGTAGTAGACTGCATCCCCCGGCTGAAAGCGCGTTACCGCATCGCCCACGCTTTCGACGACGCCAGCGGCATCGTAGCCCAGCACCTTGGGGGTATCTTCGACTTTGTCTTTTGGGGCGCGCACTTTGGTATCGACCGGATTTACCGAGACAGCCTCGACCCGCACCAGCAGATCTCGCCCCGTGGGGTTGGGCTTGGGCAGGCGAGTGTCGAAGAGCGATTCTGGATCGCTAATGGGCAAATAGTGGGTAAGGGCAACAGCTTTCATAACCGATGGCAGATCAACACCCTCAGTGTGCCTCGTCAGAGGCCAAAGCGGTAATCAACGCGCCCCAAACGCCAGTAGCTCATCCCCCAGCATCCCGACCTAATTTCCGTCTCGATAGACTTGCCTAAAGCCCAGCAAACCACTCATAGCCTCGGTCTTCCCAGTAGCCTAGGCGGGGCGTTAGCTCATTTATAAAGGTAATCTGGGTGACCCACTTGCTCTGCTTGTAGCCCAGCTTGATTGGCGAAGCCAGCCGCAGGGGCGCACCGTTATCGATCGAGAGGGGCTGACCATTCTTTTGGTAGACCATCAGGGTTTGAGGATGCAGCGACGAGGCCAAATCCCAGCTTTCGTAGTAGCCATCGGCGGAGGTAAAGAAGACGTAGCGGGCCTCCGGCCTGGGCTGCACCAGCTGGGCCAGAGTTTGCAGCTGCACGCCGCCCCACTGCACGATCGCCGCCCAGCCCTCCACACAGACGTGACGAATCACCATATCTTTTAGCGGTAGGGCTTGAAGGTCGGCTAGGGAAAAGTCCATCGGCTGGTTCACTTCGCCATCGACCACCAGGCGAAACTGGTCGGGGTCGAGCTGAGGGGTTTCGTCAAAGGTGTTGATCAGCAGTTGGTCGGGCTGGATGGCGCTGATCGGAAACTCGGGCACCGGGCTTTGCGACAGCAGCAGTTGCTCGATCGCCTGGTTCAGCGGCTCGGTGAGCTGACCCACCCGGCGCGACCCCAGGCTGGTGCCGCAGCTATTCAGCAGCAGGCCAGCCCCCGATAGGCCCGCCCCAATCAGCAGGCGGCGGCGGGAAAGAGATGGAGGCAGAACAAGACCCATAGGAAAACTCTGGGATAGCGGCTAAACGAACATGGACTTGACCAGGCGCAGGTTGCCGACCTTGAGCGCCAGCAGCGAGTGAATGAGGCTGAAGGCCAGCACAATGGGCACGGTCATAAAGTGGACGGTGCGCAGGGTTTGCCAGTTGCCAAACAGGGCCGCCAGCCAGTAGAGCTGGGCCGGTTTGTACATGGCTAGGCCACTGGCGATCGCCAGCAGCAGCACCGGCACAATGGCGGTATAGACCAGCCGATGCCTGGCAAAGTTCTTGCGCTTTTCGTTTTGGCTGGCGCGTAGGGCTTTGAGGTCGCCGCTGCTGGCAAAGCGATGCTGCCAGCGTCGGGTAATGAAGACAAAAGCGCCGTAGGCCAGCAGGTTGAGAGAATACACCCACATGATGGCAAAGTGCCAGGCCCGCCCCCCGGCCAGCCAGCCGCCCAGCAGTACCACCTGCGGGAAATCCCACCCGGCGCGGCCACCGAACACAGGGTTGGCGTTGTAGATTTGCAGGCCGCTGGCCATCATCAACAGCAGGGCGACGATATTGACCCAGTGAAAGGTTTTGGCCAGCACGGCCTGGCTGGGGAGCTTTGCTGTTCGCTTGGTGGCAGATGCCGTCATTGGTGTACTCAGAATAAACCGCTTTAGAGAGACAGGCGGGGAAAGAGAGGCGCTAGCCCTATTGCAGGCGAGGTGGTCATCGCTCTCACCCTAGCAGCGCGGCAATGGTTTGCTCGGTCGTGTCGTGCTAGGCAAGTTCGATTAAAACAGTTTTACTCAGCGTAAATTTGGGGTGAACTTGGGGTGAATTTGGGTAAGATGCTGTACAGAGCATGCCAGACAAAGCTGAAATTTCCCTGAGACAGCGCCCAATCGGGCCTAAATAGCTCTGGCAGCGCCAGGTTTTAGGCTAGCCTTGCGGAACGGGGCTGCAACTGCGATCGCTTCTGGATTTCAGTCTTTTGAAGGATGGGAACACTAGGCTGATGCTGGCAGTCTGTAATTAAAAGAACAATAAAGAGTCATCACGTTTTCGGTACGTCTATCTGTTCGCCCGAATTAAAAGCCCTTGCCTCCCCAGGGGTTTAGCACTCTGTGGCCTACTGCTGCCAAATTTGTCCAAAAAATTTGGCAAATTTGGCTGTTCTTCCGATTACTGTTGCCAGCCCAACTCTTTGACTTGTTCTAGAGCCATTTTTTCTGCGACAGGCGACAAGATCTTTTGCCTTCACGTTGAAACTGCCCTTTTTACTGCCCTTTTTAAGAATTAAGGAAACTATTCATAATGAGCACCGTACCGAGTCTATCTGCTAAGACCACTATCCTGGCTACCCTAGGGGCTGTGGCAGGCGCTACGCTGGCTCTGCCTGCGATCGCGCAAACCACTAATTTTTCTGATGTTGGGGCCAATTACTGGGCGCGTCCCTTTATTGAGAACCTGGCCAACGACCAGATTATTGCCGGCTTCCCCGATGGCACCTTTCGGCCCGACCAGCCGGTAACCCGCGCCCAGTTTGCGGCCATTGTGCGCAACGCTTTTGAGCAGCCCCTCGATCGCACCCCGCCCCGATTTAGCGATGTGTCGAGCAGCTACTGGGCCAGCGCCGCGATCGACGATGCCTACAGCCAGGGTTTTCTCTCTGGCTACCCGAACGGCGCGTTTCAGCCCGAAACCCAAATTCCTCGGGTGCAGGTGCTGGTAGCTCTGGCCAACGGTCTCGATTACAGCACCAGCGGTTCGGTAAATGAAGTCCTCAGTACCTATCGCGATGCAGGCCAAATTCCCGAGTACGGTCAAGGCCCCGTCGCCGCCGCCACCCAAAACAATCTGGTGGTCAACTACCCCAACATCGATGTGCTAGGCCCCCAGCGTACCGCTACCCGCGCCGATGTGGCTGCCTTTATCTACCAGGCCATGGTCGCCCAGAATCGCCAGCCTGCCCTGCAAGCCGGACTGAGCGCCAGCAATTACATTGTGGGTTATACCCCCGGCACTGGTGCTGGCAACGGCAGCGGCAGCAGCACTAGCTCGCCGCGCATGGTACCCAACGGCACCCAGCTAGATGTGCGCTATCCCAATTCCAATGTGGATATTGTGGTTGCCCCCGGCCAGTCTGTAGCTACCAACCTGGAGATTGCCGAGCCTGTTCGCAACAGCCAAAACCAGGTGCTAATTCCGGTGGGCAGCTCCGTGCAGGGGCGCATTGTGCCAGTCGAGATTCGCGGATCTTCGGTGACGGCGGCCAAGTTTGTGGCTGATACCCTCACCATCAACGGGCGCACCTACAACATCAGTGCCGAGTCGAGCGCGATCGCCGCTACCACCAACGTCAACAGCGGCACGCTGCAGGGAGCGTTGATTACTGGTGCCGCCGAGTCGATTTTGGCCACGATTACCGGCAACAGCAACCTGGGCGGCGTAATTGGAGCCGTTATCAATGGCGAAAACCAACCCACTTCAAGTAATGCGGTCGTGGTCATTCGCCCTAGCGATCTCGACCTCACCGTGCGGTCTGACTTCACGGTTGATGCGATCGCTAACAACTAAGGCAGTCAAAATCGAGTCCCGTGGCATCGGCATTTTACCTGTCCCAGATCGACAGCCGAGACGGCTATCCCACTAGACCATAAACACTCCCAAAAAGCTGGGGCTCTCGCAGACGAGAGTCCCAGCTTTTTGGCATAGATCTCCCAAAATCCATCACTGGTCTGCTTTCTCTAAATAATCGAGCCGCAGCTGATGGTCGGGGCTGAGCAGACAGCGGTGACCATCGCCCAGCTAACGGCCCAGGTTTTCGACAGACAACAGCGCTTGGCTAGACTTCATTGATCACCATTTTCTGATTACCAATTTCTGCAATGTAAAGACGCTTGCCGCAGCGACCTCTCTACAATACACAGCAGGGCAATACCAGAGGCAACGCGCAGTGGAACCTACCCCAGACCAGCGCCAAAACCTGCGATCGCCAACCCTAATTGGGTTTTCGGCGGTGCTAATGTGGGGCACCCTGGCCCTGCTCACCGACCTCAGCGGCACGGTGCCGCCGTTTCAGCTCACCGCCATGTCGTTTACGATCGCCTTCGGCATTGGCATTGCGGCCTGGGTGCGGGCCGGGGGCAACGTGCTGCGGCATCTGAGACTACCCTGGCCGGTGTGGGCGGTCGGCATTTTTGGGTTGTTTGGCTATCACTTTTTCTATTTCATGGCGCTGCGCCACGCCCCAGCAGTGGAAGCGAGCCTGATTGCCTACCTGTGGCCGCTGCTGATCGTGTTCTTTTCGGCCCTACTGTCGGGGGAGCAGCTGCGGTGGTTTCACGGGGTGGGGGCGATCGCAGGCTTTCTGGGCGCAGGGCTGCTGGTTACCCAGGGCCAGGGGTTCAAGTTCGACCCTGAGTACACCATGGGCTATCTGGCGGCACTGGTTTGTGCTCTCACTTGGGCAGGTTATTCGATCCTGTCCAGACAGTTTGGGGCAATTCCCACCAACGCCGTAGGAGGCTTTTGTGGGGTGACGGCGGTGCTGGCCTGGATCTGCCACGCCCTGTTTGAAACTACGGTAGTGCCTGTGGGCTGGCAATGGGTAGCAATTCTAGCGCTGGGCCTGGGGCCGGTGGGGTTGGCCTTTTTTACCTGGGACTACGGGGTGAAGCATGGCAATATTCGGGTGCTAGGGGCACTGTCTTACGCAGCACCGCTACTCTCGACTCTTCTGCTGATTGCCGCTGGCCTAGCAGAGGCTACCTGGTCGGTGGGGCTGGCCTGCGGGTTGATTGTTGGCGGAGCGGTGCTGGCTACCCTCGATTTCCTGCGGCCAGGGGTGGAGAAAAAACGCAGCTAAAGGACTAACGCCTGTTGCCCCACCAGCCCCAGGCCACCGTTAGCCCCAGCAGCAGCGGCGTCAGCCAGTCGCCCCAGCGTACGTAGGGGATAAGGGTTTGGCGACGCTCTAGTTCGGCCCGGTGAGTCAGGTAGGTCTGCGGTTCCCCCAGCCAGAGGGTGCGCCCGTGGTTATCGACTAGGCCCGAGAGGCCTGTATTGGTGACCCGCAGCGCCCAGCGATCGCTCTCCACCGCCCGCAGCACGTCAAACCCGTGGTGCATCATCATCATCCACACCGGGTAGGGGTCGTTGTTAGAGGCGGTAACGATAAATTCGCCCCCCGCCAGGGTCTGACGACGAAACAGGCGGCTGTAGGCAGACTCGTAGCAAATCCCTACAATGCCCGTGCCCACCGAACTCTCAAAATGCTGTGTGGGCTGGCCCGGCACCAGGTAGCTTTCCAGCGGTGAGAGGCGGCTAATCAGTCGGCCCAGCAGCGCCTCAAAAGGAATATATTCGCCCAGGGGCACCAGCTGGACTTTGTTGTAGCGCCCGTGGTACTGGCCATCGGCCCGCAGTTCTAGAATGCTCTGGGTATATTGTGGTCGCCCCTCTGCTGGCACGGGCGCGAAGGTGCCCAGCCACAGCGGCACCCCCGCCTGGCTAACGGTTTGTAGAATGGTCGCCATCTGGGGCGAGTTGGGCTGCCACAGCTGCGGCAGCGCCCCCTCCGGGGTCACTACCGCATCTACCCCCTGATCGACCAGTTTTCGGTAGCCCTCTGTATAGCCCTGCAGCGCCTGACGCACCCCTTGGGGCGTCAGCTTTTCGCGAGTGGGCACATTACCCTGCACCAGGCCCAGAGTAAGGGATTGGCGATTGGGGACAGCTTCGGCGCGTGCGTAGAGAATGGCACCGAGGCCGTGCCCTACCAATACCAGCGCTACTGCCGTGAGGGCCAGAGATCGACGGGTCGATGAGGGAATCAGGGGATGAAGCGCGGAGGATGCGGGCGAAGGAATGCCAAGTAGCGCTAGAACTGGGGAAAAGGCGATGGCGAGGAGGCCGTTAGTGGCGACGAGAATCGCCGTGATCGCCGATGGGCCAGACAGCCTAGTCAAATGGAGAATCCAGAGGTTGTTAGGGCTTTGGGTGAGGCTGAGGGGCGACCAGTCGAGGGGGCTGTAGTTGCGAAGGGTTTCCAGTGTGCACCAGAGCACCGTACCCGCCAGCACAATCCAGACTGTTCGCCCTGGCCAGCGTCGGGCCAGCCACGCGATCGCTCCACCCCACACCGCTATACAGACCGAACCCCAGAGCACAATGAATATCCACGCCGAAAGGGCGATCGCAACGCTGCTCAACCACGGCACCCCCATCCACATCAGCGGGTGCAGGTGCGTAATCCAGGCTAGAGAAATGCCATAGTACACCAGCCCCCACAGCAGCCCATAGACCGCCGCTAGCGCGATCGAGGATGTCGCCATGACCACCCACCATAGCGGTACCAGCCCCACCCAGGCCATCGGCCACAGGCTCCAGGGCGGCAGCGCGATCGCCATCAGCACCCCGCTGAGAGCGACTAAGCCCGCTTTTTGCCAGTTCCAACCATAAACAAGTTTTCGCAACAACGCCGCTACCTTTATGCCCAACCTCAGAGCCAGTGGTGCATTGCTGCGCGAATGCACCCTATGGTTCTGCTACAGCCTATAGCCCCAAAAAATTGAGGAAGCGACCTGCGGTCGCTTCCTCAATACGGTAATCGAAAATTGGAACCTAGCGGGTTACTAGCCCAAACTACTCAGCAGTCGCCAGTTCGGTGCTGCCCCGACGCCGACGGCTGGTCAGCGTATTGAACAGCATCTGCCCGATCGCCTTGATCAGATTCCCTTCTAGCTCCTTGAACATTTCCATGTTCAAACCAAAGGCATCGTTGGCCTCTTCCACAATGCTAGACACCATGGCATCATCCACCGGAGCCGCATCGATCGACTCGCGGTACTTCGCCTTAAACGCCTTCTCATCGGCGATTTCAGGGAACTCGTAGAACGCTGTACCCTCACCCTCAGAGAGGTTCATCGCCCGCTGGGCAATGCCCTTAAGAATTTGGCCGCCTGACAGGTCGCCAATATAGCGAGTGTAGGAATGGCTGACCAGCAGCTCGGGCTGGGTGCTCGCCACTTCGCGAATGCGATCGACATAGCGCTGACCGCCAGGGGTCAGCGAAATTTCATTCGCCCAGTTGGGGCCGTAGTAGTAAGCCAGGTCAGATTCCAAAGTCGCCTTGCGGTGTAGCTCAGGAAAGTAAACCTTAGAGACAACGGGGTGATCTTTGTGGCGCTCTAGCTCTTCTTCCATCGCCGCATAGGCATAGTAGAAATTGGCCACCAGCTTGCGGTAAGAGTTCTTCTCGACCACGCCCCGCAAAAAGCAGCGCACAAAGCCCATGTTTTCGGCCATGGTATGGGCTTTTTTGGTGCCTTCGCGCAGCTCGGTGGATAGGTTACTGCTCATGCTGACTATCTCGCTCTAGGGTGAATTAAAAGGTGAGGTTTAAACGGAGTTTCGATTCGCCAATGCCTGCTTAGATCGGCCTAGCGCCAAAAATGAGAGCGCCTTAACTTGCCATTACAACAGGCACATTTGTTTAACTTAGACCGATTTGATCACCGTTTCCATTACGAATTTTTACAGGCCGTTACCGAAACTCTGCTTTTCTAAGGAAACAATTCAACCGCCACAACACTTAGGGGCTGTCGTTAATTTTACGGGGTCAGGCGTGGCAAAGCTGATTTCCTCAAGTTTTTAGGCCAGAAATAATGCCACGCCCTAGGCGGCCATCCGGGTAAGCAAAACTGGGCAGGGGGCGTACACCCGCACAAAGTCGGTCAGCGACTCGCCCAGCACCTTGTCTAAATCGGGCAGGCCTTTGGCAATCGTGGGGCGGCGATCGGGCGAACCCAACACAATTAGGTCCATGTTGCGCTCTTCAGCCAGTTGGCAAATGCGGCGACCGGGCTTGCCCTCGGGAGCGACTAGCTTGTAGTCAATGCCGTACCGCGTCACCTCAGCCAAGGCATTGGTCAAAATGGGGTCTTGGTTAGGATCGGCGCTGGCCACATCAAAGGGCTTGGTCTTGAGGCTAGACACCGTGTGCACTAGCGTAATCTCGCTGCCTTTCACATCGCGCAACAGCGAAATGGCAATGTTCAACCCTTCCCGAGCCGAGTCAGACTTGTCCATCGCCACCATCACCCGCTTGATGGGGCGAATGCTGTAGAGGTCATCTTTGACCAGCAGCATGGGCCGCGACGACAGCTGAAACACGTACTGACTCACCGAGTTTTCGAGAATGGCCTTCAGCCCCTGTAAACCCCGTGACCCCATAACAATCAAATCGGCATCGACCTCCCGAGCCACCTGGATCACTACATCTTTGGGGTCACCCTCCCGCAGTACGGCATTGACCTTGCTGGGGTCGAGGTTGAGGTTGGTAATGGCTGTAGCCAGGGTGCGGCCCCCGGTTTCCCAGCGCTCGGCCATGGTTTCTGCCGATACCTGAGAGGGCACCACGTGCAGCACCGTAATTGAGGCCCGCTGCACCAGGGGAATATCCATCAGCGCCTTCATCATGGCTTCGGTGTTGCCAGTGCCAGAGTCGGCCAAAAGAATCTTTTCTATCATGATGTCCTCGTAGGGTTGCGCTTGACGGTAAGGGTCTAAATGGACATCGCTAAGCTCAAAACAGGTTGTTTTAAGGATCCAAAGCGATGCCTCATCTCACCCGTCTAAGACCATCGGAACAACGGGGTATGAAACTGAGATAAGGTGTTCTCAATCATCATAGGCACTGGTTTTGAGCCTATTTTGGCGCGATTCATAATTTGTAGTAGAGTTAGCCCGCTGGGTGGGCCAATCGGTGAAACAGCCTCAATGGAATCTTTTCGCTGGTATGAGCACCGGGTGGTGGTGCAGCCCCATCACACCGACTATGCGGGCATTGTCTGGCACGGTACCTACATCGCCTGGATGGAGGAGGCGCGGGTGAACTATCTCAGCGACTGCGGGCTGACCTTTGCCGACTGGATTAAGGCTGGCGTTGACTTGCCGGTAGTTGATTTGGGGCTCAAGTACCGGCGATCGCTCACTCTGGGCGATACGGCCCTGGTCAAGGCCCGCTTGGGGCCAGCTAAAGGCGTACGCTTCGTGTGGCACTACGACATTCAGAATGCCGCCACTCACGAAACCTGTATTGAGGGCAGCGTGACGCTGGTGCCGGTCGACGTCAAAACCCGGCGAGTGCTGCGCCGCCTGCCCAACCATCTGCAAGCGACTCTTAGCACGATGACCTGATAATTCTAAAGACGATATCGGCTCAAATATTTGTAGGATGGGCAAAGCGAAGCGTGTCCATTGAGATCCAACTTTGGGGCCATAATGGGCACGGTCTAACGCCCTTTGCCCATTCTACGGTTTGCCGGATATGTTCCGTTCTTGTCCCAAAATGCTCGCTGTCGTCTGCACTCTGGTCATCATGGTCGCCGGATTGTTTGGCATTGCCCCCGCCGCCTACGCCCAAGACAACACGGTTGACTACACTCTCACCGACCTCAGCTTCCGCGACTTTTCAGGCAAGCAGCTCTCGGGTACCTCCTTTGCGGCTGCCGAAATGCGGGAGGCCAATTTCAGCAAGGCCAACCTGAGCCAAACCATTTTGACCAAGGCCTCCTTTCTGCGGGCCGATCTATCGTTCGCAGATCTGTCGGGTACTTTTGCCGATCGCGTCATCTTCGACGGTGCTGACCTCTCCAACGCCATTTTTGCCGATGCCCTACTCACCAGCAGCAGTTTTGGCCAGGCCAATATCACCGGAACCGACTTTTCAGGGGCGATTATCGATCGATTTCAGGTCGCCCAAATGTGCAAGTACGCCGACGGCGTGAATGAGGTCACTGGGGTAGCGACCAGGGATAGTTTGGGGTGTCGTGGATAGGGAGATGAGGCAATTTGTAGGGGCAAACGGTCGTTTGCCCTGCGGGGGCTACCTCACACGGCGTCCTCACACCGCCACGGCTTCTACCCCTGCTGAGTCGAAGTGTTTTTGTAAAGTCGCTTTGGGCAGCGGTCCCAGCAGGTGATCCCAGGGCAGGGGCTGATTCAAATCCCAGTCTTCATGAACGTAGTACTCCAGCGGTGGAATCTGGCCCTGGAAGTCTTTGAAGGCGCGGCGGTAGCTGCCTAAGCTATCGCCGTAGTGGCGAACTCGGTCGAGTACCGGGCCAAGGCGGCGATCGCCGCGCGCAATCAGCGCCTGAATTACCGACCAGTTGTAGCTCTCGGGCCGAAAGTCAATGCCCTTGGGGCGCAGGTGCTTTTGCAGGTACTTAAGCCGCTTTTCGGCCTCTTTGTTAACGCCATACCACTGGAAAGGCGTATGGGCCTTGGGCACAAAGGTGCTGCACCCGAAGGTGAGGCGCAGACCAGGGGCCGCTTTTTTGAGCCGCAGCATCAGGGCCACGGTTTGCTCCAGGTCGGCCATGGTTTCACCCGGCACCCCCGCCATACCGTAGAGCTTCATGGCGCTAAGGCCACCGGCTTTGGCATTGACGGCGGCCCGCTCAATGTCGTCGGTTTCAAGCTTTTTGTTCACGATCTGGCGCACCCGCTCTGAGCCGCTCTCGATCGCGATCGTAATCGAGCGGGTGTCGTGGCGGGTTAGGGTTTCGGCCAGCTTCGGGGTCACGGTGTTGGTGCGCACCGAGGCAATGCTGAGCCGCACATCGTCGAACTGGGGTTTGTTCAAATAATCGAGCAATGGCTCAAATTCGGGGTGCTGGGTCACAGACGCCCCTAGCAGCCCCAGCCGGTTGGTCACCGCCAGCCCCTGTTCAATAGCGGGGATCAGCGAGTCTTCCAGGCTGGCGGTGCGGAACGGCAGCGTTAGATAGCTGGCCAGGCAAAAGCGGCACATCTCTGGGCAGCTGCGCACCACCTCCACCATAAAGATGTTTTCCCAGGCGGCGCGAGGGGTAACGACCGTGGAGGCCGAGAGCACGTTGCCCCGGTAGGTTTGCTTTTGGACGGTGATGGGAATATCGGCATCTATAGGAGCGATCGCCCGCACGCCCCCGGTCGGCCCTTCGTAGGTCACACTGTACAACGCCGGGACGTACACTCCGGGCACTGTCGCCAGACGGCGCAAGGTTTGCGCGCGGCTGGCGGATTTTAGCTCGACCAGCGCGTCAAAAAAATCGTCGAGCAAGGTTTCGCCATCCCCCAGCAAAATCACATCAAAAAAGTCGGCGAAGGGCTCGGGGTTGGCGGTCAGTACCGGGCCGCCGCCAAAGACCAGGGGCTGATCGTCGCTGCGTTCCCTGGCAAATACAGGAATGTTGAGGGTTTCTAGCTGGGTGAGCAGGTTGGCATAGTCGAGTTCCCAAGACAGCGAAAAGCCCAGCACATCAAGGGTGGCTGGCAGGGCCTCGTGGCCATCGGTAAACAGGCGGCTGACGCTGATATCGGCCCGACGAGCCAACGTAGCCCAAACCACCTGGTAGCCCAGACTGGTAATGCCCACGGTGTACTCATTGGGGAAAGCGAACACTACCGCCAGCGCGTCATCATGAGGAACGGCAGGCTCAAACAGCAGAGTTTCGTCGTGAAGGGGGAGGGGGGCCACAGGCAACGCAAAAAGGATGAAGCTTCTCCAGTGTAATCAGTGCCAGCGCAACCAGTGCCAGCCCAGTCAGTAGGCACGACCTGAACCTAGGGCAGGGGCCTAGCTCTCGGCTGCTTAGGGACTGTGAAATTACGGGCCGCTTTACCAGGCTTTACAAAAGTTAAGGGTGGGGCTACGTCAAACTCACGACGATCGCTTTACAGCGCTATCTTTGCTCACAAAAATCTAGAAAATATCAGTTGATTTGCGCAGGAAGGCGGGTCTTTACCCAACAATGTGTCGTAAAAGCACGGTGTCGACCGAGAGAGCATAAACTTACGATTAAGACAACGCGATCTACCCTGCGAACTCACCGTGATGACAATCCTATAGATGCACCCGCAGCGGCCCTGCGGATTTGGCCTATGACTTCCCCCATTCCTCCCATGCGCCCCACCTATATTCTTGCCGACGAGGCCACCGTAAGGATTCCTCGCGATCCATCTCTACTCGCTCAGGCCGAGCGCATCGCCCAGGGGTATCACCAGTGCCAGGCGGCAGAGGCTTCGCAGTGGCTCAAGCAGGGACTGGCCCACCTGCGGAAGGGGCAGTACACCCCGGCGCTGTCTCTGCTGCAGCAGGCGCTTCAGAGCTACCGCAACATGGGCGACAAAGCGCGTCAGGCCAAAGTGCTGCTCACCCTGGCCCACCTCTACTACAGGGTGGCCGATTACCTATGGGCAGCAGACTACGGGCGGCAGTGCCTACGGATGGCCCGCGAGCTCGGTGATGATGCCCTAATGCAGCAGGCTCTGGGCCATTTGGGCAACAGCTACCGCCACCTGGGCAATCTGCAGCGGGCGCTAGAATACATGGGCCAAAGCCTGACGATGGCGAAGAAGACCGGCGATCGCCCTGGCGAAATGCGAGCGCTCAACAATCTGGCTATGATCTACCGAGCCAAAGGGCTTACCCGTCAGGCGGCCACCCTTTACGAGGCCAGCCTAATGATGGCCTGTGCCCTGGGCGATCGCAGCACTAAGCTGCAAATTTTGCAAAATCTGGGCAATACCTACCTCACCCTGCGCGAGCACGCCCAGGCCGTCAACGCCTACGAGCGATTTATGACCA
Organism: Nodosilinea sp.; assembly: GCA_049646445.1. Taxonomy (GTDB): domain Bacteria; phylum Cyanobacteriota; class Cyanobacteriia; order Phormidesmidales; family Phormidesmidaceae; genus Nodosilinea. The sequence goes on along the minus strand of JBARVV010000001.1, from coordinate 14,141 downwards.
TCAGCGCCAGTGGCCAGGACACGATCGACAACCGCACCACCCGTCGCGTGCTCACCCAGCTCACGCTGGCCAGCATTGCCATGGGCGACCACAACCGCGCGATCGTGCATCTGCAGCACCATCTATCGATTGCCTGCGCCCTGGGCGACACCAAAGGCGCTACCAAACTCATTGACGACCTCAGGCGCAGCTATGGAGCGCTTAGCGAAGCGCGGGTAGCGGTTCTACGGCCAGAAATGACCTCAACGTAGCGGGAGTACGCTACCGGCAGCATTCCTCAAAATTTCTGTAGAAAACACAAAAAAGGGGGACGCCGCGGCATCCCCCTTTCTCTCTTACTGACTTACTGAATGGATGTCATTCGGGGATATCCCCTAACCAGAAGCGCGCGTGTTGGCCATGCCGCTGCTCTTGTTGCCTACTGCCACTTAGAGGCCATCAGCTCAGCCAGGTCAACCACGCGCTGGCTATAGCCCCACTCGTTGTCATACCAGGCCACCACTTTCACCATGTCACCACCCATTACCATGGTCAGGCTAGAGTCAACGATAGAAGACTCGTCGGTTTTGCGGTAGTCAATCGACACCAGGGGCAAGTCACTGTATCCCAAAATGCCCTTCATGGAGCCTTCGGCAGCAGCCTTCAGCACCTGGTTCACCTGATCGCCGATCGCAGACTTCTCTACCTGCACCACCAGGTCGACCACCGATACGTTGGGGGTAGGAACCCGCAGCGCAATTCCGTTCAGCTTGCCCGCCATCTCAGGAATCACCAGAGCAACCGCCTTAGCGGCTCCGGTGGTGGTGGGCACAATGTTTAGCGCTGCCGCCCGAGCCCGGCGCAGATCACGGTGACTGGCATCGAGCAGGCGCTGGTCACCTGTGTAGCTGTGGGTGGTGGTCATGGCACCTTTGATGATGCCGAAACTATCGTTCAGCACCTTGACGACCGGAGCCAGACAGTTGGTGGTACAGCTGGCATTACTCACTACATTGTGCTTATCGTGGGTATAGTCTTGGTCGTTGACCCCCATGACGTAGGTGCCAATGTTGCCGCCCTTCCCAGGAGCCGTAATCAGCACCTTTTTGGCCCCAGCTGCCATGTGGCGAGAGGCCCCCTCTTCGCTCACAAACACGCCGGTAGACTCAATCACTAGATCAATGTCCCAGGCATCCCAGGGCAAGTTATTGGGGTTGCGATCGGAGCAGCACTTAATCGTCTTGCCGTTAACGATCAGCGTATCTTCTCCGGCGCTGATGTCAGCGTCGAGGCGACCCAGCATAGAGTCGTATTTCAGCAGGTGGGAGTTAGTCTTGGGATCAGACGTGTCATTGATAGCCACCACCTCAAGCTGGCTGTTTTCGCGCGTCAACCAGCAGCGCAGAAAATTACGACCAATGCGGCCAAAACCATTAATTGCTACTCTTACCACTGCGTTTAACCCTCTGTTGTAGTCGACTAGGTATCTATTCTTAAGACGACACCATAATATCGCAAAGCATGATCCACTTTATAGGGGCTAGCCATTGAACTGAATCTATTCGCTCCCCAAAATGGCCTTAGCGAGTCTATGGATGCGAGGGTACAGGCCCTGCGGTAGTGGCCCTTGCGGGATCAAACCCAACCAACAGCATAAGTATTTCTACTCTGTTTATTTGGGTTTCATAGAAAATTAATATGCCGTCCCGGCAGTCTATATATATCCAGATTTTTAAGGGCTAGCTGTCGTGCAATGTATAGATAAAAGCCCAGCCTAGGAATAGGTCAACCCCAGGCCTAGCCAGCCCTGAGGCGCTACTCTATCAGGGGCGATCGCATGTTCTATTTGCCTTGCTCGGGCGTTTGGGCAATAGACTACAGCAATCTAGGCAGGCTAATGCCGATGTTTAGGCCAATTCGGCAATTCTTGCTATGATTACGCCTGACACATGGTGTGGTGTGGTGTTCTAAGGAGTGTAACGATGCCGATTTCCGTAGATTTTACCGGCAGGCCCTTTCATTTTATTGGCATAGGGGGCATTGGGATGTCGGCACTAGCCTACATTCTGACCAAGCGCAACCTGCCAGTATCGGGGTCTGACCTCCGCCTTAGCCACATTACCCGTCGCCTGCAAGAGGCCGGAGCCCATATTTTTTGGCAGCAAGAGGCCGCCAACCTAAGCTATTTCCTCAACGCCGATCGGCCTGAACTGGACACCGCCTCAGAATGGACCAGCGCTGGGTCTGGCCTAGCGGTAGATCCAACGATTGCTACCCAGGTTTCAGACGCGACCCCTCAGGTGGTTTGTTCCACTGCGATCGATACCCGCAACCCCGAGTACCAGGCCGCCCTAGAGCTGGGTTGCCCTATTCTGCACCGATCTGATCTGCTAGCCGCACTCATTAAGGAATACAGCAGCATTGCGGTGGCTGGCACCCACGGTAAAACCACTACCAGCAGCATGATTGGGCATATGCTGCTGAACGCCAATCTCGACCCTACCATCGTGGTTGGCGGCGAAGTTTCGAGCTGGGGCGGCAATGCCCGTCTCGGCCAGGGGCCTTACCTGGTAGCCGAGGCCGATGAGTCAGACGGCACCCTAGCTAAGCTATCGGCCAGCATTGGCATTGTCACCAACATTGAGCTTGACCACACCGACCACTACAACGATTTAGGCCAGGTGATTACCACCTTCCAAACCTTTCAGCGCCAGTGTGGGCTGCTGATCGCTAGTGCCGACTGCAAAGTAGTGTGCACCAGCCTCAATCCAGACGTTACCTACAGCCTGGATCCGGCCACTGGCGCTACTTACTACGTCACCGATGTTCAGTTTGAGGCCGATGGCACCGCCGCCCTGGTGTGGGAACAGGGGCAGCCACTGGGGCTGCTGCACCTGCGGGTATTGGGCTGCCACAACCTTAGCAACGCGCTGGCCGCAGTGGCGGTAGGGCGACAATTGGGCGTTGCCTTTGGCGACATCGCCGATGGTTTGGAGAACTTTTGCGGGGCTCGCCGTCGCTTTGAACTTCGGGGCAGCTACAACGGCATTCAGTTTTTTGATGACTATGCCCACCACCCCAGTGAGATTCGGGCGACGCTAGCGGCGGCTCGCATCAAGGCCGATAAGTCGCTGTCGACAACGCTGGTCGACAGCCGTCACAGCTATGAGGACCGCCGAGTAGTGGCGGTATTTCAACCCCACCGCTTTAGCCGTACGGCGGCGTTGCTCAGCGATTTTACCGATGCCTTTAGCGATGCCGATCAGGTGATTATGGCCGACATCTATAGCGCTGGCGAGAGCAATACCTTTGGGGTTTCGGGGCGTCAGCTAGCCGATGCTGTGGCTCAATCGCACCCTCGCGTGATCTATGGTCACACCCTGGACGATATTCAGGCAGCCCTGGCCCACAGCCTGCGCCCCGGTGACCTGGTGTTGTTTATGGGGGCAGGCAACCTCAATCAGATTATTCCTCAGGTGATGGCCTACTATGCTGAGGCGGAGGTGCCGTCGCTTCAGGAGGCCTGTTGAGCAGCGGCAGCCCCCACAATTTTGGCTAGCATGGGGAACGACTGTTGAGCACTGGGGATATGAACCAAACCCTCGGGGTTGCACCAAACCTGGCCTGCCTGAAACCACAGGTGTCACTGCAGTCGTTGACCACGTTTCGGGTGGGAGGACCGGCTGAGTGGCTGGCGATGCCACGCCACCGGGGCGAATTTCAGCAGGTTGTAGATTGGGCGATCGCCGCCAATATCCCCATCACCCCCCTGGGGGGTGGGTCAAATCTGCTGATCAGCGATCGCGGCATTGCCGGTCTGGTTCTCTGCACTCGCCGCTGGCGTAGCACTAGGTTTGATCAGGCCGGTCGCGTCACCGTGGCCGCTGGCGAACCGCTGCCGACGCTGGCCTGGAAAGCGGCCAAGCGCGGCTGTCGTGGTCTGGAGTGGGCCGTGGGCATTCCGGGCACTGTGGGTGGGGCGGTGGTCATGAATGCCGGAGCCCACGGCGGCTGTACGGCGGATGTGCTAGAGTCGGCGATCGTTCTCGATCCGGTCAAAGGCATGCGATCGCTTACCCCCACCGACCTGGGCTTTCGGTACCGCACCTCGAACCTGCAAGAGGGCCTCCAGGGCGGGCAGCGGGTGGTGCTAGAGGCCACCTTTCAACTAGAACCAGGCCACGACCCAGCCGTGGTGGTTGCCAATACCCTGGCCGGGCTCAACCAGCGGCGGGCCACCCAGCCCTACGACAAGCCCAACTGCGGCAGCGTGTTTCGCAACCCTTACCCCCGTACGGCTGGGTCTTTGATCGAGCAAAGCGGACTCAAGGGCTACCGCCTGGGCAATGCCCAGGTATCTGAGCGCCACGCCAACTTTATTGTGAACCTGGGCGGTGCCAGCGCTACCGATATTCAGCACCTGATTCATCACCTGCAGAGTGAGGTGGAAGATCTCTGGGCCGTGCGGCTGCAGCCGGAGGTGAAGTTCCTCGGCGAGTTTCCCGCCCTCTAGCGCCATTCAACCCTAAAAGTAGGGTTTGGGCAGGGCAAACCAGTCGGGCCGACCAAAATCTCAGAAATAGGCTTGCGGCTCATTATGCTGGCGTAGCCCTTCAATAGGATAGATGGCACAGGCGACTCTAAGCGTATTTCATCTAAAAACGTCCCGGTTAGGAACGCAAACACGGCCCGCTGGGTCGGTGGCGGCGAAACCCCGAATCGGTATTTAGCTGGAATACTCTAAGGTCAATTGATGCAGAATCTCAATAGTTTAATCAGCCACCTGCTGGGGTTAGACGCCTCACCCCTTTCAGTCGAGCAGATTTGCCTACGCGCTGCGGTCGTCTACATTGTTGCGATGCTAATGGTCAGAGTCGTCGGTGATCGTCGCTTCGCTGGCAAATATGCGGCGATCGATATTATTCTCAGCATTACGCTGGGTGCGACCTTAAGCCGTGCGATCAATGGTACAGCGCCGTTTTTTCCCACGTTAGCCGGTGGTGTTGTGCTGGTGGCGATGCACTGGTTACTAGCGGCGGTGTCATTTCAGCTACCTCAGCTAGAGCCTTGGATTAAAGGGCGATCGCGGCGGCTGGTGCAGCACGGCCAGGTCAACCACAGCGCTATGAAGATCTCTCATTTGACAGAAAGAGATCTAAAGATGATTCTGCGATCGACTGGTAGCCTGACTGATCTAGACCAGGTGGAATTGGCCTGTTTGGAACCCAGTGGTGACATTAGCGTGATCTCGCAGTCATCCCCCCAGGTGATGGAGGTTGCTGTCGAAGACAGTGTCAAAACCGTACGCATTGTGATTGGCTAGCCGCCCAAACCTAACCACCATCCAGTTGCCCCTTAACAAAGTAGGGATTCTCAGTGAAAGCGATTGAGCGCCATTGCCGTGATCACAGGGTCGGCCTCACCCACTACCACCTGGGCAAACCGCTGGGCGATGGGCGGCAGGTATACAAAGGGGGCGCTAAACCCAGCCATGATGTGAAGCCCCTTGATGCTGGGGATGGGACCAACTAGGGGCAGCCCATCGCGGCTAAAGCTGACCCGACAGCGCCGCCAGGTGCCGGGCACATCGGCTAAGGCCGGAATTTGGGCGGCGATCGCGGCTCGCATGCTGCGCTCGCTCTCGGCTGCGTCCAATTCTGCCTCTAAGTCCGTAAGGGTGCGGCTAATTTGGCCCAGGCGCAGGTGACCATCTAAGAACTGAATTGCGCCGCTGTCGAGGCTAGGAGACGTGATCTCGTGACCCGGCTGATCCCACTGGGCATCGGTGTCGGGCTGGCTGGCCTTAGCCTCTAGGGCAAAGCGCTGGGTTTGGGCGGGCATAACTAGCGATCGCAGCGTCAGCTCTAGCGGCGGAGTTTCGATTAGCTCGGCATGGGTGTAGTAGAGAGGCACCGTTATTTTGGCCTGGTGCAGCAGCCTGCGGCTAAAGGCCCCGGCGGCGACTAAGACCTGCCTCGCGGGATAGGCCTGCTCGGTCGTCAAAATGCCGGTCACTCGATCTTTGATGCGAACCAGATCGACAACAGAAGCAATCACTCGGGTACCGCCCAAGCGCTGAAACGCCTGGTTGTAGGCATTCACCAGGGCGGTAGGGGAAACATGGCCGTGGCGAACCGTAAAGGCACCCGCGATCGCATCTTGATTCAGCAATGGCTCTAGGACTTTGGCCTCGGTCGCCGAAATCAGCTGAGGCGGTGTTGCACAGTTGGCGTAGTGCTCTGCGGCAGCTTTGGGATCGCCATCTGCCGCCAGGGTCAGCAGCAGGTCTAGCTCACGAAACTCGGTGTCGCCTTCGAGTTCTTCGCTGAGCTGGCGGTGCTTGGCAATGCCCTCGTGGCAAAGCTGCTGGGTCAGCGCCGTACTGCCCGACCAGTAGGGAATGCCGCCGTAGCTGTAGCGGGTAGCGTTGCCGGGGTCGAGGGCGCGATCGATCAGCAGCACCGAGAGCCCGCACCGGGCCAGCTCATAGCTGACGGCCGCCCCCACCAGGCCGTTGCCGACCACAATCCAGTCAAAGGTTTGCATGGTGTAAAGGTGTAGAGTTCAACGGGTAGAGTTTAAGAGAAAAGCAGATTCCCTGCCTTGAACTCTGTACCTTGAACTCTACACCTTGAACCCTGGGCCTCACGCATAGACCTGCCCCAGAATAGTCCGCAAGCGATCGTAGTCATCTTTTAAAAAAATGCTCAGGGTACGGCCCGCTTCTACCAGCCAGGGGCGATCGAGCTTGCGCAGCTGGTAGCCCTGACGCAGTACCGCCGCCGCCAGACTGTCGACCGGGGCGTTACCCATGGCCAGCAGCGTCCTCAAAAAATCGAGCTGATCAGTAAACTCAATCACCGCCTCGGGGGTACAGCGGTACACCGCCTGGTGCACCTGGGGCGGGCGCGGCGGCAGATGCTGAAACAGCGGCCCTAGGGGTTGTCCGGCTAGGTCAGGGGCACGAAATCCGACGATCGCAGCCTTGAACTCGGTTTTGAGCATGGCAAAAATCTGCGGCTGCTGCTGGCGCAGATCTTCCAGCGACAGACCCAGCGCCCTGGCCCGGTGCACCGAATCGATCGGGCTGGTGGTGGCGTGGTAGACCACCCCATAGACCGTGTTGCCCGATTCTTCATCTACGGCAGTGACCCAGCTGCCAAAGGGAGGCATGGCCGAAAACGCCAGCGCCTCTGGCTCCAGGCACTGGGCCAAAAACTCGGTAGTCGCCGTTTCAATCACCTCGGCGATGTGGTCAGGCTGACGCGCCTGGGCCGCCGTGTGGGGCAGGGATAACCGCATGGCTAGCGCCGCTTACCGGAGGAGCTAACCGGCTCTAGATCTGCCATGTTGAAGGTGACGAGCTTGTCCCAGTTGCCGCCTTCAAACAGCACCGCTACCTTGCCATCGGTAATGCGCTGCACCAGACCCTGAAAACCGTAGTAAATATCGCTGGCATTAACGACTGTAACCGGAGCTCCGGGAAAAATCATGGTAACGAATGCTTTTGATTTGCCCCTACAGTTTAAGGCATAGTTACCCTTTGCCTACCCCTTGCCAAACCCCTTACTACAGGGGCCGAGACCCTGAGCAGCAGGTTAGTGCGTCAAATATTTTAGGGGTTAATCTTGGCGGGCTGGAGGCGAGCAGGTCGCACCACTGTCACATCATCGTCATACTGTCGTCATAGGGCAGCCATGAACGCCCCATAGGGTGTCAACCCATGGGCGCTAGTTCGCTGGTGCCCACCGTGAACTTCCTCAGCGAAGTTTGCAGCTGATGATATGCGAGGACAATCGCTATGAAACCGTCAACTCTGCTAAAAAGTCTGCTGGCCGCTACTCTCATGCTGGGTGTCCCAGCGGCTGCGATCGCTCAGGAACAAGAGACTCCCGACCCGGCTCAGCCCGCCCAATCCGAACAGGTTGCACCCATTGAGGTGTCCGAGGGCCAAATCGATCGCTTTGTCAGCGCCTACCAAGCGATTCAAGCCATTCAGCAAGCGGCCCAGGCCGAACTGGTGGCCGCCGTTGAGGCCGAGGGGCTCACGGTAGACGACTACAACACGATCGCCGAATCGCAGCAGTCGCCAGAAACTGCCGCTGAAGTGCCCGCCGAACAAGCCGAACAATTTACCGCTGCCGCCGCCCAGGTCGCTACGCTAAGAGCAGATGTCCGCCAGGAGATGCAGGCCGCGATCGTAGCCGAAGAGTTGACCATCGAAGAGTTTGAGCAAATTTTGGCCCAGGCTCAGCAAGACCCCGCCCTGCAACAGGCCATTGTGGAACGCCTCAGCAGCGACGGCTAACGCCGCTAGCGCGGGCTGCCCCGGCCCTAACGTCTCTAAATTAGCCCTGATTACCGTCTAGACGATGATTACGTCGCGCTAGATTGTCGCCAGGGCTGTTTAGCTGGTCGGCTACCGGTACTTAGTACTCGAAGGCTGAAATTATACCTACCGTTCTGGCCCCCCTGATTCCTGGCTCTCCGGTGCCTTAGCGTTTAGGAATAGTTCCTAAACTTGTGCCAGGCAATACTTGTGCCAAGTCGGCTGTCTCCAGTCGCGTTTAACTGTAGATCCAGGTCTGTATGGCTCAATGGGTTAGCAATGTAGACCGCTGGAGCAGATAATTCGGTTACGCCCTGCTTTTTTAGCTTCATAGAGAGCCAAGTCGGCGGCGTGGAGCAAATCGTTGTCATTGATGCCCTGGTCAGGAAAAATGGCGACACCGCCAGATACCGTTGTTCTTGCCTCGGCCCCTGACCAATGCACTGCCGAGGCCTCAAATGCTTGACGAATGGCCTCAGCTCGCTGCTGACCTACATGCAGTAATCGCCCCGGAAATAAGACTAAAAATTCCTCACCGCCGAGCCGAAAAGGAATATCCTCTGCTTCCATTTGTTCCAGAAGAATTTGGCTAAAAGCTTTGAGAACCAGATCGCCAACCCGGTGCCCAAAGGTGTCATTAATATGCTTGAAGTGATCAATATCAAACATGACAAAGACCACGGGATAGCCCGCCTTCTCTGCCATCTGTAGCATTTTGGGTAAAATCTCGTGGAGGTAATGGCGATTAAATAACCCGGTCAACTGATCCTGTCTGGCCTGATTTTTAAGTCTGGCCTGTAGACGTTTGATCTCTTCTAGCTGACGCTGAAGACGGTCATTGACCTGGCGCAGTTCTACTTCTGCCTGGTAACGCTTGGTAATATCGCGCAATGTGAGCAACCGTCCGTGAATTTGGCCCTGATAATCGCTTAGGGGCGAAATTTGAATGGTGACATAGGTCAGAGATTGAGCATTTAGCCAAAGACCAAAGGATGCTTCTAGGCCGTCGTCATAATTTTTTAAAAGTTCTGGAAAATTGGCTAAAGCCAAGTGGAGCGATCGCCCCAGGCAGCTGCTTTTTAGATTTGTCAGCGATCGCCCCTGGGGATTGATGTCCACAATTCGATGCTCTAGATCGACAACAATAACCCCATCCTGCAAATGTTCAATTAACATTTCGCGGGCAATGGGTACGGCATCAAAAGCACCCATGCGAAAGAGTGCCCAAAAGAAAAAGAGCCCCGTTGCCATGAACGACATCGGGGTCAGGTTGAGCCCATCGGGGGTAATCTCCAGCGAATAGAGTGCGCCGCTGACATAGGGAAACAGCGCCCCCAGCAACAAAAACAGCGTCTGTCGCCGCCGTAAGGGTCCACCGCGAAAGGTCGCGCGGGCCAGCAGGTGAAAGCTCCGTAGCCCGTACAGGTAAATGCAGATAAGGATCCAAAAATATCCAGGGCCGTGCTCGTAAACCGCACTGTAGCTGGGCGGTAAGCCTGGCACAACCGCAGTCCAGACCCAGTGGTGCCAGGCATTTGTAGCCACTAAAACAACGTTGAGCAGGGGCCAGAGACTGAGCCAGACCAGTTGCCGAGGCCGAAAGCGCGATCGCTCGTAGGTAAAAGCTTCGGCGAACAGGAGAAAAAAGACAATTGTTCCGCCAGTACCGACGTATTCCAGCGTAGACCAAAAAATTTTGTCGGCGATCGCCACTGACCCGGCTTCCATAGCCGCTACCGCCGCATAGAAGGTGGCCGCCACCATCATGAGCGAAAAATAGGCGCGCGCCAGCGTTGCCCCCCGCCGCTGCCAGGCCGTAGTGGCAACCAGTACGTTCAGCACCGCCGTCAGGGCGAGCACACTAAAGGAGAGGTTAATTTGAAAGGCCATGGAGTAGTCAATCGACCCCACAGGGTGACAGCAGAGGTCTGGGGGGCAAAACCTGGGGCAGTGCAGTTGATTTCGCCCTCTCAGTTTTCCCCTGAATTAGCTTGATTTGCAACCTGGTTTAGCGACAGGGACACATTCAATGCTGGCTTTATTTCCGGTTTGAGCGCGATCGCACGGGCAGACATGGGAGAATAGGCAACCTGTGCGTGTGGTATCAACGGTATGACGGCGGCAATGCCCTATTCTTCTGAGGCAATCGAGTCGGCGATGCAGGCTGGGGAACTCACCGTTGCCCTGCCCAATCCCGACGACGAAAACATCTCTGACTACGAGTTTAATCAGCAGATGGAGGCCGCCTGGCAGGTGTGCGATCGCTTCGACCTGCAAACCGATATCTGGCGGGGGCGGATTTTGCGGACGGTGCGCGATCGCGAAAAGCGCGGTGGCGACGGGCGCGGCACCGGCTTTCTCAACTGGCTCAAAGACCGCGAAATCACCAAAAGCCACGCCTACAACCTGATCGAGCTAGCCGAGAGCGCCGACCAACTGCTCGACGCGGGCATGCTCACCCCCAAAGAGGTCAACCAGTTCAGCAAGCGTGCCTTTGTGGAAACCGCCAAAGCCGCCCCCGAAGTTCAGCAGCTGGTCAGCGACTCCGCCCGCAAGGGCGACCACATCACCCGCCGCGAGGTGCGCCAGGTGGCCAACGAGTGGGCCGCCATGACCTCCGACCTGATCCCTGAAACCCTGCGGGAAAAAGCCGCCAACAACACCATCCCCAGCCGCTACATCGCCCCCCTGGTCAAGGAGATGGAGAAGCTGCCCCCCGTCCACCAGAGCACCCTCAAAACCGAGGTCGAGCTAAATCCCGATCTCGACACCCTGAAGCAGGTCACCGCCGAGGCCCGCTACCTGTCAAAGTACCTGGCCTCGGCCAACCAGGTGCAGCTGCTCGAAGCCAGCGGCGTCGACTTAGAACTTGCCCTCGAAGAAGCGCTTCGGGTGGGCTGTCTCAACTCCGCAGCCGATATGGTGGCCCAGGCCGCCCAGATCGAGCAAACCGCCGTCAAACTTTTCACCGCATGGAAGCGGCTCAACCAATTAGCTGAACGGGTCTTCGTGGACAGCGGCGAGAGCACCCCCAACCTGCGCGCCCTGCTCACCGCCCTCGGCCCCGTCACCAGCGAAACCGTGCAAGTGCGCCTAGGTGAAATCGACAGCGTCACCGCCCAAACCATCCGTTGGCGGCTAATGGCCGAAGAAGATTAAGAATAAGGGCATTGCTGAATTGAGGCATGAATTTGGCTAATGGTGGTTTCCTTACGATTCGACTAATTCCATTAACATGACTTCCCACACTAGGCGGGGCTGCACGAAGCGGCGCAGGTAGCGCTTGGCGGCTTCAAGTTTGGGTAGCCACTGGTAGCTTTGAGTGGGGTAGCTCTGCCAGTACCAGTTGAGCAGGTAGTCAAGCAGCCACAGCTGCGATTCAGTATCGAGGGTTTTGGCCACCTGGCGGGCTTGCTCTAGGGCCTGGCGCAGGGTTTGGGGTGGCTGTTGGAGAGCATTCAACAGTTCGGCGGGAATGCTCTGGAGCTGGTTGTAGGCGGCGATCGCCCCGCCCGGACTACCCTGGGCCATCGCCAAAATCTGCGGCTGCGTCAACACTTCGGGTTGCCCCACCTGCTGTAGCACCGTCGCCATATCCGTCGCATTGAGCCGCTGAAAAGGAATCGTTTGGCAGCGCGATACCAGGGTGGGCAGCAGCGACTGCGGACCGGGAGCCAGCAGAATAATCGTCGCTTGCCCCGGTTCTTCCAGCGTTTTTAACAACCCATTGGCGGCTCCCTCGGCCATGGTTTCAGCCGCCTCAATCACCACTACCGCGCGCGGGGCTTCCAGGGGCGGTCGGCCTAAGAATTGGGCAATCTGCCGCACCTGATCTAGCCGAGTTTGGGGCGGGCTTTTGCGGCTCAGGCCCTCCTGGGCGGCCACCGATGCGCCAATCAGCCTGCCCTGGTGTAGGTAGGTAGGTTCGACCCACAGCAGGTCGGGGTGGTTGCGCTGGGCAATTCGCCGTCCTAGCGCCGGGGACGGTGCCACAGATTTAGGGGTAAACAAAATTTCTGCCAAGCGCTCTGCCGCCAACCGTCGCCCCACCCCGTGGGGACCAGCGAACAGGTAGGCGGGGGCCACCCGCTGCTGGTCTACCGCACGCCACAGCAGCGCAGTGGCCGTATCCTGGCCCACTAGGCCGTCAAACTGGGAGCGTACCACTGCTGTAAATATCCTTCTACAACGGCAAAAATTTCGCTGGCAACGGCCTCAACAGAAGCCGTCGCATCGATCGCCAACATGCGGTCTGGATGCTGCCGGGCCAGTATCTCAAAGCCCCCCTGTACCCGCTGGTGAAAGGCCAGATCGGCTTGCTCCATGCGATCGGCGGCTCCCCGCTGGCGGGTACGGGCCAGGCCCATAGCGGCATCGAGCTGGAGCCACAGAGTCAGGTCAGGCACCAGCCCCCCGGTCGCCACCTGGTTGAGCTGGTCAATCAGGGCCAAGTCTAGGCCGCGTCCGTAGCCCTGGTAGGCCACTGTAGAATCGATAAAGCGATCGCACAGCACCCAGCAGCCCTCTGCCAAAGCGGGTTTGATCACCTCTTCCACATGCTGGGCGCGATCGGCAGCGTACAGCAGCAGCTCGGTTCGGCTCGCCATTGGCCCCTCACCCGGATCACCCAGCAGCAGCTGGCGTAGTTCCAGACCTAGAGCCGTGCCCCCAGGCTCGCGGGTGGTCAGCAGGCCAGGAACAAGGCTCTGCTGCTGGAGCTGCTGAAGGCCACGGCTCTTCAGCAAAGCGGCGTGCAGGATATTCAGCTGGGTTGATTTACCACAGCCTTCTACCCCTTCAAAAACCAGCAGCTTACCCGGCATCGGCCATTACTCTAGTGGTTGCCTCCTCAAGCTTACAGGCAAGACCGATCACCTCATCTGCCCAATGACAACCCTAATCCCCACAAAAATTATGTTATATATTAAGATATATGCCCAGGACTGGCTACGTCCTAGATTGATGGGTTCGTTGGGGAACTAAACTTGAGTTGCCATCGACCTGGCCCTGAGCAATAGTTGTTACGGTCTCAGCAAAGGACGCCTATGGCTCGTTATACCAATTCTCTGCCTATTCCCGAGACAACCTCTCGGCTGCGAGACGCTATTATTACCTCTTTGCAGGCCTTTGGGTTAAATATGGTCTACGAAAACGGCGATTATTTAGTCGCCAAAGAGCAGCCTGGCCGTGTGTCGCTGTCTCAACTCACCACCATTGAAGTTCTCATTAACCAACCGACCGTAGCCGCAGGATCCGGCTGCGTAAACCTTGTCGTTAAAAATGAAGAGCTGCCGCTCAGACTCGACAACCACTGCGAGCAGGTGTTTAGTGCCGTCAACCAAGCCATTGTGGCTTTGGTCTAGGCTCCCGCTGTAGGCTGACTGGCGAGGCCTTTCACTGGTTCTCTGGCAGATGCTAGCTATAGGCGAATAGCACTGAATGAAGGCTGGTGGGCAGTGCCCACCCTACGGTAGATCAAGGCTTCTGACGATCTACGAAGGTTGATTTCAGCTTAATTCAGTGCCATTCCTCTATATGCCAATGTTACTGACTTAAGCATAAGTTGGCGGCTGAAACCCCTGAAAACTCGTGGTTTGCCATGCCAGTTTTGACTTTAAGTCAGTGCCATTGATCTATAGACGGCGATCGCCTAATCGGCAGGAGAGCCGTCCTAACCACCCTGGCACGAGCGAGCGGCTAGGGGCATTTAAGGTGATTTCCGAGAACTAAATTACCGATTTTTGCCATGCTAGCCTGTGTAGTAGTGAATCAGGAGAGCCTGCATGGGGTTACCTCTAAAGCCCAGTGAATCGTTGAGCGCTTCCCAAATCGC